>JANYBW010000050.1 GCA_025360585.1 Actinomycetes bacterium | reverse complement strand
GATTTTCCCGCCAAGTTCCGCCCACCCGATCGGCCTTTTCGTAGACCGTGAAATCGTTCAGACCCGCCTCAGCGAGTTTGATCGCACTGAGCACTCCGGCCATCCCGGCACCAATAATTGCGAACCGCAGCGGCCGAGAACCGGGACCAATATCGTGAACGTGCGAAACCATAACGATGGATCGTAGGCTGCTGCTTGGTTGCGGGCACGCTCGTCCGATGAGATGGTGTGGAGATGAACACGTCCGGCGAACAACGCGGCCTGCATGAACAAATTTCGGTCGTGGCGGCGCTCGATCCTGATCGTCCCAGCCTCGGGACGATTCAAGGTGACTGGCTCACCAGGGCAGCGGTAAACACGGCTTGGCGCAGCATCGCAACGGCGCTCACCGGACGCGGCATCCGCCATGGCGATGCTGTAGCCGTCGTACTTCCGAACGGCATCGCCATGGCGTTGGCGTTCCTGGGTAGCAGCGCCGCGGGCGTGTGCGCACCGTTGAATCCGAATCTCGCACCCCAAGAATTCGATTTCTATCTCGATGATCTCGGAGCCCGAGCGGCGATCGTGCTTGCGGGGACGGATCACCCAGTACGAGCGATCGCGCAACAACGCGGCGTGACGTTGTTGGAGCTCGTCTGTGCACCTGAGTCCCCGGCCGAGCCCGAGTCTCAGCCTGCACCCGATCGCGGGGACGCAAACAAGTCGAGTGAGCCCGAACCAAAACTCGCGAGAGACACGTTCCAGATCACCGGTTCGCGGTTACCATTCGCGCCGACGCCACCAAAATTCGCGTCCAACATCGGGCTCGTCCTGCACACCAGCGGAACCACAGCACGTCCGAAGATTGTACCGCTGACCCACGAAAACCTCGCGGCTTCAGCGCGCAACATCGCGACCACGCTGGAGCTCAGCAACGCGGACCGGTGCGGAAACATCATGCCGCTGTTTCATATCCATGGAATTATGGCAGCGCTCGCGGCTCCCCTGACCGCTGGTAGTTCTGTCGTCTGTAGCCCTGGGTTTGGCGCACCCGAGGTTTTGCGATGGTTCGAACAACAGCGGGTCACCTACACGACTGCAGTACCAACGATGCTCCAATCGATTGTCGCGCAGGCGCGTCTACATCCCGAACACGTTCCCCAACCCGCGCTTCGATTCGTACGATCGTCATCAGCAGCGTTGCCGCCAACGGTGATGCGCGAATTGCAATCGTTGCTCCACACGAAGGTTGTCGAGGCTTACGGTATGACCGAAGCCGCGCACCAGATGTGTAGTAATCCGCTCGTCGCTGGCGCGCAAGTCGAAGGATCGGTCGGTCTCGCCGCGGGGCCGCAGGTAGCGATCATGGACGCTGGTGGCGCGCTGCTCCCCGCGGACACAATCGGCGAAATCGTGATCCGAGGCGACAACGTGATGACTGGATACGCCTCCGACGATCCAGCCATCAACGAGTGGGCATTCACCGACGGCTGGTTTCGCACCGGCGATCAAGGAACCATTGATGCTGGCGGCTACGTCCGGCTCACGGCAAGACTCAAAGAGATCATCAACCGCGGCGGAGAAAAGATCGCTCCGCGCGAGGTCGACGAGGTTCTCCTCCAACATCCCGGCGTCGCGCAAGCGCTGTGTTTCGCCGTTCCGGATTCAAGACTCGGCGAACAAATCGCCGCAATCGTTGTCCTGGCAACTGCAACGAACCCGGCGACTGGTGTTCCCACCGAAGGAGACCTACGGGAATTTGTGGCCGAGAGACTCGCGGCATTTAAGGTTCCGCGCCGCGTCGTGATCGCAACCCAGATTCCGACCGGCCCGACGGGCAAGCTGCAACGCATCGGTCTCGCTGAACGACTCGGCCTTCATGACCTCGAAATGTCCGCATGCGAGCTTGATCCAACGGCCCCGGGCAACGCGGTCGAAGAACTCGTTCATGGTTGGTGGTCAGAGCTATTGGGCATCGAAACCATCAGTATTCATAGCCATTTTCTCGATGTTGGCGGAGATTCCTTACTTGCCGCGAAGTTACTCGGGCGAGTCACGAGCGAGCTCGGAATCGCAATCTCAATGATCACGTTCTTCGATGCTGCAACCATTGCTGCTCAGAGCGCGCTCATCGCAGTTGATCTCCTGGCCAGCGAGTAGGGATGACGGAGACGAACCGCGATCTGCTCGCCGCGGCGCTTGCGCGGCGGCGAACTCAACTCGCAGAGCCGCCGCGTCACGTTGACGAGCTCGCGCCTTTGGCACCGATGCAGTTTGGGCTCTGGTATGCCCACGCCCTCGACCCCGAAGACCCGTCGCATCACCGCACGACAGTGTTTGAGATCGAGGGTTCGATCAACATCGAACGATTGCGTGCAGCGATCAACCGTGTCGTAGCACGCCACGAACCGTTACGCACGATCTACCCGCGGCACAATGGAGAACCAATTCAAGTGGTACTTCCACACCACGAGTGCGAACTCGAGATCATTGACTGCGCCTGCGAGCAGTTCGCTGCCACATGTGAAGCAACCATCGCGGCGGCCGACCGACGTACGTTTTCCATCGAGCTCGCCCCTTCGATTCACGCGACGCTCGTCACCAGCAATCGCCCCCAAACCGCACTACTCATATTTGCACTTTCGCATCTCGGATTCGACGGCACATCGGAAATCCGTCTACTCGCCGAACTCCAGATCGCCTACCACAACGGGGTGCTGGAACCACTGGCGACCAACTATCGAGACTGGGCCGCGCCTCGATCGGCTGAGGCGCTGACCGCGGCCAGCACCGCAGCGGCGCACCGATGGGGTACAGCATTTCGCTCGGCGAAACCGCCGCTACAACTCCCAGTCGATTGGCTATCGCATGACCAGTGCGAGGACGCGCACGTAACGCTGGAAGCCGAAACCGCTGCGGCACTGAAGGCATTTGCGCTCGCCCGACGGGTGACACAATTCAGTGTCGTGCTCACGGCGCTCGCTGCGCTCGTGAGCGAGCGAGCACAGGCATCGAACGTTGATATCACCGTGCCCATCGACATTCGCTCATCAGCAGCGACTGAGTCCCTCATCGGTTGTTTGATCGAAACGGCTGCGATCAGGATCGCCCATATTGTCGACGAATCACGAGGAAATGCTGCACAACGAATTCACCGCCAACTGCTCGAACTTCACGATGACCGCATCGGCACGTTCGCGGAGGCAGTGTCGTATTTGAGTGCACATACTCAGCGTCCGATTTCGATCGATCCCACCATCTCAGCGCAATGGCGGCGGATCCACACACCCAATAAGCCGTCGCACGACGACGAGTTACGGATTATCGTGAGACCGCGAGCGCCACTCGGCGACGGTTTCAATCTCCGAGTCGACGAAACGCACAAAGGAATCGACATCCGGCTCGGGAGCCGAGCGATCGGCGGTTCGTGGCTCCGAGCCAACGAAGTCAGCGCCGAACTCGTGAGTGCGCTGGAACGCATTGTGCACGCAAATGGGCCCCTACCGACCGCAAATGCAGAACCAGATTGGGTTGCCACACAACTTCGTGAGCATCGACAAAAGGATCCTCACGCCGTCCTCGCAGTTACCGATACGCAAGAAACAATTTCGCGTCAAGCATTCGCGCAACGCGTGGCGGCCACCGCTCGCGCGTTGCAACGCCTCGCCGTGCAACCGGGCGATACGGTCGCGATCACGGCCAATGGCATCGACGGGGCCATCGCGATACATGCGGCGTGGAGCATCGGAGCGATCAGTGTTCCGATCGATCCAAACTCACCGCCGAAATACCGCGACCGCATCGTCGCGATGATCGCACCGACGGTCATCGTCGAGGACCTCCAGTCGTTGCTGACCGACCGCCCCGCGACTGCCGAGTACGCGGAGCGGAGCCAAGACGTTGCGAAACCATCAAACACCGTGAATTCGCCCGGCTTGATCTTGTTCACATCGGGATCGACGGGTGAACCGTCGGGAGTAATTCTGAGTCGCGGCGCCATCACTGCATACGCGATCTCCGCCCGCGAACGCTACGCGATCACCGACGCTGACCGCTTGTTGCCCACGCACTCATTGGCATTCGACGCGGCGCTGCTGGAGTACATCGTCGCTCCGTGCGCGGGCGCCACGATTGTGTACCCGCCCAACGGCCTGACTGAATCGATCCAACGAACCCTCGATTTCATCACCACGCAGTCCATTTCTATGGTTGATTTCACCGCTTCGTATTGGCATGAATTGGTGCGCCACATTGCGATCGCGGGTACACCTGAACCTCCGTCGTTGCGAATAACCATCATTGGCGGCCAAGCCGCGCGCATCGACCGCGTTCGCCAATGGCGCGAACAATGGCCCACCATCAATTTGATCAACGCGTACGGCCCCACTGAAGCCACGGTCGAGGTCACCACCGCAAACCTCAGAACGTGCACGCTCGATGAAGACGTTCCGATCGGCACGCCGATCAGCAACGCGGAAATCGCCCTCGTCGACCACAATGGCACTCTCATTACCGGGTCCGGAACCGGTGAACTTTGGGTTGCAGGGCCGCAGCTGGCACTCGGTTATCTCGGTGATCCTGACCGTACGCTCCAACGATTCGTTGTGGGCCACGGGGAGTTAGCGCACCGACGTTGGTACCGCACCGGCGACCTCGTGGGGCGAGATCAACTCGGTTGTTTGTGGTTTCAGGGCCGAATCGACAATCAGCTGAAAGTGCGCGGATTCCGAATTGAACCCGAAGCAGTAGAACGCGTCATCGCGTCGCATGCGGCCGTTCGCGAAGCAATCGTGGTTGCGCACCGCGACCAACTCATCGCCCATGTCATCACGAACGCTCCGGACATCCCATTCGATCAGGATGCCGTCATACGTCACGTTGGTGAACGATTGCCGCAACAGTCCATTCCCAGCCGGTTCGTCGTGCACTCGAGTTTCGCGCGCAGCCCGAGCGGAAAAGTTGATCGTCGTCGCCTCGACGAACAGCGCGCACCGACGAGTGCCGCGAGCACCGAAGTGGCCATCGATCCGCAGCACCGAAACATCCTTGAGCTATGGCGAACCGCCCTCAACACGCCAGATTTGGGGGTCACCGATAATTTTTTCCGTTACGGCGGAACATCCCTGCAAGCAATTCGACTCTTGAGTGAGATCGAACGCTCTCTTGAGCGGCCGATCGCGTTGACAATGCTCATTCACGCGCCAACCGTGGAATCGTTCTGCCAGGCGTTGTTCGCCGAGCACGCAACCGCACCGGATTCTTGTGCGCACGTGGTACGTCTCGGCCAAAACAATGGACCTCACCGGCTGTTCGTCATTCCCCCAGGCGGCGGTGAAATTATCGCCCTGCAACGCCTTGCAAACTGCTGGCCGCGAATTTCTACAACGACATTCGCACTTCCGGGCATGAACGGATCCGAAACTCCGCTCCGCCGCGTTTCGGAGATCGCGACGTTTCTCGCCGAACACATCGTCGGAGAACAAGCGAACGGCCCGTATTTCATCGCCGGATATTCGTTGGGCGGATTCGCGGCGGTCGAAGTTGCAAGAGTGCTGGCCCGAAAGGGTCACGCGGTTGGCTCGGTAATCATGATTGATCCGAATCGAAAAATTCGATTCCGAGGATTCATGCGATGGCTCCGAGGTGACCGTCAAGTGTCCTTCGCGGTTCTCGCACGAGAGGGCCTCCACCGTCAACGAGAGATCGTTCGCGTGGCTCGAACCGCGCAACGTCAGACCGCGGGTAATCAGCGCGGTACACAAGAGTCGATCGATGTGGTGTGGCATTACGTAGTGCGCGCATTTAGACGCTGGGAACCGCAACCCGTCTCGGTTCCCGTACACGTCTTGCGGGCAACTGGCACCGGCGATCGTCGCATCGTGATCGCATCGCCCGATCCAGTGCTGCAGTTCGCGAGCCACGCAACGATCACTGCGATCCCCGGCATGCATTCTGGCGAGTCGGGAATCTTTGCCGAACCACACATCACAGCTTTGGCCTCTACGATCCAAGCCATCTTGGAAGCAGCATCGTGATACAAGGTTTGCGACAGCTCTGGAGTCACCGCAACCTCGTTCGCTCGCGGCGTTGGCTATTGGTCGTTGGCCTTCTGGCTGCATCGAGCGAAGCAATGCTCGTCATTCCGATTCCGTGGCTCGTGGCTCGGGCCATCGATACCGCGTTGCCACGACACGACCACGCGATTCTTGGTTGGTGTGTCGCTGGGGTCTTAACGTGCGCGGCACTCTCAATGTTGGCATCGGTCGGCGCGTCGTCTGCGCTCGTCACCGTAACCCGCGAAGGTACTGCGGCGCTTCGGAGCCGATGCACCGAACTTCTGGTCGGAGCATCGCGACAGTTCCACACCGATGCCGATGAAGCGGTCCTTCACGACATGTTCGTGACCGATGCAGCACGAGTCGATGAAATGGCGAGCGTGATACTGAGCAACGTTGTTCCCGCGCTTCTGACCCTCATTGCGATGGCCGCGGCGCTCATCATTGTTAACGGACGGCTCGCGCTCGTAACTGCCTTGTTGTTGCCATTAGTCGTGGCGACGCACCTCGCGTTTCGCAGACCTCGAGGGCGAGCGGTTGCTGCCTTTCAACGGTCGTATGAACAATTTGCATCGGGCGTTTTGCATGTCTTGCGCTCCGACGAGTCGATTCGCGTCGACGGTCTCCAGCAGGAGACGCAACGCGATCAGGATAGCCGTATCCATGCCTTGAAAATCGCTGGGCGGCGTTCCCTCGTACTCAACGCCGCGCACGACAGTGCGCAGCTCAGCATTGTCTCACTCGTCGCCGCGATCATCTTGTTCGTCGGCGGCGGTCTCGTGATTGACGGTTCGCTCAAGATCGGAGAACTCGTCTCGTTCTACGCAGCTTTCGGATTGTTACGTCGTCCCATCGCGTATCTCGCCGCAGCTTCGGGCATAGTGCACACGGGCAGCCACGCCCTCAGCAATATCGATACATTCCTGAGCACTGTCGATACCGAACCGTACGGTGGGACCACGGTCATCGACGCGATCCAAAACATCGAATTGCGCGACGTGTCGTTTCAATACCCCGACCGAGCGCCCATTACGCAACACGTTTCATTGCGGATCGATCGCGGTGAGTGCGTCGGGCTCGCTGGCCCAAACGGCACCGGCAAAAGTACCCTCGTGCATCTCGTGTTGGGCCTCTATCGCCCAACCGGCGGCGGACTGTTCGTGAACTCAACTTGCTACGAGGACATCGATATTCGCGAATTGCGATCGAGAATCGCCGTCGTCACCCAGCACCCCGTGTTTCTGAACACAACTATCGGGGAGTATCTGCAGCGCCAGTCAATCGACGCGGACACGCAAGCGATCCTCGACCGTTGTGACGCGGGCGCCGTAATCGACGCGTCACCCCACGGTCTCGCAACCATGATCGGCGATGACGGTATTCGCCTCTCCGGTGGTCAACGGCAACGGCTGGCAATCGCCCGCGCGCTGTTGCGAAATCCCGACTTGTTGATTTTGGACGAACCAACCCTGCACCTCGACGCAACGACTATCGCGGCGATACTCGCCATGTTGCGGACGCCGTCGGGGCCGGGCGTGCTCGTGGTGAGCCACCAACCAGAAGTCCTCGCGCACGCGGACCGAGTGCTGACGCTCGATCTCCCCGCAATGTAGGTCGCAAATTTCAGCGTGGCTCACCGGCGCTGAGATGTGGAGTAATGGCTATTCGCCGAACCCGTTTTCGGACTCATACGGCACAAGTTCGCCGTCTTCGCCAATCGTGCCTAACAGCAGCCCACGGTCGTTGTAGACCGGGGAACCAATGTTTGTGCTACCGCTCTGGCGTTTTTCGCGCTTCGCGGCT
>JANYBW010000031.1 GCA_025360585.1 Actinomycetes bacterium | reverse complement strand
CGGGCAGCCGACCGGGTAGTGCTTGCAATCGCGAGCGGGCGCGTGACTTGTGACACCTTGACAGTGAGACACTCAATGCGTAATTGTCTCATCATGGTTTCGGGGGGAGTCGATAACAACATCATGACCAACGAAGCCGATGGCATCGCCACGCGCATTCTCGACGCGGCGCTCGAATGCCTCGCTCGCTACGGTGTGGCCAAGACCTCCGCCGACGATATCGCGAAGGCCGCAGGATGTAGCCGGGCGAGTCTCTACCGTCATTACGAAAATAAGCAAGCGATCTTCAACGCGGTTGTGGCTCGTGAAATGGCTCGACTACGCGACGAACTCCAAAACTCGGTCGCGGCTGACGCGACCCTCACTCAGGCGCTGACTGCAATCATTGTGACTGCGGCCCGTCATGCGGAAGCGATTCCGGCGTTGCAGTTTGTGCTGAGCCACGAGCCGGAAGCCGTGATGGGCTGCATCACCTTTGATCGTGCCGACGCAGTGCTCGCGCTCGCGGCGGAAGTCGGAGCAAGGTTGCTCACGCCGTGGCTCGCGACCGAAGCGGCGTATCGCGCCGGCGAACTGGTCGGGCGGCTGCTGCTGACACACCTGCCCGATTCGCATGATCGCGCGCTCACGGATCCCGAAACCGTCCGGTCGCTCGTGCACGACTTTGTTGTGCCGGGCCTCATCAAAATCCCAAACCAAGCGAGGTAACCACCATGGCTGACATCGATTACACATCGTTAATTGGTCGCGAGAATGTCGATGATCTGGAAGCGATTCTTTCGATCAGCAACACCGACATCAACGCGACGAACCACGAAGTTGCCAGCGCCTTTGACGCTGACTTCACCTGGAACTACGAGCGCAGCCGCCCACAACTTTCGAAGTTGTACGAAAAGGCTAAGACCTCGCAATGGAATGTCACCACCGATCTCGACTGGTCGATCGATGTCGACATCGAAAAGGTTGTGCTCAATAACGCTGAGGCTAACGGCCGCATGTTCTTCAACGAAGTAGATCTGAGCCACACGTCGTTCGCGAAGTGGACCGAAAAGGAATGGACCCAACTCGCGATCGAAGGCAACAACTGGACGATGAGCCAGTTCTTGCACGGCGAGCAGGGCGCCTTGCTGTGTACTGCTCGCATTGTCGAGACGGTCCCGTGGATCGACGCCAAGTATTACGCCTCAACCCAGGTGATGGATGAAGCCCGCCACGTCGAGGTCTTCAGCCGTTACCTCAACGAAAAACTCAACGGCCACTACCCGATTAACGCACACCTTCGCCTGTTGCTCGACGATATCTTGATGGACAGCCGCTGGGACATGACGTACCTCGGAATGCAGATCATGGTCGAAGGCCTCGCGCTCGCAGCCTTCGGTTTCATGCAACAAATGACCACCGAACCATTGTTGAAAAAACTGCTCCGCTACGTCATGAGCGACGAAGCGCGCCACGTGGCTTTCGGCGTGCTTTCGTTGCAGGAGTACTACAAAGAACTCGACGGAAAAGAGATTCGTGAACGCCAAGAGTTTGCGTTCGAAGCCGCCGTTCGCATGCGCGACCGATTCATGCAACAAGAGGTCTGGGATCGCATGGGCGTTCCGGTCAAAGAAGCAATGGAACTCGTGTTGCTCGACGAAGGTCGCAAACAATTCCAAGGTCTGTTGTTCTCTAAGATCGTCCCGAACTGCAAAAAGCTCGGCTTGCTCGATGCCGGCGACGGCTGGCTGCGCGACCGCTTCACTGAAATCGGCGTCATTCAGTTCGAAGACTGGGTCGACACCGGCGAAGAATACGAAGCCCTCGATGAAGTCGCCAAAGATCGGGAAGCTGGTTGAATTGCCTGCGGCGGTTGAACTGGTCGGTCGACTCGGCTTGCTCCGCTGCGCCGCCCTTCGGGACGCACCCTTGTTGCTCCTGAGCTGCTAGTTCCCACGTGTCCCACGGGTGTTCCGCATTTGGAATGCCCGTGGGACACTGCGAGTAGGGTCGGGTTCCTATGACACTCGCTACGGGAACGACACGAATCACGCTGCTTGGCGGTGTGGGCGAGATTGGCCGCAACTGCTTTGCCCTCGAACACGACGACCGAATTCTGGTCGTCGACTGCGGCCTGATGTTCCCCGATGCCGACATGCCCGGAGTAGATCTTGTGCTTCCGGACTTCACGTATCTGCGCGAGAACGCGGAGCGTATCGAGGCCGTCTTTATTACGCACGCGCACGAAGATCACGCCGGCGGCTTGCCGTTTTTGTTGCAAGACATCAGCCTGCCGATCTACGGCTCGCCACTTTCGCTGGCGTTTGCGCGCCGGCGCATTGAAGAAGCCCGCCTGCTCGATCGCACCGAATTCATTCCGGTACACGACGGCGAACGGCGCATGATCGGGCCCTTCGATTGTGAATTCATTCCGGTCGCGCACTCCGTGCCTCACGGCTTTGCGACCGCGTTCCACACGCCCGCGGGCACCATTGTTCATACGGGCGACTTCAAAATCGATCTCACGCCCGTCGACGGTCGCCATACTGATCTCGCATTGCTGGGCGAGATCGCGCGGCGGCCCGGTGGCGTTCGGATGTTGCTTTCGGATTCCACCAATGCGGAACGCCCGGGCTTCACGCCCAGTGAATTATCGGTCGGTCACGCGATGCGCGATGTGTTTCGCGATCATCCAACGCAACGTTTCGTCGTTGCATGTTTCGCATCGCATGTGCATCGCATCGAACAGGTCGCGCAGGCCGCGATCGCGCACGGCCGTAAGGTGGCGTTTCTCGGACGTTCGATGCAGCACAACGTTTCGAAGGCCCGTGAACTTGGTGTACTCAACGTGCCCGTCGACATGGTTATCGATATCGACGAAGTTCGTGGCATGGCACCGCACGAGGTGTGCGTGATCTGCACGGGTTCGCAAGGTGAACCAATGAGCGCGCTCGCTTTGATGGCGGCGCACGAACACAAATTTGTAAAGGTTTCTGCCGACGATGTTGTTGTGTTGTCGAGCCACGCGATTCCGGGCAATGAAACCAGCGTGTTTCGCGTCATCGACTCCCTGCATCGTGCCGGCGCTGAAGTGATCTATGGGACTGGCAGCGGCGTGCACGTGTCCGGTCACGCATCGCAAGAAGAACTCAAATTCATTATCTCGATCTTGTCGCCCGAATGGTTTTTGCCCGTCCATGGCGAGTACCGCCATCTCGTGCACCACGGCCGGCTGGCGCGCGCCGTTGGTGTCGCCGACGAAAAAGTGTTGTTGTGCGAAGACGGCGACGCCATCGTGCTCGGCCCGGCGGGTGTCGATGTGGAACGACGCGCCGTTCCGAGTGGTTACACCTTTGTCGATGGCATAGTCGGCGACGTTGGTGGTTCGGTACTGCGCGATCGGCGCAACCTTGCCGAAGAAGGCGTTGTCGTCGTGATGGCAACCATCGACGTCCGCACTGGCGAGCTCTTGAGCGGGCCAGAAATCGCAACGCGAGGTTGGATCTACGCACCCGAAGCCGAGGACCTACTCGAAGAAGCGCGAGCCGTGGTGCGCGCTTCACTCGAAGCAGCGGCGGAGCAAGGCGCGCTCGATTTGGAAACGTTGCGGCGCCATGCTCGCACTGCTTTGAAACGATTTATCTCGCAACGCACCAAGCGGTATCCAATCATCGTGCCCGTCATCATGGAAGCCTGAACGAGGATTTGTTCAGCAATGTCGTTAGCAATTGAACTTTCGGGAAAACGCGCGCTGATTACTGGCGGCGGAAATGGCATCGGCGCAGAAATCGGGCGCGCCCTGGTTCGGGCCGGCGCGCACGTGTGGATCAACGACATCAGCCAAGAACGGGCCTCGGAAATCGCTACTGAACTTTGCGCGATCGGGCCGGGTTCGGCATCGCCCGTGAAAGCCGATGTCACGGATCCTGCGAAAGTGTTGAGGATGCGCGAAGAAACCGGGCCGGTCGACATTCTCGTGAACAACGTCGGCATTCCCATCGGCGGATTTCAACTCCAAAAGTTCGTTGATTCGCAGCCGTCCGATTGGGATCTTTCGATCTGGCTCAACTTCGGATCGGTACTACACGTCACCCATGCCTACGTCGGAGCGATGACCGAAGCTGGTTTCGGACGCGTGATCACAATCGTTTCCGATGCTGGTCGCAAAGGGGAGCGTTACCAGGTGATTTATGGTGCGGCGAAGGCCGCGTCGATGGGCTTTTCTCGTGGGCTTGCAGCTGAGGTCGGCAAGTTCGGCGTGACAGTGAACTGCGTGGCGCTAGGAGCTATGAAGACCGGCCCACTGATCGATGTCATTGCGAACGATCCTGCGTTCGAAACCAAAATGGCGCGGCCCTACGCCGTTCCCCGAATCGGTCGCACCACGGATCCCGCCCCCCTTGTGGCGTTCTTGGCCTCCGATTATGCAGAATGGATTACTGGCCAGACGTATCCCGTCGACGGCGGCTACGTCAACGCGCTCTGACCCTCGTAATTCCGCCGTTATGGCACGCGGAATGCTTCAGTCTCGACACGTCCGGAGCGCGAAAAATGGGAGTTGAGCCGGGGCCGGGGGTGTCCGCTGTTGTTGGTGTTGTTGGTGTTACGGTGAGTGGTTATGGCTACTTCGACGAAGCGGCGCCCTGCGGCGAAACGTAAGCCTGCAGCCCGAAAAAAGGCGGCTCGCCGCAAGGTGGCGCGTACGCCCCGTTTTGAAGGCACTCGCGAAGCGCTGAACGAACAGCTCGCTGACCATCGCAACGACGCTGCGGCGATTGCTTCGGCCGTGGTCGGATTGCTCGTGGCTTTGGGCGTCTATACCCGGGCGGCTGGCCCACTGGGCCGCGGTCTGGATACCGCGTTCGGGGCCACGTTCGGCAAGGGGCGATTCCTCGTGCCGCTCGCTGCATTTGCGGTTACCTCAGCGTTGTTGTTACGCCGGGTCGACGAAGATGATCCCGAATCCGAACAGCGCCGCGGCTGGCGAGTCGGCATTGGCGCGACACTAGCGATTCTCGCCACTACTGGCCTCTGGCATCTCGGTGCGGGAAGGCCCTCGAGTAGCGGTGGCCTGAAAGTACTGCGGCCTGCGGGCGGCATCTTTGGGATGCTGACTGGCGAAGGCATTGGATCGCTCGCAGGCACAGTCGGCGCCTCAATTGTGCTGGGCGCAATCGTCTTGCTGGGTGCGTTGCTCGTTGCCGGCATCACGCTCCGACAATTCTTTCATGGCGTTGCGTTGGGCTTCGGTTGGTTGGGCGCGCAAGCTCGCCAGCTCCTGGACCTCCGCAGCGAACGCGCCGAGAGCGACGAAGACGACGACGACTACGAAGACGAGGTGGTGTTATCGGATGATGACGAACCCTCGCCGAAACGTTCGCGCGGTGCGAGAGCGAAACAAGTTGCGCTCTACGACGAACTGCAAGACGCCCAATATTTCCAAGCCGCTGGCAACGAACTCGATCTCGTGTCGATGGAAGCCGAAGAAGACGAAGATGAGCTGTTGGAAGCCGAGCTCGTTGACGCAGAGGATGAAGAAGCCGAAGAAGAATACGAGTTCGAAGAAGATGACGAAATTGAGTACGAAGAAGTCGATGGGCAAGATGGCGAACCCGGACAAGTCAGCCTTGACCTTGGGCCGGGATACAAGCCAAGCGAATGGAAATTGCCCCCGCTCACGATGCTCAAGCGCGGCAGCGGTAAACAGGTTGATGAACGGCTGATCGATGCCGGAGGGGAAATCCTCGAAGCGACACTGCGCGAATTCGGGGTGGACGCGCGGCTGATTGGTCGCACGATCGGCCCGACGGTGAGTCGTTACGAACTCGAGTTGGCTCCTGGCGTGAAGGTCAACAAAATCACCAATCTGTCCAAGGAAATCGCTTATGCGATGGCGAGCCTGGACGTGCGAATCCTCGCACCGATTCCTGGACGTAGTGCGATTGGCGTTGAAGTTCCGAACAAAGTTCGGCCCATCATCACGCTCGGCGACATCTTGAGTAGCGACGATGCCCGCCAAGCAACGCATCCCCTCCAAGTGGGCCTTGGCCGCGACATCACTGGCAGTTCCGTGATGGCGAACCTGGCAACCTTCCCGCATGTGTTGATCGCAGGCCAGACCGGCGCCGGAAAATCGAGTTGTATTAACTCGATTGTTACCTCGATCTTGATGCGTACGACGCCCGATCAGGTGCGGCTCATTTTGGTGGATCCAAAACGCGTCGAGATGGGGCAGTACAACAACGTCCCGCACCTGTTGACCGAGGTCGTGGTGAACCCCAAGAAGGCCGCGAACGCGCTCGAGTGGGCAGTGCGCGAAATGGAAATGCGTTACGACCTCCTCGCCGAAGTCGGGGTGCGCGACATTACGGGTTACAACGCGATGTGGGATCGCGGCGATCTCCCGACCGCGCAAAACCCCGACGAAATGGGCGGAAAAAACTACGACCGTCTCGCATTCATCGTCATCGTCGTCGATGAGTTAGCCGACCTCATGATGGTCGCGGCGCGCGATGTGGAAAGCAGTATTGCGCGGCTCGCGCAGATGGCGCGCGCGGTCGGTATCCATTTGGTCATAGCGACCCAACGCCCATCGGTCGATGTCATTACTGGGGTCATCAAAGCCAACATCCCAAGCCGGCTTGCGTTCGCGGTGAGCAGCCTGACAGATTCGCGGGTAATTCTCGATCAGCCAGGGGCCGAAAAACTCGTTGGCAAAGGCGACATGCTGTTGCTCAGTGCATCGTCATCGAAATCGGAACGTATTCAAGCCGCGTGGGTCGATGAGGAATGCGTTCGCAAAGTAGTTGCGCACTGGCGACGCCAGGTACAGCAGGTTGCATACGTCGAGGGTGTTCAGGGTAGCGAAGAAGCAGTGGGTGGCGCTGGCGGCTTCTTCGATGAAGTCGACGGTGATGCATTGCTCGAACAAGCGATGGATCTCGTTGTGCGCGGTCAGTTGGGCAGTACTTCAATGTTGCAACGAAAACTCCGCGTCGGGTTCGCAAGGGCTGGACGCATCATGGATCTCTTGGAGAACCGCGGTGTAGTCGGGCCGTCGGAAGGTTCGAAACCTCGATCCGTATTGATGTCGGTTGAGGAACTGGAAGAAATCCAAAACCGCTGAGCGCGAGACAATCTGAACACTGTCCGCGGTCATCGGATGGCAACGTGCATTGTTACTGCCGAGTACTCACTCGCGCAGCGCCCTGGTCGATGAAACACTAGTCAACATCTGATTGGAGCGGGCGTGAAGACACCACGAGATTGGTCGCTCGGAGCAAAATTATTCATCCCGACTGCGATCGCATTTATTGGTTTCGCCGGATTCGGCTTGACCGCGCGTATTGCAACGGATCAGATCCGCATTAAGAGCCCGGCGTACAACGACATCATGCAGAGCAACGTGCTGATTGCCGACGTACTGCCGCCCCCTGAAT
The DNA here is from genome assembly GCA_025360585.1 of Actinomycetes bacterium. GTDB lineage: Bacteria > Actinomycetota > Acidimicrobiia > IMCC26256 > PALSA-610 > F1-120-MAGs023. Next base: position 41,543 of record JANYBW010000031.1, on the reverse strand, counting down.
ACGTCCTGGAGAGCTATCTTGTCGCGTTCCAGTTGGCGACCCCGGCATCGCGAAATGACATTGAACCACTGGTGAAGCGGTTAGCCGCGTTGAAAGGCGAGTTCGAAACCCGCCACACGTATTGGGAACAACTGTTGACTGATTCGCCGATGAAACGCGCGTTGATCGACGAGTCGTTTCGGCCAGCGATTGAGTTCTATCGCATCGCGACCCGCGACTTGATTCCAGCGGCGCGTGTGAACAACAGCGAGTTGGCGCGTCAGATTGTGAACGGACCGATGCGCGCGCAATACGAACGACACCGTTCGGCAATAGATCAAGTCGTGGCGTTGGCAACACGACAAAATAAGGCTTCGGAAGCCAGTGCCGATGACATTGAATCTGACGCGAATTGGAAGTTGACCGGTGCCGCCGCGGTCGTGTTGCTCGCCATGGCCGGCGCGGCTATCTGGTTGCAACGCTCAACGAAGCGACCTTTGCAAGAGCTGACCACCGTCGCGACCGCGATCGCCCAAGGCGATCTTTCAGTGACGGTCGAACACGTCTCCAACGATGAAATCGGCCGTTTAGCCGACGCGTTTCGCACGACGATTGATCGAATGAGCTCAACGATGCGAGCAATTACTCGCAACGCTGAAGTGTTGGCGCAATCTTCCGATGCGATGAGTGGGTTGAGCACCACGTTGGCGGCAGGCGCTCATCAAACCGCTACGCAAGCCGCAGTGGCAGCCAGCGCTACAGCACAAGTCAGCGTCGATGTCGGAAGTATGGCCCGCGGAGTTTCGGAGCTTGCCGGAAGTGCACTTGAAATCGCCCGTACAGCGGAAGACGTTACCAAGATCACCGATACCGCCGCGTCCGCTACTCAGCGGACCAACCGTACGGTCCAGGCGCTCGATGCGTCGGGTTCTGAGATCGCTGAAGTGGTTCGACTCATCAATTCGATTGCGGATCAGACCAATCTGCTCGCGTTGAACGCGACTATCGAGGCGGCCCGGGCTGGTGATGCAGGGCTTGGTTTTGCCGTTGTTGCAAGTGAAGTCAAAGAGCTGGCTCAAGGGACTGCTCGCGCTACCGCGGACATCGAAACGCGTATTGCTGCGATCCAGACCTACACGAAAGAAGTCGTGACTGCGATGGTGGAAATCGAAGACGTGATCGGCGCTATCGGCGACGCGCAATACACGATTGCAGCAGCGTTCGATCAACAGTCTTCGACGACGAGCGAAATTGAACGCTCTGCGCAGCATGTGGTCGCCGTGTCGCTGTCGATCGGTGCAAATATCGGTTCCGTAGCCTCGGCTTCGAACGACACCTCTGCTGCAGCAAACGCCGCGCAACGGGCCGCGCTTGATCTCGCGGATGCCGCGGCTGAACTGCGAGCAATTGTGGATCAATTCGAAGTGGCCGAGCAACGGTGAATTCGATTTAGAGGGCGCGCCAAAAGGCGACGGATTCTGGCTGATATCGACGAAGCGCGGCGCCGCCCGTGGCCCGAGCGGCCCCGGAGCGCAGCGACGAGGGCGCGAAACTGGATTCTTGCATCGGATTACCTTTCACCCATCGGCGCGCGTTGTTAGTCTTGTTGCTGCGGGAGCGCCGCCTGGCGTCGGACCGTTCCGGCTTCGTGCACTAACCAATCGAGGACCTGCTGGTTTCCCGATGGCGTGAGCAGATACCCGTCGGGGAGTGTCGTTCCAGTCCGGCGTGTGGCGCCGTTGGGGCACAAGAATGTTGCGAGGTCGATCAGTTGAACCTTCGACGTACTGCGCGCCACCCAATTGGTGATGAGACGATTCGCGTTGGCCCGACGACTCCCATCTGATCGCAGAGTATCGATAGGAGACGTGGTGCTGACACCGCAGGGAATAGTTGTGATCGCGAAGCGGCCGCCTCGGGACGTGTACGTTCGGCGGAGCCGTTCAAGCTGGCCAACGAAATAGGCCTCGAATGTGTGTGAGCTCATTGGAATCTCGCGTCCGAGGAGCGATCGATCGAAGAGTTCACCTTGGTCCGAAACGACGATCGTCAGATCCGGAGAAAAGCCAACCAATGCGGTCTTGGACTGATCTCGGTCGCGAGCGGAACAATCGTAGGACGGCTTCACCGCTCCATTCATCACGATGTCGCCGCGAAACAGTGTGCATCCGAATGTGTATGACGTCGCGGTGTTGAGTTGCCGATTGCGGTGCCAACCGTTTGTTGCTTGGTCGATGCGCGCAACGATGCCTTCGCCCGCGATGAGCAGACGCGGTGTCCCGCGGAACCCGAGCGACGCGCGATTGTAATAGCTAATCGCTTGCAAGGTGCTTTGATCAGGTTTCGATCCGCCCGATGTCGCGATCAAAAATATTGCGGACATTGCCGCGATCACGGCGATGACCTGGGTGCGGGTATGGGTTCCGGCGGAGGCGAATCGTTCGCCGGTGCGAATCGGCTGCTCGACGAATTGGTACGACAACCCGGCAACCAACAGCGTGGCTGCGAGCCGGATGACGACGAGGTCATAGGAATGCAAACCAGTGTGGGCGTAATTGATCATGTAGTAGATCGGCACGTGAAAGAGATACGCGCCGTACGAGACTCGACCAAGGACAACCAATGGCTTCCAGCTCAACGCTCGTTGGAGTTGGCTCGGTTGATGCTGAACCGATGCCCACACGATTGTGCTAGTTCCGACCGCGACTCCAGCGAAGCCGCCGTAAAACAGCCAAGCATCTGAATGGTGCACGACCAAAACAATCGGGACAAGCCCAACGATCGCGAGTGCGCCAATCCGAGCGACGATGCGTGCGGTTCGGTCGGTCTGGGTAGCGATGCGTTCGCGCAGCCACAGTGCGAGTGCAGCCCCGACCAAAATCGCGACGCATCGGGATTCCAACGAGTAGTACGCATGTTCCCAAGTTGAAAAGCGAAACACCAAACTGGTCGTTACTGCTGCGAGGCAACACAGCGTCGCGGTGATCCGGAACACCTTCGTAGGATTGCCATGAGTCAGTCGCAACGCAACGATCAGCAGTAGCGGCCAAACCACATAGAACTGTTCCTCGAGTGAAAGCGACCAGGTCGGGCCGATCGGTGAGCTGCGAATGCCAGACCCTACGAACTGCCAATAGTTCTGCACGTACAAAACAGTGGCGAGCATCGATGCCCGCAGGGTGGCCCGTTGCTGAGTGTTTGCAAACACCACGGACCACACCGATGCGACACCGGTCAAAACCGCCAGCGCCGGCAACAATCTCCGAGCGCGTCGTGCCCAGAAGTTTCGGAGCGTGATTCGTTGAGTAGCTGAGTACTCCCGGATCAGAATCGTGGTGATGAGGTACCCAGAAAGTACGAAGAAGACATCGACTCCGATGAACCCACCCGGTGCCCAATCAGGGCCTTGCCCGATCTGTTGATGGAACGCTAAGACCGCAAGGATCGAAATGCCCCTCAGGCCATCGAGCGCCGGCCGATAGCGAGGAGCCCGGTTGCGAGAAATGTCGGCGTTTCCGGACTCTTGGGAGTGCGGGCAGGGTTCCGCGTCCATTGGTGCTGTGGTCATCAATCGTCGCCGCTTTGGAAGATCTCGCACTCTAGGTTATCGGGCGTTGGTGGCTGGGCGTTGGTGGTTGGTGGCTGGGCGTTGGTGGCTGGGCGTTGGTGGCTGGGCGTTGGTGGCTGGGCGTTGGTGGTTGGTGGTTGGGCGTTGGTGGCTGGGCGTTGTTGCTGGGCGTTGGCCAGACTCCGTGGGTCAAGGGTTCGGCCCGATGGTCCTTGTAATCTAGCTGGGTGACTGCGCAGCGATTTTGGGTTGAAACCCTGGGGTGCCCAAAGAATGCCGTTGATTCTGAAAAGATGACGGCATCGCTGCTCGCCGATGGCCTGATTGCTGCGGGGAGTTCTGAAGAAGCTGACCTCGTGGTCGTCAATACGTGCGCTTTCATCGAAGCGGCGCGCGAAGAATCGATCGAAGTTGTGCTTGGACTCAGCGCATCGCGCAAGGACGGCGCCAAAGTTGTTGCGACGGGTTGTATGGCCCAGCGCTACGGCGATGAGCTGGCAGACGCGTTGCCTGAGGTTGATGCCGTCATCGGTTTCGAGGGCGCGCCATCGATCGCCGGCGCAGTCGGGATGGCGGTGAGCCAACCGGTGACATTGCGCAGCAAACCAAAGGGTGTTCGCGACCTCTTGGAGTTGAGCCGGCCGAAGTCCTCAACGCCGTGGGCCTACCTGAAGGTCGCCGAAGGGTGTGATCGTGCCTGCGCGTTTTGCGCGATCCCGACGTTTCGCGGCAAGCAACGATCGCGCGGGATGGATTCAATCCTGCACGAAGCGGGCGAGCTCGTCCGCGGGGGTGTCCGAGAACTTGTGCTGGTTGCGCAAGACCTTGCTTGGTACGGGCGCGATATTGATCGACCGGGGGATCTCGCGCCGCTGCTGCGTGAAGTAGATGCGTTGCGAATCGACGGCCTTGATCGGGTTCGTTTGCTCTACTTGTATCCATCCGAGGTGCGCGATCCATTGATCTCGACGATGCTCGAACTCGAAACGGTCGTTGCGTATTTCGATCTTTCCTTGCAGCACGCATCGCGCCCGTTGCTGGCGCGCATGAAACGCTGGGGGAGCGCGCAACAGTTCTTGGCGTTCATCAGCGATATTCGTGCCCAGCAACCCGATGCTGCCTTTCGTTCATCGTTTATCTGCGGCTTTCCTGGCGAAACCGAAGGAATGCATCAAGAGATGCTGGAGTTTCTTGATGCCGCGCAACTTGATTGGGCAGGGTTCTTCGCGTACTCGCGTGAGGCCGATACAACGGCGGCCAATCTTGATGGCGAAATCGACGCAATGCTGATTCGCGAACGGTTGAGCGAACTGCACTCGGTGCAAGAACCGATTACTGCGGCGGGGCGCGCCGCGCTGATCGGAACCACGGTCAGCGTGCTCATCGATGGCATCGACGACGACGGCATGACTGTGGGCCGCACGTTTCGCGAAGCTCCGGAAATCGATGGCATCGTGCGGGTCGATCATGATCCCGAAACGGCGTTCGCCTTCGGTGCGATTGTCGATGCGATCGTGACAGGCTGCGAGGGCCCGGATCTCTTTGCCTCCGCGATTCGGTCGGTACGCGCTCGATGATGGCTCCGTCTGTCGGCACAAAGCGGTTCGGGCAGAGCGCGCTCGCCACTCCCGCGAACGCGGTCACGATCACGCGTATTTTGATCGCGTTGCCGTCGCTGTTACTCATGCACTCGCGCGGTTCGGGGTGGGCGACCTGCGGACTTTGGTTTGTCGTGACCACCAGCGACAGCCTCGATGGTTGGTTGGCCCGTCGTGATGGCGCCACCCGCAGCGGAGCGTTCCTGGACCCTGTCGCCGACAAAATAATCGTGCTGGGCGGCATGGCGGTGATGGCCGACCGCGGCGATATCTGGTGGTGGCCCGTCGTGATTATTGCGCTACGAGAATTTGGAATCTCCGCGTATCGTTCAGTAGCGGGGCGGCGCGGAATCGTGATGCCGGCCCTGAAACTCGGCAAATACAAAGCTTTTTTACAGTTTTCGGCTATTGGTTTTGTGTTGTTGCCCTGGACGGAGCGCGCCGTCGGCTGGCAGCAGATTGTGTTGCTCAGCGCCGCGGTGCTCACCGTGATTTCGGGGTTGCAGATTCTGCAACGCGGTTATGTGAACTGGGAACGAAAGTAGAACGAGATGCGTTGTGAAGTCCTCGCTATCGGCACCGAACTGTTGTTGGGCCAAATAGTCGACACGAACTCTGCGTGGATTGGCGAACAGCTCGCGCTGTACGGCATCGACAATTTTGAGCACCGGGCCTTGGGCGATAACCAAACTCGCATTGTTGCTGCCATCCGCGACATGCTCACGCGAACCGATTCGCTGATCGTCTGCGGTGGTCTCGGCCCGACCCAAGACGACCTCACGCGTGACGCGATCGCCGAAGTGATGAATGTCGATTTGGTTCGCGACGACGCGCTGGCGGAATCGATTGCGGCAATGTTCAAAGTGCGTTTGCGCGATATGCCGCAAAACAATTTGCGCCAAGCCGATATCCCGGCCGGGGGCGCGGCGATCCCGAACCCGATCGGAACCGCACCGGGATTGCGGTGCGAAGTGGATGGCAAGGTGATTTACGCCGTTCCCGGCGTGCCGTACGAAATGCAAAAAATGATTACGGAACAAGTCCTGCCGGATTTGTTGGCGCGCTCCGGCGAAACTTCGGTGATTACGTCGCGTGCGTTGAAAACGTGGGGCACCAGTGAATCCGCGTTGGCCGAGATGGTCGCGCATCGTCTGGACGCGTTGGAAGCTGTTGGCAATCCAACAATTGCATTTCTGGCGCGCGGTATCGAGGGCCTCGTGGTGCGGGTCACTGCGAAGGGTCGTGATGCCGCGGATGCCGATGCGATTGTTGCGGCCGAAGAATCCGAACTGCGAGTAATCCTCGGGGACTTGGTATTTGGTATCGATGATCAAACGATGGAATACGCAGTCCTCGATCGTTTGCGCACCCGCGGCTGGACTCTCGGGGTCGCTGAATCGTTGACGGGCGGTCTGATCTCGTCGCGAATCGTGAATGTTCCGGGAGCAAGCGACGTATTTCGCGGGTCAGTCGTTTCGTACGCGACTGACGTGAAACGCGATGTCTTGGACGTCGCGGCGCCATCGGTGGTCTCCGAAGATGCCGCGCGCGAAATGGCCGAAGGTGTGCGACGACTACTGCAATGTGACGTTGCGATCGCAGCGACCGGCGTCGCGGGCCCGACCGAACAAGACGGCGTTGCGGTCGGCACGGTGTGCTTCGCGATCGCGTTGCCGGGCGTGGCCGTCGAAACGGTCACCACTCGGATGCCGGGCGACCGGGATCGCATTCGGCAATTCGCGACGATCTCGGTGATGAATCTGTTGCGCTTGCGGCTCGACGGGATTGCGGCGCAACCCTGGCGCTAAGGCGTCGTTTCGCGCAGAAGCTTGCGTTTCGGCGGGCGTATCGCTGAGCTGGCCAAGAAATGTTGTGACAATGCTTGACCGAACACTCGTTCGGGGCTATGGTCATAAACGTGAATTACAACCTTGCGATTCGCCGGAGCTCCAGCGCAGGGATTGGCCAGATCAGATTGGCCAGATCAGATTGGCCAGGCTGGATTGGCCGGTTGGAGTGCAATGTCTCACCCTCTCTGTAGGTTCTTCACTGCAGCAACTTCCCCATGATGCGTCCCAACTACTAGCGAAGAATTCGGCCAAATTGGCCAACGAAAGGTGAAACCAGTGGAACGTGAACAAGCCCTCGAGATGGCACTCGCCCAAATCGATAAGCAGTTCGGTAAAGGCTCCATCATGCGGCTCGGCGAAAAAACGCATGTGGGTATTGCGTCGGTGTCGACGGGCGCCTTGTCGCTCGATCTGGCGTTGGGTATAGGTGGTCTGCCAAGGGGCCGGGTCATTGAGATCTTCGGGCCAGAAAGCTCAGGAAAATCGACGCTGGCCACGCATGTGGTCGCCGAAGCGCAACGCAATGGTGGGGTGTGTGCCTACATCGACGCTGAGCACGCAATGGATCCGGTCTATGCGGCTGCGATCGGCGTGAATGTCGATGATCTGCTGATATCGCAGCCCGATACGGGTGAGCAAGCGCTCGAAATCGCCGACATGTTGGTGCGCTCTGGCGCGCTTGACGTCATTGTCATCGACTCCGTTGCGGCATTGGTGCCACGTGCTGAAATCGAAGGCGACATGGGCGACACGCACATGGGCTTGCAAGCTCGTTTGATGAGTCAGGCATTGCGCAAACTGACCGCAAACCTCAACAAAACCAACACGATCATGATTTTCATCAACCAGCTTCGCGAGAAAATCGGCGTCATGTTCGGATCTCCCGAGACGACGCCGGGGGGGCGGGCGCTGAAGTTCTATGCCTCGGTGCGTCTCGATATCCGCCGGGTAGAGAGCATCAAAGATGGTGCCGACATCGTCGGGAACCGCGCGCGGGTCAAGGTTGTGAAGAACAAGGTTGCGCCGCCGTTTAAGCAAGCTGAGTTCGACATCATGTTCGGCAAGGGCATTAGCCGTGAAGGGTCGATCCTCGATGTGGGGGTTGAGCTCGGGGTTGTGAAGAAATCCGGGGCCTGGTTCACCTACGAAGGTGAACAGCTTGGCCAGGGCCGTGAGAACGTTAAGAAGTTCCTCACTGCGAATCCCGACATGATGATCGAGATTGCCGAGAAGGTCCGGATCGCTGCAGGTATTGGCGAAGACGGCGACATGATCGAAATCGAAGAACTCGAAGAGGAATTCGAAGATATCGATTAGTACGCCCGCACTCAGTGCGTCGCACGAAGTGATCCGACGAACTACATCGTGCTTACTGCATGGAAGCGGTGAGCACGATGTTGGACAAGTACGGCGCGGCGGTAGGCAAACGATCGGGGCCAGCACAGCCGTTGCTGTCCTGGCCCCGTATCCGTTGGGTTGTTTGTATGTCCCGCCCGCTCCGACAGGTCCGGTATTAACCGAGTGGATCGATCTCTGGGCTCACGTTCGAGTAGGCAATCGTGCTTCCGCCAGAGTTGGTGGCGGTAACTCGAACCCGAACTGTGCTGAACACGTCGGCGTCTTGCAGGACATATACCGACGATGTTGCGCCTGCGGTGTCGTTGCAGACGGTGCCGGCGAGATCGCAGCGTTGCCATTGATACGTGAACGAAATGACTGGCGTTCCGCTCCAGGTGCCCGGCGAGATCGACCACGCGAATGTCGGCTGGGATTCCAAGCCAGGAATCAGCGTCGGAGCTCCGGTGTTGACTGGGGCTGCGGCACCGATCACAACGGAGGTCGCAGTACTCGCCGCATTGGTAGTTCCAGCACCGTTCGTTGCTGCGATCTGTGAACGGATCGTGCTGTTCAGGTCGGCGGCCGTCACGAGATACGACGAAGCAGTTGCGCCCGCGATTCCGACACAATTGTTGCCGGCGCCATCACAACGCAGCCATTGCGCTGCATACGTGATGGTCGCAGTGCCGATCCAAGTGCCGTTCGTCGTTGTCAACGATGTGCCGACGACCGCGTTGCCAGTCACTGCAGGCAGCGTCAAGTTTGTCGGTGCGACTCCACCAACGGGGTTGGTCACGGTGGTGGAGCTAGTGAGCGTGGTGACGGACGTAGGCGTCTGAAATGATGTCGCACTCAGGGTCAAGACGTCGGCGGCCGCGCCCAGCACAACCGTTGTTGGCACGGTCAGCAAGTACGCAACGGTTATCGCAGTGTGGGCCGGCACGGTGTTGAGCAGGCATGTCACGCCTTGGTAATGCGCAGTCGAAGGACGACCGCTATACGTCACGTAGGCGTGGCAGTTATCGCTGCTGGAAACGAACCGGAACTGCACCGAGCGGTTGATCAACGAAACTGTTTGCGCATCGACATCGCCGTTGTTCGTGACAGTGAAGGAGCGGGTAAATACGGTGCCTCGATCGACGCTAGGAACCTGCTGGCGCGACAGTGCGAATTCGACCGCGGCGTTGAGCACCGTCAACGTGGACGACACTTGATTGTTGGTTTCGTTGGATTCCGTGACGGTGTTGAGCGTGTCGAGGCTCAACGAGATCGGCAATACTCCAACCTGAGGCGCAACGAATCCGCCGCTGAAGCTCAGCGTGGCACCATTCGCGACATTCGAAGTATCGCAAGCAATCGACGTCCCGGAAACGGTGCAGACGGTGAGAGCATCGGTTGGGTTGAGGACAACCGAGGTCGCCCCCGCTGGAAGATCAACCGTCCAGTGAAATGCTCCCGTCGATGAGTAACCGTTGTTGACTGCCGACCCGTTGAATGTCACTGCCCCGAAACTGAAGACGGTCTGCGGGTTGGCGTACACCAGATTTGCGGTGAGATCTGCGGGTCCGGAACCGACAAAGGTCATCATCGCGGACGCGGAGGGCCCTGCAGTGATCGTTGCGGAGTAGCTGGCGCTCACGCCCACAAACGGAATCGACAATGGTGATGTGACTTTGTACGTGGCGATAATTCGAGTTGCTCCCGGCGCAATGGGCGTCAGGGCGCACCGCTTTTGGGTGGAGCCGTACCGTGGCGTGTAGGTCGAACAAACGATCCCCGCGGCGGCGGTAAACACTCGTCCGATGGTCGCCGCGGCGCTGCCCGAAGCCGGGCGGGGCAAAGAGACCGTTACGACGCTGGCTGCGGAATCTAGGTCGCCGGAGTTGGTGATGGAAAGTGTCGAGGTGAAGGTTCCGCCCAACGGCAACGTCGAAGCTGGCGACGTTGCCGTGATCCCGAGCACCGCAGCGGCGCTTGCAGGTTGTGTGCCGAGGGCTAACCCTCCGATTGCGGTCGTTGCGGCGATCGCAATCGCCGCGGTGATGCTCGTGTGGCTCCTAAAACGCATGTCATGCTCCTCAGCACTCGTCGACTATTCAGACATTGCCAGAGTCCGCGCCAACCCGGGGCGCCGAACGACCCAAGACTCCGACAAGATTCGGCCAAGAGGGCGCGCCAGCTCAACGGCCTTGCCCGTGGTCATTCGCCACTGGTTGTTTGCCAGGGCATTGGTAGCCGTTTCCTAGACTGCTGTGGTCATGACTGTGCCGCGCCGATACCTGATCCAGACCTTCGGGTGCCAGATGAACGAACACGATTCCGAGCGCATCGCGGGCCTGCTCGAACAAGATGGGCTTGTCGCCGCCACGTCAGTCGACGATGCCGATGTCGTGGTGCTCAATACCTGTTGCATCCGCGAAAATGCTGATAACCGGCTCTACGGCCAACTCGGGCATTTGAAATCGTTGAAGGAATCTCGCGACGGCATGCAAATCATGGTCGGCGGATGCCTTGCCCAAAAAGATCGTGACCAGATCCAATCGCGCGCCGGCTACGTCGATGTTGTCTTTGGGACGCACAATGTCGCGAGCGCACCTGGGCTATTGCGCCGGTCAGTGCTTGAGGGCCCGGTCATGGAAATTCTTGACGAACACGAGGCGTATCCCAGTGCGTTACCGGCTCGTCGCGAAGCCGATCACAGCGCGTGGGTCACGATTCAGATCGGTTGCGACAACAACTGTGCGTTTTGCATTGTGCCGAGCGTTCGCGGCAAAGAAGTGAGTCGGCGCATGGGCGACATCATTCATGAAGTCGAAGAACTGGCCAAAGACGGTGTCCGCGAGATCACCCTGCTGGGCCAGAACGTCAATAGTTACGGGCGTGATCTCGGTGTGGGCCAGTATCGACCGGAATTCTCCGATCTTCTGCGAGCGCTCGACGCGATCGACGGCATCGATCGGATTCGCTATACCTCGCCGCACCCCAAGGATTTTCGACCCGACACGATTGCGGCGATGGCCGAGTGCGCAAGTGTGTGTGAACATCTGCATCTCCCGTTGCAATCCGGTAGTGATCGCATTCTCGCCAGGATGCACCGCGGATATACGGCCAGCCGCTATCTCGAAAAGCTGCGACTGGCACGCGAATCCATGCCGGATTTGGCGGTCACCACCGACATCATTATTGGGTTTCCCGGCGAAACCGACGAAGATTTCGCGGCGACGCTAGCAGTGGCCGAGGTTGCCCAATACGACTCTGTATATACCTTCATCTATTCGCCCCGCCCCGGCACTGAGGCCGCGACCATGATCGATGAGTTCGTTGATCCCGATGTCGCGGCGCGGCGCATGGAATTGCTCGATGAAGTGGTCGAGCGCAGCGCTCTGGCGAAACACCAAGCGCGGGTCGGTCGGGTCGAACTCGCGCTCGTCGAAGGGCCGTCCAAAAAAGACCCAAATGTATGGTCGGCTCGGACCGGGCAGAACAAGCTCGTGCATTTTTCGGCCGACGGTGTCAACATCGGCGATCTCGTTGAAGTTCGTATCGAGTATGCAGCTCCCCACTGGCTGCGCGGCGTCTTTGTAGGGAAGCATTCCAGTGCACGCCGAGCGCGGACGCGCATCGCGGTCACCGCGCTGTGATCGACTAGCCGAACTCTTTGTCGAACCCGTTGACCAAGCACTTGGCGATCATCGGCCCGACGGCCGTGGGAAAAAGCCGCCTCGCGTTGGCGGTTGCGCGCGCCCACGGCGATGTTGAAATCGTTTCGTTGGATTCGATGCAGGTGTATCGCGGAATGGATATCGGAACCGCGAAAGTATCCGCAGATGAACGGGCGGAAATCCCACACCACCTCATCGATGTTGTGGACCCGGACGAATCGTGGTCCGTGGCTGCCGCGCAGGCTCAAGCTCGAGGCGCTGTCGCGGACATCGAAGCCCGCGGTAAGTCTGCGATCTTGGTCGGCGGTACTGGGCTGTACGTGCAGGCCGTCCTAGATGATTTGTCACTGCCCGGTGAGGACCTCGCGGTGCGAGCCGAATTGGAAGCGGCCACGAGCGAGCCCGGCGGACTGCTCGCGGCCTGGAACGAACTACGAGCGCGCGACCCGCTCGCCGCGTCGCGAATCGATGAACACAACCAACGCCGAATTGTGCGGGCCCTCGAGGTAATCCGGATCACTGGGGAGCCGTTTTCATCGTTTGGCAACGGTGTATTTGGTGCAACCCAAGTCATCGATGCGTTGATGATCGGGTTGTGGTGCCCGCGTGACCAACTCGCCGAGCGCATCACCCAGCGTTTCGTGACGATGCGTGATGGCGGGCTGCTTGAAGAAGTGCGCCGCCTCGCTCCGGTGCTGTCGCGCAACGCAGCCCAAGCAATCGGCTACAAGGAGCTCCTTGCGTGCGTCGCTGCGAATGCCCTCAACGACGAATCCCTCGACGCTGCGTTTGATCTCTCGGTACGGCGCACCAAGAGTTTTGCTCGCCGCCAGAGAATGTGGTTCCGCCGCGATCCCCGGATTACGTGGCTCTGGGGCGGAGTCGAAAAATTGTCTGCATTGACAGACGCAACTCTGGCATGCTGGAGCGCAACCCCATGAATCAACTCAGGCTTTCGAAACTCCACGCCACGGGCAACGACTTTCTCGTTCGCCTTGCCCTAAACGGCGAGCGCGATCTCACTGCTGCCGAAGTCGCGCGCGTCTGCGACCGTCACCTCGGCATCGGTGCCGACGGGCTCATTACGGTGGGCGTGGTACCGGACACCGCCGACGCTGATTGCTCGTTTCGCCTGCAAAATGCCGATGGCGGCGACGCCGAAATGAGCGGCAACGGTATACGCGCGCTTGCCGCGATCGCGGCAAGCCGGGCCGGCCTCGGCGCCGAAACGAAGTTGCGCGTCTCTACTCCCGCGGGCCTGCGGAGCGTTGAGCTCAGTCGTGATGCCGCGACCCGTGAGGTCATTGCCGCGGTCGTGGACATGGGCGCGGCGACGTTCGAGCCGTCGGCGATTGGACTCGATGCTGAGTCTTCATTCGATCTCTCGACGACTGTGCATGGTGTGCATTACGTCGGCGATGCGGTAGGTATGGGTAACCCCCATTGGGTCGTCTTCGTCAACGATGTTGCGACTGCGCGGGTGGCACAACACGGTCGGTGGCTTGAAACTGATGACCGATTTGTGAATCGTACAAACGTTGAATTCATTGAGGTATTGAGCCGAGATCGCCTCAAGATGCGGGTCTGGGAGCGCGGTGTCGGTGAGACGTTGTCGTGTGGAACGGGCGCGTGCGCCGCTGCGGCTGCCGCGCATCGTCGCGGCTTGATCGATGGCGAAGTTGTGATGGAAGTTCGCGGTGGTGAACTGTCGATTTCGTTAGGTGAAACGGTTCGGCTCGGTGGGCCAGTCGTGCACGTCTTCGACGTTGATATCGACCTCGAGGCTTGGAAATGACTCGATCGCGAAGCACCGGCGAACCGGAAGTTCGCGAAGGTCGTCAGCAACGGCGGCTGACGGCGAGTGAGGTCGATCTTGGCGTTGTTCGCCAAAAGGCACTCCTGATCGGTACGACCGCCAGCGCTCGTACGACCGAAGCGTCGGAGCGCTCGCTCGCCGAACTTGCACTCCTCACCGAGACCGCGGGCGCGGATCCGGTGTACAGCGAGTTGCAACGCCGAACGAGTCCACATCCCGCCACGTACATCGGTAAGGGCAAAGTCGAAGAGCTTGCGGCAGTCGCGGAAGCGCTTGACGTGGATGTTGTGATCTTCGACGATGAGCTCACGCCCGCGCAGCAACGCAACCTTGAAGTCATGTTCAAAACCGACGTCGTCGATCGTGTAGCCCTCATCCTCGATATTTTCGCGCAACACGCAACGAGCCAAGAGGGCATGATCCAAGTCGAGCTCGCGCAAATGAAGTACCGATTGCCGCGCCTACGCGGCCGGGGCCATTCACTCAGCCAACAAGGGGGTGGTATCGGAACTCGTGGTCCCGGCGAAACTCAGCTCGAAGTTGATCGCCGCCGTTTGTTACGCAAGATTCAAAAGCTCGAACGGGATCTGGTTGGTCTTGGCGCAACTCGGTCAACCCAACGTAAAGCTCGCCGCCGGGGTGCGCTCACTCGCGTTGCTCTGGTCGGTTACACCAACGCGGGAAAGTCCACGTTGCTCAACGCGCTCACGCAAGCCAATGTGTTGGTCGAAAACCAGTTGTTCTCGACCCTGGACCCGACCACTCGCCGGCTCGCGCTGCCGGGTGGCGAGCCAATCTTGATTTCCGACACCGTTGGGTTCGTACAGCGACTTCCGCATGAACTGGTCGAGGCGTTTCGCAGCACGCTGGAGGAAGCCAGCGATGTGGAATTGCTCGTTCATGTCGTGGACGGTAGCGATTCGGAAGCTGAGGCGCGAATCGTTGCCGTGCATGAAGTGCTCAACGAAATTGGGGGCGGTACCCGCCCCGAAAACGAATTGTTGGTATGGAATAAAGCTGATTTGGCCGATCCCGACGATCTCGCGGATCTGATCCGCCATCACGAAGGTTCCATTGCCGTTTCGGCGGCGAGCGGCCAAGGCGTCGAGGAGCTACTCGCGTTGATCGCCGCGCGGCTACGGATTCGGGCCAATGTGGTCGAACTCGTCGTGCCCTACGACCGCGGCGATGTGTTGGCGGCGTTGCACCGCGAGGGCGAGGTACTCGTCGAGGTGCATACCGATGAGGGCACGCGTGTACAAGTCCGTTTACCCGCCTCGGCCCAGTCGCGCTTTGCCGCGTACGCGTCGTAACCTGGACCGCTGATGAGTAGTTCATTGGTTTTTTACACCGGTCCCAAAGGCAGCTCCGATCATCGCGCGGTGCGATTGTTCGATGCCTTGCCCGATGCCGATACGCATCCCATGGAGTCGCTGTGGGAAGTGCTCGAAACCATTGATCACACGCCCGATGCAGTTGGGATTGTGCCGATCGAATCGTCGGTTGATGGCGAGCTGATGTCGGTTGTGGATCGGGTGTTGTTTTCCACGAGCAACGTCTTGTTTTCAGGCGAAGCCGTCTTGAGTGAATCGATCGCGGTGTTCGCTCATCACGCGGATTGTCATCCGCGTACAGTGGTGTCGCATCCCGATGTATTGCAGATTTGCCATTCGTTTATCACGATGAATGCATTGCAAAGCGAGATCGCCGACGCGACATCCGTTGCGTGTGAACGCGTTCGCGATGCCCGCGACCCCGGATTGGTTGCGCTCGCTCCCCACGAAGTTGGCGCGGCGTACGGCTTGGTTGCTGTACGCGACGATCCTGCCGCAATTCCCGAAATCCGGACCCGCTATTTGTTGGCGAGTCGCTACGTTGCTGAACCATCGGGTTTCGATCGAACAATGTTCGCGATTACTCCGCCGCGCGATGCTCCCGGAGTCCTGGCCCAGCTGCTCGATGCGTTTTCGCGCAACGGTGTGAATCTGTCCAGCCTGACTAGCCGGCCGTTGCTCACCGTCGACGAGCCTCCGCACTACGCGTTTGTCATCATGTGCGATGGTCATATTGCGGATCACAATGTTCGTGCTGCAGTCGCTGATGTTTTTGCTTCCGGCAGCCAACTGCGATTGTTGGGATCCTTTGCGCGCTGGACCGGTCCTGAGGTGTGTACGCCGTTTGGTGAGCTTCCACTGGGTTCGGTGTCGGCTTCGGCGCCGGATGCGGTTTTGGATCCGCCGCGCCGCGGCGCAACGGTGGTCGGGTAGGGCTACATGGGTGATTCTGCTCGCAGCGTCGCGTACCTTGGTCCCGCCGGAACCTTCACCGAGACCGCCGCGCGTTCAGCTCGAACTGTGCTCGCGGACCATTACATCGCGCTCGGCGACGTGCACGAGATCGCGCAAGGCGTCGAAGACGGCACCTACGATTTTGGAGTTGTGCCGATCGAAAATAGCGTGTATGGCACGGTGCTGCCAACGCTCGATGAACTCGTGTTTGCTCGCGAATCCGTCTTGGTGCGCGAAGAAGTCGTGGTGGAAGTCGCGTTTTCGCTCTTTGAAAATCCGGCCCGAACCGGCGCTGCCACGCGGGTGTTGAGTCATCCCCACGCGCTTGCGCAATGCCAACGCGAAATTCTGGCGCGCAACCTGACGCCCATCGAGACGTCGTCGACGGCTGAGGCCTGTCGCATCGTTGCTCAAGATGATCCGAATGCTGTGTGTATCGCCTCGGTGGCAGCCGGCGCGAACTACAAGCTGACGACGGTGCGCGAAGGGATACAAGATCGCGACGGCGGGCGGACGCGTTTTTACGTCTTGGCGCGTACGCTCGCGCCGCACGCTGCGGCGGAGCACGGGTTCCGCACTGCATTGGTGCTGACGCCCAGCCGAGATCGAGCCGGGATTCTGTTGGAAATGTTGCGGCCGTTCGCGGAGCGCGGATTGAACTTGTCATCGCTGATGAGCCGACCGTTGCGTTCCGGGTTAGGCCTGTACTGCTTCATCGTGATCGTCGATGCGCATATCGACGCATCCCCCTTTGGCGCCGCGATCAGTGAGCTCCTCGACGCTGGAGTGCGTGTGAAAAATCTTGGCTCGTACTTGGCCTGGCCGATCGAAGCCTCGACTGCAGACGCTCGCGCCGAATTTCCCGCGGGGTCCGTTGCGGCAGGCGATCCACTCGCCGAACATCTCCGGGTACTCGCGCCGGCCCAAGACGCGCCAGAGCGAGACGCGCCAGACCGGGATATGCCAGACCGGGATATGCCAGACCAACATTCGCAGCACACCGATCCCGTCGTATGAGTGGAGACCGCGCAGCATCGCGATTGGTAGTCGTCGGGCTTGGGCTTATTGGTGGCTCGGTCGCCAAAGCACTCGTGCCCCACATGGATGTCTGGGGTGTTGACACTGATTCGTTGACGTGTCGACAAGCCGAAGGTGACGGTATCCGAATTGGTGCGTTGTCCGACGTCGTGGTGGATGGCGCGGTCGTAGTAGTTGCGGTGCCGGTTGACGCGATGGAGGCGACATTCGCGGCGATCAAGTCGTGCGAAAGCGACGTGATCGTCACCGACGTCGGTTCGGTCAAAGTGTCGGTCATCGAGGCCGCGCGACGGCACGGTTTGCGATTCGTTGGCGGGCATCCGATGGCCGGTAGCGAACAGTTCGGGTACTCCGCGGCCAACGATTCTTTGTTCGCGGGCTCACGTTGGGCACTCGTTTGCGAACCAAATACCGATCTTGACGACTGGGTGACGGTTGCGCGCTCGGCGATTCTCACGGGCGCGGGTGTGGTTCCTGTGACGGCGGTCGCGCATGATGATGCTGTCGCGGTAGTGAGCCATCTTCCGCACGTACTTGCGGCCGGTCTGGCCGCAGCCGCGGGAGTCGACGATGCCCAGGAACTCCGCCTTGGATTGGCCGCGGGTTCGTTTCGAGATGGCACGCGAGTTGCTCGATCGCCAGCCTCATTTTGGAGTTCCGTCTTGGCCCACAATGCCGATGCCGTTTCGACCATTGTTGATGATCTCGCGCAGGATCTCCGTGTAGTTGCCGACGCGCTACGGCGACGTGATCATGCGGTGGTTGAAGACTTCTTTGCGCGCGGAGTTGAGGTCCGTACGCGTTTCGACGAACGCACTGGGGTGCCCAGCACAATCGCTCTCGGCGCCGTCGATGCGCGTGAGCAACTGCTTGCCCTTGGCGGAAGTGGTGGCTACGTGACCAATATCGAAGGCCCGGGTCTTCAGGCGATTGCGCACGTCCGGGCCCCGCGAATCACGGCGAACGCGACACGCGGCGCGTGATGGATCCCACCTCGATGACGGTGCGCGAGCGAATCGCCGCGATCGCATCACTCGCGAACGGCCATCCCGATGGAGTCATCGATTGCAACCTCGGCACACCGTGCGATCCTGTGCCGAGCTTCGTTGCCGATGCAGTGCGTGACGCCGTGGCGTTGAGTGGTCCCTATCCGTTGTCGGCTGGCAGCCTTGCGTATCGAGAAGCCGCGGTGCGGTGGAGTAACGCCACGTTCGGAACTTCGATCGATACGGCCAACGCCGGCGCGTGCGTTGGCACCAAGGAATTTGTTGCGTCGATCGCCGCGCATCTAGGGGCGACGCAAGGCGGTGACCGCGACACGATTTTGTATCCCGCGGTCTCGTACCCTACGTACGCAGTCGGTGCGTCGTTTGCCGGATGTCGAGCAGTTCCCGTCGCGTTCGATGACCAGTGGCTCATGGATTTCGATTCCATCGACCCGCACGACGCGCAACGAGCCCGCATCTTGTGGCTCAATATTCCTGGGAATCCCACCGGTTCGGTCGCGGGTCTTGACCACCTGGCGAAGGCCGCTCAGTGGGGCCGTTCCCACGGGGTGATTGTGATCAGCGACGAGTGCTACGTGGAGTACGCGCCGGAAGCACACTCAATTCTTGAAACCGGAACCGACGGTGTCCTCGCGCTCCACAGCTTGTCGAAACGCTCGAATTTTGCCGGGATGCGTTGCGGTTTCTACCTCGGAGATCAGGAAATCGTTAGGCCATTGATCGATCTTCGCCGGGAAGCCGGATTGATTGTTCCGACCGTGGTGCAAGCCGCCGCGATCAGTGCACTCGGCGACGACGTACACGTACGGGAGCAACACGAACGATATCGCCACCGCCGGGATTTCGTATTAGCGCGACTCGCTCTACACGGCATTCATCACGTTGGTGGCCCGATGCCGTTCTATCTCTGGCTTCGTCACGATGATCCCGCGATCGGCGGCTTCGAGCTCGCCGAATACTTTGCCCGAGCTGGCTGGTTGATCGCGCCGGGCGCTACCTTCGGCGCGGCCGGCGAACCGTTCGCACGCATCGCGCTCGTGCAACCCGACGAGGTCCTGCACCGCGCGCTAGATCGTTTCGACAACGTCAATACTCCAATGCGTTAAGGAAGTTTTCAATGATTGATCTCGCAGCAACGATGACCAAGCTTTTCGAAGCCGGCGCCGACTACGAAGCCGTCTTGGTGCGGCCCCAGGCCTACGAAGCTGTACGTTCGGTCATCACGATGCTCGACCGCGGTGAAGTGCGGGTCGCGGAAGTGATCGACGGCGATGTTGTCGTGCACGAATGGGTGAAGCACGCGATCTTGATGTGGTTTCGCGTCAATGAGATGCAAGCGATTGACGCTGGACCGTTTCACTACGTCGACAAGCTGCCACTCAAACAGGACTTTGTCGAAGCCGGGGTACGAGTGGTTCCCGGCGCGAGCGCGAGGTTCGGTTCGTTTCTCGCCCGCGGTGTGGTGCTGATGCCGAGCTACGTCAACATCGGCGCGTACATCGATTCGGGAAGCATGGTCGATACCTGGGCGACTGTTGCGAGCTGTGCCCAAATCGGCAAGAACGTGCACCTTTCGGGTGGCGTCGGGATCGGTGGCGTGCTCGAACCTCCGAATGCGGTGCCGGTTGTCGTCGAAGATGACTGCTTTATCGGAAGCCGGTGCATGGTTGTCGATGGAGCGCGAGTTCGAAAAGGGGCCAAGCTGGGTGCAGGCTTGATCCTCACCAAAACGACGCCCGTTATCGACGCCGCCACGGGCGAAGAAGTCGCGCGCGGCGATATCCCAGAACGGGCGATCGTGGTGCAAGGCACGCGCATGAAAGAGTTCGCGGGTGGAACTTTCGGGCTGCCGTGCGCATTGATTTTGCGCTACCTCGACGAAGGCCAAGAACACGACAAACTTCAGCTCAACCAGCTGCTGCGCGAGCATGGTGTGGTGTCTTAATGGAGGCGCTTTTACGATCGGTGCGCGAACACGATGCCGCGGATCTTGTCGGGCTAACCGAAGCGCTCTGCGCGGTGCCATCGGAGTTTCCCAACGAAGCGCCGCTCACCGACGCGCTGGAAGCTCGATTGAGGTTGCGGGCACCGAAGCTCGAAATCATTCGGGTCAACAACAATATTGTCGCCCGAACCAATCTCGGACGCTCCCAGCGAGTCGTGATCGGCGGCCATACCGATACCGTCCCCGCGAACGGGAATCAAACGCCGCGCCGCGACGGCTTGATACTGCACGGTCTCGGAACCGCCGATATGAAAGCGGGCCTTGCAGTCATGCTGCGGCTCGCGGAAACAATCAGTGAGCAGGATCCGGGCTTCGATGTGACGCTGTTTTGGTATGAGGGCGAAGAAGTCGCCGATGCCCACAACGGCCTCAAAGCACTGTTCGCAACGCACGCCGATCTGGTTACTGGCGATTTCGCGATTCTCATGGAGCCGACCGGCACGTGGGTTGAAGCCGGTTGCCAAGGGACTCTGCATCTTGGCGCAACATTTCGAGGCGCGCGAGCCCATACGGCTCGACCGTGGATGGGCCGCAACGCGATACATGCCGCGAGCGAAGTCCTTACCCGGATCGCGGCGCACGACCCTGGTACCCAAACCGTCGATGGTCTGGAATTTCGTGAATCCGTACAAGTTGTGCGCATCGATGGAGGAGTCGCAAACAATGTCGTCCCCGACGAGTGTCGCATTATTGTCAATCGGCGATTTGCGCCGTGCTGGACGAGTGCCGAGGCCGAGGACCAGCTGCGAGCGCTGCTGTTCGGCGCCGATGAAATCACGGTCGTGAACTTTTCGCCCGCAGCGGCACCAAATCTGATGAACCCACTGGTAGCCCAGTTCATCGGCACCCTCGATCTGGCTGTCCGGCCAAAATTGGGGTGGACCGACGTTGCGCGATTCGCCAGCCGCGGCATCCCCGCCGTCAACTTTGGTCCTGGGGATCCGACGCTTGCCCATACTGCCCAAGAGCGCGTCGATTGTCGCGAAATTATCGGTGCCTACGGTGTGCTGGCACGCTTTTTGGGTCTCGAATAGCGCAATCGCTATTGCTCGACGGCTGTCCTCGAGAGGTAGTTGATCGCGGTATTGAGTTGTAGGAGCTGCGACGCGCTCACCCGTTCGAACTCGAAACCGAGTTGTATCCCGAGGTCTGCGCCAAGGGCACGGGAGTAGGCAACACTCGCGCGAACCTGTGCCGTGGCGCCGCGATGCGGTGGCAGCGCAAATCGAAGTAACACCGTGCTGGCGCGCTTGATTTCCTTGTGCGATACGGCGCCCATTCCTCGCGTCGACAAGTCATACGCCTCGCAGCGAAAATTCGTGTCGCCCGATTTCTTCGCCGTGATGGCCATAACCTCAATCCGAGTCACGAACGGCACCCTCGCCTTGCGACGGCGTTCGTCGCTGGTGGTGAGCGTGCGCCGGTCGATACTTTCGTTCAATGCAATGGCGACGCAGCAGCGGCCGTCCGCATGGGTGAGTGTCGCGATCGAAGTGCCCGAGACGCCCTGGCCTTGTTCGTCATCGACACCGAGCGCAAGGACCACAGCCCGGCCGCTCGGTATCGACACGGGATCTGCGAACGCAACCACGGTGTGCTGCGGATCGAAACCCACGACCTCACCCGCAAACGTCCCCACACCTTCGATGTAGATCTCGGCCCATGCTTCACTTCGCCTCGGGCTCAAGGGTGCGATGACTTCATTCATGCAATGGATGTCGGCATGCGCAAGCTCGTCTTGAAGCATGAATGTTGTATCGCCTAACGGCGCTCTCTCTAGGAGTGGTTCGCCAAATGGGTGACCGCAGCATGCAGCTGTTGGATCTGGCTACGGCCAACCCGATCGAACTCAAAACCAACCTGAAAACTACGAGGATTTACGGCACGGCAATACGCGACAACCCCGCGCACTTGCACGATCGTCCCGCGGTGCGGCGGAACCGCGAACCGCAGTAGCGCTTCGCTGCGCAACGGAATTTCTCGCGGTCCGTGGACCCCGATGCCCTTGGTCGATAAATCAAACGCGGTGTATTTGTATGTATGGTCCGACGTCGTTCGACTAGTGATGACCATGGCATCAACCCGAGTATCAAACGGGACTCTGATACGGGTTCGCTGGCGCAACTCACCGTCGTCGGCCAACGCAACAGCTACGCACCGGCGGCCATCTGCGTGCGTGACCGCCAACATCGTCGTCCCCAGCAGACCTTGAGCTTCTTCAGCGTCGACACCGAGCGAAATTGTTGCGACCCGATCTCGCGGAACCCGCACAGCTTCCGCGATCGCCACGACCACAATCGCCCTATTGAAACCGACGACTTCGCCTTCGATGAGACCAACACCATCAATGGAAAGGCGTGCCCAAGCCCGAAGGGCGAGCTGTTCACCTTGCGCGGTATCGATGGTCACGCTCAGTGACTTCGGAACGCAGCTCGACCGACCCGAGGATGAAACCCAAAATCATCCACTCGGACAAGCGCAACACCGTCACGCTACAAACGGCGCAACACCGTCACGACTTTCCCGTAGATCGAAATCTCATCGGGCTCAAAGATCATGTCGGTGAGCGCCGGATTTGCTGGGCGCAGCACGATCTTGTTGCGTTTGCGGAGGTACGTCTTGACGGTCGCTTCTTCGCCAGGAATACCGGCAACCACAATGTCGCCCGGATCTGCCGTCGCTTGCACCCGTACCACGATGTGATCGCCGTCGAAAATACCAGCCTCGATCATTGAATCGCCGCGAACCTTCACCATAAACAGGTCGCCCGGGCCGGTAAAATCTTCGGGCAACGGCAGCGTCTCTTCGATGTGCTCCTCAGCGAGCACGCCCGTTCCGGCCGCAACATGGCCGACCAGCGGCACGTAACGAATCGTTGCGCGCTCGACTGGTGCCGCGGACATCGGCTCGTACGCAATTTCGATCGCGCGAGGTTTACTGGGGTCTCGACGCAAAAAGCCCTTGTCTTGCAAAGCTCCTAGGTGCGCATGCACCGTCGAAGGCGAGGACAATCCCACCGCCTCACCAATTTCTCGCACCGATGGCGGATAGCCACGGTCGCGCACTTCGTCATTGATGAACTCCAACACTTGCCGTTGACGAGCCGTGAGGCCCTCCATTCGGCGGACCGGTTTGCTGGCTGGCGTTCGGGTGGCTGGCTGGCTGGCTGGCGTTCGGGTGGCCGCGTTGGGGTTGGTCGGGCTGGTGCTGGATTTGGGGCTGGATTTGGGGCTGGATTTGGGGACCATGCAGATCATCGTAACACGATCAGACGTTCGTAGCAAACATTCGTTCGATATTTCCTTGACATCGAACGTCTGATCGCAGAACATGCGTTCGTGAGATGTCGATGTCTCACCCCCGTGTTGTCATGTTCGCAGCGCTGATCGAAGCCAGCGCCACCCGTACCGCGCAGATCGCGTATGGGTCGAGAATCCAGGAGCTCCGCAATGTCAGTCATGTTTGCAACCACAACGCCAAACCCCGCGACCTCAAATCACACGACTTCAAATCCCGCGTATTCGAAGCCATCATCCGGTCGGTTGCTGCGCTCAGCGCCTCCGGCCACCGCTCGCTCGGTCGCCCCTACCCGAGTTCGCCTCCACGAACGGCCCTCTGCTGCTGCGTTTCGCCGGCGCCGGGTTGTTGCAGGTGTACTCGGGTTGGGGCTGGTGTTCGTGACTGCGCAAGCCGCAGAGGCCGTGGGCCACGATACGAAGGTCTCCCCGGTCACGGTCGCGACGATCCACTACCGCGTCCGTACCGGCGACACGCTGTGGTCGATCGCTCGGGTCGTCGCTCCCAACGATGATCCGCGAGCGGTCGTTGATCTCATGGTGCAGGCACGCGGCAGTTCGGTGATTGAGCCCGGCGACCTGATCGACTGGGCCAGTCAGTAGCGCTTCATCCAGTAAGTAGCCAGGAGTGCTATCGGGGGTATGTTTCGCGATGTGCGCTGCCCGTATTGTCAGACCGATAACGACAAGGTGGTGGATTCACGCGCTGCTGATAGCGGCGGCGCGATCCGACGTCGTCGTGAATGCCTGGCTTGCGCGCAACGGTTCACCACATACGAGCGAGTCGAAGAAGTTGTCGTGTGGGTTCGTAAACGCGGCGGCACAATCGAGCCGTTCGACGGTTTGAAGTTGGTAGCTGGTATTGAACGCGCGGCGAGCGGCCGTATCGCTGTTGATGCTGTACACGAAATTGTCAATCAAGTGGAATCGCACTTGCGCAGCCTTGGGAGTGAGGTCGCCTCGGATGTGATTGGGGTCGCGGTGCTCGAGCAACTGCGAGGGGTCGATCAAGTCGCGTATTTGCGGTTTGCGTCGGTCTATAAGGGTTTCGAAGATGCCGCGGACTTTGCTCGGGAGCTCGGCGAACTCAACAAACTGACAGCGCCCAAAGCACGCTGAACGGACATCCCGGACGCGTGATTGTTTTCACGAGCGCAAACTTTCGCGAATGCCCTCTGACCGGGGTTGACGCGGACGCAATAAGTTGACACTGATGTAATTTCGGTGCTGTAATACACCTCCATCTCGCGGTCGCATCCGCGGCAACCCCAATATCTTGTGGTTGTGTTGTCCTCTAGTGTCACCAGCCCGATCACCAGCCTTACCACCAGCACCAACCCATCAGCCAGTCAGATTTGTTCTCCGAGGGGGAGTTTTTTTATGGCAATTATGCCGCAGCAGCTTGGTATCGGCATCGGCCGTCGCTTCACCGACGCCGCGACCCACCCATACGACATGATCGAGTGGGAGATCCGAGATTCGCGGATCCAAAACTACAAAGACGGTGGGGACGCATTTTTTCAACCAGGCGTTGAATTCCCGATGTCGTGGTCATTGAACGCCACCAACATCGTTGCCCAGAAGTATTTCCGAGGCACGCTTGGCACGCCGGAGCGTGAATGGTCGGTGCGTCAGGTCGTGGATCGGGTTGCGGACACGATTGCTGAATGGGGCCGGCGCGACGGTTATTTCGTCGACGATATCGAAGCGGATGCTTTCTGCGACGAGCTGAAGTACATCCTGGTGACCCAACGAGCGGCGTTCAACTCTCCGGTGTGGTTCAACATCGGAGTCAAAGGCGTTCCTCAGCAGGCAAGCGCCTGTTTCATTTTGTCGGTCGACGACACGATGGACAATATCTTGAACTGGTACCGCGAAGAAGGTGTCATCTTCAAAGGCGGCTCTGGCGCTGGCGTCAACCTGAGTCGCATCCGCAGCTCAGCGGAGCATCTCAAAGGCGGCGGAACTGCCTCTGGGCCCGTGAGTTTCATGCGCGGCGCCGACGCGTCAGCGGGAACCATTAAGTCCGGCGGCAAGACTCGTCGAGCCGCCAAGATGGTCATTCTCAATGTCGATCACCCGGACGTTGAAGAGTTCATCTGGTGTAAATCCAAAGAGGAAACCAAAGCTCGAGTCTTACGTGAAGCCGGCTTCGACATGGATCTCGATGGCGCAGATATTCACTCCATCCAGTACCAGAACGCGAACAACTCGGTACGTGTCACCGACGAATTCATGCAGGCCGTCGTCGATGATCGCGATTGGCATTTCCGAGCCGTCACCGACGGCAGTGTCGTGCGGACGGTGCGCGCCCGCGATCTCTGGCGGGATATTGCTCAAGCGAGTTGGGAGTGCGCGGACCCCGGTATGCAGTTCGATACGACGATCAACAAGTGGCACACGGCATCGAATACTGGCCGCATCAACGCGAGTAACCCGTGTTCGGAATACATGCACCTCGACAACTCTGCGTGCAACCTCGCTTCGATCAACCTGTTGCATTACCTCGACACCGAAGGCACCTTCGATGTCGATGCGTACAAACACACCGTTGAGGTGATGTTCACCGCGCAAGAAATTCTGGTCGGCAACGCGGATTACCCAACTGATCCGATCGCCGAAAACAGCCGTCGGTTCCGTCAGCTCGGATTGGGCTACGCAAACCTGGGCGCCATGTTGATGGCGTTGGGGCTTCCGTACGACTCCGCCGATGGTCGGGCTTGGGCCGCGGCGCTCACCGCATTGATGACTGGCCACGCGTACACCACGAGCGCAAAAACCGCAGCTCGCATGGGGCCATTCGCGGGCTATGAAGTCAATCGTGAACCGATGTTGCGAGTATTGCAGCAGCACCGGGCCGCAGCGGCCACGATCGACGAAGACATTGTTCCTATTGAGGTTTTGAGCGCAGCCCAGCAAAGCTGGGACGACGCGTGTGAGCTAAGCGAGCGCTACGGCGTGCGTAACTCGCAAGCGACGGTCCTCGCGCCAACCGGCACAATCGGGCTCATGATGGACTGCGACACGACCGGCATCGAACCCGACCTTGCCTTGACCAAAGCCAAGAAACTCGTTGGCGGCGGCACGATGTTTATCGTCAATCAGACCATTGCGCGTGCGCTGACCAAGCTCGGCTACACCGAGCCGCAAATGCGCGCGATCGTGAGCTACATCGATGAGAACAAAACGATCATCGGCGCTCCCGGTCTCGATCCCGGCCACCTCCCGGTGTTCGCTTGCTCAATGGGCGATAACCCGATCCACTACATGGGCCACGTCACCATGATGGCCGCAGTACAGCCGTTCATTTCGGGCGCCATTTCCAAGACGGTCAATCTTCCTGAAGATGTCACCGTCGAAGACGTCGAGCGTGTGCACTTGGAGAGCTGGAAACTCGGTCTGAAAGCGGTTGCCTTGTACCGCGATAACTGCAAGGTCGCGCAGCCGTTGTCGACGCAAAAGAAGGCTGGCAGCGAAGTCAGTGTCGGCGCGGTGACCGAAACGATTATCGAACGTATTGTTGAAACGGTCATCGTCCAAGAGCCGGTGCGCCAGAAACTTCCGCGGACTCGCAACGCCAAGACGTTTTCGTTTCGGGTTGCGGATTGCCACGGCTACGTCACGGTCGGCGAATACGAAGATGGTCGTCCGGGCGAACTGTTCTTGCAAGTCGCAAAACAGGGTTCAACCCTCGCGGGAATCATGGACGCATTTGCGATCTCGGTGAGTCATGGTTTGCAGTACGGCGTCCCGCTTGAGGCCTACGTCGACATGTACGTGAACATGCGGTTTGAACCGGCAGGAATGACTGATGATCCCGATTTGCGCATCGCGACGTCGCTCATCGATTACATCTTCCGTCGGCTTGCGGTCGAGTACATGGACCACGACAAGCGCGAAGCGATGGGTATCTTGACCGTGGGCGAACGGATGCAGCCGACGCTGCCCGGGGTCGAAGAATCCTCAATCGCGAACAATCCGAGCATCGATTTGCCACTCGAAGACCAAGCGCCTTCGGCATCAGCGAGCCGCTCGGTCGCGCCCAGCGCCCCGACGACATCAGCACCGAAAGCGCGGCGCGAAAGCGAAATGGTGTTGTGCCACAACTGCGGCGACATCATGCAGCGTGCCGGTAGCTGCCACGCCTGCCCGAGTTGCGGCAGTACGAGCGGCTGTAGCTAAGAGGGCGCGCCAGAAGGCGATGGATTCTCGGCGCGCGTTCTAAGCGTCTGTACGGATCATCCTGGGGTAGGGCTACCAGGATCTCCGCAACGTGTTGTCGCTGCGGCGGGTGAGCCCTGCAAGGTGCATCCGCCGCGGTTGGTGAATTGGGTGGTTGGTTCGGTATTCGCCGAGCCAAAAGCTGGCATAGATGAGCGCTAGATGGCCGTTCAGGTCAATGAACGGCTGCGCCCCTCCCATGCCCGTTTCGGTTGCAGTAGAGCTCATAATCGGGTGGCTCGAAATTCTCCGACACGGGCCCATCGGGCCCGCGCACAGCGCATAGCCCGTCGCGTAGTTACTGTGGCCAGAACGGTTCGGGATGAACGAGTTCGCGGAATAAAACAGGTACCAGCGACCGTGGTAGCGGATCATGGCGGGGTTCTCGACGGTGGAACCTTCCCAAGAGCCTTGATTGGTCGTGAGGAGGGTGGTGATCGCCCCCGTCATACGGCCATGGGCATCGAGCTTCACGGCCTTGAGCGCCGAGGGGTATCCGGGGCGCGATCCGTTGCCTCGATAGCCCGCGGATTTCCAGGTGAGGTAGTGGGCTCCTGTGTGCGGATCTACGTACGGTGACGGGTCGATGCTGCCGCCCGGATCACTGTCGCAGTAGTAAGGATGCGAACCCGTGACATCGCGAAAGGGCCCGAGGGGCGACCGCGCGGTGGCCATGGTCAGGCAATAACGTCCAAAGCCTTCGGGATCCATCGTGCCGTCGGCGAGTCGCCTCGAAATCTCAACGGGTGCCCACGCGTACCATTTGGATCCGATCTTGGTCACGCCGACAGCCCAGTAGTCGCGGGTCATCCAGCCGTTCAGGGTTAACGGCAGGCCCCAGCGTGCCGGGCGCACGAGTGCGTCGTTGAGATTCCAGACATCGCCATCGCTGAGGCTGCTGGTGCGAATTTCACGAGGAATGGAAGTATCGCTGCGAGGATTCGGGCCGCCCGCCCAAGGAGCGAGGTTATTGCTCCAACGATCGGCAATCGTCCAGTGCACAAGATCGGTCGATGTTTGTACACCGAGGTAGCGCCCTCCGGCATGCGACGAATACGCGTAATAGACCCCGTGGTATTTCACAATGTGCGGATCCGCGAACTCGCCGTGCCACTGCAATCCTGCTTCGAACCAGCCGTAATCTCCTGGCTTGGCATTCGATGCATCAAGGCGCGGGGGATGCGAAGCGGCGCCGACGGCGGAGTGGATCGCTGGTAGCGAAATCATGCCCACGCAGAGCACTGCGAGCGCCGCGGCGCGGCGAGGAAACGAATTCATCCCAATCAGTGTCGGCACGCGCACACCACGCGCTTGAAGAAAATCATGCGGCGCGGGGGCTGAGAAAAAAAATTGCCCGGCCCGCGAAGCAGTCGCGGGCCGGGCACAATAGCGGCGTACGTTGCACGCTGACGCGGTGAGAGGCTCGCAGGAACTCGCAATGGTTCCGCTACGGTCGAGAACCTACCCGTGGCTTGTACAACTACCGTCGTACTTATTCAGGTGGTGTGTCCTGCATCGGCCGCTCCAAAAATCGGGAATCGGGTCACTATCATGGTGCTCCGGAACGCCAAAGAATGCAAGCACTTTTTGCAAATTTGTTACTTGCAACAGTTTGGGTCGGCCGGGTCGACCTCGAGTCGGGCTCGTGGCTCAGGAGGCAACCAGGCGTACACGACCGTGCCCACGCCGTCGGGCGATTCGACCGTCGCGACGCCGCCAAGTTCGGCGGCGCGGTCGCGCATACTGCGGATCCCGTAGCCGTGCGGATCTGTCGCGGCTTTGCCGACGCCATCGTCTCGTACCGACATCGCGATCCCACCGTCGCGGAATACGAGCCGGACGGTCACGCGATTCGCTCGGGCGTGTTTGCGGGCATTCGTCAGTGCCTCGCGAGCGATGCGATACAACGAGTTCGCGACCGTGGGATCGAGCGATGGGAGTTCCCCGCGAATCGAAACGATGACCGGTACGCTCGAAAACAACAAGGCCGCGCAACTGCGAATGGTGCCGATGATGTCGTCGGGGTTGGCCGGTTCGAGGTCGAACATCATCAAACGCAAGCTTCTGAGGGTCTCGCTCAACGTTGCTTCTACCGCAACAAGATCGTCGGCGAGCGCTCGATCGACGTTGTTGCGCCGCACTGCTCCGAGCTGCAAGTTCGCAGCCGCAAGTTGCTGGATCGGGCCATCGTGCAACGCTCGGGCTAGGCGTCGTTGTTCGTTGGTTTCTGCGTATACGAGCGCGTCTTGCAGATTGCGCTGAAGTTCCTCGTTCGCGACGCGCTCGCTGATATCGCTCATCATCGCGACTGTTCCGGTCAGCGTCCCGCTGAGGTCGCGCCTCGGACGGGTTGACACCAACGTGGGCACGAAATGTCCATCGCGGTGGCGATACCGCATTTCAAAACGTTCGCTGCCGCGTGTCGCGGGCCGAAGCTGACTCGCCGCGAGCTCAACGAACGTGTCTGCGTCTGCGAAGTCGAAGGCGCTTTTGCCAATAAGCTCTTCGAATGCATAGCCAAAAATCTCGCAGGCGGCATCGTTGACGAACTCGATCGTGTAATCGGGGTCGAGCACAACGATGCCTTCGCTCGCGGACTCGATCAGCAATCGATACCGTTCCTCTGATCGCTCAAGCTCCTGTTGCGCTCGCATGAGATCGGTGACATCGAACGCAGTTCCCACCACACCCATGAACTGATCGCCGTGGAAATCAGGTTCGAACTGTACGTTGAAGTATCGGTCGCCAAAACTGCCATGAGCCCTGACCGGCTTACCGCTCAGCGCCTCGGTCAGGACCCGGTGGATCTCGAGATCGTCGCCGAACAAGCCGAGCACGTTACGTCCGACGACTTCGTTGCGCGACAGGCCCCAGTCGTCGAGGGCACCGCCAACGTGTTCTTGAAGTTCGCCATCTGGCCCGAATCGAAACACGATGACGGGAAACGCCTCAAACAACGTTCGCATTGCGTCCGAAGGCACCCTCAAGATCTCTTCCACGAAGCTGTCTTAGCTGACGCGCCCGCCGCGACACGAAGCCGATCTCGGTCGGCTAGTAAGCCAACGAGTTCGCTGCTGCTCAGTGACGGTGTCATCGCTTCTACACTCGCTTCATGCTCGACGACTTCAGTGCGACCCGTATTTTAATCGTGACTGCCCATCCCGACGATGTGGACTTTGGCGCTGCGGGCAGCGTCGCGGCCTGGACCGATCACGGTATCCAGGTTTCGTACTGCATCGTGACCGACGGCGATGCGGGGGGCGCGGATACGGGCATTGCGCGCGCTGACATGCCGGCGATCCGCCGCAAAGAACAAACCGAAGCGGCTGCTGCCGTTGGCGTCACCGATTTGCATTGGTTGGGATTCCCCGACGGTTGTGTGGTCGCGGATCTTGAATTGCGCAAAGCCATTGCTCGGGTCATTCGGATTGTGAAACCCGATCGGGTCGTGTGCCAGTCGCCCGATCGTTTACTCACCCGTATTTATGCGAGCCACCCGGATCATCTTGCCGCGGGCGAAGCCACGATTTGTGCGGTGTATCCCGATGCCCGAAACGCGTGGTCGTATCCCGAACTGCTCGAGGTCGAAGGCTTGGAACCGCATACGGTTCCCGAGGTTTGGTTGATGGCGCGTGAACAACCGGATCGTTTCGTCGACACCACGGATGTGATCGATCGAAAAATCAGCGCGTTGTTGTGCCATGCCTCCCAGATGGTTGGTCGTGAAGATGGGATCGGCCCGATGATCCGCGAATGGTCACAAGGCACCGGCCGCCAGGCCGGTTTGGAAGCAGGCCGTTGCGCAGAAGGATTTCAACGTATCGACACCGCGTAAGGTTGCGCCCATGCACCCACTTTCGATGTTGTCCGGCGACGAGATCACTGCTGCGATCGCAATAATTCGCTCGGCTCATGAGCTGGCCGAAGGCACGCTCATCTCGCACGTCGTGCTCGATGAACCATCGAAGCAATACCTCACCGATTGGCACGATGGTGATCCGGTAGAACGCGTTGTTCGGGTCTTGATTATTCCCGGACCGACACTCGAATTGATCGAAGCGCGCGTCGCGTTGCATTCGGCGACGGTGACTGAATGGCGTGCCGTGTCGGGGATGCGGCCGGCCCTCACAATGCACGAAGCTGCTAACGCGATCTTCACCACAAAGGCCCATCCCGACTACATCGCGGCGCTTGCGGTTCGGGGAATCACCGATATTGACAATGTACAAATTGATCCATGGCCGGCTGGGGTTTTTGGATACGCGGCCGAAGCCGGCCGCCGGATTGCTCGGTGTATTTCGTTTGTACGCGAGTTTCCAACGGACAACGGATACGCGCGGCCGATCGAAGGTTTGATTGTCCATTTCGATTTGGGTCGCAACGAAGTGATCGAAGTCATCGATCACGGCGCGACTCCGCTGCCGTTGCGTCATGGCCGCTACACAGCTGATGCGCACGAACCCTTGCGTGCGGATTTGAAGCCGATTTCGATCACGCAACCCGACGGCCCGAGTTTTGTCGTGGATGACAACCGTATTGATTGGCAGAAATGGTCGTTGCGTATCGGCTTCGACCCGTATGAAGGCCTCACGTTACATCAGGTTTCGTACGCTGGCCGTTCGATCCTGCACCGTGCGTCCATCACGGAAATGGTCGTGCCGTATGGGGATCCCGGCGAGATGCACGGTTGGAAAAATGCCTTTGATGCTGGTGAATGGGGCCTCGGCCGCATGACCCAATCATTGCAGTTGGGTTGCGATTGTTTGGGGGAGATTCACTATTTCGACGCGACGCTGGCGAGCGAACACGGCAATCCGTGGGTGATCAACAACGCCATCTGTATGCATGAAGAGGATTACGGAATCCTATGGAAACACGTCGATCTCATGACGGGGCTCGGCGAAGTGCGCCGATCTCGACGGTTGGTGATCAGTTTCATCTCGACCGTCGGCAACTATGAATACGGCTTCTTTTGGTATCTCTATCTGGACGGCACGATTCAACACGAGGTCAAACTCACTGGGATTATGTCGGTGGGCGCGTTGGCTCCGGGCGTTGCCGCAGGCGACTATGGGGTCGAGGTCGCGGTGGGCGTGTACGCGCCGGTGCATCAACACCTCTTTTGTTCGCGGCTCGATTTCGATATCGATGGAATTTCGAATCGCGTGTACGAAGTTGAAGCTGAAGTAGTTGCGCCCGGTCATGGCAATCCGTGGAGCAACGCGTTTCGCATGCGCAAATCCTTGTTGGAATCGGAGCTCGGCGCATTGCGGCAAACGAATTCCGCAACTTCGCGTGCGTGGAAGATCGAAAACGATAATGTTCACAACGGTCTTGGTCAACCGGTTGCGTACAAACTCATCCCGACGATGTCCACGCCGACGATGCTGGCGCAGCCAGGATCCTCGGTTGCGCGCCGGGCCGGGTTTGCTCGCCACAATCTTTGGGTCACGCCGTTTGCTGCCGACGAACGGCGCGGCGCAGGGGAGTACCCGAACCAACACGACGGCGGCGATGGCCTGCCACTCTGGACGGCAGCCGACCGCCCGCTGGTTGATGCAGACGTCGTGGTTTGGTACTGCTTCGGCGTTACTCACTTTCCGCGCCCCGAAGATTGGCCGGTCATGCCCGTGGAGTACACCGGATTTCTCCTACAGCCATCGGGCTTTTTCGATCGCAACCCCGCCCTCGATGTACCGCCGTCAAACGCGAGCCACTGTCACGATTAGGGGCGGCGATCGGTCGTCGTTGTCGTTGTAGATGACGAGGTCGTGGTGAGGAAATCGGCGAATTTCTTACCGAACGACACACGCGCGCCGCTGGGAATGAGATGGCCGCCGCACGTTCTGCCGAGGAGCTGTTCGGCTATCGAGAGCTCTCCGTAGACCGTCTCGCGCAACGAAGTGAGTGAGGGATCTGTGGATCCGACGAATCCTCCCACGGACGGGAGCTCAGTCACCCGTTTGCGCGCCGCTTGTAGCTCTGCGGCGGCGGCTCGCATGTGGTTGCCCATCGGGCCCGTGGCGAAAGGTGTTGCTACCGAGAGCTGTTTCGTCAACTCGTCGATCGCGGTGAGTGCCGCGGACGTCGGCAATGGGCTTTCGTTGGGCCCTCCGAACGCGGTTGCGTCCGACGCGGTCAGAACTGCGGTGTCGAGCTTTGTGAACTGCTGGCAACCATTCGGCGGTACCGACGAAGTTGTTGCCGCAGCGTTGCGTTCGGCCTGTGTGGCTTGCCATCGATCGCTGAACGTCTGAATTCCTGTGCCGCAACTCGAAAACATCGCGGCGGCCGCGATTATGAGGAGCACTGCGATGGTGCCAAAAATTGCCAACGTGATTCCCATAGCGGCGTCGGGAGCTCCGCGGCCCGCGCTGGCGCGTTGAAACCCGCTGCGGCGAGGTTCGGGAGGATCTGGCGTAAATCCCACAAACCGAAACGGTAGCGCCTGTCGCGGGCGTGCGCACGGCAGTTCCGTTGGGCCAGAATGGGCCCACGCCGATTACCGAGACACTGAGGAGCACCACAATGGGCCATTGGACACGCGAAGAACTGCAAGCTGCACACGACAACTACAAAGCTGTCGCGCTCAAAGCTTCGAAATCAGGAGAGTGGAAGCAGTGGGCTGAGTGCTTCACCGAAGATGCCACGTACCTCGAACACCACTACGGCGCGATGACCGGTCGGGCCGCAATCGAAGCGTGGATTACCGAGACGATGTCGCAGTGGCCGAACACCGATATGGACGAATTCCCGCACGACTGGTGTGTTTGCGATGAAGAGCGCGGCTGGTGGATCTGCCAAATCCAAAACCGGATGCGCGATCTTGGCGATGGTGTCGTGCGTCAGGCCGCGAACATCACGATCTTGCATTACGCGGGCAACATGCAGTGGAGTTACGAAGAAGACGCCTACAACCCCGCAAACTTCGGCCCTATGATCAAAGACTGGATCAAAGCCGCGAAGCCCTAACGCGATCGGTGCGCGAGTCTTCTAAGGGGTGTGTTACCTGGTAGGATAGACAATTCCGCTGTTCAAATAGTGCAAGTTTCGGGAGCATCATGGGCTTCAAAGTTGGCGATCGCGTTGTGTATCCGCATCACGGTGCGGCAGTGATCGAAAAAAAAGAGAAGCTCCCGCTCGACGGTGTGCAAGCCGACTTCTTTGTTCTTCGAGTTGCCAGTAGCGATCTCACAATTCGTGTGCCCGTCTCGCGAGTCGACGATGTTGGCATGCGCCGCCCAATTTCAGCCGAAGACGTCGACGATCTCTTCCAGCTCTTGTCCAAAAAAGACGTTCGTGAACCTACGAACTGGAGCCGGCGCTTCAAGAACCACCAGGAAAAGCTCAAATCCGGCGATGTGTATCAGGTCGCGGAAGTTGTGCGCAACCTTGCTTTGCGTGAAGTGAGTAAGGGCCTTTCTGCCGGCGAGAAATCGATGTTGATGAAAGCCCGCCAAGTGTTGGTTTCTGAACTGTCGTTTGCGCTCAACGTCACCGAAGAAGATGCGCTCGGCAAACTTGCCGACGCGCTCGCATAACTAGCGCCGCGCTTCTCTGGCTGTTCGACGATGCAACCCGGCGATCTCCTGACGCTCACGTGTGAGCGAGTAGTTGCCGGTGGCGATGCGATTGCTCGAGACCCCGACGGCAAGATCGTGTTCGTACGCGGCGGCCTGCCGAGCGAAGTCGTGAGCGCCCGCCTCGACATTGTGCGCAAAGATCGCTCGCACGCGACCGTCGTTGAAGTCCTGACTGCCGCGCAAGAGCGAGTCGCCGCACCGTGCCGGCACGTCGCCGAGGGCTGTGGTGGATGCGATTGGCAACACATCACGCCCGCGGGTCAAGCCGATTTCAAAGCGGCCATCGTGCGCGACGCGTTACATCGCATCGCCCATATCGAAACTAGTCTCGTGCGCCCCACGATCGCATTGCGCGACCGTGACTACCGCACCACTGTTCGCGCTGCGGTCGACTCCGAAGGGCGTTTGTCGCTGCGGCGCCGTTCCTCACACGAACTCGTCAACGTCGATGGTTGCATCATTGCGCATCCTTTGGTGCGCTCAGTGCTCGATGAAACTCGTTTCCCCAACGCGAACGAAGTGACAATTCGCGTGGGTGCAAACAGCGGAGCCGTATTGGTCATCGTTGATGGTGATCACACGAATGGTACCGGCCTGCCCGAAGGTTGCGCCGTGATCCCGAAACACGAACGTGCGGTGCAGTACCGCGAAATTGTCCACGGCAAATCGTTGCGAATTTCGGCACCGTCGTTTTTTCAGAGTCATGCCGAAGCTCCCGATGTGTTGGTCACCTTGATTGGCAACGCGCTGAACGACGGCACGACCAAATCACGAGTCGCGGATCTCTATTGTGGGGTCGGGCTCTTCGGCATGTTCATCGACGCCGACACGATCATCGGCGTTGAATCAAGCCGGGCCGCGGTCCGCGACGCGAAGAGCAACCTGGCAGGACGCGGCGCAGTTGTGGTGTGCGCGAACGTAGAAGCCGCGGATCTTGGCGACTGTGATGCGGTTATTGCTGATCCGCCGCGCGACGGCCTTGGCAAACGCGGGCTGCAAGCAATTGTGAACTCAGATCCCGATTCCATCGTGTTGGTGAGCTGTGATCCGGCTTCCGGTGCGCGCGATCTTCGGAATCTTGTCGATGCGGGTTACACCATTGAATCAATCCAACCGGTCGACCAATTTCCACACACCGCGCACGTCGAAATCGTGAGCGTCCTGCGCCGCTAACGCAGGAGCTGCAAAACCGCGCGCGGGGTTTGGTTGGCTTGCGCGAGCATGGCCGTACCGGCCTGGACCAGAATCTGGTGGCGAGTGAAGTCGGTCATTTCGGCGGCCATATCTGTGTCGCGGATACGCGACTCCGCGGCCGCGAGATTTTCGCTGGCATTGCTGAGGTTGTTGATGACGGATTCGAAACGGTTCTGAAACGCGCCGAGCATTGCCCGAGTCGACGAGACGGTGTTTATGCCTTGATCGATGGCAGTCAACGCCTCTGAAGCCGCATCCGTATGGGTGATGCTGATATTCCACACCCCAATCGCGCCCGCATTCATTGACGTTGCGAGACTGACAGTGATCTTGTCGCCCGCGAATGCGCCGACTTGGAATTCCTTCACGTACGCACCGTCAAGCAGCGTCTGGGAGTTGAACGCCGCATGTTGTGTGAGTTGATTTAGCGCGAGTTGAATTTGTTTGAATTCGCTTTGATCCGCCCGTACTGCATCGGTTTGCGCGAGGGGATCGAGACTTCCGAAGTTCGCCGCGTTCAACGCAAGGTCTCGCATACGTTGCAACATCGAATGCACCTCGTTCAGCGCGCCTTCCGCGGTTTGCATCACGCTCACACCGTCTTGCGCGTTGCGTTGCGCTACCCGCAGCCCCGATACTTGGGCTCGTAGCTGCTGTGAGATTACGAGCCCAGCAGCATCATCGCCACTGCGGTTAATGCGAAACCCCGAGGACAGCCGTTCGAGGTTGGAAGCCAAGGCCGAATTTGAGCGCGCGAGGTTGCGGTATGCGTTGTAGGCCGCAACATTGGTGTTGGTTCGCATGACCGCGAGGACTCCTTTCCTCAACGGCGATCTTCGACCTCGAGCGCGTCTCGCTCAATGGGAGAAGCCCAACCGATGCTGCGTTCATCCGGACAGATGAGCCCCGGAAGTCGCAGCGTGATCTAAAAGTATGCGAGTTCAGCTTCGAGGGTCGCGAGGCCGACGGCGCCGAGATCGAGTGCGTAAGCGTGCCACGCTTTCAGATCGAAGGTTGCTCCATGACGGCGCTGCGCGGCGCTGCGAGCATCGAGCCAGACCTTTTCGCCGACCTTGTAGCTAATCGCTTGGCCCGGAAGGCCAAGGTACCGGTCAACTTCGGAACGCATCATCGTTTCGGGGAACCGCGATCGTTCGATGACGAACGGCAACGCGATCTCAGGCGTCCATCGCAGACCACCAATGCCCGCCTCCGCGTCGGGGATCTTCAGCTCAAGGTGCATACCGATATCGACGACGACTCGCACGGCGCGCATCGCTTGCGCGGCAAGCATGCCGAGTTCGTACGCAGGATTCTCAAGATAACCGAGTTCGCCCATAAGCCGTTCTGCGTAGAGCGCCCAACCTTCGCCATGGCCGGAAACCCAACCCATGAGCCGCTGGTAATTCGAAAGCACGCCACTCAGCAATCGCACTTGCGCCACTTGGAGATGATGCCCGGGAACGGCTTCGTGATAGCAGATCGAAACTTCGCGCCACGTCGGGAATCGGGTGTTGCCCATCGTTGGATACCACGTGCGACCAGGGCGCGAAAAATCATCGGAGGGCCCGGTGTAGTACATCGCGGCGGCGCCTCCCGCCGGCGCGATCATTGCTTCGCAACGATGCAATTTTTCATCGATATCGAAATGGGTTCCGTTGAGGGCCACGATGGTTTCGTCGATAAGTGACTGCAACCATCGCTGGAGATTTTCGACGCCATCGATGACCCCCGAGGGGCTCGACTCCAGGTGTGCGACAGCAGTGGCGTAGTCGCTTCCGGGCAGAATCTGATTGCAGCAAATGCGCATCTGATCCTCGATGCGGCGCAGCTCGTTCCAGCCCCATTGGTAGGTCTCGTGCAGATCGAGCGTGGTTCCACAATACGTGCGCGCGGCGATTTCGTAGCGGGCCTCGCCGACGGCATCGTGACTACTTGCGATAGGCAGATACTCGTTGCGTAAATATTGCGCTAACTGCGAGTAGGCCGCGGTTGCTTCGTCGGCGCTGTCGTGGAGTTCCTGAGTGAGCGCAGTATCCACACCACGGTACCGTTGGGCGAGGGCCACGAAAAAGGGGTCGTCGGCGTTGGTAGTTGCACCGCCCCATGTCTTTGCTTGTATGGCACACACCTCAACCTGGCGGCGCGCCGCGGTCAAGCCCATGAGTACACCCGTCTGGAGCGATTGGGTGAAACCGTTCAACGCTTCCGGAACTGCTCGCATCCGGCGGGCGGCGACTTGCCAATCAGTTTCGGTGTCGTAGGCCATGAGGTCGAAGGTTTCGCGTACTCCTTGCATCGCGCTGCCGAGCGTACGGAGATCACGAAGGTGTTCGCCGATTTCGTGCTGATCAAGCTCGACCTGAAGCCGTTCTTGAAAAAGCCCCGCGGCGACGCGATCTCGACCATTGTTGATCTCTTCGCGTTGCATCTGATGTAGCGCGTCGCGTGAGAGCGCGGCGCGCTGGTCATGGCCGTCGGGAGACAAATCGGTGAGCGTGTCGAGCTCGGTGCCGATGCCCATATCCGTTGCCGCGTTGGGATCCAGGACCGCATATTCATCGACGTATCGGTCGCAAATCGCGTAGATGGCTGATTGTGGTGTGCTCACAGCTCGAAGCTACCGTCGGCGGCTATGGCGCATCAGTTCATCATCACCATGCACAAGCTTCGTCGAGTGGTTCCGCCGGATCGCGAGATTCTTCGGGGCATCAATATTTCGATGTATCCAGGTGCCAAAATCGGTGTGCTCGGTGGCAACGGCGCGGGTAAGAGCACCTTGCTTAAGATCATGGCCGGTGTGGACGACGGCTACCAAGGTGAGGTGCGTCTGACTCCAGGGTTCTCGGTTGGCTATTTGGCGCAAGAGCCCGAGTTGGATGCCAACAAGAACGTGCGTGAGAACGTCATGGACGGGCTCGGGCCACTGAAGACTGCGCTGGATCGTTTCGATGAAGTGTGCAACGCGATGGGTGATCCCGACGCGGACTTCGACAAGCTGCTCGCCGAGCAAGCCTCGTTACAAGACACTATCGACGCGTCGAATGGTTGGGAGATCGATCGCGTCCTCGACATTGCGATGGACGCGTTGCGCTGCCCGCCTGACGACGCGGACGTCACGAAACTTTCGGGTGGCGAACGCCGCCGGGTTGCGTTGTGTCGCTTGTTGTTGTCGCACCCAGATTTGTTGTTGCTCGATGAACCGACGAACCATCTCGACGCGGAATCGGTTGCGTGGCTCGAACGATTCCTGAAGGACTACACGGGAACGGTTGTCGCGGTGACCCACGACCGTTACTTCCTCGACAATGTCGCGGGCTGGATTCTGGAACTCGATAAAGGCCACGGCATCCCGTGGGAAGGCAACTACTCCAGTTGGTTGGAACAAAAAGAAGCGCGTATCGCGCTCGAAGAAAAGGTCGACGAAACCCGTCGCCGTACGTTGCAGCGCGAACTCGAAT
Organism: Actinomycetes bacterium; assembly: GCA_025360585.1. Classification (GTDB taxonomy): domain Bacteria; phylum Actinomycetota; class Acidimicrobiia; order IMCC26256; family PALSA-610; genus F1-120-MAGs023. The sequence goes on along the minus strand of JANYBW010000031.1, from coordinate 1,639 downwards.
GGATTCGTATGGCGCCCAAGGCTCGCCACGCCAAAGGCAAGGCGCGCATCACGGCATTCGACGTGTTGCAAGCGGAAGCCGATGCTTCTGAAGGCCGCCAGGACAAACTGCAGATCTCGATTCCGCCCGGCCCCCGTTTGGGCGACACCGTGGTTGAAGCCAAGGCGTTGCAAAAGGCATTCGGTGATCGGTTGCTGATCGACGATCTCGACTTCTCGTTGCCGCGCGGTGGCATCGTCGGCGTGGTCGGCGCGAACGGCGCTGGAAAAACAACGCTGTTTCGCATGCTCGTCGGACAAGTTCAACCCGATGGGGGAGACCTCACCGTCGGCGCGACGGTCGAATTCGCGTACGTTGATCAATCCCGCGAATCACTCGATTCGGGCAACTCGGTCTACGAAGAAATCACCGGCGGCGTCGACCACTTGAAGGTCGGCAACCGCGAAATTCACGGACGTGCGTATTGCGCGGGGTTCAACTTCAAAGGTACCGATCAACAAAAAAAGGTCAGTGATCTTTCGGGTGGCGAACGGAACCGTCTGCACCTCGCGAAAGCGCTCCTGCAGGGCGGCAACGTGCTGCTGCTCGATGAGCCCACCAACGATCTTGATGTCGACACACTGCGTGCACTCGAAGAAGCATTGCTCGATTTTCCCGGCTGTGCAGTCGTGATTTCCCACGACCGTTGGTTCCTCGATCGTGTCGCTACCCACGTACTCGCGTTCGAAGGCGATAGCGAAGTCCGCTGGTTCGAAGGCAACTTCTCCGACTACGAAATCGACCGCAAAAAACGCCTAGGCGCCGACGCCGATCAACCCCACCGAATCAAGTACAAACCCCTCACGCGGTAAACGGTTGCCTCGGGATTCACTGCACTTTCGCACGTTCGTTTCAGGGCTTCTCGGACTGGATCCGTTCGAGGTTGGTGCTTCGACTCGAGTTCCAGTTCTGGGCTCGCGGACTGTCGCGAGGAACGGCCCCATCAGCACATATTGTCCGGTTGCGTTTGCAAGTATTCAGTTGCGCCGCGCGCGTCATTCGGATTCCTGCTCTTGAAGCCTCGACTCAGTTCGTTTCCTGGAGCGGTTCGGCGGGGCCGCGTTGTCGGTGGGTGTGGACGTTGTCGCAGATGGCGCCGACGACCCAGTGGAGGTCGCAGGGTTCATTCGTTGCGGTGCTGATTGTCTTTTCGGTGATGTGGCGTCCGGTACGGGCCTGTTCGTGTGCGGCTTTGCGGGCGGGTTCGATTTCGATGATGGGTGCTTGTTCCGTAGCGATGCGGCCGTGCGGAGACGTGATCGTGAGCGTGCCGTTGGCGTCGCCCTCGATCGTCCAAGCGCGGTCGTGGACTGCGTGGTGATGGATCTCACAAAGGCATGCCAGGTTCCAGAGTTCATGCGAGCCGCCATTACTGCGAAATATCAAGTGATGGACCTGTATCCGGTATCGGCTCGTACAGCCTGGCCAACGACACGTGCGGTCATCTCGGAGCAACACGGCCCGGCGAACCGGGCGGGGAATCGATTCGAGAGTCGGAGTCCGTTCGATGCTGCCGTCATCTCGCGTTCGTTCGTGAGCGACCGATGCGCTGCAACGCAACCGTTCATACGCAGCTTGTGAGATCGGCAAGCCTTTGATC
>JANYBW010000006.1 GCA_025360585.1 Actinomycetes bacterium | reverse complement strand
GGATGTCGGGTTCTAGGGTTTGGGTTGGTCCGGGAATGGCTGTTCCGAAGTGTCCGCGTTCAGGGATTTGCTGGCCGCGCTGGATACAGAGTCGCCCCTGATTGCCTTCCCGGGCCATCGTTCGCTACCGATCGCGTCCGTTGGCCGCAGCGCACGCAACGCCGCTTCAGTACGGATCGGCACTGAGTTGTGGGGGTAAACCACCCTCAACCATCACCGCGAGCAGCGCATGGAGACGACACACCGCACGAGTCCGCGCCGCGCTCAACTGATGGTGGCGTTGTGCCAACAATCGCAGGACCTGGACATGATCATCCGCGACAACCTCACGCAGCTGTGAATGTCGTAAACCGATGATCGGAGCCGAGCGTGCATCGTGCGGGTCGGTCTTATCGTTACGGCCCGAATCAAGGTTCCGGACCCGCGCCGACAATGCGGCTGGCACATCAAGCACCGTTTCGCCAGCAGAGACGAGTTGTTAGGCGAGTAACGCACCAACGCCAGATGCTCCTTCGATCGCCCACACCCTCGGTGAGTATTCACCTGCCCACCGCATCAATAGTTCACGTTGCCGGCTGCCTCATCGGTCAAAAGCCAACCCCACAATTGAGGTGACGGGGCATTCGCGAGACAACCAGCCAGCACCCGCAACGCTTGACTCACACACTGCCATCAGGGCAATCGGAGCGGGTGGAAACTCACAGGGCGATAGTGGGGCGCGTAGCGCGGCTCAGGCGGTTTCGCTGGAGTTTGGTCACGCGGACATCTGGCGTGTTTTCGATGACGGTGCTGTGTTCAATGCCTTGGTCGAAGAACTCAGAACGTTTTGGTAATTGCGGCGTTGTTATTTCGTAATATCAGGTTGCAGCGCTGCGCCGTTGCATTGAGGTGGTGGGACGGGATCATTGGCCAAAGATGGTGTTCAAGGTGATATCCCATGCCCAGCATGGCCCTTGGCACCACGACACCGCGCAGCGTTCGTGATTGTTGAAATTGAGACTTTGCCCGCGCGTTGTGCACACCCGTGACGGACACAATCGGAAAGAACCAACTCGACACGATGCCCGTCGCAACGAACACGGTGAACGGCGCATATCCGCCAGTGACCGATGCAGCAATTGCCGCACCAACGACGGCGAAATGCAGCATGGCTTCCGCTGCAACCGCAGCCACGCGAGACCCGTTGCCATGCCGCAGCGCCCAATACCAGAGCTTGTAACGGTAGATCGGGCCTTCAATCAACACACGCCATATTGGCCAGGTTGCGAGGTATGCCTCGGGATCGCTTTTGGACGGGAAACTGCGATGGTGCTCGGCGTGCGTGGCCTCGAGTGCGTGGCCACTCTCCAGCATCAACGCCGCCAGGATGGTCAGCGACACGTGGTTAGTTCGCTTCGAACGGCTGAGGTTGTGGTGCATCAAGTCGTGCACCACTACAACATCTGCCAGAAACAAGATTGGCACCAGCATGACCGCCAACTTCCAATGTCCTTCCAACGACGCCCAGCAATACAGCGCAATTACCGTCAGTGGCCTCGCAACCGCCAGCGCGAATTGAAGGCTCGTGGTGGTGGTCAGGTCGGCACCAAGTTCGACGGCTGCCGGAACGGGCCGAGCATTGCGCTGAAGTTGTCTAATCGATAAATCTGGTGAAACACGTTCGAGTACGAGCGTCATCCTGTCGCTCCCAAAAGTTGGAGGAACGGCGCGGTGATTTTGAGCAGTCGTTGAAACTCGGCGACGAGGTCCGCGCTGGTGTCATCTTCGACACCCAGTTGCGTCAGCAGTTCGCTCCCAAGGAACAACGCAACAATCAGGCGCGCGGCTATTCGCGCATCAACGAGGCTTTCGAGCCCGTTCGCACGCGCGCAGTCACCGATCACCGTGCTCGCAAGGTCGATCCAAGGCGCGACTCGTTGCTCGATAGCGCCACCCAAACCTGGGATCGCTGACGCGCCGCCAACCATGGCCGCCATCACAGCCACATGGCCGGCGTCGTGATCTTCACGATTCAGAGCCAGGAATACTTCGACCAGCTTCGGGATATCCGTGACCCCGACCGTTGCTTCCCGGTAGCGCGCAAGTCGTTCGCCACTCGTTGCGTCGAGCGCCGCGAGTAGCAGCTCGTGTACAGACCCAAAATGGTAAAAGACTGCCGCGGAGTTCACCTCTGCTCGCGCCGCAATTGCTCGCGCGGTCGCGCCCACAAAACCGTCCTCACGAAGCACGTCGATCGCTGCGGTGACCAGCGCGGTCCGGGTCGCGCTCTGATCGAGATCCTTTGTCCGTCCGAGCCGAGCGTTCGCCATTTGCCACAACCAATCATACGGTTTAATCATTCGATGTAATCAGATGATTGAAACTATCACAGCGCAGGCATCTTTGCAAGACATTCCGCCGTCAGCAGAAGCCAACGCGTGCACGGGCGGCCGTTGGCACAGTCCAACGCTGACGCTCGCGGTACCACCCCGACAGCCTCCTCAGATCTGCCGCTCGGGGACTTGCATAACGCTCGCCGAGCGGCCACTATGAGCGGCCAATGAGTGGGATTATTGCGCGATGGTGGAGTGGGCTAATCCGAGGGCAAACTGAGCGGGTGATTCAGGGCAAACTGAGCGGGTGATTCACGCCGTCCGGCTCGTGACTGTCGTACTGACGGTGGCCGATCTCGACCGCTCGACGCACCTGTACGCGGACGGATTCGGTCTCGACTTTCATGTCGACGATCACCCCAGCGACGACCCTTGGACGGGCGGGCGTCACGCCGCGATTTCCTGGACGGACGGAGCCTTTATCCATTTCGCCTTGTACGCATCCAAGGACGGGTCCACAACGTCGGGTGCGCAGATCGCGTTCCGTGTTGCTGACGTCGATGATGCGCACGCATCTGCAGTAGCTGCCGGTGCTGTAGTACTTCACCCCCCGATCGCGCAACCGTGGGGTCGATCAGCGCGTTACCGCGATCACGACGGCAACGTGATCGAACTCACGCAACCAGGGTGAGTTGCGAACCCTCCGCTCCGTGGTTCACTCCGATTCTGGTGCGACGAGGTAACCGCGGAGCCATGCAGCGGTTTGTTTTTCGTCCATTTCTCCGGCCGCGATCGCAAGAACTGTTTCTTCGCCTTCGTCGAGTTCGGGTCGACGAGACCAGGACCAGCCGTTCATGTCAATGAACATTCGCATCGACACCCAGGCGGCGCGCTTGTTGCCGTCGGGCAAGGGGTGGTTGCGTGCGATTCGAACGACGAGAACGGCGGCCTTGTCGATGAAGTCCTCGTAGAACTCGTGATCGCCGAATGTCGCCGAAGGTGCGTGGAGGGCAGAGTCGGCAAGGCCGAGGTTGGCCAGCTTTGCGATCGTGTCTTCGTCGAGACCGGTGACCGCTGCGGAGATGGCGATGAAGTCGGCGATCACGAGGTACTCGACGCTCACTTCGCTAGGCGTTCGAGCAGTTCTCGGTCCTCATCGATGATCGTTCGCAGGCGCGCCTGGAACTTCGGATCCTTGCGACGATGCTCGATCGCGGACTCCAGCGCT
>JANYBW010000048.1 GCA_025360585.1 Actinomycetes bacterium | reverse complement strand
GCGTTGCAGGGCTGGCCACAAAATGCTGATCGAAAACGCGACGATTCCGAGCAACAACAGCGTCGGCAAGGTTGCGTTGGTTGGGATCGGCCCAATGTTCGCGATCGGCGTCCATTCTGGAGCGCTCAAGGCGTAGCGAAGCTGTGGAACCTTGTTCGCTCCGCTCGTCGAAGGGGTCGCAGGCGCGGATGAAAGCGGTGTGGTTGCGGGTTCGGTGACCGAAGGGGTTGGTGTCGTGCAACAACCAGTCGAGCCAGCGTTGTAATTGGTATTCGGTGTCGTCGATTGCGTGGTCGCATTACCGGTGGTGGTGGTCGTGGTGTGGTGCGTGGGCTTTGGCGTTGGATCCGCGAGTGGTTTGATCGAATTGACGACGGCTTGGGTTGCGGCGACGAGGTCACTTGGTAACGGCACGTACCCGAGCGCGAGGTCCGATTGCCCGCGAGTGATCGCGTAGTTCAATGACTGTTTGAGGTGCGCCGCTTTGACCTGGTCGCCGACCAACTTGCCCGCGCCATCCTTGACGGCAACCGTAGTGCGGAACATTGCGTAGTCGATTTTGGTCAACGGGTAGGCGTTGGGTTCGGATGATGAGGGGTCGGGGACCAGCACGCCGTCGAGCTTTGTCATTGCCTTCAGTCCCGCCGTGAGACCGGCTGGGTCCGGAGCAATGGGGTTACCGGCGTTGTTCACCAACTTGGCCATGGGTAAACCAAAACGGACTGCGTTGCTGCGCGAGAGCAAACCGATGTAGCCCTGATTGCTGTAATGATTGCCGTCGGGACGGGCTTGATAAAAAACGTGCCGAGCTCCCTGGAGTTCGCCAGTTAGTGGAATGAAACCACTGGAGTCTGAGGCAGCAATCTCAAAATTATCGACCGGATATTGCTTGTTGTAAAAGTCCGACAAGACCGGGACGTTGTAACGATCTTTGTGCGCAATAAAATTTGCTGCGTCCTGATCGTGGATCATCCAACTCGTGGTGATTCTGGTATCTGCATTGCGCTCCGCTCGCAACAATGGCTGCGACACGCCGCCGTCCGGCCAGGTGTGGCCCGGATTGAGCGCTAGGAATTCGGGATCCTGAAAGTACGAAACTACCCGCGTATCGGTAATCAGGCGTGCGACCAGCCGAGGTGACAAGATGAGATCCGTGATCGGTTGTCCGGTGCTTGCGTCGTTGATATTGTACGCGAACACTGCAGCATTGATGGAGATCGGCGCGTACGCAATGCTCTTTGTATCAGTGGCAGACGCGAGCTCGTCTGAGGTCGCGGCGAGCGAGGTGTACGCGACGTCGGTTTGGTTTGCTAGCAGATTGTCGCGTGCGTTGTTGGACGAAGATTCCGTGAAGTCAAGCGCGAGCGGAGAAGGTCCCGTGCATTGCGAAGCGGCCCAAAGGTAGGCCTGTTGGGCTACGGACGCCTCGCCTCCGGCGACGATGTCGAAGGTCGCAGGTACGGGGCAGTCGGTGTTCGCGTGTGCAAATGAGATCGGCGCGACGAGCGCACCTGGCGGCAGGGCGTTCGGCGGAATAGTCGTGTTGCTGTCGAACGCAACAATGGAGCAGTCGTGTTTTTCATCACAACCCAGTTCTGGCAGTTGCGTCGCGTCGCGAACTTCGAAGTTCACCGTTCCGGCGAAATCTTGACCGGTAACACCATTGCGGATTGCGTTTCCGCCGCTTGAACTCGGAAACGGATCTGCAGTGAAGCAGTCGCTCAACGACGTTGGATTGGCCTTACATTGATAGACCCAAACTGCATCGCTACCAAACGTGGTTGGAGTATCGAAGCCCTCCCAGTGCACGGATACTGATTGGGTCGCGAGACCAGTTGATGGGCTCACGGCGAGTGTGGCGCCCGATGGTGCCGCCGCGGTGCGTGCATGAGCGGTTGCATCGCTGGCATTCGGAACACTCGCGACAGCCAGGCCAAACGCGACGGTGACAAGCACCGCGAAACGACGATAGCGGGCGCGCGCGGAGGAGTATTTTTCGATCACTCCAGCAGGAAATCATGATTACTGCCCTTGAACGAGATCAGTCGTCAGTTGTTCATCTGTCATTCAACTAGAGGCAAGCTGCTAGTCATCGGCATGGTGTGCAATATATCCACGTGGCATCCGTACCGTTTCTCGACGTAGTCGAATCCAGCGAGCAGCCGATCGCGTTCCGAACGACCCGTGGGCGCGGAGATCGCGTCTATCGGGGTTTCGGCTATGGCGCTGGCTGGCTCACCCTGGCCATTATGGGCCTAATCGGCGGATTCCTTTTTTACCAGTCCCTCGACGCGTTTCGCTATGAAGGATTCACATTCTTCACTGAAACTCGGTGGATTACTTCGGTATCGGGTGGACGTTTCGGTATTGCCGCAGTGCTCCTCGGGACGGTCGTGATCGCGGTCGTCGCGCTCGTGCTTGCCGTTCCAACCGCGATCGGGACTGCCCTGTTCATCACTGAATACGCTCCAAAACGAATTCGAGCGATTCTGACCTCGCTCGTTGACTTGTTGGCCGCGGTCCCCAGTTTGATATACGGAATTTGGGGCGCCGCGGTACTCGAAGGCCAAGTGGTGTACGTCAGTCGTTTCCTCGCCGATCACTTTGGGTGGTTTCCCCCGTTTCACACGACCTCGCTCGCGGGAAGCAAGGTTCCTACGACGTTGACTGACTTCACCGCGTCGGCGTTTCTTGCAGGAATCGTTGTCGCGCTCATGATCTTGCCAATCTGCACGGCTGTGATGCGTGAAGTGTTCGCGCAAGCTCCACCAGGAGAAAAAGAAGGTGCACTCGCGCTGGGGGGAACTCGTTGGGGAGTGATCCGAGACGTCGTTTTGCCGTTTGGCAAAGGCGGAATAATCGGCGGCGCGATGCTAGGTCTCGGCCGAGCGCTCGGCGAGACGGTCGCGGTTGCGCTGATCATTTCGCGGACGACCGACGTTCACAACCTGTTGCAGATTCTCAAAACCGGTGGCAATTCAATCGCTGCGCTGATTGCCCGGAGCTGGACTGAATCGCAGGGCATCGCTTCGAGCGCGCTGATGGCGGCCGGATTGGTGCTCTTTACGGTGACGCTGATCGTCAACGCGGGAGCTTCGTTTGTGGTTTCCCGGTCTCGCTCGGGCGCGGCAACGGAGATCTAGATGGAAACCCTGCACTTGACCGAGAACGATACCGGCCCCGACGCCGTTGACGACGTAAAAACCGTTCGATCGGATCACGAAAACAAAATCGTGATTCGGAGCGTCGACGCTGATTCGGTGATCACCTACGCCGGAAGCACGGCCGCGTCGCTCGCGCTGACGTGGCTTGTGTACGAGCGGTTCGCGCCATTTTCAGGGACTCTCGGCTTCATCGTCGTCGCCTGGTTGGTCTTCGTCTCGATCGTCTACGTGTCGGCCCGTCAGCAGTGGGGGCGCGTCGCAGCGCGAGATCACTTTGTCCGGCTGTGTGTCACGAGCGCGGCGCTATTAGCACTTATCCCCCTTGGTTCCATTGTATTTTCCGTTGTGGAACGTGGCTACCACGGCTTGCAAGTTTCGTTTCTCACCAAGACGTTGAAGGCCGCATCGACCCAGAACAAGTTCTCCGAAGGCGGTGCGTTGCACTCGATCGTGGGATCGTTCGAAGTTGTTGGAATTGCCATGCTGATCTCGGTTCCGCTCGGCGTGATGACGGCGGTTTTCCTGAACGAAATTGGCGGTAGGTTGGCGCGTCCAGTGCGGATGCTCACCGACGCGATGAGCGCTGTCCCATCGATTGTGGCCGGGTTGTTTATCTACGCGGTGCTGATTCAGCCCGGAATCCTTGACGCGATGGGGTTCACCGGGGCGCTGGCACTGTCGATCCTGATGCTTCCGACAGTGACCCGCACAACCGAAGTCGTGTTGCGATTGGTGCCTGGAGGATTGCGCGAAGCATCGCTGGCGCTTGGCGGGTCTGAGTGGAACACCACTCGGCAAGTCGTATTGCCGACGGCTCGCACGGGCTTGGTGACTGCTGTCGTTCTTGGAGTGGCGCGCGTCGTTGGCGAAACCGCACCCCTGATTATGACGATGATCGGCGCACAACGGCTCAACTCGAACCCATTTTCTGGCTTACAAGATGCGCTGCCGTTGTTCATTTGGAATCAGAAGATCCATGGGGGCCTCGAAGGTGTTGCCCAAGAATGGCTTTGGAGCGGCGCTTGCGTCTTGTTAGTCATCGTATTGGTGTTGTTCGCGCTGGCCAGGTTACTGGCGAGTCGCGCCGGACTTTCGCGTCGGTCATAAAAGGAGATTGAACCCATGACAATGGTTGAAGAACGAGTGCCTGCCGCTGCAGCACCGAATGTCGCAAGCACGTTGAATGCACGGGAGGTGTCCGCGTGGTTCGGTTCGCACAAGGTGCTAGATCGAGTTTCACTCTTGATGCGCCCCAATGAAGTGACCGCGCTGATTGGTCCGTCTGGCTGTGGTAAGTCAACATTCCTGCGCGCTTTGAATCGCATGCACGAATTGGTTCCGGGCGCAAGTCTTGCTGGCACGATTTCGCTCGACGAAGTCGACATTTATCGCGATGCGGTTTCGGTGACGGAGATTCGCCGCCGCATCGGCATGGTGTTCCAAAAGCCAAACCCATTCCCGGCGATGACCGTGTCGGAAAATGTGATCGCCGGACTTAAGCTCTGCGGACTCAAGATTGATCGATCCACTAAAGATGATTTGGTCGCGCAATGTCTGCGACGCGCCGGGCTGTGGAATGAAGTGAAGAACCGCCTCAACGATAACGGCGGAGCTCTTTCTGGGGGCCAACAGCAACGGTTGTGCATTGCCCGGTCGCTAGCCGTACGTCCTGACGTGCTGTTGATGGACGAACCTTGTTCCGCGCTCGATCCAACGTCAACGCGCCGCATCGAAGAAACAATCGCAGAGTTGCGCGAAGAAATCACGATCGTGATCGTGACCCACAACATGCAACAAGCTCAACGAGTTTCACAGCGCTGCGCCTTCTTTTTGGCTGGCGAGAACGCGCCCGGACACATTGTGGAAACGGGGCCAACCGAGGCAATGTTCACGAATCCGCAAGATCAACGAACACTCGATTACGTACGAGGTCGCTTCGGATGAACAGAATCAATTTGCAACGGTTGAATCGGGCCAGCGGATTGCGTGCTGGCGTCAAAATGATGGTGGGGTGTGTCGTCGCGACGGCAGCACTTGGCGTCCAGAACGCGCGACCGGCCGCTGCCGATTCAGCGGTACTGAATGGCGCGGGTTCAACCTGGAGTTCAATTGCCGTCGACCAATGGCGCGCTGACGCGAATCGATTCGGTCTCAACATTAATTACAACGCGGTCGGATCTACGGCGGGCCGAACGTTCTTTATTGGCAAACAGGTCGATTTCGCGGTCTCGGAAATTCCATTTCAGGCGGCTTACAAAGACAGCTCCGGAACGGTCGTTACGAATGAACTCGATCGAGTGCAGCAGTCGGGTCGCAGTTTTGCGTATCTTCCAATAGTCGCCGGTGGTACCTCGTTTATGTACCACCTTGATGTGGGAGGCCGACGCATCACGAACCTGAACCTCACACCGGACACCATCGCCAAAATGTTCACCGGCGAAATCTTGTTTTGGAATGACCCAGCGATCGTTAATACCAACCCCGGGGTTCCGTTACCCAATCTTCCAATCCGCCCGGTGGTTCGCGGTGACGGTTCGGGAACGACCGCGCAATTCACGGCGTTTATGGCTGCGAAAACGCCGGCCGTATGGAATCGTTTTTGTCAGAAGCTGGGGCTGGCCACGCCGTGTCCGCCCACGTCGCTGTATCCCACCTATCAGGGTTCGGTCGCGCAGAACCTTTCGGATGGTGTCGCGAACTACGTCGCAGCCTCCTACAACAACGGCGCAATTACGTACGTCGAGTACGGCTACGCCAAGGAGCGGCAATTTCCAGTCGTTTCGGTCCAAAACCGAGCTGGGCAATTCACGCAACCTTCCGCCTACGACGTTTTCGTGGCCCTGCGAGGTGCAACCCTGAACGCGGACAAGACGCAGAATCTTGGTGGTGTTTACGACAACCCCGATCCCGCGGCATATCCGGTATCGAGCTATTCCTACATGATTGCGCCGACGAGTACTGCCGATCCGTTCAGTGTCGCGAAGGGCGATGTGCTGCGCAAATTCATCGCGTACTTCGTGTGTGCTGG
>JANYBW010000043.1 GCA_025360585.1 Actinomycetes bacterium | reverse complement strand
TCTTTGTTCGCGACGGTCTGGCCGATTATGACTTCGGCGTCACAACGCCAGCAGCTCGCCGTGACCATGCCCGTTGCGGCACGGGCAGATGGCTTCCCGGCGCGTTCACGCGCTTCGACGAGAACAGCATCACCCGCCGTCATCGCAGCCGCGACAACCACCCTGGGCCTCAACCGGTTACGCAACAAGACCATTGCCTTCACTGGCGACTCCAACCTTCAACTCACTGACGGTCGCGCACTCAAACGGGGGTTGGCACGCCAGCTCGTTGCATCGGCAGGATTGAACAACGCGATCGACGTGACGCATTCGGTCGACTATCTCGTCACACCCGATATCGCCAGCCTTTCAAAGAAGGCACGACACGCTCGGAGCAAGGGAGTAACGATTATTGACGAAATCGAATTCTGGCAGGCGCTCCAAATACCTACCAGCCCGCGGCGAGGGTAACGACAATGTCGTCAGCAACACCGACACCCGGACGGAGAATACGTGGCCCACAAGCAGCTTTCGACGAAGGAATGCTGAAGCGCTGCCAGCTCACAGCGCCGGTTTTGAACCAGTCCGAAACCGAATGGACACTGTCCCACGCAAGTGCAAAACTGACCGCTCGCCACTCCAAGACTGAGGTATCTGTGGGATTCGAACCAAACGCGTTTGAAAAGCAATGCACAACAGTTGAACGTGCGTGTAATTCGCTCTCCGGCACGTTGAAGGCAGCTATCAGCGCCGAACGTGCGCTATCGAAGGCGGCGGCCGACGGCGACATAGCCAAGATACGCAAGGCCAGCCTGCAGCTAGGACAGCTTGCCGAGGCCTTACAGCAGGCGTCCAATCATGCTGCGACGGCGTGGAGCTGGTCGGAAATCGATGAGGAGAAGTACCTCCAGGATGAATACGAAACCGAACTGATTGAGGCGGCGTCGCGCTCAGGTGTGCGAATAGATCGCCTCGACGATCGTTTGAGTGCATTTCCTGCGCTCCTAAAAATTCTCCCAAGCCAGCGTTCGATCCGCGTCGACGCGAAGCGGCTGTCGGCGTTACGGCCATCGGTCGTGGCTGCTCGACTCGTCGCACTGCAAAGCGCGAAACCCACGCTCAATCCTGAGCGATTCCTCGCGACCTTGTTCGACGCATACCGCCAAGCTGTCGGCGCCGACAACTTGGAGCGAGGTACGAAACTTGTCGATCTGTACGACATCCTCACGATCCACCCGGAAATGCGCAAGCAATACGACAAGAACGAGTTCACCCGAGACCTTCACTTGCTCGATCGCAGCGGAATAACCACCACCAAACAAGGATACGAGCTGAGCTTGCCTGCCGCGACGGGAACCAAATCATCGTCGGGCACGCTCACAATCGTCGGCTCCGACGGCAACGCACATACTTACTACGGCATCCGATTCCGCAAGGCGAACTCATGACCGCAACTCTGAACGTAGACGACTACATCACAACGTTGCAACACGAGTATCTCGATAGCTACATCTCATCGGGAGGCGCGGCAGTCAAGTTCGTGGTGCCGGTCGACGAAACCCCTGTGTCATTGATCGGCGACCGTATCGCGGACGCGGCACGAACAAACGGACACATCGTTGCCCGCCTCGCGGCAAGTACCACACGGATACACATGATCGACAAACTGTTTTTCGCTGTAGCCACACAAGTGCCGTGGACCGAACTCGCAACCCAGCGTCTCGCCAATCTCGCACGTCAATCGTTCACAGTTCCAGAGCTCGACGATTCGCCGTTCGACCTCCAAATTTGTGCAGCCAATGGTGCCGATCTCGACTACGTGCGCATGGTTCTCAACCGAGCGATCGGCGAAGACGTCTTCAAAGACCACGATCTCGCGCGCGACTTTCGTATCGCAATGACATGGTTGTGTCGATCACGGTTGAGTGGCGGCGCAGAAGGCGCAACCCAAACCGAAGCAATCACACAATGGCTCACCGGAGAAATCCCCGCTATTTCCAACATGAAGAACTACCAGATCTTCACGAAGATCAACCGAACAAATGCTCGCTACCACCTCGAATCACTATGCAACTGGGCGCGCAAATGTGATCGAGCGGGCACAACAATCGTCATCGACGCGACAAGACTTACCGAGGCGAAACCCGAGCGCGATGGCACTGTTGCGTATACAAAGAACTCGCTGCTCGACACCTATGAGGTGTTTCGCCAGTTCATCGACAGCACCGATCACGCAAATGCACTGTTGATTGCAGTCGTGCTTGCGGAAACGTTCCTCGATATTGAGGCCGGGTCACGGGGCCTGGGTGCGTACCCCGCGCTCATGAATCGCATCTACGACGAAGTGCGCGACAGGCATTACGCAAATCCGATGGCGTCGCTATTGCGCCTGACCGCAGGAGTGGGGCAATGACTCAGACAGAACAACTCGATCGTATTTCTTCGCTACGGGCGCTCGAAGCGTTACGTAACGGTGTACCGAACGGCGACGCCGTCCGTGCGCTCGGATGCGCACAACAGCAAGTGCTGGATCGCTTCGAACAACATCTCCGAGACGCGCAGCAGAACCCACCAGCGGTTGTCAAAGGCACTCTCGTATCGGGAGATTTTGGCACCGGCAAGTCGCACGTGTTGGAGTACCTCGAACACGTCGCGATATCTCAGGGCTTCGCTTGCAGTCGCGTTGTGATCTCCAAAGAAACACCCTTGCACGACCCCGCAAAGGTTGTGCAAGCCGCGCGTCGCGAAGCGCGCATCCCAGGTGGGCGCGGGCCCGTGATTCACGAATTGGCCAGCCGGATCGACTATCGATCAGCGCGGGCAACATCATTTATCGAATGGGCCAACAATGCGCCCGGGATGCTCGCGGCCACGGTGCACTTGCATGAACG
>JANYBW010000079.1 GCA_025360585.1 Actinomycetes bacterium | reverse complement strand
ATTCCGCCGAGGATTTCGTGGCGGACGAGGTCATCGAGGGCTGCATCGTCATCGAGGTTCCATCTCCCGGCGCTTCCGATCAGGGAAAACACCATTCGAGCCACGAAATCCGCGGCCTGTTCGAGGTCGATGCCCTCTCGGGTGCGTCCGGCCGTGCGCTCCCGATCGAGATACGGATACAAGAAATCGGCGATGAACGGCATCGTCTTGGCGGATTCGGTCGACAACAGCCCAAGGAGCCGCTCGGGCTCGGTGTGCAGGATTGTTTGCAACAGCTCGTGTTCTCGCAGCGCAACGTGCGCGTGGCGTAATCCGAGGCCAATCAACGCCACGAGATCCTCGGCGTCGCGGATCTGGTCGCTGAGCCGAATTAAGAAATTACCGACCTCCCAGCCAACTGTCTCGCGCACGACTTCGTCGCGACCACCTGGGAAATGCCGATAGATCGTCGCCCGCGATACGCCGGATTCGCGGACAACGTCTTCAATCGTGGTCTTGGCCATTCCGAAACGAGCAACGCACTGGTACGTCGAAGCCAGGACATGTTCACGCACCGAAAGCGGATCGTTGGCGACACTCGGACCAGTCACACCTCCATTGTCGCCCGTACGATGGCAACAATGAGTAATCCCGGCCCAGTTTTCACGCCAACATCCACCGATGCTTGGATTGAACGCGACGCGAACGTCGTGTGGCACGGTTTCACCCAGATGCAGACGTTCGCGGAAAACCGTCCGCTCATCGTCGCGGATTCGGATGGGCATTACCTGATCGATTCCGATGGTCGTCGCTATTTCGATGCCGTGTCGTCGCTGTGGGTCACGACGCTCGGCCACCGAGTCCCCGAGCTCGACGATGCGATCATTCAGCAATTGGGCCGCGGCGCGCATTCAACGATGCTCGGCAATGGCAATCAAATTGTGGTGGAACTTTCCGAAGCGCTCGCGAAAGTAGTTCCGGTCGATACTGCACACTTTCTGTACGCATCGGACGGTGCCAGTGCCGTTGAGCAGGCTCTGAAAATGGCATTCCAATACTGGGTCAATTGCGGCATCGGTGGCCACACCAAGTTCCTCGCGTTTCGCGGCGCCTACCACGGCGACACGATCGGCGCGTTGTCGGTGGGCGACGACGGTTTCGGGGCCGATATCTTCAACGCGCTGCGGTTCCCCGTGTTACGCGCGCCGGCGTTCAACGACCCCAACTGTTTCGATACCGCGATCGCGATGATCGAGCAACACGCCCAAGAACTGGCGGCCGTCATCATCGAACCCTCGGTGCAGGCAGCTTCCGGTATGCAGCTTTGCGATCTCGACGGACTGCGGCGTTTTGGCGCGGCATGCAAACAACACAACGTGTTACTGATCTGCGACGAAATCGCAACCGGTTTCGGGCGCACGGGCGACCTCTTCGCATCCACCACGTGCGGGCTCCAACCGGATCTGTTGTGCCTCGGCAAAGGCCTCACCGCAGGGTACTTAGCGATGTCGGTCACGGCTGCGAGCGATGAAATATTCCGCGCGTTTTTAGGGCCGGATCTGGGCGACAAAACCTTTTACCACGGCCACTCCTTCGGTGGAAACGCGCTCGCAGCAGCAGTTGCGTTACGCCACCTTGAGCTCATCGATGCGTGGGATGTGCTGGCCAACGTACGCGAACGTTCCGCGGAGATGGAACAGCTATTGCACGATCGTCTCGATGCCAAACCCGCGGTGAAAGAGATTCGCTTGCGTGGTGTGATGGGTGGCGTCGAGCTGGCACCGCCCCAGCCGGGTTTACGCTGGGGGCGCAAGGTTGCGGCCGCGGCCTTGGATCACGGTGTCTTTCTGCGCCCAATCGGCGACACCGTGATCTTGATGCCACCATGCACAATCACTTCGCAACAAGTACACGATGTGGTGCACGCGCTCGCAGCTTCGATCGACGCCGCGTGCGACCCCGCGGCCATCGGACCAGCAACAATCGAACCAGCAACAATCGAACCCGCAACAATCGAACCCGCGCCATGATTTCACGCGCTCCTCAAGGCCGATAGCAATGCGCTGGCGCGAATGGGCTGAAACCGAAACCCGATCCCTGCACCAACAGGGCCGTTGGCGTGCGCCAAGAACATTCGATTCGCACGGTCCCGTCGGACGTTTCGACGATGGCAAACAACTGATTTCTTTCGCGTCGAACGATTACCTCGGGCTCTCGCAGCACCCCGACGTGATCGCAGCCGCACACACAGCGCTCGACGAATTCGGTGCCGGCAGTGGCTCAGCGCGACTCATCGTCGGCGCACGTTCAGTGCACGCAGCATTAGAAACCGCGCTCGCGAATTGGAAGCACACAGAATCCAGCGTGCTGTTCCCCAGCGGATTCGCGGCGAACCTCGGCGTGCTCGGAGCCTTCGCCGATCCAAACACGTTGATTTGTTCCGATGAGCTCAACCACGCGTCGATCATCGACGGCGCACGTTTGAGCAAAGCGGAAATCCAAGTCTTTCGGCACCGGGATCTCCAACACCTCGAATCATTGCTACTCACTGCAGGATCCCGCCGTACCATCATCGTCTCCGACACTGTGTTTTCTATGGACGGCGATCATGCCGATGTGGATCGCCTCATCGAGATCGCACGCGAACACCATTCGCTGCTCATCGTGGATGAAGCCCACTCGGTGCTCGGCCCGTATCCAGAGTTCCACGACGTTGCGTATTTGCGCGTAGGAACGATGTCGAAAACCCTCGGTGCACTTGGTGGTTTCGTCGCGGGCCCGCGGACACTCACGGATCTCATCGTGAATCGGGCCCGAACCTATATCTTCACCACAGCCGCAACCCCTGCGGATACCGCGGCTGCACTCGCGGCAGTGACCATTTTGCAATCGCCACCGGGAGCGGAGTTGGTGCAACGACTCCGACGCAATGTCGACCGTGTCCGTGGCGACCATCCGTCGCCGATCATTTCGCATATCTGCGGCAGCGAAGAAGCCGCAGTCACCGCGGCCGCGGTGCTGCTCGATCAGGGTTTGCTGGTGCCGGCGATCCGGCCACCGACTGTCGCACCAGGAACGTGTCGGCTACGCATCACGTTGAGCGCGCTCCACACCGACACCCAGATCGATCAACTTCTAGCCGCGCTGCGATCACTGCCTAGCGCCGATCCCAACACAGCGCACCTCCAATGAAGGTCGTTGTCACCGGTACCGGCACCGAAGTTGGTAAAACCTTCGTAACTGCCGCAGCTATTCGCGAACTCCGCGCCGCGGGGCTCTCATGCAACGCTCGCAAGCCCGCGCAAAGCAATGCCCCGAACGATCCTTCGCCGAATGATGCTGCGGTACTCGCAGGCGCTTCGGGTGAGGCAGATACCACGGTCTGCCCGCAGCATCGCTGGTATCACCGCGCGCTTGCGCCACCGATGGCCGCACACAATTTGGGCTTTCCAGCGTTCACCGTGGCCGAACTCATCGACGAGATCGCACCCACAACTGCGGACTTCGCGTTTATCGAAGGCGCTGGAGGATTACGTTCACCAATCGCGCATGATGGCGACACGTTGACGATCATCGAAATGTTGAATCCCGAAGTCGTTGTTTTGGTTGCTGATGCTGAACTCGGAACCATCAACTCCGTGCGACTCGCCGCGGAATCATTACGGCAACGTTGCCCTCACAACACACCGCTACTCATCGTGCATCTCAATCGTTTTGATGCGCGCAACGAACTGCATCAGCTGAATCAGCAGTGGCTGAATGAGCGCGACGGTTTCACAGTAACCGTCCATATCGATGGGTTAACCACAACGTTGCGCACTCTGCGCGCACATTTACAAACCGAGTAGCGGATCTAGCGCTGCGGTAAGCCCTGGGCGGTTCGCGACTTCACGAACCGCGAGCAACACCCCGGGCATATAGGCCGCAACGTCGGTGCTGTCGTGACGGATTGTGAGCGTCTGGCCCGGGCCGCCGAGGATTACTTCTTGGTGTGCGTACATCCCGTGCATGCGCACCGAATGAATCGGCACACCATTTACAATGCCACCGCGAGCGCCTTTAGCGACAACCTTTTCCGTAGGGTCTTGCATCCATTGGTTGCTCGCCGCACCGATGCGTTGCGCCGTTTGCATCGCCGTTCCTGACGGTGCGTCTTTTTTGGCTCCGTGGTGAAACTCAATGATCTCGGCGGATTCGAACCAGGGTGCTGCCAGTTCCGAAAACCGCATCATCAGTACGGCACCGATCGTAAAATTCGGAGCGATTACCGCGTTTGATTTCGCGCCGGCGAACAGTTCGTGAAACGCGGCGATATCAAGCTCGGTGAACCCGGTGGTGCCGACGACAACGTGAATATTGTTCGCGGCACACCACGCGATCGTTTCGCGAGCGCTGTCCAATACGGTGAAGTCCACGACAACATCGGCGCGAGCAGCGCCAAATGCTGCGCGATCCGCGGCGATCGTGACCGAAGTCTCTGCGACCACAGTGCCTTCACCAAACACATCGACCGCGGCGACCAATTCCATCTCCGGATCGGCCACCACGGCGGCACACACGGTTTTTCCCATACGCCCGGCGGCGCCACAAACTCCAACGCGAATCATCCGTTGACAGTACCGGAACCGCGCGCATCAGTGGCCGTGGATTCAAAACCCAATGTTGGCGGCGTTGCGAGATCCGCGCCGCTGGAATCCACAAGCCCACCACGGTTAGCATTGGCGCACTTAGTGGGGTTTACGAATGAAGGAATCAACAATGCGAACGATCGTCCGGCGCGGCATTTCCAGCGTGTTACTCGTGGCCGGCACCGCGACCGTCGTCGCGTGCGCGCCGCCGCCGGCACCAACGGTGCACCAAGGGTTGAGCGCGATCGATGCGGCACCGTCGTGTTATGCGATCCACTTCAGTTTCCCCTCGAGCCCCGATGGCTTGTATTGGCTCAACACGCCGCAGCTCCAAGCACCGCAACAGTTCTATTGCGACATGACCACCGACGGTGGCGGTTGGGTGTTGGTCGGCCGAGGGCGCCAAGGTTGGCGTTTCAATAGCAGCGGACAAGGTTCCGCGGCAACGTTGCGCAACACGATTTCGGGTACCGCAGCCTTCGTGCCCGCGGCCTTAGGCACCGACACGATCAACGGGCTCCTCGCAGGGGCGCGCGTCGATTCACTCGCTGATGGAATTCGCGTCAAGCGTTCAGCCGATGCCGCGGGCACGACCAATCAAGAAGTGCGTTATCACGTGCAAAATGAAACCGGATGGTCCTGGGGCCTCGGCGGCGGGATTATTTTAAACTCAGTCGATATCGACGGCGCGAACTATCCCCTGCCCAGTTCAAACGCAGTCGCGGCAAGTACCTCCGATATTGCTATCGACGACGGCATGAATCGCATCTTCACCTGGCCCTGGTTTGGCCACAATTCACAAGCCGGGTTCGCGTACGGAGCTTCGGTCGCAGGTTCGCCGACCGCTTCCTCTTATCTTTGGACCGCGACGAATGAGAACTATGCGGTTCCGTTCGCACAGGTTTGGTTGCGTCCACAATTCGGTGATGCCAACGCGGGATTCGCTCCGATTCCTGATACCGGCCTGGCTGCAAGCACGCAACCAGCGCTCGTCTCCGATATGCCGGCCACGATGCCGTGGGGCGTGACCGGGCTCAACAAAACGGCCGATCCTGATCCCGCGAACGACAGCCCCGTCCTTGCGCTCGCACAGGTTGGCAACAACGTCTACGTCGGCGGCAAGTTCCAAAATGTCCAGAAAGGTTCGGCGGGCGCACCAACGGTGCAGAGTTTTCTGGCTGCGTTCGACGTCACGACTGGAAATTGGATTTCAAGCTTCCGACCAGTCCTCGATGGATTGGTCAATGATCTCAAGGCTGCCCCGAACGGCAAGCTGATTGTGGCTGGCAACTTCACAAACATCGGCGGCGCGGCGAACTCTGCCGGGCTCGCGGAAATCGATCCGGCGACCGGCGCGGTTGTCGCGGGCTGGAAGGCTCCGGTTTCCGGCAAACGATTCGTCGGTAGCCGTCCTTGGGTCGAGGGCCTCGATATCCAAGGCAACTGGCTCTACGCGGTTGGCAGTTTCAATTCGATCGCGGGCGGACCAACGCTCAGTTCCGTCACCGCAGGTGGAGTAGTGCGGGTATCGCTCACCGATGGAACTCCAGACGCAACCTGGAAGGCCACCGTCGACAACATTCCTATGACTGTGGACGCCAGCTCCGATGGGAGTCGAGTGAATGTCGTCGGGCGATTCACCACCGTCAACGGTGTCGCGTCCACGGCGATCGCAGTCCTTGATCCGAATACCGCGATGCCGTTGCCAGGTTTGGGAACGTTTCAACCCAACGATCCATCACCAGGTAACGCGTTCATGCAGACCGTCATCGATCTACCGAACTCGCTGATTGTTGCGGGAAGTCAGCACTCGATCCAGCAATACCGCCGTTCCGATCTCCAGCTCCAGCGGGCACACACCACTCGCTACGGTGGCGATTTCCAAGCCAGCACAATGCTCGACGGCACGTTGTTCGCGTCGTGTCACTGCGGCAACTGGCTGTACGCCGACAACAATCAGTATCCGCTCGATCACGGCTACTCGCGGGTCACGCCCGTGAGTTGGGTGCTCGCCGTCGACCCGAACAACCTCGACGTGAGCCCAGCTTTCGAACCGCAAATCTCAATGTCGGCGCAGTATGAGGGCCCATGGGATCTGCTCGGAGACACGAACCATTGCTTGTGGGTCGGTGGAGATCTCATCAAGACGTGGGGCTCCAAGTGGCTCGGCGGCTTCGCCAAGTTCTGCCCGCGCGATGCAACCGCACCCGCGGTACCCACAAGTTTCGCGGCAACCACCGTGGGTTCCACCACGACGCTGAATTGGAACGCTTCCACGGATAATTCGGGTGCGGCACCAACCTACGAAATCCTGCGCGACGACCGTGTGATCGCTCTTCAATCCGGGCGTTCATTGGTCGCTCCGAGCGCGGGCCACTACTTCGTTCGGGCCATCGACGCGAGCGGAAACCGCTCCGCTACAACCACGGCGCTCGTCGTGTAGCTCACGAACCTGTTACTGTGCGCCTGGGCTATCCAAATGTTTTGGAGCCAACGTCGATATCGTCGTGTCGTTGGATCCATACACAAGTTCTCGATAGGTGAGGTGAGCTATGCGTTCTCGGTGGGGATATGCATTTGTAGTGACATCGGTTGCGATCGCAGCGAGCGCGCTCAGCGTTCCAGGATCTTCGGGGCAAGCCGCGACTCGGTCGCATCGATGGAGCACTGGGGTGAAACTCAATGCCGCTGAGGCGCATGCCGAAGGCGATCTCATGGCGACAGAGCACGCGATGGCGCGCACAGAGGCTCACGGCAAACTCACTCGTGGAGCATCCCTCGCGGTTGCGGGAACCACCCCTGATGTCATCGGCCAATGGTCGCTGCCCAAATCAAACGGTACGCCCGTCGTTGGTATTCACACCGCGTTGTTGAAGACCGGCAAGGTTCTGATCTGGAGCCCCTACACCGTCACGAATCCTGATGGCACCACCGAAATCCAAACCATGGCCGCATTGTGGAACCCCACTACGAACACGTCGAAGCGCGTCGATCCACCCAATGACGGCAACCTGTTTTGTGGCGCGGGCACGATTCTTGGCGACGGCACCTTGGTTGCCGTCGGCGGCTTGAATTCATACAGCGGATACGGCACCTCGAACGGTATTCCCGTTGTGTTGCTCTTCAACCCAAACACCGAAACCTGGAGTGCCGCGCCCAACATGAACAAGGGCCGTTGGTACCCAACGATCACCGAAACCATGAACGGTGGCGCAGTGGTTG
Organism: Actinomycetes bacterium; assembly: GCA_025360585.1. GTDB lineage: Bacteria > Actinomycetota > Acidimicrobiia > IMCC26256 > PALSA-610 > F1-120-MAGs023. Next base: position 981 of record JANYBW010000079.1, on the reverse strand, counting down.
TCGGTGGTCGCGACGGAGCGAACAAACCGAACCAGGACATCGAAACGATCGGTGCCGCGGCACCCAACGCGCCGCAACTCGTCGGCACCTACAACCTCGATTGGCGACAAGGTATCTATCCGAATCAGTTTTTGCTCCCTAACGGCCAGATCTTCACATTTGCTGGCGATCGAAGCGATTTCATGGACCCGTCGAATTGGCGCATCAATAAAGGTCCGGTGCCCTTGGCTCCCCAATTCAACTATCCGAATGCAGTGGTACTGCCCTTAAAAGTAGGCAGCCCAATCGAAATGGTGGTCTATGGCGGTAAAACTACGTTCCAAGGTACAACAATCGCGACAGCTTCCAGACTTAACCTGACCGCTTCCACACCGAAATTCACCGCGATCACCTCGATGCCCGAAGCCCGCGCCAACATGAACTCAGTGCAACTCCCCGACGGCAAAATTCTCGTCGTCGGCGGCAACGGCCAAGGCAACTTCAACGTCGCGTATTACCAAACATTGCTGTTCGATCCGGCCAACAACTCCTGGACTCCGCTCGCAAGCCAAACTCGCCGGCGGGCGTACCACTCCACTGCGCTGTTACTCCCCGACGGCCGAGTGCTTTCTGCGGGCGATAACGGCGGAACCCCCGGTGGTGGCAATACCTTCGAGATCTATTCACCGTCGTACCTTTTCAAGGGTCCGCGGCCCGTGATCAACTATGCGCCGACGAGCGCCGTATGGGGCAACAATGTGGTTGTTGGTACCACAACGCCAGTCACGAAACTCGTCCTCATCGCGCCGTCATCCACGACCCACGCCACCGACATGCACGGCCGCGTGGTCGAGCTCCAGATCTCGGCAAGCGCCGGCGGCGGTACTGCGAACGTCGCAGGAATTCCATCCGATGGCAGCGTCCCGCCGGGCCCGTACATGCTCTTCGCCGTCGACGCCAACGGCATCCCGTCAATAGCAACCTGGATCCAGATCAACTAAC
>JANYBW010000059.1 GCA_025360585.1 Actinomycetes bacterium | reverse complement strand
CGGGGCATGGATTCATCACCTGCCAGCGATTTGAAAATCCGTCAAGCATTACTCGGCGCAATGGGTAAGCGTTGCGTCGCACTTGAGACACTCGCAACCGAGTTGTCGGCCGCGGAAATCGCCCTCGGCCCGCACGACGCTGATCGACTCGGCCGTATTCTGGACGATTCGACGGACTTTGTCGAACTCGATGCGGGCTGGATCGGAGTAGCTGCTCATCTCAACGGCACCCGATGGATCACCGCGGTAAACGCGGATGATGCCAACGAGGATGTGTTGGATCTCGACCCCGATCTTGCGCTGCTGAACTGGTGGTCGATTGGAATGCCGCTGACGCTGGGGGACACCGGGGTCGAGCTCAATCAGGATCATTCCGAACACCTCGACGATGTTTTGTTCGGACCGCGGGGCTGGCTCGACGAGTACTCGGGAGCGAACGTCGAAATTCACGTCATCGGTACGCAGCTTCACTTTACTCCTGCGCCCTTCGCAACCGAATCGCTCGTCACCAACGAAATCATCATCGCCGTCCAAGAAATATTCGAGCAGCACGCTCGGAGCGCTGAGCTACGCGATGCGTTCGGCACGACGCCCATCGATCTCACGCAAATGAGCGCCGAAGATGTCCTGTGGGAATTGCTCGTCACCTACCCTGGCATCTTCCAATCGCAGGCGATTCCACCCATCGACACCATGATCGATGCTGCAGGACTCATGAGGGTTGATAACACGATCATGCGTTGCGGCAGCGACCCGAATGCGCTACACCGTTGGCACGGTCGCAATCGCCTCGCCGCGTTTCATCATCTCGAAGCTCAGCAAGTCGATTTTGCCGAGCTGGTGATCGCTACGAGCGACGCCGCCATCTCGGGTACCGCCATTGATCATTTGCCATCCGAGCAGCGCAAGACCGCTGCGTTGGTGCTCGCGCTCGCGCTCGATGACCCCGCGGTCTGCAAAGCCGTGCTCGGACATCACCTCCAAGAACACACCGACGTAGCCGCGCTCGCGAGGTTCGCGCACGACTACGCCGCACACAGCGACGGCGAAGGTGCGGGCCTTCGTTGGCTTGAAGGTCGAGCATGGGACCTCGCCGGCGATTCGAGACAAGCGTTGACGGCACTGGAATCCGCGGTCGACACTGGCGAAGAACACGGCCCCTCACTGATCGCTTTGGCGAGCTTTCGCGCCGACGCTGGCGATGCCATCGCGGCCGTAGCGTTGCTTCGGCGTGCCGATGTCGACGACCCGACCACGAACCCACCGGGGCCGGACAACGAAGTCGACGATCTGTATTTGGAAGTTGCGGGATACGCACGAATACGGCCGCCCGCCGCGGCCGAACGCAACGACCGCTGTCCGTGCGGATCGGGCCGGAAATACAAGGCATGTCATCTCGGAAATGAACGGCACTCCCTCACTGATAGAGCGCCGTGGCTCTACGACAAGGCTCGCCGTTTCATTCGCGAGCACGAGCGAGAACTGTTGGCGACGATTGCGAGCGAAGCCGCGAGAGCAAGTCGCCGTGGCCACCAATTCCTCATCGAGCTGATCGACAGCGCGCTTGTCGCCGACATCGCCTTGTGCGAAGGTGGCGTCGGCGAAATGTTCGTCGCTCAACGCGATGCCATCCTCCCCGATGACGAGGCGCTCCTAGCCGCGCACTGGCAACTGTCCGAACGCAGCCTCTTCGAAGTCGAGCGTGCGAACGACATCTCCTTGATGTTGCGCGATCTGCGCACCGGCGACCGGATCACCGTCACAAACACCAACGCCAGTTCAGCGACCCGACGCGGTGATCTCATGCTCGGACGGCCGTTACCCGTCGGCGATACCTGGCGCGCGTATTCCGGATTCGTCAAGGTCGGTGGCGCGCTGCGCGATGAGATGCTCGACGCGCTCGACGAGCACGATCCGTACGTCATCGCGGAACTCATCGGGCGCTGCCTCGCTCCGCCACAGGTATGCAATAGCGACAACGAGCCCCTCGAATTCCATGATCTCACTTGGCTGCTGTTTGATCCAGCCGCGGCACGCCGCGCCCTCGACAGCTCCGACGAACTCAGCGGCGACGGCGACAAGTACCAACTCGTCCGCGACAGCGCCAATCAGCCTCGGACCATCATCATGACGCTGACACTCGACGGCGATTCACTACGCGGCGAGGTCAACTCCCTTCGACGATCATCAGAAGCGATCACGCTGATCGCAACACTGTTGCCAAACGCCAAACTTGTCGATCACGACGTTCGCGATTTCGACGAAGCGATGGCCGCTGGAACCGCGCTCGGCGAGCCAAACGCATCGAATTCGTTCGACGATCCAGAACTGGCGGAAATCCGTGAACAGTTCATCTTGGACTACGAACAGCAGTGGCTCGACAACACGGTCCCAGCGCTCCGTGGCCTCACACCACGCGAGGCGGCCGTCGATCCAATTGGTCGCCTTGAGCTCGAGCGCCTCCTCGACTCATTCCCCTCAGGCGCCGGGCTCATGAACGCGACACGGCTTCGTCACGCACTCGGGTTGTAAGGACCCTCCGCGTGTCCGAGACGCACGGCGTTTCACACAACGGTTTGGTTTTCAAGGAAAATGCATGTTGGTCTCCGCGAAGGTGGTGATCGTTCACACTTTCGGTCGTCATGCTCGGCGCGTTCTGTGCCATCCTCATGCGATAATACCTGTATCTATTGGTGATTTTGGGTACAGGAGCATCGCGATGTTGGAGGTTTTGGAACGGGTGGCGGCGAATATGTTCGGATCAGCGTTCGGTGCTGCGAACCGTCAGAACAATCGCGACGAGCCCAACCGCGAGCCCCAGGTGCCATACGAATGTGCCACCATCTGCGGCCAGAGGATTGTCTTGGCCGGCCCGCAGCGTCGCGACGATCACGACCGCGCAGACCAGATGAAGCAGTGCCGCGGCAAGGCGCAACCGTTCGAGTGGTGGAAACGCGCTTGCGAATGTCATTGCTCCTGCGACAATAAACGCGATAGCTCCGAGTACGTTCATGTGATTGAACAGCAACTCATGAGCCCCCCCGATGGCCGCGCCCTTTGCTCCGCGACCGGTCGCGAGACGAAGCCCATCGATTCCGATGAGCGCTACTGCGCCTCCGATCACCATGCTTGCCCGAGCAATCGAGCGGCGCAGCGTGGGGTCTAGGCCGACGACTCGTGGCGTGGTCATGATGCCCGCACCAAGATCCGGGCAACGCGACCGTCACTTTGCTGCCACAACGGTCGCAACACACCATCCAACCCGCCGAAACGCCCTGCGGCAAGCGCGAAAACCCCCAAATGACTGAGGATCATCAAGTAGTAGGACCAAGGCCATTCGTTCGGGGCGTTGAGCACGCTCAGTGTGATCGCGACCGATTGTGCGACACCGACCAAAGCCCAGAATCGCGTGGCGAGCCCAAGAATCAGAAATCCGGCGAGCGAGGCTTCAGCCATGAAAACCACCCAACCAAAAATCGAGAAGTGAGAGAGCACGAACTTATCGACAATCACGGCGTAGGGGTGCCACACTTCGCGAGTGACGGCGAAACTGGTATATCGCCGCAAACCTAGGAATCCCGGCGGGAATTTCCATTGCACATTCACCAGCCACATCACGCCGAGACCGATCCGAAGCGTGGCTGCGGAAATACGCACTCCGAGATCGCTTGGCCGATCTGCGAGGCCACTGACCATGCCAACCGCTGCTGTCATATCGCTCCGTTCGTTATCACTAGGGGCTAGTACGGCACCGACGACGTCCGGGGATCACATTGTCGCGGCATTTCTAGGGTGGCCGACCGGCCACCTTGGTTCACACTCAACGAATGTTGTTGGCGACATCGCTTCCAGTGGGGCGCCCTTGCGCCAACGCGATCAGGCGTTGGACTGGTAACGACAGTGGATCAACCGTTCGGCTGACGAGGAGATCGGTATCCACTTGATCGTTGAACACAGTCGGCGCGAACGGGCTCCAAAACGCGCCATCGGCAGTGATCGTCAGTTCCGGAAAAAGTTCGTCAGGGCCTGCGGGTATGGATCCATCGATCGTGGCTCCACGCCCGCGCCGCACGATAGGCCGCACAACATGATCTTCGTCTGGGATGCCCAAGCTCCGATGCAACACGCAGAGAGCTTCTTGAGACGCGTCGTCGGGGGCTTGCCCAGTACTCGCAACCCGAACGTGATGCCCAGCTTCGATCAGCCTGGGAATTGCATCAACAACCTTCGCAAAATTCTCGGGGCCACGCGCCATGTCGTTGAGATCAGGGTCGGCGGAATCCAGTGAAATCTGCATCGAGATTTCGTGGCCCAGCATCGGGGCAAGCCGATCTAGGCGATCGCCGACAAACAAAGTGCCGTTGGTCAGCACGATGACGGGAACGGACTCAGACATTTCCGCCAGCGTCGCAGGCAACGCGAGGTCGAGAAAGGTTTCGCCGCCGGTGACTCCTACTTCCTCGAACCCCAAGTCGGCAGCTTGCCGGGTCAACGATTTCATCAAACGGTGATCGAGCTGCCGCCGCGGTGCTCTCGGCGAACTTTCGGTCAAGCAATAGGAGCACTCCAAATTACAGTGATAATTGGCGTAAAACCACATGCGTCGCGAAATGGCGCCGCTCTCCATTGCTTCGCGAACGGCGGTCATGCGAAGACTCCTAGTAATCCGGTGTCGTAGCCAAGTCGTTGCAGACGGTCAATGGAGTCTGCACCGTTTGGGAGTTGCAATGCCGATGCGTACCGGTTCAGCATCAAAGTCGCTCCAATAAGCATCGTTAACTCGACAACTTCGAAATCGGCGAACTGGCCAGTGAACGCGTCGGCAATATCCTGAGCAACCGATCCTCGGCCACCAGCGACAGCGTCGATCCATCGCAACAACGCAACCTCAGTTGTTGCAGTGAACGCTTCAGCCAACGGCAACTCACCACGCAGTGCGCGAATTTCAGATTCAGATAATCCAACATCCACAGCGACTTCGGTATGCGCGTTTACGCAGAAACGACATTGCATTAACGCCGACGTCCGCAGGATCGCCAGCTCCTTGTAACGCACCGAAAGCGATGACGCGCCGAGGATCATGCCAACAAACGGCAACGCAGTGTCGAGCAGCTCGGGGACTTGAGCCCACGACGCAACAAGGGGGCCGGGGTCGCCATCGGCAAAAAGGTGCCGAGCTGAAACTGGCGCTTGCTCTGCGGCAATCAGTGAAACCCGGCTCGACATCTCGTGATGGTATCGGTCCTGCACACCGACCAGGTCCGAGTACGCAACGAAACCGGCAGCAAAAAATCCGCGACATCCGCCGATGGGGTCGGCTACGTAGTTAGATGACGGATAGTCCGCGCAGCCAACTACGAAAGCCCATCATGCCCTCAGCACCAACCGGATTGCTCTCCGTTGCGCGATCGGGCCGTTCAATTTGAGCGATGCAGTTGATTCGGTTCCTGGCAGTCACTGGGAGCGGGTTTGGGCGACCAAACCGCCGGAGACTCTTAGCTGGTTCGAATCTGCCCCGACAACTTCACTCCAGCTCATCGAGACGCACGCATCTCCGTCAAACAGTGTCATCGATATCGGTGGCGGCAGTTCACGACTCGCTGGTTGCCTCTACGCGAACGGGTATCGAGATATTTCGGTCCTCGATATCTCCCAGAGTGCACTCGCAATCAACCGCCAACACTTCAATACGGACACCGCCAAGATCAACTGGATCGTTGCCGACGTCACCTCGTGGTCGGCCACGCGCGCCTACGACGTCTGGCACGACCGAGCGGTGTTTCATTTTCTTGTGGCCGACACCGATGTCGAGCACTACGTCGCAACGTGTGCAGCTGCGGTTTCTCTCGATGGACTTCTCGTCGTCGGCACGTTCGGTCCAAACGGTCCGCAGGCATGCAGCGGGCTGCCCGTTCAGCGGCGCAGCATCACCGCCCTCAGCGCCTGTTTCGCAAGAGATTTCATGGTGGTCGACACCGCCGAAGCCACACATCGAACCCCGAACGGCAGCACCCAAGAATTAGTTTTCATCGCGGCCCGACGGATCAAGAACCTTCCCAGCTAATCCAAAGGATTCCTCAGAATGTCAATGTTTTCATACCGTTTCTCTTCAGCCCGACGCTTCGTCGCGGTAGCGCTACTGGCGACAACCGCGGTGGCGTGCGGTAGCGACACCAAGGAAAAAGGCGCCGACGCGACCACCAAAGCCGACGCGACCGCGACCTTCCACGGGACGCTGCGCGTCAGTGCCATCCCGGATCAAGAACCCGAAAAGCTCGTACGCAGATACCAACTCTTCGCCAAGTACATCGAAGCGCACGTACCGGGGATCAAAGTTGAATACGTTCCGGTCATCGACTACCCGGCTTCGGTATCAAGTTTTCGCACTGGCGATCTCGATGTTGTGTGGTTCGGTGGACTCACCGGGGTGCAAGCCCGCTCCGCCGTACCGGGGGCTGTAACCCTTGCCCAACGCGACATCGACGCCAAGTTCACATCGGTCTTCGTTGCTGCTTCCGATTCGGGTGTAGGTCCTATTGCGGACGTCAATGGATTGAGCGTAATCGCGGGTCATTCGCTCACGTTCGGGTCTGAGTCATCGACATCGGGCCGAGTCATGCCACAGTATTTTCTTGGAAAAGCTGGCGTTGATGTCAACACAGACCTCAAAGGCAAGCCCGGTTTTTCAGGGTCGCACGACAAGACCATCGCCCTGGTTGCCGCCGGCACCTTCCAAGTCGGCGCTTTGAGTTCTTCGGTATGGGACAAAGCGGTTGCGGCAGGAACCCTCGACAAAACCAAGATCCGCGAAGTGTTCCGCACCCCAACGTTTTTCGATTACCACTGGCTGGCCCAGCCGAAACTCGACACCAAATTCGGCCAAGGTTTCACGGCCAAATTGCGACAGGCCATCCTTGAGCTCGATGGCAACGGCGACGGCGAAGCCGCGATCCTCGAACTCTTTGGCGCGAAGAGGTTCATCGAAACCAAACCAGAGAACTACGCGAAGATCGAAGAAATCGGTAAAACCATCGGCGTCATTCGCTAACGCGATCACAGATACAAATGTCCATCGTTCAACTTCGGTCGGTCGACGTAGCGTTCGGGTCACAACGAGCGCTCCGTTCGATCGACCTGACGATCGGCACCGGAGAACGCGTTGCGGTCCTCGGTCGCAGCGGCGCTGGCAAATCGACACTGCTTCGGCTCATCAATGGATTGACGCGCCCGACGAGCGGCTCGGTCGAACTGTTCGGCCAGGACCTCTCGGCGTTGAACAACGCGCGCCTCAGAACCACCCGAAGGCAAGTCGCGATGGTCCCCCAGGGGATCGATTTGCCCGGTTCGCTTCGGGTCGTGCACAACGTGAACGCGGGGCGCCTCGGAGAATGGTCAACGTTTACGGCCCTCAGATCGTTGGTGCGACCAATCGATATGCCTCGCGTTATCGCGGCGCTCCTATCGGTTGAACTCGACGGGTACGAGTGGCGGCGAACCGATGAACTTTCCGGCGGCGAGCAGCAACGAGTCGCGATCGCCCGAGCGTTGGTCCAACAACCACGGCTACTCCTAGCCGATGAACCGGTCTCGAGCCTTGACCCGAATTTGGCGGCCGAGGCGTTACATCAAATCACCAACACGATGCTCGCTCCGCCGATGCGTGATGCTCGCGGCGACATCGGCGAATCAACGCAACGCGTCGAATGCATCGTCGCGAGCTTGCATTCACCGGCGCTCGCGCTACAGTTTTTCGATCGAATCATCGGGCTACGCGAAGGCGCCATCGCCTTCGATCGGCGATCGCAAGACATCACGACGGTTGAGCTCGATTCGATGTACGCGACGGGCGCGTAGCGCCGTGACACTGACGGCAACGCGCGTTGATAACACCACGGGGCCTCATCGCGAACCTCGGCGAGCATCGCGGCACAGTCAAGCGCGCCGTCGTTGGATGATTGGAGTCGTGGTTGCCGCGATCTGGTCAATCGATCGGGTTGGGATCTCCGGCGACCATTTCAACACGCGTGGCTGGAGCAGTTTGGGCAAGTTTTGGGGTGCCGCAGCGCGACCAACACTGACCAACGAATTCATGGCCCTCACCGTGCGGGCAGCAGCAACCACGCTCTCGTTTGCCATCGTCGGAACCGTGCTCAGCACGATCATCGGTTTGCTATACGCACCGATACTGGCGCACCGCTTCTGGGACCAGCAGCGGCTGAGCGCCACCCGGTTCCGTGCAGCACGCACAACGATGCTCTGGTTGGTGCGCGCGTTCGGCGCGGTGCCGCGGGCAGTACACGAAATCGTGTGGGCGTTACTGTTGGTCCAAGTATTTGGCACCGACCCGATCGTCGCAGTCCTCGCGATCGGAATTCCATTTGGCGCGGTATCGGCATCGGTATTTGCCGACATCATCGACGATGCTTCCCCGCACGCCCACAACAACCTGCGGGCCGCGGGCGCGCCGCGCCTCGCAGCACTCACGTACAGCATCGGCGCCGATGTCGCAGCAGATGTCACTGGATATGTCTTCTATCGCTTCGAATGTGCAATTCGAACCGCCGCGATTCTCGGTGTTATTGGCGCTGGTGGTCTGGGTTACCAGATGCAATTAAGCTTTCAAACATTGCGGTATTCCGACATGTGGACGCTGATTTACGCACTGGTGATCATCGCCGGAGTCGTCGACATGTGGTCATCAGCAATCCGCCGACGTCAGGCCCGTTCGAATACACACTGCGGAGACATGCGACTGTCTCCACCCGACAACGACGCGATCGCATCACGCGAAATAACGCAACGTCATAAGCCCTCTCACCTCATGCGCTGGTCATTTCTCTCATTGATCGCCGCGGTTCCAGTCGCATGGTGGTGGATCGAACTCGATCCGTTCATTGTCTTGAATCATCGACGGCGCTCGCTACTCGCTGAGCTCGTCACCAGCATGCTCCCACCGAGGTACGGGCCGGGAGGTTTCTCCGCCCTATGGAACGCGGCAGTCGATACGGTCGCGATGTCGGTTGTGGCAATCGGCGCCTCCGTTGCATTAGGGCTGCTCGTGGCGATCGTGGGCGCGCGTCCAGTCGTCGCGTCGCTCCCTAGGACGCGTTTCGCTCGAAGTGTCGGTATCCTGCAACGGTTCACAGCACGCGCATCGGGATTGTTTGCACGAGCGATCCCTCAACACATATGGGCATTCCTCGCGGCGCTCGTACTCTTCCCCGGCGCGTGGCCAGGCATCGCCGCGCTCACCGCATACAACACGGGCATCATGGCACGACTGTTTGGAGAGGCACTCGAAGATCTCGATCCCCGCACCGAGGAACTATTGATCGCGAGCGGGGCACCGCGTCGCAGCCGGCTGTTGTACGCGACATTGCCCGCCGCCGCACCGCGCATCATCGCCCTGAGCGCCTATCGATGGGAGGTCATCATGCGCGAGACCGTGATCGTCGGCGTGGTCGGCGCAGCCGGTCTTGGTCGCCTCATCCAAGACGATCTCGTCGCTCGCGATTTTGCAGCGGTCACATCAACGATCGCCGCGCTCGTCGTGATGACAATCGCCGCCGCCGCAATATCAAAACGGCTTCGAATTGCCATGCGGTAGTTCCGAAAGGTTTGGTTGATTAGCGAATGCCGAGTGGCATTCATTTGACGGCTTCAGCAGTGTGGCCGCGCTTGTTGCATAGCGCTCAGCCGCCAGCGAGGGTTTGGCCGACGGCTATCCGCATATATTGCGCATCACCTTGATCAATGACTGCACCCTTTTCGAGTAAGAGGCAATCGTCGGCGATGCCCAGGGCATGGCTGATGTGCTGTTCGATAATGAGCAGGGTGGTCCCTGCGTCGCGAATCGTCTGTAGGAGTACGTAGACCTCATCAACGATGATCGGCGCGAGCCCGAGTGAGAGTTCATCCGCGATCAATAACCTTGGTTCACCCACGAGCACACGCGAAAGTGACAGCATCCGTTGCTCTCCACCCGAAAGCGTCCCCGCGAGTTGTTTGCGCCGTTCGCCGAGCCGAGGAAACAACTCATACGCCCGTTGCGTGAGCTTCTGGGCTTCGGCGCGGCCATGGTTACTTTCGAGACCGATGTGGAGGTTTTCCTCGACGGTCAACGTCCCGAACACCGATCGGCCTTCGGGCGCGTGCACAATGCCTCGCCGTGCGAATTCGAATGCAGGTCGGCCGGTGAGATCCTCACCGTCGAAGCGCACCGAGCCTCGGGTGGGAGCAACCAGACCTGAGCACACGCGAGCGATCGTGGTCTTGCCGGCGCCGTTCGGGCCGAGCAATGTGAGCACTCGCCCACGATTCACGGCAAACGAAACGTCGAAGATCGCTCGGAATGGTCCGTAAGCCGCGTCGACATGATCGAGTTCGAGCAACGGGGTCGCGCCCACAAGGTCCTGCTGAGTCCGCGCCATTAGTTGTTGTCCCCGATGTACGCCTTACGAACTGCGTCGTCATCGAACACCTCATCGACGGAACCCGAAGCGATCAGCCGACCGAAATCGAGCACGAACACACGGCTGACTAATGACCGAACCATCGGCATGTCGTGTTCGACAATCAAAATCGCAGTACCTCGCTCGCGATTCACCTCGCGTAGCTTTTCGGCGATCTCGGCCGTCTCGGCGTGATCAAGCCCCGATGATGGTTCGTCGAGCAGCAACAATTTCGGCTCGATCATGAGCGCCCGGGCCAGTTCCACGACTCTTGCGCGCCCGAGGCTCAGCATCTCGACCGGACGGTCTGCCTCGGCGGTGAGGCCGAGCAATTCGAGCATTGCATCAACGCGCGCAAGTTCATCGGGGCGCGGTCGGCCCATACCAATGACATCTTTCCAGAGCCGCCCATCGCCGCGCCGAGCGCGTTCCGCGACCAGCAGGTGTTCACGAACCGACATGCCCGAAAACAGTTCGATGCGTTGAAATGTTCGCCCTATCCCGATGCGTGCTCGTCGATGCGTGGGCACTCGGCTGAGCTCCGCGCCGTCGAACGTAATCGTGCCCCCGTCGGGTTTCAACAATCCGAGCAGACAGTTGAAGAAGGTCGTTTTTCCCGCACCATTCGGCCCAACAAGCCCGACAATTTCGCCATCATTGACGTCGATTGAAACGTTGTCGAGTGCCATGATTCCCGCGAATTTTTTTGAGACGTCGCGCGCTTCGAACAACGTCATGACGCGGCTGCTCCGTGAGAACTCATCGGGCCCTCGATAGTGGAGTCGTTGCCGCCTTGACTCCGGTGCGTCAATCGCTGGAAGGTCCCCATCGCGTTGCGCTTATTGAATTCGAGGATTCCCTCAGGGTGTTTGGCGTAGGTCACCGCACCCAGACCAAAGAAGATGAACTGCACCGCCGATGGCAGCGCGTTGATCTTCCAAAACGGTTGCACGTGATTCAACAACCACGGCAACCACACTGGCAAGACCCGCTTTTGAAACAACACGAACACAAACGCGGCTTGGAGCGCGCCGTCGATCGTTCGAGGGCCAATCGTCACCACGATCACCAGCCAGAATAACCCGATAAACGTTTGCCAATTCGTTGCGCTGTAGTGGCCTTCGTAACTCGTGAGGAGTCCGCCGCCGAGCCCCGCAATGCCTGCCGCGAGCCCGAAGGTCACGATGCGAGCGCGCGCCGCGCTAATTCCAATCGAGGCGGCGGCAGTTTCGCTGCCGCGCACTGCACTCAAGAACCGGCCCGTCGTGCCACCGCGTACCAGCACCACAATGGTCGCGACCACGCCAAACACAACTAGGCACATCACGAGAAACGAATGATCGTTGCCAAAATCAATCGGGCCAATGGCCGGACGCGGCGAAGCTTCTGGGAACAACCCACCGGTGACCCAACCAAACTTTACGAAAACACTTTCAAACGCAAGTGCGAATCCAAACGTGAAGAGCGTGAGGAAGATTCCCCCCAAACGCAACGCGGGCAGCGACATGACCATGCCGATCACCGCAGCTACTCCCGCGCCAATCAGGATCGTCACGATCACGGACAATCCCTGCTGGGTAGCAAGCTGGGAACTCACCGCGCCACCGATGCCCGCAAACGTTGCTTGCGCCAACGGCAGCTGACCACCGAGGCCAGTGGCCACCACGATGGAACAAAACAGAATCGCGTAGATTGCGATGCGCACCGCGTCGTCGACGACGCTCGCATTGCCGTGACCCATCACGTAATACAGGTAGCCAAGCCCAGCGATGAGCCAGAACAGCCTCGTGCCCCTCGCAGCGTTGCGCGTCCGGGTCGCCGCAATCGCCGCGACTGGCGGAGGATCGACACCCGCAAGTGGGTCGCTCGCGCTTCGAATCCGGCGCAGCCGCGGATCGAGCGCCAACACCAAAAACAATGAGATGAACGGCAACCCGGGGCGGATATTGCTCGCGACAATGCTGTTTGTCGGCAAGAAACGATTGAGCCATTCCTGCACGACACCCAGCCCGAGACCTGCGGCAACGGCAAGCGGCACGCTCGTGAGCGACGCGAGCACCGCAGCAACAATCGCGGCGGTCACGAGCGTTGTGTAATACACATCAACGACTTGATTGCCGGTGATCTGCGGCAGCAGCACGCCCGCCAGACCGGCGACAAAACTCGTGAGCATCCACGACGCCATGCTGATCCGATTGCTATTCACACCTGCAAGCTCCGCCATGCGCGGGCTCTCCACCACGGCGCGCATCCGCAATCCGAGCGGCGAATAGCGAAAGAGCAGCGTGATCCCAATCGCGACCAACGCCATTGCGACAATGATTGCGATTTGATCTCGGGTTAGGTGTGCTGGTCCCCATGAATACACGGTGTCGCCGTTGGGCACCACGCCCTTCGCACTCGTCGCCTGCGTCTGATCGAACTTCAACTGCACGAGCCCGGGGATCGCGACCAACAGACCCAGCGCAGTGATCAAACGATTGATCTCCGGCGCGCCGCGGAGAAATCGAAACAACACCCGATCCAACACGATCCCGAGGAGGGGTGCCATCACAACAACGGCAGCGATAAACGCTACAAACGCGTTGACATCGTGCTTGGTGTGCAGCACGTAGAACAACGCACCTGAGGCGTATGCCTGCACACCAAACGCAATATTGAAAACACCCGACGTCTTGTAGGCGAGCACAAGGCCGATCGCCAACAACGCATAGACCGAACCGAACGCGACACCGTCGGTCAAACCACCAAAAAAATTATCCATGCGGGATTGTCAAGTACGCGAACGGCCGCTATCGACAGCGTCTACCCAACGCCGCCTGGAGCGAACGACTTGTATACAGGCGTTTGTTCAGAACCCTTGCTGGTATCGAAACAAGTAAACGGCTTATCCGCAGGAGTTTCGTACAACACAAACTTGCCGCCCTTGATTTGCATAATCGGCTGGCACTGCGTCTTGGCTCGCGCTTCGGGATGAGATTGTGGATTGATGTGAGCCGTCGTGAAATCGACCGGAGGCACGAGACCTTGTCCGTTCCACGCAGTCAGGGTATTGAGATAGTCAATGACCTTCTGTTGCGTAAATTCGGGGCCCGCGCCTTTGAGGCCGTCGACAAACTGCATCGCTTCAATCCAGCCAAATTGGGTGAGCTCGACCGGGTCTTTCGTTATTGCCTTGATTTTGTCGAGATACTCGATCGTGGCCGGCGACTGTGGGTTGGTTTCCCATGGGGCATACAAGGGTTCGATGAAGTTCCCTTCGAACAACGTGGCGTTTTCACGAACAAAATTGTGGTCGTAAGCATTCGGGAGGTTCTGAATCGCATTCAGGCCTTGCTTCTTCATTTCTTTTTGCAACTTGATGACTTCGTTGGTATCCATACAGGTGTTTACGTACTGAACCCCTTTGGCCTTCATCGCCGCAACGTCCGCGGAAACGTCGGCCGCAAAGCCGAGTGACTCATCGAAGAAGACGACTTCCGCTTTGCCGTGGGTGTACTTCTTGTAGGCATCGCGCTGGCCCTCGGCACAGAGTTTCGAAGATGCCGACACGCCGTATCCAATGATGCCGATTTTCGTGAAGCCATTTTTCACTGCCAGCCACTGATTGAGCGGGCCAGGGCAGTTGAAGCAGATAGACGGATTGCTTCCGAAAATGTTGCTGTGATCAGATTTCGGAGTGCTCGCAGATTCGGCAGGAATGTTCCAAAGAAAGGTCGGCATGCCCGCTTTCGCAAGCATGTCCGCGCCACCGAGTTGCTGCGTCGCTTCGAATGTGGCGAACGCGTTGTCGTCGGCGAGGCTCGCAGTGGTCATCTGCACATTGAGCGTGCCCACGAAATCGTCGCGATCCGCTACCACTTCGAGCGTACGGCCGTAGATGCCACCTTTGTCGTTGATGACTTTGAAATACGCCTTAATACCGTCGATGTATTCGTGATACCGCCCGCCGATCGGATTTGTCTTTGCCGTAATTACCGCGACGCGAATCGTCTTGTAGGTGACGCCCTTCACGCCGGGGCGCGCCACGTGCTTGTTGAAGTCCGCGGCACCGGCGGAAGTCGTTGATCCGCCACTCGGCGCTTTGGTCGATTTGGCCGGTGTCGTCGAACTCGAGTTCGCGCAGGCTGCAGCAGTGAGACTGAGTACCGCGACCGAGACGACAAACTTGCGTACACGCATGGGTTTCCTCCTGGACCAGCTGATAGGGAACGAGCCAGTACACGTGTGCAGATGGCGACGAACCCAAAATGAATCGGAACTGACCATAGCAACATCTGCCCCGTCGCGCGTTCCTGCCCTTTCGTCTCGCGATGCTGAGTACCGGCGCGCGAGTTACGCAGGATTCATCATGGCCGTCGCAGCATCGATTGCCGTTCGCGAGACCGACCGCGGCGACCACATGTTCGCGGCGATGGCCAGGCGTCTGGAAGTGTCGCTACGACGTTCGCAACGTATGAATTCATCGCATAACTGATCGCTAGAGTTGGAATATGGCTGAATCCACGAGCGAGCGATACACCCTGATCTCGGCTGATTGCCACGCCGGAGCGAACCACGAAACGTACCGCGGGTACCTCGACGCGAAATACGTCGAAGATTTCGATGCCTGGCGCGGGAAGTACAAAAACCCCTGGAAGGATTTGCGCGACACCGATCTGCGCATCCGCAACTGGGACGACGATCGCCGCGATGCGGACCAACTCGCCGAAGGCGTCGTGGGCGAAGTGTTGTTTCCCAACACGGTTCCCCCCTTTTATCCCGGCTTCGTATTGTTCGCGGGGCCGCCGAAGGCTGAGGATTACGAATACCGTCGAGCTGGCGTGCACGCGCACAATCGTTGGATGGTTGATTTCTGTGGTCGTAAACCTGCGCAACGCGCTGGTATCGGCCAGATTTTCGTCAACGACATCGATGATTCCATTGCCGATGCAACGTGGATCAAAGAACACGGTCTCCGTGGTGGTGTGTTGTTACCGACCGTCGCGCCAGATGTGAAGTGGGTCAAGCCGCTGTATCACCCGGACTACGACCGACTGTGGGCGGTATTGCAGGATCTCGACATTCCGGTACACCTCCACGGCGGAACCGGCTCGCCGGACTACGGCAAGTTCGCGGCAACGCCCATGTTGATGGTCACGGAACTCCCCTTCTATGGGATGCGTCCGTTTGTGCACATGTTGCTATCTGGTGTCTTCGATCGTTTTCCGCGTTTGAAGTTCGCGATCACCGAAAATGGTGCCGCGGCATTTCCGCCGATGCTCACTCATCTCGACTACGTCATCAAGAGCGTTCGCGGTGGCTCGATTGGTGAGCTCAAGTACGACACCAGCAGCGCGCTTGCGCGTTCCGCCACCGAATACTTTCAACAGAACTGTTGGGTCGGCGCAAGTTTCCCCGCCGCGCCAGATTGGGAAGCGCACACGGTTATGGGCCCCGGACGATTCATGTGGGGCAGTGATTATCCGCACGATGAGGGCACCACGCCGTTCACGCGCGAAACATTACGGGCTGTATTTGCTGGAGTTCCGGAAGCCGAGCTCCGCAATGTGCTCGCAGGCAACGCGGCGAAGCTGTACGACTTCGATCTCGACGCACTCGCACCCCTGGCCGCACAGTACGGGCCGACGGTGCAAGAAATTGCTGAGCCGCTCACGGAGTTGCCGCCGAACGCGAACGCCGCGCTGCGCAAGGCGGCACGCCGCAAGGTTGCGTAAACGCGCCGCGCTACACCAGTTCTCGCAGTGCGGTCATCTGTTCGATGTAGTGGTCGCGGGAGTGATGCACAAAACGCGTATTGATCGCGGTGGCACCCGCATCGATCATGCGCGCGATTTGTTCGCGCATGCGATCAGGTTCGCCTGAGGGATCGAGCGGCCGTTCGTTCTGGAGAATGATTTCAGGTGCTTTTGCGCGCCGCCGCCAGGCTTCGGTGTCGCGAGCGCGTTCAATCATCTCGGCGATTTCGGCCGTCCGTAATCCGAACGGCGCCCACCCATCGCCCAGCTCGATGGCACGTCGCAACGACCGCATGGTGCGGCCACCTACCCACAAAGGTACGTCGGTTTGGATGCCGCACGGATCAATGACGAAGTCGTCGAAGTTGTAGTACGCGCCATGAAATTCCGGGGTTGCGCGGCCGAAGCACTCGCGTAGGGCGCGCATTGCTTCGTCTGCACGATCGCCACGATCGCCAAACGGAGCCTCCAGAAGATCAAATTCCTCTTCGAGTGAACCGACCCCGACCCCGAGTACGAGCCGACCATTGCAAATTCGATCCAGTGTGCCGTAACGCTTAACGATTTCGAGAGGGTGGTGATATCCGAGCACGAGCACATGGGTTGCGAGCCGGATCTTTTGGGTATGCGCCGCGATGTAACCGAAGGTTGCCAACGGATCCCAGTATCGCGCGCCACGAACCGCCGCGACCGCAGTGGGAATCCCAACGTGTTCGCTACCCGTGAGATGGTGAAAACCCAATGTTTCCGCAGCAACTGCGATCGCTACAACGTCGCCGATCGTGCCATCGACCTCCCATTGCGCGTGCGAACCGGGCAACAAGGTGAGCACAGGGGTCACGATGCCAAGCTTGGGCATCTTCAATTGAAGTTCAGCACAGTTCGATCAAGTTCTTTGATTGAACCAGTGCCAAGCAGGTTCATGGTGCGCACGAGATCGTTACGGAACCAATCGAGCACGCAATCGACGCCGGCCTCACCCGCAGCACCGAGGCCGTAGAGATACGCGCGGCCAGCCATGACCGCATCCGCACCTGCTGCTACTGCCTTGAGGATGTCGCTGCCGCGTCTCACGCCACCATCGCAAATAATTTCGATGCGGCCGCCCACCGCATCAGCGACGGGACCCACCAGATCAAATGCTGCCGGGGCACCATCGAGTTGACGTCCACCGTGATTGGATAACGCGATCGCCTCGACGCCCGTGTCCGCAGCGAGGATGGCATCGTCAATGCTCTGAATCCCTTTCAAGACGATGGGACCATCCCACACTGATCGCAGCCAATCGACATCCTGCCAGGACAACGAAGGATCAAACTGCGTGTTGATGTAATCCGAAAGATTCACCGGCGACGCGCCATCGCCAACGTCGCGGCCGACCACGTTCGCGAACCGAATCGGATCGCTGCGTACAAAATCCCAAGTCCACGACGGATGCAACGCACCGTCGACGATCGTGCGCGGCCCAATAGTCGGAGGCAACGAAAAGCCGCGACGCACATCGCGTTCACGACGGCCAAAGACCGCAGTATCGACCGTCAATACCAATGCTTCGTAGCGTTCGTGCGCCGCCCGTTCGATCATTTCTTGCACGAGGCCACGATCGCGCCAGGCGTACACTTGAAACCAGAGCCGACCGTTACTCGCGGCGCGCACTTCTTCGATCGAGCGCGTGCTGAGTGTCGACAGCGTGTACGGCAACCCTGCTCGCTGGGCAGCGCGAGCGACCGCAAGTTCGCCTTGCGGATCAGCGATACGCGTAAACCCGGTCGGCGCGAGCACCAATGGGTACGCGAGTGGCTTTCCCAACAACGTTGTTCCCGTATCGATTGCATTGAGGCCGCGCAACACTCGGGGCCGATACGTCACGCGTTCAAACGCGCTCACGTTGGCGCTCAGGGTGCGTTCGTCTTCGGCTCCACCGTCGATGTAATCGAAGACCCCACCTGGCAATCTGCGTTTGGCGATGCCGCGCAGATCAGCAACCGACGCCGCGCGCGCCAACCTGCGTTTGATGCGATCGCGCTCAATCGAATTGAAACGAACAACCGAACGCAACGCGTCGTATGGATTCATGACCAGACCCGTCTCCAAAATTGGGTAGTAGCAAATCCCGGTGAAACATTGCCCTGAAGTGGCCAGCGACCACGCGTCATCGCAAAATCGTGTAGTGGAGTCAAGCGATCAGCCTAGGAACGCTCCGGACTAACAACGCAACCAGATCTCCGGAGCGCGACTGTGCAAAGGCGGTCGTGATGTGAATTTTGTCGCGATACACCAACACGTTGCCCGCGATCGCGGGGCACCGAAGGTCGGTGCAAAGTATCGGTAACACGTTGATAAATATGCCACCCGCGGCCTCGACGTTGGCCCGCAGCCACCGGTTGTATTGGCCCAACCGCGGCTGCGAAACCTTCGGTTCGCACGCACGCGCTGAATTGAGATGGCGGGCCAGGCATTCAGGAACGCTGGTCGGAGCAACCGGCGTATCGGACAACACCACGACGCTCGTGTCCGTTGAGAACGCCCGGATCGCGGCCGCTACCCCGGCCTCCGCCGATGCTGTCGGGCGAAACGAACTGCCCATGTAGTTGCTCAAGATCACGAGCCGCGGCCGCAGTGATCGAATGGCCGAACGCTGTCGAGCAGCCCAACGCTGACATGCAGATTGAGGTTTACCGCTCGGACTCTGACGCTGAATCGACGGGCAACTCGCGGCGGTGAGGCGAACAACTCGCCAACCCCGTTCGCGAGCGGCCCGATACAACGCAGGCGCCCAGTGACCGGCATGGGAATCTCCAAAGATCACGATCTTGGTTTCGGCGTTCACATCGCCATACCCGCAATCAGTGACTTCGCGACACGAGACATTCCGCTCTGAATTTTGGTCGACTTCACTCGTTCCGTTGATGAGCGCGGGCACAAGATTCTTCGGCACAAACGCCGCCGCGACCGGAGCATCTCCAGGCCGTCGAGCCGCGATCGTCATGGTCCGACCACTATCAAATGGCCCAACGGTCGCTTGCGCTATGTAGGAGATTGAAACCGTAACCGCAACCAATGTCAGCCCAACGCCGAGCGAGAGCATCGGACGTGAGATGAAGTACTTCGAGGTCCGAAACGGCTGCTCGATCGCATGGTACGAAACCACCGCGAGCACAACCGTGGCGATGAGCGCAAGCGCGACCGTCGCGCGAGGGAAGCCTCGTTCTCCGGTGAATACGGCGAACGGCCAATGCCATAGGTACAACGCGTAGGAGTACTTCCCTACCAAACGAAACGGAGCGTTCGCAATCGCCCGATTCACGATATTTTGGCGACGAAGGCCGGCCAACAACACGAGCGCGGTTCCGAGTACCGGTGCCAGGGCCAACGCACCTGGCCACCGGGTGGAACCGCCGTAGCTCACAATGGAAACCCCGACCGCGACCAAACCGAAAGCACTGATCGGCGCTTCGAAACGCTGCGGCAGCGCGACCAACGAATTCGCAATCAACGCGACGATCGCACCGACCCCGAACTCCCACGCTCGCGATTCCAAACGAAAAAAGGCATCGATTGGATTCGATCCGGACATTCGCACCGACGCCACAAACGACACGCCGACGAGCACGCAAACGATCGGCGTGGCAATATTGCGTTTGCGAGTCCGGCCAATCCACAGGCTCACCGCGACAATTGCGGGCCATACAAAATAGAACTGTTCTTCTACCGACAATGACCAGAATTGTTGGAACAGCGAAGGCTGACTCGCTTCGGCAAGATACGAAGTAGACCGTCCGGCGAGTTCGACGTTGGAAAAAAACATCGCCGCGGCTCGCGACACTGGAATCGTGCCGCCGGCGAACGCTAGCGGGTTCTGGAAACGCGACGCGACGAGCACCGTCGAACAAATCACCACCGTCGCCAACGGCAAGATGCGCCGCACCCGACGCGCATAAAAATCAACGAAATCCACTCGGCGGGTTTCGTCGCCGTGGCCGATGAGCCGCCCAGTAATCAGAAATCCCGAAATGACAAAAAAGACGTCTACCCCGATATAGCCCCCGCTGAACCCCGCGAACTTGAAGTGATACGCGATGACTGCGAGCACCGCTATCGCTCGCAAACCTTCGATGTCGCCTCGCGGAGCCCGCGCTGCTGGTTCAGCGCCTGGTTCGGAGCCTGGTTCGGAGCCTGGTTCGGCGCCTGGTTCGGCGACCGTCACACCACCCGCAACATTTTTGGTCACAGAAAAGTGTACGCCACCCCCGGAAAGCAGCTCAGGAGACCTTCGATTCGAGACGGGCCAAAATAATGATTCGAGCACTCCCTGATAACGTCGTTTTCGAAAATTGCATGTGGCATTTCAGCCTTTCGAAACTCAGGCATCCGATGAGCGTGAACCAAGAATGAACGACCGCGGACAGACGAACGATCTGGTTGAGATTCACGCGTTGTGTTCTCGGTACATGTTGTTCACGAGCCAGTTTGTGGAGAACCGTTGGCTTGAGGTGTTCACCGCCGATGGCGTGTACACCGCCTTCGGCACTCCGTACGACCTCACCCTGTTTCCTGCATTGCTCAATGCAGCCCCGCGCGGGCAGTTCATTGGCAACATGCCTGTGGTTGAATTCGTCGGCACCGAACGCGCAACAGGCCAACAACATTTCGTTTTCATAGATCAACAAACGCACGCAATGCGCCTCGGTTGGTACAACGACGAGTACGCAAATACCGCGGATGGCTGGCGCATACGGCGCCGGTCCACCACGTTCATGCGCAAACACGGCGGATTCGATTCCGGCCATCAGCACGATCCGTTGGAAAACCAAGGAGCATCTTCATGACCCCATTGCCCAAGATCATCAGTGTTGATGACCACGTCGTGGAGCCTGCGAATCTGTGGCAGGACCGCCTCCCGGCGTCGATGCGCGCGCAAGGGCCGCGCATCGAGCGTGCGCGCTGGGGCGACTTTTCACTGGCACTCGGAGCGAAGTACAACCAAGAGATGACCGAAGACGGTGATTGGGGCGATTACTGGGTGTACGAAGATCAGTTGATCTACGTGCACAAACGCCACGTCGCGATCCCGCTCGACGCGACACCGAACGGTGATGTTTCGAAGTTCGACCGTTCACGGATGTTCATCGGTGCGATCACCTACGACGAAATGCGACCGGGCTGCTACGACCCGAAGGCGCGCGTTGAAGATCTTGCCCTCGCGGGAGTCGACGGATCGCTTGCGTTTCCCACGTTCCCACGCTTCTGCGGCCAAACGTTCATGGAAGGCAAGGATCTCGACCTCGGACTCGCATGTGTAAAGGCCTACAACGATTGGATGATCGACGAATGGTGCGCGGGTTCAAATGGCGCGCTCATCCCACTGTGCATCATCCCGATGTGGGATATCGATCTCGCCGTGGCCGAAGTGCAACGCACGGCAGCACTTGGTTCGCGCGCAATTTGTTTCAGTGAAATGCCACCGCACCTCGATCTTCCGAGTATCCATACCGGGCATTGGGATCCGCTGTTCGCACTCTGTGAGGAAACCAAAACTGCAGTGTGTATGCACATTGGCTCATCGTCGAAGATGCCGGCGGCTTCGCCCGATGCGCCGCCCGCGGCATCGATCATGTTGTCGTGCAACAACTCCATGGCGTCGCTCGCGGACTTCTTGTTTTCGGGTGTCCTCGTGCGCTATCCCGAATTGAAACTTGCCTATTCTGAAGGCCAAATCGGTTGGATTCCGTATGCGCTAGAGCGCGCCGACAACACCTGGGAATATCACTCCAGCTGGACCCGCTCCAAAGAAACGATTCCGGAGCCACCCTCGACGTATTACAAGGGCCGCATTTTCGGTTGCTTCACCAACGACATGCACGGCATGCAAGCCATTGAGGCGGTCGGCGAAGACAACGTGTGCTTCGAAACCGACTACCCGCACACCGACACGACGTGGCCATTCACCCAAAACGAAATTACGCGCATGACGGCGGGGCTCACCGATGCCCAGCGTTACAAAGTGATGCGGGGCAACGCTATCCGTATGTTGGATCTCGATCGCGTCTAAGAGCGCAATCCATACACGCAAAAATCCCAGGCTTCTTCGGCCGTAATCACTGAAAGCGGACCGTCCATCAGTCGATTGCCAAACCAGCTGTACATGATCGTCTGCATCATCAGCATCGAGGTATGGCGCGGGTTCGCTACTGCAACAAGTTTTGCCGCCGTCGCGTCGTTCAGTAGCTCGACGAGCATCCGGAACAGCGGCGACATTGCGAGCCGGACGCGCTCAGGATTGTTGATCGCCAGCTGTACCGAGAACTCTGAGATCGGGCGGCGATCGTGCGCGCCCCGCTTGCGTTTCGTTTCGGACGCCTCACACCACTCATGGAGCCGAACCGTGAATTGGTGGAGCCGTTCCATCGGCTCGGTTTGTTGATCGACCAGTGCGCTGATGTCGTCGGTGGCTTCCAGAATGGTCTCTTCGAAGAGCGCCAACAGCAGCTCTTCTTTGCCATCGAAATACTGGTAGAAGCCGCGCAAAGACTGCTTCGAACGGTCGATCACCTCTTGGATTGTGAACTCCGTCGTGTGTTTTTCGTCCATCAATGAAAACGCTGCGTCAATAAACCGCTGCGCCCGCTTTTCGGCTCGCGACCTCGCCGCGTTCAAGCTCCGCGATACCGCCCGCTGCCGCCATTCGGGCTCGAGATCCTTGGTATCACTCGCGTTATCCGCGGTCTCGAGTGCCGTAACACTGGCTGCTACAGGCTCGGGTTTGGTGCTCACGAGTGGCACCGTACTCTTTGCGAGAACGTCGTTGCCGTTTTCTGGCGAGCCCATTTCCAGACATGAGCGCGACTGCTGGAGTTCTCCAAGCGCTAGCGCTTGTAGACAACGCCCCCCTTCATCACGAACCGCACGTCTTCGGTAACGGTGATGTCTTGGGAAGGGTCTCCCGGCACGGCAATGATGTCGGCGAGGAGTCCGGGAACGAGGCGGCCACGGTCGACAACATCGATCAGTTCGGCGCTCACGACCGTCGCCGCGTGTAGTGCCTGCATAGGAGTCATGCCTCGGTCAACCATCGCCCAAAGTTCTTTGGCGTTGCGGCCGTGCGAAATCGCCGGCGCGTCGGTACCGCAGGCGATTCTGACTCCCGCGGCAATGGCTTTGCCAAGCATGGCGCGAGCCTGGGGGAATACCTCCGCGGCCTTCGCTTGCAGTTCTGGCGCGGCTTTGGAAATGTCGAGACCTTCGGAAAGATAACTCGTCGGCACAAGGAATGTCCCGCGCTCCACCATCAAACGGATGGTGTCGTCGCTTGCGAGTGAACCGTGTTCGATGCAGTCGACTCCGGCATTGATGCAAGCTCGAATTCCCGCGTCGCCGTGCGCGTGCGCAGCGACTCTCAAGCCGGCCCGGTGCGCTTCGTCCACTATCGCACCGAGTTCTTCATCGGAGTATTGCTGCGCACCGGCTTCGCCACTGTGCGACATCACGCCGCCCGATGCCGAAATTTTGATCACCCGCGCGCCGTATTTGATTTGGTAGCGAACGGCCTTGCGAACTTCGGGGACACCGTTGGCAATACCTTCCTCAACGCTCAACGGCATGATGCCGGGCCCGAGCCGTTGAAACATCGTCGGATCGAGATGCCCACCCGTCGGGGTAATCGCGTGACCCGCTGGCACCAGCCGCGGCCCGTCGATCCAGCCGTTATCGATGGCACGCGAGAGGGCAACGTCGAGCAATACCCCACCAGTCTTTACGAAGAGGCCCAAATTTCGGGCAGTTGTGAAGCCCGCGAGCAGCGTCCGGCGACAATTCAACGTTGCCCGCAACGTACGAAACGCCGGGTCGTCCTGCACGTCGCTGCGTGGATTTCCACCGCTCGGACCGCCGAGGAGCATGTTGAGTTCCATGTCCATGAGGCCCGGAAGCAAGGTGACGTCGCCGAGATCAATTTCAGTCGCGGGGCTCGGCAACGAGGTCGGGTTCACCGCAGTGATGTGTTCGCCATCGATCACAATGACGGCCGGCGAACGGACGACGCCCGCATCGATATCGACGTACCGATCCGCCCGCAAAATAGTCGGATCGGTCAACAGCGCGTTGCCGCCGCTGCTTTTGGGAACGCTGATCGGAGTACTCATCGTGTCACCACTCACGGTCCTGGTTCGACGAGCAAATCGAGGTACGCGGCACCACTATCGGGAATGTTTGGCTGCTTCCATGCTTCAATCGGAAACGAAACCATCACGAGCGAGTACACGAGATGCAACAGCCGCGCAACGTCGTCGGGAAGGTCGTCGTACGCAAACGTGTCGCAGTAGGTGATCGCTTCGTCCATACGCGGCATCATCGCGTCGTAAAAGCCCTGCATCTGTTGCATGGTGCTCGCGAGCCGTTGCTGGTAACGCTCGCCTTCGGAAGCGAGACACCACGTTGAAGCAAAGGGCTCCAAGTCCGAGAATTGGGCCGGTAATAATGCAATGCTCATTTGCTTGCTTCCTCAAGTTGCTCGCGTTCGTACGCGGCAACCCATTCGCCGACAACCTTGTGAAGGTGTCGACACAAGATCTCTTGGTCGTTCAATGGAAACGCACTGACAACTCTTGATTCCAACATGCTCTGCGTTGCTTCAAGCGTGTTGCTGTCTTGCAGCGCGTACTCCTTAAACGTAACCGCGGCCATCTCGTGCGCCACGCGTTCACGCGCACTTTTCGGCGGAACGAAATAGAGCGTCCCTTCGAACACGTGCGTATTCGCCGCGGTCGGCCAGTAGTGATAGGTGAGGTACCAACCGCGTTCCCAGATCAGAATCACGAAGTTTGGGAACACATTGAATGCATCGAGACCCCAGGGCGCGACGTTTGCAGGATTGACACCATCGGGGAAATGGTTGAGATCGATATCGGGCTGATCCCACGGACCGAATAGGCCACTGCGCGACGCGATTTCCATTGGCTTGAGCAGCTCATCGGGCATCCGCCAACCCTGGCCGCCATACGTCGTGACCAATCGGTGGGGGCCATTAATTTCGTAGTGCAATCCTTCGAAACCCATAGCCATCGACGGCGGGCCGATCGTGGCCGGCAGCTGGCGCACGTGCAAAACCGGAGCATGGTAAAACTCTTGGAAACCGTCCATAAACAGTTTCCAGTTACTCCCGATTGTCCCGCGGTAGAAGTAGCGCTCGGTCATCTGATCGAAGGGGTAACCCTCCATCGCGGTGACCATTGGCCCGAGAAAATCGTGCAACGACTGGCTCGGCTCATCCGCAAGGTTCACGAACACGAAGCCGGCCCAAACGTCGCAGCGCACCGGGATCAGCCCGTAATCAGCTTTGTCAAAATCGAAGAACTCTTCTTCTTGTTGCACAAAAGTGAGATCGCCTGCGAGCTCGTATTTCCAGCCGTGATACTTACATTGAAATTGCCGGCAATTGCCTTGCGTTTCTTCACGCGGGAAGTCTTGCCAGACTAATTTGTTGCCACGGTGGCGACAAATATTGTGGTGCGCACGAATCTTGCCTTCCATGTCGCGGACAACCACTACCGAGGTTTTTGCGACCGCGAGTTCTTTGGTGAAGTAGCTGCCGTTGCGCGGCAGTTGTTCAACTCGACCCACATTCAACCAAGAACGTTTGAAAACTGCTTCGCGTTCGAGCTCAAAAAACTCGGGCGAAATTGAATCTTCATACGAGACTGGTTCGGTGCCAAGTTCGGGATAGTGGGCAGTCCAGCTGCCTTCAGGCGGCTTCGGAAATTTGGCCATTGTTTACTGCTCCAATGGTGGTAGCGGGTGAGTCTTGGCGGCCGCGTCGAGCGCGGGGTCGAGCGGCAATACGAAACTCTTGAACGCCATCGCCAAACACACGTAGGTACCGACGGTGAAGATGAGTTCGATGCATTGCTGCGTGTCGAAGTATTCGGTAAGCGCCGTCCAACTACCGTCCGCGATGACGAAGTCTTCAAGAAGTTCATCGGCGGCGGTGAGGGCGACCATTTCATTCGGTGCCCACGAAGAATCCGAAATGCCTTTGGAAATGGCGGCAATTTCATCGCCGGTCACTCCGCAACGCGTCGCGAGCTGCGCATGTTGCAACCATTCGTATTCCGATTGACACCGATACGCAACGCGTAACACCACAAGCTCGCGGATTCGAGCGCCAAGGCTCGGCGAAGTCAACAACACCGAGTTGTACGCCAGAAATTTCCCCGCGAGCTCCGGGTGGTGCAACATCGTGGTCAGCGCAGACGGCACTGGGAGAGCATCGGGTCCGGTCGAGAAAAACCGTGGCGCGGCTAGGGGAAACGCTTCGGTCAACGCTTGTTTAACTTCGTCGCTCCAGTCTTCACGAGCGAGCGGCATGATGCGCGGAGATACACCCGTCATAGATACCAGCCGCCGTTCACACCAATGAGTTGGCCAGTGACATAGCCCGCTTCATCGGAACACAAAAATGCGCACGCGGCAGCAATGTCGTTGGGAGTCCCCGCCCGGCGCACCGGAGTACGAGCAATAACCGCATCGATGCTCGGAAGATCGCCCCGTTCTTCCGCGCGCCGCGCCATCGGCGTATCGATGAAGCCAGGAGGAATCGAGTTGACGGTGATTCCGAGCGGCGCAAATTCCACCGCCAACGCCTTCGTTAACCCAACTACCCCGCCCTTGGACGCTACATAGTGCGCCATACGGTTGGCTCCGGATTGCGCGCTCGACGATGAGATCGTGACAATGCGCCCCCAGCCGCCATCAACCATGTCGCCGATGGCCGCTTGGATACAGTGAAACGTTCCGGTGAGATTGACGTTGACCATCTGTTCCCATTGCTCAGTGGTCATGGCCCGAAACGAAACGAACGCGTCGATTCCTGCGCTCGTTACCAAGATTTCGATCGGCCCGAATTCAGCACGGATCAGCGTGTACGCATCCTCGATCGCGGCTCGATCCGCAACATTCACGACGTAACTTGCGGCGTGGTGACCCGAGGCGCGCAACGCCGCGGCTTCGTCGGCCAAAGCAAGGCCGTTGAGATCCAGCATCGCCACCCGGCAACCCTCGCTCGCCAGCCGCTGCGCGATCGCCAATCCCATTCCTGATGCCGCTCCGGTCACGACCGCAACTCGGCTCATCGATTTCCCTCGTTTCCCAACTTGCGAACTTGCGAACTTGCGAACTTGCGAACTAGCCAGCTTCGCAGGCCACGTTTCCGTGATTATTGCCGAATGGTGACCAAATGCGCAAGCTCACTCTCAAAATTTGAGAATGCCATTGCCGGCTTTTCCCAGCTCGGCTACTGTCGCTCGCGGATCACCTACACGAAGGCAGTAGAGCATGCGCATTGGTTTGATGATCGGACCCGAGCGGGGCCGCTACGCCGACAAAGTCGCTCGTCTGATCGCCGATGCAGTCGCCGCTGAAGACCAGGGCTTTTGTTCCATTTGGGTACCGCAAATCCCCGACGATTTCGACGCGCTGACCGCAGTCGCGCTCATGGGTCAAGCAACGCGACGCGTCGAAATCGGTACGGCCGTCATGCCGATCCAGACCCGTCACCCGGTCGCGATGGCGCAACAGGCACTCGCGACACAGGCCATTTGCGAGGGGCGATTCATCCTTGGGCTTGGGCCGTCGCATCATTGGATTGTCGAAGACATGCTCGGCTTGACCTACGAAAAGCCGGCCCGCCTGATTCGCGACTATGTCGCGGCGCTCAACGTTGCCTTCAGCGGCCCGGGACCGTTCGATATCGAAAACAGTTCGTTTCGAATTCATAGTCCGATCGATGTCACCGACTTAGCGCCCACGCTGATTTTGGTGGCCGCGCTCGCGCCCCTCATGTTGAAAGTCGCGGGCGAGCTGGCCTCAGGCACGATTTTGTGGATGGCCGACGAGCGGGCAATCGGTGGCCACATCGTACCGAATTTGGCGAAAGCCGCAGAAAATGCTGGCCGTCCGCGGCCGCGTGTCGTGGCAGGTATACCGGTCGCGTTGTGCTCCGACGGCGATGTCGACGCGGCACGAGCATGGTCGAATCAGGTCCTTGGCCACGCCGAATACTCACCGAACTACATCCGCTTATTAGAACACGGTGACGCTACCGACATTGGCGATTTGCTCGCCGCGGGTTCCGAAGCATCGATTTTGGCGCGGCTACGAAGTTTCCGCGACGCGGGCGTCACTGATCTCGCGGTTCGCGTACTGCCATGGGGAACATCCCGAAACGAACGCATCGCGTCCAAACAACGAACAATCGACTACCTCGCCACCCTCTGCCCCGAGTTATAACTGGTCGAGAGTTTCACAACGGCGACAACGATCGCGCGGCGACCGTAGGAGCCGATGCAAACGGAGTGAGGGAGTCGGTCGCCATGGATCTCGCCGCCGAGCGAACAGCGAGGCAATATTCAGAGCTCATAGTTAACGACCACCGTCGCCCCGCGGGGGATCGCTTGACAGGTGAGAATCCAGCCATCTTCGACTTCGTCGGCGGGCAGCGCGTTATTCACCCTCATCGTTGCTTCACCCTGGTCGAGGTGTGCCATACACGTTGCGCAATTACCGGCCTCACACGAAAAGGGAGGGCGCAGGCCGCCGCGCCGAGCCGCTTCCAAGATTGTGTCACCGGCTCGGTAGTCGATTGTGTGTTTGCGCCGTTCGATGCGGATCACGAGGATCGAGGGGACCTCAGAAGCCGGGCTGCCAGATGTCATGCGGAAAGGTTATTCTCAAATAATGAGATCGGCCCTTTCGCAAAATAGCGCGGGAAACCGCTGGACACCTCGCGAGGTCCCGGAATCGCTGCGCAACCGCTACCTCGCCGATGGATGGTGGACCAACGAAACACTGGGCGAGGCCGTCGATTCGTCGCTGCGTGCCGCAGTCGATTCACAGATCCATATCTGGTCGGCAACCCGGCCAGCCCATTTCAGTTACGCCGAGGTTCACCGCGATGCGTTGCGGTTGGCCGAGGGGTTACGAGCGAGCGGTATCCCGGCGGGCTCCCCGGTCGCGTTCCAAATGCCAAATTGGCGCGAAGCAATCGTGGCCTTCTACGGGCTCGCGGTGGGCGGGTACGTGTTGGTGCCGATTGTGCACATTTACGGCCCAAAGGAAGTGCGGTTCATTCTCGAAGAAAGCGGTGCGGTTGCATATATCTCCGCCGATCGCTTTGGTCACGTTGATTACATCGACATCGTCGACGGTGCCGCGTCCAACACCCTCACTGGTCTACACCTGCACATCGTTGTCCCGACGAGTGAGGATGCGCCGCCGCCATCAGTCATCGCCCACGGAACGCGAGTCCGCTGGAACACGATCATGAACGCTGCGCCCGTCGAGCATCTGGAACATTCCAACCCCGACGACGTTTGCGTTCTCGCCTATACCTCCGGCACCACAAACACACCCAAAGGTGTGATGCATACGCACCGAACGTTGGTGTCGGAGGTCAACCACATCCTCGGCTGGATTACGCCAAAAAGCCCGAATCTCATGGGTTCTCCAGTCACCCACGCCACCGGAATGTTGGGCGCAGTGTTGGCTCCGATGCGCCTCGGCGAACCGATCCACCTCATCGATCGCTGGGATGTGGATCGGGCCCTCGACATCATGCTCGAAGCTGGAATCGGCGCGGGCACAGGAGCTTCGATCTTCTTGGCCAACGTGCTCGACCACCCAAAGTTCACACCTGCGCACGCGCGCAATATCCGTCGAGTGGGCTTAGGCGGAGCGCCCGTCCCCACGCAGCTCGGAGAACGCGCGGCACGCTTTGGAATCGCTTTGGTTCGTGCCTACGGATCGACCGAACACCCATCGATTACGGGCGGATCATTCGAAGATCCACCCGCGCAACGGCACGGAACCGATGGCCGCGCGATGCCTGGCGTAGAGATTCGCGTCGTGAATAAAGCGGGCGAGGATGTCTCTTGCGGCGTTGCCGGTGAAATTTGGTCGCGCGGCCCCGACCTTTGCGTCGGCTACACCAATGCTGCACTCACGGCCACGGTGTTCGACGACGAAGGCTGGTATCACACCGGAGATATGGGTGTTCTCGACGACCAGGGCTTCTTTACGGTCAGTGATCGAATCAACGACATGATCATTCGCGGCGGCGAAAATATCTCAGCGGCCGAGGTCGAACAAGCAATCATTGAAGTACCCGAAATCATTGAGGTTGCCGTCGTCGCGGTTGCGGATTCACGCCTCGGCGAGCGCGCCGCCGCAGTCGTTCGATTGGCTCCAGGAACAAAGACGATTGCGCTCACGGTGATTACCGACCATCTCAAGCAGGTTGGCCTGGCTCGCCAGAAATGGCCGGAGCAACTCGTGATTGTCGACGACTTCCCGCGCACCGCTACCGGCAAGATTCGCAAAACTGATGTGCGAGCACAGTTGCGATCAGAAACGGACCCGCCCTCATGACCAACTCTGTCGACACGATTTCCGTGGCTCAGATCGCGGGAGCCATTGGGGCAGTTATCAGCGGAATCGATCTCGACGCGGAACTCTCCGACGATGTTGTCGCCAAGATACGCTCCATATGGCTCACGCACCTCGTCGTATTTTTCCGCGATCAAGCGCTCGCACCCGATTCTTTCTTGCGCTTTGCCCGGCGCATCGGCACGCCGGTTGAATATCCGTTTGTGAAGGGGCTCACCGAGCATCCGGAAATCATTGCGGTCGCGAAACTGCCCAATGAGACCGTGAACTTTGGCGGGATCTGGCACAGCGACACCGTGTATCTCGATCGTCCGCCGATGGCGACGATGTTGATCGCGCGCGAGGTACCTCCGTTTGGCGGCGACACGCTGTTTGCCAATATGTACGCCGCGTACGACTCCCTCTCCGACGGAATGAAAACGCTACTTGCGCCGCTGCGAGCAGTGAACAGTTCGGCACGGGCCGACGTTTCGAAGACGCGCGAAGATCGCATCCGAGACGGTGGGCAATCGCCGGATCTCACGGAATACCGATCTGAACACCCGGTTGTGCGCACGCATCCCGAAAGCGGCCGCAAAGCGCTGTACGTAAACGTCGCCCATACCTCACACTTTGTTGGCATGACTGAATCAGAAAGCCGACCGATTCTGGAGTTTTTGTTCAAACGCGCGGTGCGCCGCGAGTTCACGTGTCGGTTCGGCTGGCAGGTCGGGTCGCTGGCGCTTTGGGACAACCGTTGCGCCATGCACAATCCGATCAACGACTACCACGGCCATACGCGCATCATGCACCGCATCACCCTCGCGGGCGATGTTCCCCGATAGTTCGCGAACCCACACATCGAAGCGTCACACGGCCGCGGCGACGCTGCCGGGTGTTTTGCTTCGAAAATGGCGCTCTTGTAGGGTGAATACGTCATTATCGCGAGCCAACTCTTCGCTCACTCTTCGCCTAGTCCGCACGTGCCCTGAATCGGCAACCACCTCACGGAAGCAGCCGCGTGAACACCACTGATTTTGCGTCCATTGACTTCTTCACGGACCGAAGCCTCTACGACAACCCGTACCCGTACTTCGAATGGCTTCGGTCGCAAGGTGCGGTCTGGCGTGAACCGTTCCACGATGTGGTGATGGTGACTGGCTACGACGAAGCCAAGGTGATTTACAACGACAACGCCACCTTCTCATCCTGCAACGCAGTCAGCGGGCCGTTCCCAGGCTTTCCGGTGCCACTCGTTGGCGAAGATGTCACCGACTTGATCGAACAACACCGCGACGAATTGCCGTTCAGCGACCAACTCCCGACGTTCGATCCGCCGAAACACCAAGACCACCGCGGATTGTTGATGCGGTTGATTACACCGAAACGCCTCAAAGAAAACGAAGCGTTCATGTGGCGCATCGCGGATCAACAGATCAGCGAGTTCATCGACAACGGCGCGTGCGAATGGATCGCCGAATACACGTCGCCGGTCACGCTGCTGGTGATCGCCGATCTCTTGGGCGTGCCCGAAGCGGATCACTCCGAATTCCAAGACGAGCTGCAAAGCAATCGCCGAGCCCGTTCTGCAGTGGGGTCCAGCGACGGTGCGGCAATGGCCCATAAACCGTTGGAGTTTTTGTACGACCGCTTCACGAAATACATTGAAGAATGCCGGCGCACGCCTCGCGAGGATGTCATGACGGGCCTCGCACTAGCGACGTTCCCCGACGGCACCTTGCCCAATGTCGTTGATGCGATGCGCATCGCGGCCAACCTGTTTGCGGCTGGTCAAGAAACCACCGCACGTCTGCTCGGCAACGCATTTCAGTTCCTTGGTGAACGCCCCGACATCCAAATCAAATTGCGAGACGACCGCAGCTTGATTCCCGCGTTCATCGAAGAATCGCTTCGAGTGGAGAGCCCGATCAAAGGCGACTTTCGTTTGTCGCGCGTCCCGTCGACCATCGGTGGCGTTGAACTGCCAGCGGGCACGACCGTGATGCTGCTCAACGGTGCGGCAAACCGCGATCCTCGGATGTTCGAAAACCCGAGTGAATTCAAGTTGGATCGCCCCAATGGTCGCCACCACATCGGTTTCGGTTTTGGTCTGCACACGTGCGCGGGCGCGCCGCTCGCCCGTTCGGAGGCCCGCATCACCATCGAGCGCATCCTCGATCGCATCGAAAACATCGGCATCAACGAAACCGAACACGGCAACGCGAACGAACGGCACTACACCTACGCGCCAACCTTCATGTTGCGCGGAGTCCAGAACCTCCACTTGACCTTCGACAAGATCGCCTGAACGGCAAAGGAAAATCGTGACGGCAATCAAGACCTCGAATCTCTACATCGATGGCCATTGGGTTGATGCCACAACCGACGAACTCATTGAAGTTATTAACCCCGCAACCGAAGAAGTGTTCGGACATGTGCAACAAGCGAGTATCGCCGACATCGGCGCGGCGATCATGGCGGCCCGTCGCGCCTTTGATCATGGTCCGTGGCCGCGGATGTCGCCGCAAGAACGTTCGCGAGTGTTGCTCAAGTTCACTTCGATCCTTGAGCGCCGGAAACCTGAGCTAGTCGATTTGATCATCGCGGAAGCGGGAGCCGCGCGCCAGATCGCGAACGCAATGCAGTTCGATACGCCAATGCGGTATTCGGTTTGGTTTGCTGAACGCGCGGCCACGTTTCCCTTCATGGAGTCACTGCCGATGCAATCCGGGCCCCGCGGGATGGGCCAAGGCGTCATCGTCAAAGAACCAATCGGAGTGGTTGCCGCGATAACGCCGTTCAATTTCCCGTTGTACCTGAATTTGGTGAAAATTATGCCCGCCATGGCGATGGGCAACACTGTCGTGTTGAAGCCGTCCCCACTCACACCGTTCGAGGCCTTCGTACTCGGTGAAGTTGCCGACGAAGCAGAATTGCCACCGGGCGTGCTGAACATCGTGACGGGCAATGATGAAGCGAGCGCACACCTCACCTTGCATGATGCCGTCGACATGGTGAGCTTCACCGGTTCGAATCCCGTCGGCAAATTGATCATGGGCCAGGCTGCTCAAGGTTTGAAGAAGGTTCTGCTCGAACTGGGCGGCAAATCGCCCAACATCATTTTTGACGGCTACGAAATCAGCAAGTTCGCATTTGGCGCGGCGTACGCCTACACAATTCACGCTGGACAGGGTTGTGCGTTGCCCACCCGGATTTTGGCACAACGCAGCATCTATAACGATGTGGTCGATGCCGTCGCGGTGTCGTTGGCGCGCTTCAAAGTAGGCGACCCGAACGATCCCAAAACGGCAATCGGGCCGTTGGTTCGCGAAGCACAACGCACACGGGTTGAAGGCTTTGTTGCGTCAGGGCTTGAACAAGGTGCGCGCTTGGCCTTCGGCGGTAAACGGCCGGAAGGTCTCGACAAGGGCTTTTACTTTGAACCAACGTTGTTCGCGGACGTTGACAGTTCGATGACGATCGCGCAGGAAGAAATCTTCGGACCTGTCGCGGTCGCGATTCCTTTCGATGATGAAGAGGATGCGATTCGTATCGCCAATGACACTCGCTTCGGGTTGGCCGCTTCGGTGAACCATCCCGACGCGACCCGCGCGTACGAAATCGCGCGTCGCATTCAAGCGGGCACGGTCACGATCAATGGTGGCGGTGGTGGCCCGAGCATGTGGGGTCCGTTCGGCGGCTACAAACAATCCGGAATCGGGCGTGAATTCGGCGACTACGGCATGGCCGAATACGCGCAGCTCAAGACGGTCTCATGGCCCGCAGGACGGCCGTAGGCCGCGGGGTCACCCCGACCGCGACCACCGCGTGATCGTGCATGACTGACCTGCTCCCGACCGATTTTCGCGCAGAGTTACGCTCGTGGCTGGCCGAACACCCGCCACCCACCGTGCACGTTGCTGCGAACGCCGACGATACGGCGATGTTGCGCGAATGGCAGCGCACGCTCGCGGCCGCTCGTTGGGTTGGTGTGCATTGGCCGGTCGAATACGGGGGCAGGGGCGCGACGCTCGCGCAAGTCGCGATTTACAACGAAGAGTTAGTACGCGCGGGAACGCCTCCGTTGTTGGGCCGAGCCGGCATCAGTTTGGTTGGCCCGACGCTGATGGTTCACGGCACTGAAGCGCAACGAGTTCAGTGGATGCATCGAATTCTCGACGGCACCGATATTTGGTGCCAGCTCTTTAGTGAGCCGGGTGCGGGAAGTGATCTCCTCGGGCTTTCCACCAAGGCCGTGCGCGACGGCGATACCTATCGGGTATCCGGGCAAAAGGTGTGGTCGTCTTACGCCACGTACGCCGATATGGGAATCGCTTTGGTCCGTACGGATCCCCACGCAAAACCGCACCAAGGCATCTCGATGTTGGCGATTCCGATGAATACTCCCGGCATCGAAGTACGGCCGCTGCGCCAGATCACCGGCGATTGCGAATTCAACGAGGTATTCTTCGATAATGCCGCAATCCCCGCCCGCAACCTGATCGGACCGGTCAATGAGGGTTGGTCCGTCGCGAATACAACCCTTGCGAACGAACGCGGCGCTTCCTTCATCTGGCGGGAGCAGGTGCTGTACGAGCTTGCGATGCAAAAGCTTTTGGCGATCACACGAAGCTCCGGGCTCGCACGCAACCCCGTCGCTCGTCAAAAACTCGCACAGTCGTGGATCGAGATCGAACTCTTCCGATTACACAACGCGCAGACATTGGAACGGCTCACCCGTGGCGAAGAACTCGGCGCCCATTCAAGCATCGTGAAGTTATTTTGGGCGGGATTGAGCCAACGATTTTATGACCAAGCAGTCAACTTGCTAGGTCTGAATGCGCTCCTCAACGACTCTGGTTGGCTCGAGGGATTTTTGACGACACGAGCAAATTCGATCATGGGCGGATCGAGCGAGATTCAACGCAACATCATCGGCGAACGCATCCTCGGACTCCCAAGGTAGGCCCAAGAAATGTTCAGCATCACACCCACGTTTCAACATGCGGTGGTCGGACGAGCTCAGGAGCGACGGAGGATCGAAACGAGTCGGGAGATCACTCGCCGCCGAGTGCACAGCGAGGCAATGCAACTTGCTCTCATTTGATGCTCTCGAGCTCGTTGATCCGGATCGCTTCGCGCTCCGTGGGTATCCGCATGATTTGTGGGCCCAGCTGCGCGCCGAAGCTCCCGTGGCGTATTGCGAAGCTACCGGATTCAAACCGTTCTGGGCGATCACGAAACATGCAGACATCATGGATATTTCGAAACAGGCTTCGAAGTTTTCCAGCGCGCAAGGAATCACACTGGCGCGTGCGGGCGCACGGCCGATGCCTGCTGTCGACATGCTGGTGATGCTCGATCCGCCGCGCCACGGCCCCATGCGTCGAGTCGCGAACGCGCGGTTTACTCCGAAAGCGGTGCGTTTTCGCAACGAAGAAGTAGAACGCATAGCTATCGAAATCATTGATACCGCGGCGACCAACGGAGCAGATTCGCAGTGCGATTTCGTGGAGCGCATCGCGGCACCATTGCCGCTGGGCATCGTGGCTTGGATTCTTGGCGTGCCGCCTAAGGATTGGGATTTGATGTTTCGTTTAACCAATGAAGTCATCGGCAAAGACGATCCAGATTTTCGACGCGACGGCGAGACCCCGAGCCAAACCATCAAACGGGCGCGCGGCGAATTGCATCACTATTTCGTGGACCTCATCGCGGCGCGTCGTGCCGATCCGCAGCAAGATCTGGTGAGCGAATTGACCCAAGCCGAAATTGACGGAGAACCGCTCACCGAAACACAGTTGTTGCAATACTGCGAATTGATCGTGGAAGCCGGCAACGAAACCACTCGCAATGCGATCAGCGGTGGCCTCCTGGCGTTCGCGGAACATCCAGCTGAGTGGGAAAAGCTGAAGACGAACCCAGACCTCCTTCCCGAAGCGGTCGACGAGATCTTGCGTTGGGTCAGCCCCATCAGCCATTTCATCCGCGTCGCGAATGAAGATTGCGAAATCCGCGGGGTGAAGATCGCCGCAGGCGACCAGCTCGCGTTGTACTACGCCTCGGCAAACCGCGATGAAGACGCGTTTGCAGATCCGTTCGCGTTTCGCATTGATCGTCGGCCGAATCAACACCTGACGTTTGGGTTCGGTGAGCACTTTTGCATGGGTGCGCATCTCGCGCGCGCAGAACTCTCAACGATCTTTCGCCATCTCCTTGCTCGGCTTGAGCACTTTGAACTCGCGGGCCCAGTCGAGCGATTGGCATCCGCCGTCAATGGGAGTATCAAACGACTCCCCGTCACCTACCGAATGTCCTAACGAACACTGCGTTATGAAAGGCAACTATGGAGTATCGACCGTTCGGCACGACCGGCCTCGACGTCTCGGCGATCGGGTTTGGCTGTTGGGAAATAGGCGGTGGCTACGGCGATATCGAAGCCGCGGAGTTCGAACGCGCGATTAGCCGGGCACTGGACCTGGGCGTGAATTGTTTCGATACCGCTGAAGGTTACGGCCAAGGCGCGTCGGAACGTGCGCTCGCGGCAGCCCTCGGAAATCGACGCGATGAAGCAATCGTCGTCACCAAATTCGGGATGGGTTATCGCGAAATGCCGAACCTGCGCGATAGCAGCCCGGCGCGGGTGAAGGCCTCGATCGAAAAGAGCTTGACGAATCTCGGAACCGATCACGTCGATGTGTATCTGGTGCATTGGCCCGATCGCAACACGCCGTTCGAAGAAACGATGGCCGCACTCGAAGCGATTGTGCAAGAAGGCAAAGCCCGTTTTGTTGGGCTTTCCAACTTCAAACGCGACGAAATCGAGCAGTGCAACACGGCCCGGCGGGTTGACGTAGTGCAGTACGGCTGGAACATGTTCGACCAGCGAATGGA
Organism: Actinomycetes bacterium; assembly: GCA_025360585.1. Taxonomy (GTDB): domain Bacteria; phylum Actinomycetota; class Acidimicrobiia; order IMCC26256; family PALSA-610; genus F1-120-MAGs023. The sequence goes on along the minus strand of JANYBW010000059.1, from coordinate 43,815 downwards.
GGAATCCGTCTTTCCGTATTGTGAGCAAGAATCGATCGGGGTGATGGCTTACGGTTCGCTGGCGTACGGCCTTTTGGCGGGTGCATTCAACAAGGACACTGTGTTCGCGGCCGATGATTGGCGGTCGCGAGCTCCCAACATGGGGTCCATCAAACTCTTTGAATCACTGTTTGGCGCCGATCATTTCACGAACAACATCGCAGCAGTCGAAGAACTCAAGGTGCTCGCCGCGAGCCACGGGAAAAGTTTGGCGCAGCTCGCATTGCGCTGGACGACGTCGAACCCAGCCATCAGCACAGCACTCGTTGGGTGCCGCACGGTGGCAGAGGTCGAGGACAACGTCGGGGCATTGGGCTGGGATTTGAGCGCGCAAGACCTCAACGAAATCTCGGCGATCTTCGAGCGCAACGGAGTCAACACTGCGCCGGGCTACTGGATTGAAGAGGCATAGCCATGAGCACGCAAGGCGAGCTAGCCGGCAAGGTTGCGATTGTTACCGGCGGTGCCGGTGGCTTAGGTGCCGCGATGGTTGCTCGGTTCGCGCAGCAAGGGGCGAGCGTCGTGATTGCGGATCTCAATGCGGACAAGGGCGACGCGCTTGCCAATCAGATCGGAGCCAACACGATCTTTCAGCGGTGCGACGTGTCGAGTGCCGACGAAGTCCAAGCACTCATCAATCGAGCGGTCACCGATTTCGGCGGGTTGCACATCATGGTGAACAACGCAGGCGTTGGCGGTTCGATAAAGACATTCCTCGAAGATGATCTCGCCGATTTCAACACAATTATGGGCGTGAACTTGTTCGGTGTGATGGTGGGGACGCAGCGCGCCTCACGGCACATGGCTGAACATGGCGGCGGAACGGTGATCAATATCACTTCGATTGGCGGCATCAATGCAGGTTCGGGGGTCATGGCATATCGGGCGTCCAAAGCCGGCGTGATTCACTTCAGCCGCTCGGCTGCAGTCGATCTTGCCCAATACAACATCCGAATTAACTGCATCGCGCCCGCGCACATCGCAACCGCGATGAATGCGGCGTTTGATCAGAGCGTGATCGTGCGATTGATGCAGCCGCTGCAACGGATGGCTTCGCCCGATGATGTCGCCGAGGCTGCCCTGTTTCTCGCGAGCGACCGTTCGGCGCAAATTACGGGCATCGTGATGCCCGTCGATGGCGGCGCAACCGCAGGTTCGCCCCCGCGGGCCCGCAAGGAGCTCCGCAAATGAGCAACGACATCGTGATTCAGCATGGAACGATCTACGACGGCACCGGCGCGCCGGGAGTCGCGGCCGATATCGGCATCGCGAACGGCAAGATCCGCGAAATTGGCGTGGGATTGACCGGATCGCAAATCGTCGACGCCAACGGTTACGCGGTCACTCCCGGATTCATTGACATTCACACGCACTACGACGCGCAGGTGTTTTGGGATCCGGCACTGCGGCCGTCGTCGTATCACGGGGTCACAACCGTCGTCGCTGGCAACTGCGGATTTACGATCGCGCCGACCCGATCTGATCAACGTGCCGCCATCGTGCACACCCTCGAAAACGTTGAAGATATGGACCCCGCGACGCTGTTCGCCGGAGTCGTGTGGGATTTTGAAACCTTTCCCGAATATCTCGAAGCGGTTCACGCACGCGGCACTACCTTGAACTTCACTGCGTATATCGGCCATTCCGCGTTGCGACTCTTCGTGATGGGCGCCGCAGCTTACGAACGCGTGGCTAACGATGTAGAGATTGCGCAAATGTGCGCTTTGGTGCGCGAAGCGATCGGCATGGGTGCCGCCGGTTTCTCGACCAGCTTCTCGTACGCGCATCGCGGGGTCGACGGTAAACCGGTACCGAGCCGCTACGCCGATCGCAAAGAAGTACACGCGTTGTTCAGAGCAACTGGCGACGCCGGCAAGGGCGTGATCCTCATCACTCCCGGAGAACAATGCACCTACGCCGACGTCTACGAATGGCAACCTCGCGTTGGGCGTCCGTTTACGTATCCGTTGTTCGCCGCGCCCGGCGGCAAACACCTCGAAGCAGTGCGACTCCATGACCAAGGCAATGCGGCTGGCGCGAATGTATGGCCGCAGGTCACTCCGCGGCCACTCACGATGCAATTCACGATGGCCGATGCGTACAACCTCAATACCGGCAAGGTGTTTGGCGCGCTGTTGCAGGGCGATCGCGAGGCTCGAATTGCAGCCTACGGCGACCCAGAATGGCGCCGGCTCGCGGCCGAAGATCTTGAACTCTCACCGATGAAACCGCGTTGGTCCACGTTTGAAGTTTCGGAATCAAACACGTTTCCTGCGTTGGTCGGACGACGAGTGAGCGAACTCGCACGCGAGCGCGGGTGTCATCCGCTCGATGTGTTGTGCGAGATCGCGCTCACTGAAGATCTCGAAACTCGTTTCCGGGCGTACATCGCGAACGATGATCTTGATGCCGTCGAGCTCTTGCTCAATACCGAACATGTCATCCTCGGACTTTCTGATGCGGGCGCCCACGTTGATCAGCTCTGCGATGCTCCACTGCCTACCGATCTACTCGGCAAGTGGGTTCGCGAACGGCAAGCGCTGCGGTTGGAACAGGCCGTGCGAAAACTCACCGGTGAACCCGCTGACATGTTCGGATTCGTGGGCCGGGGCTATCTGCGAGAGGGCTATTGGGCCGACATTTGTGTATTCGATCCCGCGACAGTCGGCACTGGCCCGTTGAAGCGCGTCTGCGATTTTCCCGCAGACGGCGAACGGCTCACCGCAGAAGAACCCACAGGAATGCAACACATTTTCGTGAACGGCACCGCGATCCGCCTCAACGGCATGCAACTCGATGGCCAAAACATCCGGCCCGGTATGCAACCCGAAACCGTATAGCCGCCACCAACCCAGCCTTTCCCGGAGCTTTTCGTGCGGATTCCGCAAGTGCGCGCCCACCAGAATTTTTCATCACCATAGTCACTGACTGCCCAGGTCCAGCATGACCTTGCCGATCGCTCGACCATCGGCGACCATGCGGAGGGCGGCTACAACATCTTCGAACGCGAACGTTGCACCGATGTGCGGAACGGCTCGGCCGCTCACCAACAGGTCCAGTAGTTCCGCCTCGTTGCGTTGCATTTCGTCCGCGGCGTTCACCGCGAAATTCAGAAACTGAAAGCCAAGAACTTGGATGCCTTTGAGGAGCACCAAATTCAACGGAATCCGCGGGATCGTTCCGGACGCGTAACCGACGGTCACGAACCGACCGCCCCACCGCAAGCAACGGAGTGCGGGCTCAGCAAGATCACCGCCCACCGGATCGAGCACAACATCGGCTCCCCCAGGGAGCAGCTCCTTGAGCGCACTGCGGAGGTCAACCTCTCGGTAGTTAACAAATTTCGTGGCGCCACGCGCTGCCGCAGCATCCAACTTTGCCGGCGAGGACGCAACGGCCGTGACCGATGCTCCAAGTACAGAACCAAGCTGCACTGCAGCAAGCCCGACGCCACCACCGGCTCCGAGCACGATGAGTTCCTCTCCGGGTTGCACGCGAGCCACCGACCGCAACGCGTGATACGAAGTCCGGTGGGCGACGCCAAACGCGGCGGCGATCGACAGGTCGACGCCATCAGGAATTGGAGTCAGCATCTCTGCCTCAACCGTCACCTCCTGCGCGAACGCACCGCACAAGACCGTTCCTACAACGCGATCACCGACTTTGACCGTTGAAGCAGCGGTGCCAACATCGTCGCCCGTTTCAACGACGACGCCCGAAAATTCACTACCAGGAATGAAGGGGGTCGGGACCTGCATCTGGTATTCGTTGGCCATGATCAATACATCAGGGAAATTCACCGAAGCGGCGGACACGCGCACGCGAGCTTGGGTCGGGCTCATGGCAGGGGCGGGCATCACCTGGATGTGCGCGACTTCGGGAGGGCCATACTCACTGCAAACGGCAGCGCGCACGTGAGTCAGCGCCCTTTCCAGACGGGCGGTCGTTTCTGCGCGAACGCGGCCGGGCCTTCCTGGGCATCTTCGCTGGAGTAGACGACACCACGCCAATGTTCCATGCGTTGCGACCACTGGGTTGGGTCCTCAACGGCAAGGCGCAACAGTTCCTTCGTAGCCGCGACGCCGAGGGGCGCGTTCGCGGCGACGCGTTGCGCGTAACCAAGCGCACAGCCCAACACCTCGTCGGCCGCGACAACTTCGTTCACCAAGCCAATCTCGTACGCTCTCGTCGCATCAATCAAATCGCCAGTCAACATCAACGCACTCGCAATGCCCATCGGGATTCGCTTACCGATCCGCGTACCGCTCCCGGCCGCGAACATGCCGCGCTGCACCTCGGGGAATCCAAAGCGCGCGTGGTCCGCGGCGATGATCACATCGCAACCGAGCAAGAGTTCGAGCCCGCCGCCAACTGCGGTTGCATTCGCCGCGCCTACTAATGGAATGTTCAATTCACCGTTAATGCACCGCATGAATCCGTCCATTGCGGCCGCCGAATCAATATCAGTTGTATCGTCGATGCCGCCGTCACCGTCGCTTTCGAAGCCGCTCAACTGCATTCCCGCGCAAAAGGCACGGTCACCCGTTCCCGTAATCACAACCGAGCGAACTTCATCCTTTCTCTCCGCATCGAGCATTGTCGCTCCGATGCGGTTCAACAGACGTTGCGTCAGGGCATTGCGTATTTCTGGGCGATTGATTCGCACGATACGAACCGCTCCGATTTGCGTGATGATCAGCTCATCGGGCGAACCCGTCGGAGTCACAGCGTGACCGGCAAGGTTGCCCAGCCGCGCACCGTCGAAGTCATCGACAGCTTGGCTCGGGAGAAATCAACGTTCCACTCCGGAAATCGCCTGAGTACTTCTTCGAGGGCGATCCGGCCTTCCATACGAGCCAACGCCGCTCCCAGACAAAAGTGGATGCCGTAGCCAAACGTGAGGTGGTGGCGAATACTACGACGAATATTGAAAGTGTCGCCAGCTTCGAAGCGGCGACTATCGCGGTTCGCCGAGCCATTGAGCAACATCATGACGTTACCCTCGGCGACAGTTTTTCCGTAGACCTCGATATCGTGATTCACGTAGCGAGCCACGTGAGGTGCCGGAGTTTCGTAACGCAGGATCTCTTCGATCGCGTTTGGAATCAGCGAGGAATCTGCAACGAGCGCCGCTCGTTGATCGGGGTGTTCCGCCAACAACTTTGCCGTCCAGCCGATGAGACGGGTCGTGGTTTCATTTCCAGCACCAGCCAACACATTGACGTACGTGAGAATTTCCTCGCGTTTGAGCGTGCGGGTTACGCCGGATTCGTCAATGAATTCAGCATTGAGGAGCTCGGTCATGAGATCATCGGAGGGGTTCTCCGCACGCCAATCGATGTAATCGGCGAAGATCGCGCCGCTCATGATGTCGTCGGCGGAACTATCCATTGGTCGCCCGGCTTCGGTGCGCAGCGACGCATCGACTCGATCGCGGATGGCCGCTTGATCCTGCTCCGGGATGCCGAGCAACATACTGATCACGCGCATCGGCATTTGTGCGCCAAGGTCCGCGATGAAATCAAAACCGTCGGAGCCGATCAAGGGATCAAGACTGTCGCTACAGAACCGGCGGATCTGGGGCTCGAGCGCGAGCACTTTCTTCGGAGTGAATACCCGCGATAACAAACCACGATGCAAGGTGTGGGTGGGAGGATCTTCGAAAATCAAAATGCCGGATGGCATCTCGATATTTGCTTTGATCAATTCCAGAATTCCGCCTCGACCCGAGATGTAGGTTTCGCGGTCAACGAGCGCTCGCTCGACATCGTCGAAGCGGCTCAACGCGTAAAAGTCGTATTCATCGTTGTAGTAAAGCGGTGCTTCTTCGCGCAGCCGTCGAAACGTCGGGTATGGATCCGCGTTGATTGCAACGTCGTAAGGATCGTACTTGAGGACGCTGTCGGCGGAACCGGTAGTTGTAGTCATCACGAATCCTATGGTGTCGTTCAGCGAATCGTTCGGAAGAATGTTTGGACGTCGGCGACGAACAGTTCAGGTTGTTCCATCGCAGCAAAATGCCCGCCTCTGGGCATGTCGTTCCAGTGCGTCACGTTGTAACGCTGCTCGACCCACGAACGCGGAAACCGCAAGATCTCTTTGGGATACCGCGCCACGCCGGTGGGCACCGCAACAAACGGTGGTGTTTTTTCTTGGGCGTCGGCGATGCGCGTTTCGCGGTACAGGCGAGCCGAAGATGCGATCGTTTGGGTGGTCCAGTAGAGCATGACGTTCGTGATCAATTGATCGCGCGTGAATACATTTTCTGGATGGCCATTGCAATCGCTCCATGAGTGAAACTTTTCAATGATCCACGCAAGCAGACCCGCGGGCGAATCATTGAGTGCTGCGCTCACCGTTTGTGGCTTCGTCATTTGCAGCATCGCGTACGCCGATTCGTCGCGCTGAAAGCGTTGAAAATCCTTGAGATCGGCTTGCTCTTGTTCCGTTAACGGCGGTCCGTCGGCAGGCTTACTCGCGATCGGCATGTTGACGTGGATTGCCGCGCAATGCTCAGGATCGAACAGGGCAATTCTAGTTGTGACCTGCGCGCCCCAATCACCGCCTTGGGCACCGTAACGTTCGTACCCGAGAGTGGCCAATAATTCAATAAATACGCGCGCAACTCTGCGGATATCCCATCCGGGCTCTAGCGTTGCTTCGGAGAAGCCGTAGCCCGGCAACGACGGCGCAATCACATGAAACGCGTCGCGAACATCCCCGCCGAAACGTTCAGGATTCGTGAGGCGCGGTATGACCTCGAGGAATTCCACGACGGATCCCGGCCAGCCGTGGGTCAGCAGCAAGGGAAACGCATTGGGGTGCGGCGAGCGTGCGTGAATGAAATGAACTAGCTGTTTGCCGACGCTGGCACGAAAGTGATCAAATTCGTTCAGCTTGGCTTCCTGCACCCGCCAGTCGTAAGAGTGCTGCCAATAGTCGGTGAGCTCACGCAGATAGGAGTACGGCATCCCGTACTCCCACCCAACGTTCGCGACCTCATCAGGGATCCGGGTGTGGGCCAAACGCTGCCGAAGATCCTCAAGCACCGCATCATCGATACGAATTTCGAACGGCAAAATGGAATCGTTTATTGGTTCAACACCCGGAGCCATCAGTTCGTCACAATTTGAACTCAGCACCGACGGGCACGAATTCTGGAATCGTTCCGGTCAGCGTCCAGCGCTTGTCGTGTTGTTCAAGTTGGAAGGTGTCCGCAGCGTCGTACTTACCCGGACCGAACGATGACGTCGGAGCGATTGGAAGCGCGATCGAACCAATAGATTCGAGTCCTTTTTTCCACGTTGCCGGTGTGAGGTTTGCTCCCGCCTTCTTGGCGGCTTCGACGAAGATCATGAGTGCCGAACACACCTGGGTCATGCCCACGTTGCCAGTGGCTGGGTCCACTCCATGATCGCCGACCGCATCGAGAATTTCGATGCCCGAGGCCTTCTTGTACGCTGCGCGGCATTGTTTCATCGCGTCGCTATTGAATCCCGCATCGGGGTCGCGTGAATTGCCAACCGCGCCAACAAACGGGAATTGGCTCACTGAATCGGTGGCGACTCCGGCAGTCACGAGGGACGTTTGAGTTACGAACACCGATGGATGCCAGCCAACTGCGTCATAGTTGCCTGGCCGAACGGTTCCACCAACCACAAAGAGAACGTCCGCACCTTGATCTTTGAAACGTTGGGAAATGATCTTGTCCTGCTTGTTGAATGCTGGGATGTCGGTCGCCAGTACATCGTTGACCGTGCTGTCGGTGACAGAGTGTCCGGCGTCTTTCAACGTCTGGTTCATCATTTCGACCAACGGCTGCGATTCCGGGGTTTGGCCTTCAACCGCGATTTTGTGACCCTTCAGTTTGTTCACGGCGTCGAGTGCTTTTACGGTCGCCTTCAAGGAACGTTCATCACTCGATGACCATGTCGCCCATGGTGCTTGCGCCTGTTTCAGAATCGTGGCGTTGTAATCGGAGCCGTATCCACTAATCAAGATGGTCTTGTGCTTCTGCACAACGCACAGGTTGTGAACATTGTCCTTAAAGCCTCCAAGCACGGCGAAAACTGTCTTATCCTCAGTGAATTTCGTGCAGGCCGCGAGACCCTCGGGCGCATTTACAGGGTTGAACCCCGCGATCGTGACTTCGAGTTTGCGCCCGTTAATGCCGCCGCCTTGGTTGACACCATCGACGATTGCCTGAATCATTTTGTCGTAGGGGCCATTGTCGAGATGCAAAAAGCTTTTCAGAGGCCCTAGATCCGGGTACGAAAAGCCAATGCGGATCGTGTCGGCGGTGACTCCGGTAGCACTTGCGGTGTTCTTGCCGTCGGTTGCGCCTTGCGTAGTGGTCGATTTTGGTGCGGTGGCTTTACTGGAGCCGCACGCGGTGGCGAACACACTCAGTATCGCGACGGCAGCGAGGCCGCGCTTACGAGAGAATTTGGACATGATGGATCCTCCTGGATGGGACGGTTGTGAACGTTCTAGCTCGTTGCGCCACTTCGTGCGATGGCGCGTTGGTCGGTGCCGAGATACGACGCGATCACGGCGGGGTTGTTGCGGACTTCGTTGGGGCTTCCGTGCGCGATGACCTGGCCCGCTTCCATGCAGTACACACGATCGGAAATTGACATGATGAGCGGCATGTCGTGCTCAATGACAATGAGCGATGCTTGGAGCTCATCACGGATGCGCAGCAAGAGTGGCCCAAACGCCTCAGTTTCGCGCTGCGCGACGCCGGCGGTGGGTTCATCGAGGCACAAGACTTGTGCATCCAACGCAAGCAGTGCACCGAGTTCAACAATGCGACGGGTGCCGGTTGAGAGCTCACCGCAGAACCGATCGGCGTAACGACCGAGACCGAGAAACGCAATGATCTCATCGGCATCGTTGCGCTGAGCCTTGTTCACCCGAAAGCTCCGCGGCAAGAACAACGCTGTGCTCACAAAACTGCTGCGATGCCGGGCTTCCAGTGCAATCTGTAACGTCTCGCGCACGGTGAGATCGCCAAACAGTGTCGCGTTCTGAAACGTGCGCCCGAGTCCAATGCGAGCTCGACGCTCGGCTTTGCGTTGCGAAATGTCCGTGCCCAACAACTCGATTCGCCCTTGGCACGCCACGTATCCACCGATTGCGTTCATCAAGGTTGATTTACCAGCGCCATTGGTTCCAATGAGACCAACCACTTCATTTGCGGCCAACGAGATCGAGACGTCGTTCACAGCAATCCGACCACCGAAGTTGACCGAAACTGATGTTGTCGTCAGCACATTGCCCGCCGCTGCCGATGCCGGTGCTTTGCGAACCTGCGGCGACCGCGGAACCGCGCGCGGCTTCGTCGCAGTCTCGGTTTCGGTTTCGGAGAGCCGACGCTCGGCCCACCGGAACAACGTGTCGCGAGCTGCATATCCGAGCTGCACCAGCCCGCCGGGCAGGTACATCAACAAAACGATCAAGCCGAATCCACCCGAAAGTAACGGCACGATCGTGCTCTTAGGCCAAAACGCAGGGAGTCCGATCACCCAAAGCGATCCGAGAATCGGCCCAGCTACCGATCCGACGCCACCAATCACCGCAATGGCCACCGACTGTATTGACGCGTCGACAGCGGCAATTTGATCACCAGTGAGGTTGCCGAACAACATGCCAAGGAGCGCGCCGCCGCTACCTGCGATACTGCCAGAGATCGCAAACACCCGAAGCTTCGTCATTGTCGGCGAGACGGTGTAGGCCGCGGCCGAATCGGCATTATCACGCACTGCGATTGCGCCTCGACCAAAGCCATGGCGCCGCAATCGAGCAACGAACATCATTGTCAACGCAAGTATCGCCAGCGTCAGGTAGTAGTACGCCCGTTGACTATTGAAATTGACGGACGCGAACATCGGACGATTCACTGATACGCCGGCGCCCGGGATAGGCCCAGCGAAAAATGGTCGACGCAATCCGTACTGCTGGACTGCGAGCGCGAACGTGAACGTGACCGCAGCAAGCAGCAGGCCTCGGATCCGCAGCGCACCGGCCCCAACCAAAGCGGCGATCGCTGCGCACACGACCATGATCGCCGCGAACGCGATTCCAGCCGGCAGCCTGGGGAAGTCGATAACAAAACGGTGCGTGCCGTAGCCAATACCGAGGCGGTTCCCGTTGGTGAGTGCCGCGTAGCTAAAGGCGCCAATCCCGGCGAAGGCGGCTTGCGCTAAAGAAACCTGGCCCGACCATCCCGTGAGCAGCACAAGCGATAGTGCAACCAGCGCCAAAATAAACATGCGGGCGTACAAGATCTGGCGCGACGGCGTGTTGAAAATCTGAGGGACGATGATCGCGACTATGAGGGCAAGGCCACCGACAATCCGCGGGAGACGTTCGATCCACCAGATCCCTCGCAGCCGATCAGGGATCGGGCGAGCGCGGGGCGCGAATGAAAACGATGCGTCTTCATCGCGATCCGCGCGCCGTGCGAGCGCAATCGTCGCGACCAGCACGGCGACAAAGAGCAGCGCGTCGCGTACGCCAGTTTGTTTCGATGTTGCGTTATAACCCGCGACTGATTCGACAACGCCAATTGCGATACCACCGATCAGTGCTCTCGGAAACGACGCCATGCGAGCGATGAGCGCCGCGGCCAGAACGCGGCTAAGTGTGTTTGGCCCGAGGGAGCTAAGTCCGCTCGTGTTTTCATCGACTCCTGCTACCAAAATAAACGAAATTGCCGAGAGGAGCCCGGCGAGGGTCCAGACCAATGTCGATAACAACTTCGGGTTGATCGCGGATAGCCGCGCTCGATCTGGGTTCGCAGCCGCCGCGCGTACTGCCTTTCCGGTGAGCGTCCGCGACAAGAACCAATGCAGCGCAAACATCAAGCACGGGACGGCTACTAGCGCTGAGATATCCGCCGCTTTCACCCGAACATTGCCGACAGCCCACAGCCCGTGAAACGCAGTCGGGAACTTAGCGATACCTTCGGAATCGCTTCGGGGCAGCGCAAACTGCGCGGCTTGCGCAATCTCAGAGACGCCAATTGTGGCTACAAGCAGAATCACCCGTGGAGCACGAAAGAGCCTTGTGATCACTGTGGTTTCGACGATGGCGGCGAAGCCACCCCCTGCCAGCACTGCGATGATCGCAGCCGGCCAAAAGTTCCAATGGAATTTCAAAACCAACAGCAACAACAGCGATGCCGATAGCGCACCGACTGCTCCGACTGAGAAGTTGATGACACGACTCGATCGATAGACCAAGATAATTCCGAGCGCAAGCAGGCCATACAACAGTCCGCTGATGAGGCCGCTAAAGACGACCTGTTTCGTGATCGTCAACGTTGCAAGATTCACGAGTTCGTATCTCCAAGGAACACGGCGCGCACAAGATCATCGCGTTTGAGTAACTGTTGGGACGGCCCCTCGAAACGGATTTGACCCTTTTCCATGAAAATCGCTCGCTCGGCCAGCGCCAGTGCGATGTTCAACGATTGCTCCACGATGATCATCGTTTGGCCTTCGCGTTTCAGGCGATCCACGATCTCCAATAAACCTTCGACCATCACGGGCGCCAAACCCAAGGAAAGTTCGTCGATGAGCAAAATCTCCGGGTCGTGCATTAACGCCATCGCGAGCCCGAGCATTTGCTGCTGACCTCCCGACAACGAACCCGCAGCGTCGTCGAGGCGTTCCCCGAGTTCGGGAAAAATCGTGACGGCACGATCGAATCGATCGCGATGAATGTTTGCATCCTTGCGGTACAAAAACCCAGCCATTTCAAGGTTCTCGCGCACGGACATCGGCGGGAACGTGGCCTTACCACCCGCGAGCTGATGGATACCCCACTTCACGCGAGTCTCTGGCGAACACAGCGTGATGTTGTGACCGTTGAGCCGAACCACCCCACGCGACGGCACGCCAAGCCCGCTGATGACACGCAACACAGTTGATTTCCCCGCGCCGTTGGTGCCGAGCAGCGCGAGCGTTTCACCTTTGCGGATATCAAGGTTGACGTCGAACAGCACCTGCACTTGGCCGTACGAGAAATCAATATTGCGCAGTTGCAAAACGTGAATATCTTCGGGGTTCGCGGCAAGGCGCTGTTGCTCGGCTTCGAGCTCACGGATTTCTTCAACGACTAGCGACATGTCGTTGCGAATGAAACGCGCGCCGTTCATGAGCAGGAATCCACCAACGATGTTTGTTGGGACTGACAACGCAAGAATGGTGAACTTGAGGCTCGTGCCTTCGTTCAGTAACGCTCCGATCAGCGAGCCACCGAAACCTCCGATGCCCAAAATCATGCCCATACCGATCGCGATGCCCTGCGAGCGTAGGTAATAGGGGTTCGCGGCTGCGAACAACGGCCCGAGCATCGCGAGTTGTGCGGCAAGCAACACGCCGACAATTCCTGATGCGATGGTGAACAACAACACCGATGGCATAGCCATCTGGACCGCGGAGAAGATGCCCGCAGGTATGAACAATGCCCCAATGAACACCAGGGCTTTCGTAGGGCTCGCACGAAAAAGGTTGTCGAAGCGTTTCGCGGCGAGGGGCACCACGACGAACGCCAAAAAACCGGGAACCATCAGCACCAGCGAGCGACGAAACGTATTCAGATGGAAGTGTTCATCGAGATACACATTGACAAAAATCGGTGTAGTGACCCACCCTGCACCGAGCGCCGTAAAGGCCACCAACGTTGACTTATACGTGCGGATCTTCATGATTCGTTGGTACGAAGCCGAAAGCGAGATTGGCGGCGCGTCCGCGGTGGAGAGCACTTGTCCGATGGTCTCGAGCTGTTCAAACTGACCACGCGGCGGATCGGGCATGAACAGCGCAATCATGCCGATAATCACCGTCGGTAAAGCAATCGCGGCGAAGCCCCAGCGCCACGCAGATGGTCCGCCGACGACCGAAACGATCGCACCGACCGCAACCGGTGCGATCGAACCGCCGAAGCCACCGGCCAATCCGTGAAGCGCATAAATGCGGGCGCGGGCCTGGATTGGATACGCATCCGCCAACACCGGCTGTTGCACAACCTGAGTGTTGGCACGGCCAAAGCCCGAAAGGGCTCGAGCGATGAAGTACGACAGCGAGTTTGCTGCGATTCCCGTGAGCAAGGTGAGCAATCCCCAGGCGGCCGTGGCGACCCCGATAATCGTCGTACGACGGTTGCGATCGGCAATTCTTCCGAAGAATAATCCGCCGACGACCAGGAACAACGTCCCGCCGACGCTGGAGATGGCGATGGCCCCAGTGCTCATGTGGAGTGACCGCTTGATGTCCGGGGCAAGCACCGGCGCGACCCTGGTATCGAGCTGATCAACGACGTTGAGCGCAGCAAGCACCGCGAGCAATTTCGCACCGCCGACTTTCACACCGTCGCGCAACGACATAGCCGCGCCGCCTACGCCTGGCAATTCCTCATCGTTGAGGACCCGCGCTTCAGCTGACTCGGCCTGGTCGGCGAGACGTTCAGCTTCGCCGTCAAGCACCGCTTGGGTGAGCGAGCTTGCAGATCCTTCGAATGGGGGCTCGGACATACTGGGCGTGCCTCAACATAAGTTGGCTGGTTCGAGTGCCGGATGGTGCCGCTGGTGTTCCAAATGACCAACAGGTGGAAGTGGATTACCGTATCGCGAGAACACGGTTTGCATCAAGTACCGAATCCCATTCCACACGAGCGGGAATGGAACACTCACAGTAGGTAAATCCTGTGTATACACACATAAATGGGTACCTAGATCCGGGTGGTGGGGACCATCGCGGTCCCGAAATATGGTGACTCTGGGCGATATACAACCCTGCTGGGAGTGCAGCCGATTTTCGGAGCCAAGATCACGTTTGCGATACTGCCCCTCTCAAATTATGGTAGCGACATTCTCTGTTGTGGAGTTGAGGTGATCTGTGCGCAGCGAAGTTGAGTGGCCGTCGATCCCAGCGATGGTTCGCGACGGCGCGCAGCGCTACGACGACGCGCTGGCAATCGTCTGCAGTGGCCGCCGGGTGAGCTACACCGAGTTGCTGAATTGCGTGACCGAATCGGCTCAAGCGCTCATCGCGGGCGGAATCGAATCTGGAGATCGAGTTGCGGTTTGGGCTCCGAATTCGTTCGAATGGATCGTTTCGGCTCTCAGTGTCACGATGGTCGGCGCGGTATTGGTTCCGGTCAATACCCGCTTCAAGGGGGCCGAAGCTGCGTTTATCCTCGCTCGCAGCGGCGCCAAAGTGCTGTTCACCGTGAGCGGATTTCTCGACACCGACTATCCATTGCTGCTCGCCGATGCAGGCGTTGACCTACCGGAGTTAACGCAAGTCGTGCTGATTTCGGGCGAAACCGCGGCGCGGGTCCCAATTCCCGTGGTCCCACTCAACGAGTTCGTACGCAGCGGCTCAGTCGTCAACGAATCCGTAATAGACGAACGCGTGGCCGCTATCACCCCGGACGCTCCGTGCGACATTGTCTTTACCTCGGGCACTACTGGCAGCCCCAAGGGCGTGGTCATGACCCACGGCCAGACATTGCGCGCCTACCTCGATTGGTGCGACTGGGCCGATCTTCGCACTGGCGATCGCTATCTCATCGTGAATCCCTTCTTTCACATTTTCGGCTACAAGGCCGGATGCTTGGCATCGCTGATGCGTGGCGCCACGATCTATCCCGTCGCCGTGTTTGATCCGTCCGAGGTGATGGCGCTCATCGAGCGCGAACGAATCACCGCACTTCCTGGTGCTCCAACGCTGTACCAATCGATACTCGACGCCGCCGACCGCCCGAACTACGACCTTTCGAGCCTGCGTCTTGCGGTTACTGGCGCGGCCGACATTCCCGTTGAGCTCATCCGAAGGATCCGTGAGGAACTCCCCTTTCCGCGGATCCTGACTGGATACGGTCTCACCGAAGCTGGCACCATCACCGGAAGTCGCCTCGACGGTGACGCTGAACACATCGCCAAAACGGTTGGGGTTCCCTGGGTGGGTTTCGAAGTTCGCATCGTCGATCAAACCGGTGCGGATGCCGCATGCGGCGAGCCGGGAGAAATCCTGGTGCGCGGCGAAACGGTGGTGCGGTCATACTTCGATGATCCAGCCGCGACTTCAGCCGCTATCGACGTCAATGGCTTTTTACACACGGGCGATCTTGGCGTGTTTGATCCCGACGGATCGTTGCGCATCGTGGGGCGGATCAAGGACATGTTTATCGTCGGCGGATTCAATTCCTACCCGGCAGAGATTGAAAACCTGTTGTTGCGCCATACGGCAATCGCGCAGGTCGCCGTAATCGGAATCCCCGACGCGCGGCTCGGCGAAGTTGGGATGGCGTTTGTGGTGTTGCATGCCGATGCCGCCCTCGGTGAGGCCGAACTCATCACCTGGGCGCGCGCCGAGATGGCAAACTTCAAAGCACCACGGCGCGTCGCATTCCTGGACGAACTCCCAATCAACGCAACCGGCAAAGTGGAAAAACTCGCGTTACGTGACGTAGCTGCGTCACTTCTAGCTGAAGAACTGTAATAAAAGAAGGAAGATGCTGATGGCTCAAGTTCCACTCGCGGCCGGCTTGTTCAGCTGGCCGAGCGACGACCCACGATTGTTGGGCAGCGAATGTTCGGCCTGCGCGATGGTGACATTCCCGAGCCAAGACTCCTGCCCGCGCTGCGCGCTCACGGAAATGGTGTCCAAACCGTTGGCGCGCCGGGGCAGATTGTGGGCATGGACGACCCAAAATTTTCCGCCGCCATCGCCGCCGTACGCGGGCGCGAGCGGCAAAGATTTCAAGCCGTTCGCAGTCGGCTATGTGGAGCTTTCTGGCGAAGTCAAAGTCGAAGCACGGCTCATGGAAACCGATCCCGCGAAACTACAGAACGGCATGGAGATGGAGCTCGTCATCGTTCCTCTCGGCAAGAACACCGACGGCGACGACATCGTCACCTTCGCTTTTACGGCTTGTTGAATTGTCCTTCATTCAGTCGCAGCGCCTCGCAGGGGGCGAGCCTCTACTCATTCACCAAAGAAGTTGAGATACATGAATCCTGAAGTTGCGATTATCGGCGTTGGTTTGCATCCGTTTGGTCGGTTCGCAGGGTTGTCGGGCATCGATATGGGGGCCATCGCGATCCGTCGAGCGCTCGCGGATGCTGGCGTTGAGTGGCGCGACATTCAGTTCGCCGTTGGTGGAAGTTACGAGGTTGACAATCCCGACGCGGTTGTTGCATTGATGGGGCTCACCGGAATTCAGTTCACCGATGTCTACAACGGATGTGCGACGGCGGCGAGCGCTTTGGCATTGGCCGCACAAACCATTCGCCTAGGAGATCACGATCTCGGCCTCGCAGTAGGCATGGACAAGCATCTTCCCGGTGCGTTCAGCGCTGATCCGCGCAACTACGCGTGCCCATCGTGGTATGGCGAGATGGGTCACTTCATCACCACGAAATTCTTTGGGATGAAGATCAACAAATACATGACGGATCACGGGATTTCGCACGAAACTTTGGCGCGAGTAGCAGCTAAGAATTATCGCAACGGCGTGATCAACCCGAACGCGTTTCGCCGCAAAGCACTATCGGAAGAAGAAATTCTCAACTCCGCGATGCTGAATTACCCGCTGACGCAGTACATGTTTTGCAGTCCTGATGAAGGCGCGGCCGCCGTCGTGTTATGCAAAGCGGAAAAAGCACACCTCTACACCGACACGCCGATCTACTTGCGCGCGTCAACCGTTCGTACTCGTCGTTTGGGTGCGTTCGAAGTGCACAGTCCGTGGTTGCCGATCGAAGAGACCGTCGGAGCGACTGTGGATGCATCGCGCGCCGCGTATGAACTCGCGGGCATTGGGCCCGAAGACGTCGACGTAATTCAGCTGCAAGACACCGACGCCGGCTCGGAGGTCATCCACATGGCCGAAAACGGATTCTGCCCGGATGGTGAGCAGGAAAAACTTATTGCCGAAGGCACAACCGAAATCGGTGGCCGGTTGCCAATCAATACCGATGGCGGTCTTATTGCGAACGGCGAGCCGATCGGCGCATCGGGCTTGCGCCAAATTCACGAGATCGTGCATCAACTGCGCGGCACCGCGGGCGAACGCCAAGTTCCTGGAAACCCGCGGGTGGGCTACACCCAACTTTACGGAGCCCCCGGAACCGCGGGCGTCTCCATCCTGTCGCTCTAACCGGAGTCCGCCTCCTCAGACTCCTGGTCACTCTCGCGAGCCCTCCCGGGCGTCCTGCAGGGACCAGCGCGATCCTGGTCACTCTCGCGAGCCCTCTGGGGCGTCCTACAGGGACCAGCGCGGTCCTGGTCACACTCGCGAGCCCTCTGGGGCGTCCTGCAGGGACCAGCGCGATCCTGGTCACTCTCGCGAGCCCTCCCGGGCGTCCCGTAGGGACCAGCGCGGTCCTGGTCCCTCTCGCGAGCCCTCCCGGGCATCCTGCAGGGACCAGCGCGATCCTGGT
This sequence comes from Actinomycetes bacterium, assembly GCA_025360585.1. Classification (GTDB taxonomy): domain Bacteria; phylum Actinomycetota; class Acidimicrobiia; order IMCC26256; family PALSA-610; genus F1-120-MAGs023. The sequence continues at coordinate 26,321 of JANYBW010000059.1, read as the reverse complement.
CACTCTCGCGAGCCCTCCCGGGCATCCTGCAGGGACCAGCGCGGTCGGGGTGGCGTGCGGATATTGTGCTCTCAATTTTGTAGAACTAGGTTCTCGCGAGTGGACACGCGAGATACTCCTGAGCAGGCTGAGCTGCGGCGATCGGCGCGTCAGCTGGCCGCCAACCTGGGCGTGAGGTCCGTTGGGGACCTCGACGACCTCGATCGGCGCGCCCGTTTGGCAGCCGCGATCACCGACGCCGGTTGGCTCGAACTCCGAGATGATTCAGGCGATGGCTCGCCACTCGCAAGCGCAGTAGAAGCTGCAATCGTCGCCGATGCCCTCGCCAATGCTGTCGCCGACGCCGCGTTTCTCGGGCCGCTCCTCGCTAAGGACCTCGCTCGCCGGGCCGGGCTAGAGCTCCCCGTTGCCACCACGCTCGCGTTCAATCCGCGGCTCGATGGTCCGGGAACGGCAACCGGAAGCGCTACTTCTGCCACCGCCGAAGCCGTGTACGCGGTCGATGCTCGGGGCGCGGCCGAAGCACTGGTGCTCATCGACGAGGGGAAGGGGCTGCACCTTGGCTCAATCACCCTCGGCTCGCTCGCGGAAACGGATCGCGGCAACGATCTCACCCGTGCGGTCCTCACAATCCCAACCGGCACGGCGGTACGTCCGCTTGCCGGTTCCGGCGAAATATCGAGTGCTGATCTCGTACAGCTTCAAGCCCTCGGCCTCGCGCTTACCTGCGCGGATCTCGTTGGCGGGATGCGCGGGGTTATCGACGTCTCCGTTGAATATGTGAAGGAACGCAGGCAGTACGGCGTGGCGGTTGGTTCGTTTCAAGCTGTCCAGCATCTCCTCGCGGAAGCCCATGTGCTGATGGAAGGTTCGCTCAGCGTTTCGCTCCACGCGGCGTGGGCAGTCGACGCGCTTGAACCGTCGGCCGCGCTCGTTGCTGCGCGCATCGCGAAGACGTATTGCGCACGGGCCGCGCGCACCATCAACGAGACCGCGGTGCAAGTGCACGGCGGCATCGGCAACACATGGGAATGCATCGTGCACGTATATTTGCGCCGCGCGCTGTTGTCATCGTTGTTGTTCGGCGACGATGCTGCGCAACTCAATGCGTTGGCGGACGATCGATTGGGAGTGCACTAATGGACTACCGCGACTCTCACGAAGAACGAGCATTTCGAGCCCGTTTTCGCGCCTGGCTCGCGGAAAACAATCCTGGGCTCCCTGCTTCTTCGACCGACGACGCGTACTGGCAAAGGCAAGCCGAGTGGCACACCGCGCTCTACCGCGCGGGATTCTTTGGATTGAGTTGGCCGAAACGATACGGCGGACACGAACTACCCACCGTCTTCGATGTGATTCTCGACGAAGAAGTCGCGCGGGCGAGCGCGCCGCCGCGGCCGAGCCTCGGCTATCTCGTGCAGGGGCTCACCCGCCACGCGAACGACATCATCAAAGATCGTTTCTTGCCAGGGCTCATCAGTGGCCAAGAACGTTGGTGCCAAGGTTTCAGTGAGCCTGACGCGGGATCGGATCTCGCGGCTCTGCGTACCACTGCCATACTCGACGGCGATGAGTACGTCATTGATGGTCACAAGATCTGGACGAGCTATTCGGATGTTGCCGATTGGTGTTTTCTACTGGCCCGAACGGATGCAACGGTTGCGAAACACAAAGGTCTCACCGCGTTTGCAGTCCCGATGAATCAGGCTGCGATTGAGCAACGACCGTTGAAAATGATCAATGGAATCACCACCGAATTCGGCCAAGTCATGTTCGACGGCGCGCGCGTTCCTGCGGCGAATATGTTGGGCGACCCGGGCGAAGGTTGGCGTGTGGCGATGACCATCGTCAGCCACGAACGCGAACCCGGCGAACTCGGCTATCAGGCGCGCTACGCAAAGACGGTCAAGGAGCTGGAGAAGAAAGTTGCGGCCGCGCCGGAGTCGTTTCGCAACGATGTGCGCGAATCCGTTGCGTGGGCCTATGTACAAACCGAGATGTTGCGGCTGCATGTATGCCGCCGTTTGAGCGAACGGCTCGACGGTGTGGACCACGGTCCGGGCGGTTCGATCGACAAGTTGTTGATGACCTGGACTGAACAATCGGTCGGCGCCGCAGCCGTGGCAGTCGCGGGTTCGAGCGCCATAACTGATTCCGAAAATGTCGAGCTGAAGACCTATCTCTACAGCAGAGCCCAAAGCGTTATGGGTGGCACCTCGCAAATTCAAAAGAACATCATCGCCGGCCGCATTCTCGGCATGGCCTAACCGCGCCGACCCTTAGGAGCAACCGTATGAAATACGATCTTCCCTCCGTAGTGACCGTTGAAATCGACGGGCCACTGCGGATCGTGCGGTTGAACCGCCCCGAAAACCTCAATGCAATCAATAGTGAATTACACCTTGGGCTCACCGAACTGTTTCCGCAATTGAGCGAGGACAAAGCAGCACGCGTTGCCGTAATCACGGGCAACGGACGCGCGTTTTCTGCCGGCGGTGATTTTGATCTGCTCGACCGGATGGCCAATGACCCAGCATTGCGCCGCGACACAATCAATGAGGGACGCGATCTTGTGATGAACATGATCCGTTGTCGCTTGCCCGTTGTGGCCGCGGTAAATGGCCCGGCAGTTGGGCTCGGATGCAGCGTGATTGCGTTGAGCGACGTTGTGTTCATGGCGGAATCGTCGTACCTCTCAGACCCGCACGTGCCCGTTGGTTTAGTGGCGGCTGATGGCGGCCCGCTCGTCTGGCCGTTGCATACAAGCCTGTTACTCGCAAAGGAATACGCGTTTACCGGCGATCGGATTAGTGCGGCGCGAGCCGCGCAAATTGGGCTCGCGAATCATGTGTGCCCCGACGACGAAGTGTTTGAAACCGCGCTGAAGACTGCTCGCAAAATCGCGGCGTTGCCGCAACAGGCAGTCGAGGCGACGAAGCGGGTGCTGAACATGCACGTTGAGCGCGCGGTGCTGGCGACAATCGATTTCGCGATGGCGCTGGAATCTGAATCGTTTGGTACTGACGATCTGCGAAACAACGTCGACAAGTTCCTCGGCCGAGCGCGCTAACTCGCCTGCCACAGCCCTGATTCGCCAGGGCTATTTAGGGGCGAAACGTTGGCCGCCGTCCAGGCGGATAGTTCCCGCGTTCAGCATCGGGTTTTCGATGATCTGACACGCCATACGCGCGAATTCATCAGGACGACCCATGCGCTTCGGAAACGCAGCGTCCTTGGTGAGCGCGGCTTCGAATTCGTCGGGGATACCGGCGGTCAACCCCGTGGCAAACAGGCTCGGTGCAATCGCGTTCACGCGGATTCCGAGCGTGCCCAAATCGCGCGCCATCGTGAATGTCATGCCCACGATGCCCGCCTTCGCGGCGGCATAGGCAACCTGGCCGATTTGGCCTTCGAACGCGGCGATCGACGCGGTGTTGATGATCACGCCGCGTTCACCGTCTTCGTTGGGTTCATTGCGACTCATATGATCCGCCGCCAAACGCGAAACGTTGAACGAACCGATCAAGTTGAGATCGATCGTGAACTTGAACGAATCGAGTGGGTGGGGGCCGTCTTTGCTCATAGTGCGTTTCGCCACACCGCCACCGGCCGTATTGACGCTGACTGAGATACCGCCCAATGCTTCGGCGGCCTCGTTGATGACGATTTCGGTGCCTTCGGCGTCCATGACGTCGACTTCGTGGAACGTGCCGCCTAGTTCTTTGGCGACTTCAGCGCCCGCGCTTTGTCCGCGGTCAAGTATCGCGACCTTGCCACCCGCAGCGACGATCCGCTGCGCCGTTGCCTTGGCCATTCCTGATGCGCCACCCACGATGATCGCTCGACACGTTGCCAATTCCATGATGTTCCTCCGGTTGAGACCTCAGTAGTCGAGGCAGTTTCTACAGCAAATATTGACAATTTTCGGTAACGGAGCCCAATCGCTGGTTCTCACGATCTTCCCGCGAGTGCTACAGCTCGACCAGGGTTGGAACCGAGCCCTCGCTCATGAGGGTGCGGCCGATTGCCAGCGCGAGATCGTCGGCGGTACCGAAGAGTTCATCCAACACCAAGCCGCGCTTGAGGTAACGATGGAATGCGTGATCCGTCGTGAATCCAATTCCGGCGAGCACTTGTTGGCAGTGCGCCGCCACCGTTCGAGTAGTGCGGCCACCGATCGCTTTTGCGAGCATGGCGAGTATTGGCGATGGTTCTTCAGTCGCCGCGTCGACCGCGGCACCGAGCGCCTCGATCGCTACCAATGATTCGGCGAGCCGATGCCGGACGGCTTGAAACGTTGCGATGGGTCGATCGAACTGCACCCGAGACAATGCGTGTTCACACGCGAGCTCAAGCATGGCGCGATTCACACCGATCATTTCGGCGGCCAATGCGTGGTGCGCTCGAGCCACAACTGTTGTCCAGTCCGCCGAGCGCTCGACGATGAGTTCTTGCAAACGTTTGGGAAGTGGCCCACTGAATTGCACCCGATGCAGTTCCGAACGTGGGTCGATGCCGGTAATCGATGCGACGCGCACCGACGCAGCGGGCAATCCAAATGCAGCACCGTCAACTACCACCACAAATTCGCTCGCGGTCTCGGCCCGCACCGTAGCTATGCCGTCGACGACCAAACGATCACCGTCTCGCCGTGCTGGAGGGTCCGTTCCGCGCGCTGGGAGCACAACGCAACGGGCCGCATCAACCCCCAGCGCATCAACCCCCAGCGCATCAAGAAGCGCATCGTCAAGTGCGCTACTCGCCGCGTTTGCGTAACCGAGACAGGAAAACACAATGGAAATAGCTTCAGATGGCGCGCTGGCCAACATGTCGGACCATCCGAGTTCTGCCAGCAACGCATCAATGGCACTACCGGTCGATGCGTGAGGCGCCGCGTGAGCAAGCGCGTCGCGAACGGTTGCCGTGAGCAGTTCGCTCTCGTCTGGGTCCATCACCGTTCATCGCCCAAGTTGAGCAAACGTCGGGCGATGATGTTTCGTTGAATTTCTGCGGTGCCGCCGTAAATCGTTGCGCTGCGCGAGTACAGATATTCGGTGCGCCACTGTTCGCCATGCACAGTGTCGTCGAGGGTGATCGTGTTATGCAAGAGCCGTCGGGCCGCGTTGTATACCGCATGCTCTCCTGCAGCTACCAGCACTTTGTCGATCGAAGTTTCCGCTCCGAGGGTTGCGCCTGCGGCCAAGCGATGTTGCGTCGAGCGCGAGCGCGTGCGCAGTGCGTGCAGCTCCAGAAACGCGTTGCCGATGATTTCGGCGTTTCGATCGGTGGGTTCGCTCAGGCGCGTCAGCGCTTGTAAGCGTTGGTATAGATACGCAATCCGTTGCCAAAAACATGACGAGCGCTCGAAGGGGAGGATGCTCATCGCAACGGCCCAGCCGCCGTTCACTGAACCAAGTATGCGATCCGTCGACACAACGACGTCGTCGAAAAATACTTCGGCGAATTCACGCACACCGTTGATCATCTCGATTGGCCGAACGGTGATACCAGGTGTATCCATGTCGACGAAAAAGGCAGTAATTCCGAGGTGTTTTGAATCCGGAGGGCCGGTGCGGGTGAGCAACACGCAACGATCCGAGAAATGCGCAAGGCTGGTCCAAACCTTTTGGCCATTGATGATCCATTGTGTCGCAGTCGAGGGATCACCTTCGGCGACCGCCCGGCATCGTAACGACGAGAGATCGCTGCCAGTTTCGGGTTCCGAAAACCCTTGGCACCACATCTCGGAGCCGTTCAACAGACTCGGAACGACCTCGGCAGCAAGTGCCGGCGTTGCAAAATCAATCAACGTCGGCGCAAGCACTTCAACGAGCGAGAAATGGCCCGGGTCCATGAGATCCCGCGCGGCGAGCGAGGCGCCCAGCTCTGTGCGCAGTGCGGCAGCGCCGCCAAGGCCACCGACACGTTCGGGCCAGCCGTAGCGCATCCAGTCGGCTTCGTACAGGATCGCTTTGACCCGTTGCATTTGCGCAATTTGTTCGTCGAGCGTGCCCATTCCGCGGTAGGTCGGCGCGAGCTCCGCCTCGTGCACGTCGAGCCAGGCGTGGAGATCAGCCCTGAATTCCGCTGTTGTCGCACTGCGCACCACGTGGGAGTCTCCGGTCGATAATGTCGCTGTACTTTTTCGAGAGAGCAATTCTCAGATACGGTAATACGACGCTTCGCAATCTCGCTACCAAGCACAACAGGAGAACCCCGTGACCCTCTGGCACGAACATCGCTTGCTCATCGATGGTGCGCTCGTCGCCGCATCGTCCGGACGTACGTTCACGAGCATCAATCCTGCGACTGAAGAACCGGTGGCCGAGGCTGCCGACGCAACGATTGAAGACACTGAGCGAGCCATCGCGGCCGCGCGTCGGGCTTTCGACACCACCGAATGGTCACGCAACGTCGAGTTTCGCGTTCGCTGTTTACGCCAGTTGCGCCACGCGATCCTCGACAATCTCGAGCCCATGCGCGCGCTCCTCGTCGCGGAGGTTGGTGCGCCGGTGTCGAGCACGAGCGGGCCGCAGCTTGAAGCGCCCCTCGCAGTCATCGAGTGGTACGCCGATTTCGTTGAGTCGTTTGATTTCGTTGAGGACCTCGGCGACCGCGAAGCATTCGGGATCATGAGCCACCGATGGATCGAAAAAGAAGGCGCGGGCGTTGTCGGTGCGATCACCGCGTACAACTACCCAATTCAGCTCGCCCTCGCGAAACTTGCTCCCGCCCTCGCCGCTGGTTGCACGGTGATCTTGAAGGGCGCCCCGGATACGCCGCTAATCAATCTTGCGCTCGGGCGTCTGATCGCGGAGGCCACCGACTTTCCGGCTGGCGTCATCAACGTACTAACTTCACCCGATCCTGCGGTAGGAGCATTGCTCACAACCCATTCGGATGTTGATGTGGTGTCGTTTACCGGTTCTACGCCCGTTGGCCGCGCCATCATGGCCGCGGCCAGCACCACACTCAAACGGGTGTTTTTGGAGCTGGGCGGAAAATCCGCGTTCGTGTTGCTCGACGATGGCGATCCCGCGCTCGCGGCAATGTTCTGTGCGTTCGCAGCAGTGTCGCATTCGGGCCAAGGTTGCGCGATCACTTCGCGGTTGGTCGTTCCCCGAGCTCGTTTCGATGAAGTCGTTGATCAGACGCGCGGCATGCTCAGCGGCGTTGCGTATGGCGACCCGACCGATGCTGCCAACATGATGGGGCCACTGATCAGTCGGCGACAGCGCGAAAAGGTTGCGGGCTACGTGGATCGCGCCGTCGCCGAAGGCGCTGAAGCGATCGTCGGGGGCCGTATCCCTGAGCACCTGCCGAAGGGCTTTTACTACGAACCGACGTTGATCGTTGGCGCCTCTGAGGATTCCGAAATCGCGCAAGACGAACTTTTCGGCCCCGTGTTGGTTGTGCTTCCCCACGACGGCGACGACGACGCGATTCGCATCGCGAATAATTCAATCTTTGGCCTTTCTGGATCGGTTGTCAGCCCAGATCGGGATCGTGCGATGCGCGTTGCCCGCGCGGTGCGGTGCGGCACGATGAGTGTGAACGGCGGTTTGTACTACGGCCCCGACGCACCGTTTGGTGGCTGCAAACAGTCTGGTTTTGGGCGAGAAATGGGAGCGGCGGGGCTGCAAGAATTTCTTGAGCTCAAGACCTTCGCGGAGCCGACGACATGAGCCAAGGCGATGCAGAAGTAGTCGTCGTCACCGGCGCGGGCGGAATGGGCGAGGCGATTGTCCGCCGGCTCGGCCCCGGCAAACGAGTGGTACTTGCTGATCGCGATCCTGGCCAACTTGCCGTCGTGGGTGATCGCCTACGCGCGTCGGGTCTCGATGTGGTTGGGGTTGTCACCGACATTTCGTCGCGAGTCGATGTCGCCGCGTTGGCGGATGTCGCCGCTTCGTACGGGCGCGTCACGAGCGTGGTGCACACCGCGGGGGTGTCGCCCGTGCAAGCTACGTCGGAACAAATTGTGGCTGTCGACATTGTCGGAACGGCACTCGTACTCGACATTTTCGAAGCACAGGTGCAACCAGGAACCGTCGCCGTATGTATCGCCAGCATGGCGGGCCACATGATGCCGATCGATGATGAAACCCGCGGACGGTTTGCCAATACTCCAACCGATACATTGTCTTCGCTACCGGAATTCGATACGACGAACCTCGATCCGGGCACGGCGTATTCGATCGCGAAGCGCGCCAATCTCGCGCGCGTGGAAGCAGCATCGATTCCATGGGGTGCTCGCGGAGGTCGCGTGGTTTCGATCAGCCCTGGGGTGATCGCGACGCCGATGGGACAAGCCGAACTTGAAAGCCCGCACGGCGGGTTCATGCGCATGATGGTCGACAACTCGGGGACGGGCCGGCTCGGCAGTGCCGAAGACATCGCATCGGTTGTGCAGTTCCTTGTGAGTTCTGGCGCATCCTTTATCACCGGCACCGACATCCTCGTCGACGGCGGCGTGATGGCAGCGCTGCACAATCCGAAAGCCTCGTGACCATGAGCGACGACATCTACTACGACCCGTACGACTTCGAAATCGATACAGATCCGTACCCGCTATGGCGGCGAATGCGCGACGAAAAGCCGCTGTATTACAACGAAAAATATGATTTCTTTGCGTTGACGCGATTTGCGGATGTGGAGCCCGCGCTCATCGATTGGGATACATACCGCAGCGGCAAAGGGTCGATCCTCGAACTCATTCGTATGGATTTCGACATACCGCCAGGCATGATCTTGTTCGAGGATCCGCCGGTTCACGATGTGCACCGCGGGTTGATGTCGCGCGTGTTTACACCGAAACGAATGAACGCGATCGAACCAGAAGTACGCGCATTTTGTGCGCGCTCACTCGATCCACTCGTCGGTACCGGTGGCTTCGACTTCATTCGCGACTTAGGCGCGCAAATGCCAATGCGCACTATCGGCATGCTGCTCGGGATTCCCGAAGCAGACCAAGAAGCCTTGCGCGATCGTTTCGATGATGGCCTGAAACTCGAAGCTGACGGGCCATCGGAGACCGCTCCGATTGCCGCATCGTACGGCGAGGTTTTCGAGGAGTATCTCGATCATCGTTTGAAACAACCCTCCGACGATTTGATGTCCGAACTCGTATGGACAGAATTTGTTGACGAAACCGGCACGACGCGCCGCCTCACCAAACAAGAAGCGTTGACGTACATCCATCTCATCGCGGGCGCCGGCAACGAGACCACCAACCGGCTCATTGGCTGGACGGGCAAGACCCTTGCAGAGCACCCGGATCAACGCCGCGAAATCGCCGCAGACCGTTCACTCATCAATCAGACCATTGAAGAAGTGCTGCGTTTTGAAGCACCCTCGCCAGTACAGGCCCGCTATGTCTCGCGCGACGTAGAGCACTACGGAACGACGATTGCGCAAGGCAGCATCATGGTGTTGCTGAACGGTTCCGCGAACCGCGACGATCGTCATTTCGAAGACGGTGATTCATTCAATATCCACCGGCCTGTGAGCCACCACTTGAGCTTCGGATATGGACTCCACTTCTGCTTGGGTGCCGCACTCGCGCGTTTAGAAGGTCGTGTCGCGCTCGACGAAGTCTTGAAGCGATGGCCAGATTGGGAAATCGACACGGACAATGCGGTGCAAGCGCACACCTCGACGGCGAGGGGCTGGGAAAAGCTCCCCGTTCACGCGTCGTAGAAACGCCCTGATTCTTTAGGGTTATTCGACGGCCGCGACAGCTGGGGGTCGGGGCGAGATGGTGATTTCTGGAATCGAGAGGCTCGCGCCGCTGCGCAACAACGCGTCGATGGATTCGACCAGTTGGTCGATCTGGATGAACGAGCCACTCACGTAACCTTTGGTGAACCAAATTGATCCGAATTCCGCGAGCAGTTCTTGGTTCCAGCCGTTCGCGAATTGGGTCATTGCATCGCCTTCGCCACCAACACAGTCGCCCACTGCGACACGCGTGAATCCGACCGTTGGATGTTCGGCTCGCCATGCACCGACCAGTTTGTCGAGCGCAGTCTTACTCACGACATAGGAACTCAAGCCTGGCCACGGTGGCGTTTGCGACGCGCTAATCGACGACAGGTAGATCGCTCGGCCTCCACTGGACTTCAGGTCGTTGAGCGCAGCCGCGGTGACCAGCGACGCTCCGATGACGTTCGTGGCGAACATGTGCGCCCACTCAGCCGCATCGATATCTTCGATACGCGCAACATTGCCGATACCGGTGGCGTACACAACCCCATCGATACCGCCCAAAGCTTGCGCTGCGGCCGCAATTGCATTGTTGACTGATTCCGTATGAGTGACGTCGCACGCGATGGCAGTGGCATACTTGCCGGCTTCGGCGGCGGCCGTCGTGAGCATCTCCACCCGGCGCGCCAGCAGCGCAACGTGTGCGCCTCGCTTGGCGAGCCCAATTCCGATGCTGCGACCAAGCCCGCTCGACGCGCCGACAATCACTACTCGCATGTTGACCCCTTACGTGGAAACGCCGATTATGTGGAAACACCGAAACGCCGTTGACACAACGCTGCCGACGCAAAGTACACCCGGAGTAATCGGGGCCCAACGGTTGACCGTGGTGGCGTCGGCGAGGACGCATACGATCCGGCTCTATCAGATTCACAGATTGCGACGACGGCCACCGGATTACTGCACCAGAGGGCGACACCGCCTTTGAGCTCCGAGCTCTGAGCTCGGTTTCTCGCACCGATTAGCCTTGCCCGGTGACAATCGCGTTGCCTTCTGCCCCAACTTTCGACAATTCCTTCGCACGCGAACTGAGCGGGCTCTACGAAATCTGGAGCGCTGATACTGCGCCAACGCCGCGGCTCATCGCGTTGAACGAGCCCCTCGCGATCGAGCTGGGCTTCGATCCTGGCGCGTTGCGAGAGACCAGTGGCATCGCAACCTTGATCGGAAATATCGTCCCCGAAGGCGCGACTCCGATCGCGCAAGCGTACGCAGGCCACCAGTTCGGCGGGTTCTCACCGAGGCTCGGCGATGGCCGTGCGCTCCTACTCGGCGAGATCGTAGATCGCGACGGGTGTCGGCGCGATGTGCATCTCAAAGGTTCGGGGCGCACACCGTTTTCGCGGGGCGGCGACGGCAAGGCCGTCATCGGGCCAATGCTGCGCGAGTACATCATCAGTGAGTCCTTGCATGCGCTCGGTATCCCAACCAGCCGATCGCTCGCCGTGACTGCAACCGGTGAGCTTGCGCGCCGAGAAACCATGGTTCCCGGCGCGGTCCTCACGCGAGTCGCGGCCAGCCATCTCCGCGTAGGAAGTTTCCAGTATGCCGCGGCAAGCCAAGACCCGACGCTGCTCACTCGGCTCGCCAACTACGCGATCGATAGGCACTATCCGCAAGCTCGCGAAACCGAGAACCCGTATCTCGATTTTTTTGAACGCGTTATTGACGGCCAAGCTTCGCTGATTGCACGATGGATGTCTGTTGGGTTTATCCATGGCGTCATGAACACCGACAACATGACGATCTCCGGCGAGTCGATTGATTTTGGTCCGTGCGCGTTCATGGATGCGTTTGATCCCGCTACCGTCTTCAGTTCGATTGATCACGGGGGCCGGTACGCCTACGGGAACCAACCACAGATCGCGCAATGGAATCTCGCTCGATTGGGCGAAACTCTGCTTCCACTCATCAGCAACGACGACGACGCAGCCATCGCACTAGCCACCGACGCACTGCGATCATTCACAAATCGATACCACGAATACTGGACCAATGCAATGGCGGACAAGCTGGGGCTCGATCCGTCCGCTATAGCCGACCCGCAACTCATCGACGATTTCGTGGGGCTGCTCGCCTCGGCCCGCTGCGACGTTACGAATGGCTTCCGAACGCTCGCGGAGTTCCTGCGCGGCAACCCAGAGCCGGCCGTTGCAGTATTCAAGAACCACAACGACTTTCATGGTTGGGAACAACGATGGCAACAACAACTGCCGGACAAGAGTCGCGAAGAAGTCGCGCGCTCGATGGATCGTGCCAATCCGTTGTACATACCCCGAAATCACCTCGTAGAAGCGGCGCTCGCCGACGCGACGAACAACGATCTCACCGCGTTCGAAGCCCTCCTCGAACGAGTGCGGAACCCCTTCGACGAGGTGCCCGGTATGGGCGTGTACGCGCAGCCCGCTCCCGATTCGTTCAGCAACTACCAAACCTTCTGCGGGACATAACACGCGCCAAACTTCGCGACAGGGACCGTGACCGCTTAACGCAGGCGTTCGTGCAAGAGCGTGAGGACGGGGTTCTTGTTGACGGCACTCGGATCGCTACCGTCGTGACGCGCCGCCACGGTCATCGTGCAGCAATGAATTGCGGTTGCTCGGAACAACGCAAAGGTCTCATGCCACTCGAAACCTTCGACGGCGCGGCCGAGTTTGGCTTGGTACCGATCGATGATTTCATCGCGCGCCAAGAATCCGGGAACCCGTTTACCCACAAAATGCGTCATCGTTTTGTCTAAAACGGTGAACCAAGCGAGGTCCATTTCTGCAGGGCCGATGGTGGCCGTTTCCCAATCCAATACCGCGCGCACGTTCAACCCATCGTCGTACACAACATTGCCCAATCGAACATCACCCCAAAGTAACGAGGGCGCGGCGCTCGGCTGCGGGCGTTGTTCACGGCACCACGCCAACGCCGCGGTTAGCACAACTATCGGCTCCCCTGTAAATGCCCACGAAAGATAACGATCCCAATACTCCAGCTCTATCGCGATGGAGTCGCCGACGCCTCGCAACGTTCCCACGGGAATCGCGTGCACGTTGTGCGGCTGATGCAATTTCGCGAGGGTGTCAATGAAGTTTGTGTGCAACGTTGCTTGTTGTTCTGGCGTCAATGCCATCACCCAAGGTTCGAACACGGGCATTTCTCCAGGAATCGATCCGTACACGAACGGCATAGTCAAAAACTCACAGCCAATGAACGAGTCGTCGCGCACATGCTCACAACCCGGCGGCGTCGGCACACCACCACGGCTCGCGGCTTCCATCACGGCCAGTTGCGCACCGAGTGAGTACTCAGGAAAGATTCCTTCCATCGGCGGCAGCCGCAGTACCAGCTCCTGTATCCCATCCGGCCAGCTCACCGAAACGATCAGCGTTTCATTCGAAAAACCAACGTTTGGACGACGGATCTGCATCACCATCGCCGGAGCGCGGTGCGGCCACCGAGCATCGCACCAACGCCGGATGCCTTCCGAGAGCGATTCAGTAGAACGAGTTGCGCCAGGGATCACCGCAACACCGTAACCGTTTGCCGCACCCTGAGAACCCGTGCTGAGAACACCCACTGGGAACCCACCGTGGGACGTTGTCGATACGATCGCCACCACACGGCGTTGCACCCATCGACAGACCCCGGCCACACAAGGAGCCTCGAACCATGACACTGCCACTCCAAGGAATCAAGGTCGTCGATTTTTCTGAACACGGTTTCGTGCCGTCGGCGGCCGCGGCGCTCGCCGATTGGGGTGCGGATGTTGTCAAGATCGAACGGTTGGAGGGCGACGCGATGCGTTCGATCATCCGCAACGGCCTCGTCCCCGATGCGGACGGCACGGATTACATGTTCGAACTCGTCAATCGCAACAAACGCGGTATCGCGCTCGATGTCACCACGGCGACAGGACGCGAAGTATTCGAGAAACTCATCGCGGGGGCCGACGTATACATCACGAATCAGCTCCCGCGAGTCCGCCGCAAACTCGGTACGGAACCCGCAGACTTGTTCAAGATCAACAAGCGTCTTGTGTTTGCCAAAGGACATGGTCAAGGCCAGCGTGGTGACGATGCCGAAGCCGGGGGATTCGATTCGGTTTCGTATTGGTCGCGTGGCGGCGTGGGCCATGCACTCACCGATGCGGAAGCAACCAAGCTGGTCATGCAACGTCCGGCCCTTGGCGACGTTCCTTCGGGAATGTTTTTTGCCGGCGGCATTTGTGCCGCGCTCGTGCACGTGCTTCGCACCGGGACCGGTACCGTCGTTGATACATCGCTTTTGAATTCCGCGATGTGGTCGCTCGGCCCGGACCTTGCCTATAGCTCGATCGCCGGACAAGAAATGCCGAAACCGGATCTCACCAAAGGCATCATGACTCCCCTCGTTGGTACGCACCGAACGGCCGACGCGCGCTGGTTGATGTTGAGCATGCTCGACGAAGATCGCTACTGGGCCCCAACGTGTCGCGCCCTGCGGCTGCCCGAGCTAGTCGAGCGCTACCCCGACGCCACGAGCCGTAAACCCGATTGGCCCGCGCTCGTACAACAGTTCTCTGCAGCGATTGTTTCCCAACCACGAGCCCAACTGGAAGCAGCCTTGCGGGCAGAGGGTTGTATCTATTCATTTTTTGCTTCGCCGCCCGAGGTGCTCGTTGATCAAGCGGTACTCGACAATGGCTACGCGATGACCCATCCAAACCACGCAACGTTGCGGCTCCCTGCCGCGCCCGTCCAGTTCGACGACGCGATGCCAGCGATTCGTCGCGGCGGACCTGCCCTCGGAGAACACACCGTCGAGGTACTCACCGAAATCGGATACTCCTCCGACGCAATTGCGGCATTGCGGGCCAATGCCACGATCTCCTACCCAGACTGACGCGGAGCTGTCTGCTGAGCCAGCAGTTTGGACGCATCTCAGTACCTCAGTACGGATGCCAACGCGCCGTGGAAATGTTTCAATCGGCACGCGGGCCGCACCGGGCGGAGCGCGAACCAAGGAGCAGACATGATGAAGAAAGTTCTCGCTGGCGCGCTCGTCGCGGCAGCCACGTTTTCGATAGCGCCGGGACCCGCTGCACACGCGAGCGGATTCGGTGAAGTGAGAGGCAAGGTGTTCGACACGGTCACCGGCAAGCCCGACAAACTCGCCTGTGTCATTATTTGGATCCAGGATGGTGTGAATCCACCCGTCACCGTGAATGTCAACCCCCTCGACGGTACCTACGACGCGGTCAATGTCGCCACAGGGGCATGGCCGGCGACCGCCTACGACTGCGTTACTGTCCCGAAGCACTGGCCCGCGATGTACGGCGGTCCCACGCCAGCCCCTTCGATTCCGGGCGTCAACATTGGCGGCGGCGCGTTGGTCAATGTGATCGACGGCATCGCAACCACGGGCGTTGATTTTGGTCTCGGCAAAGCAGCAATCACGCGAATCACGGTCAAGGATTCCAAGACCAAAAAGACGATCCCGAACGTTTCGATTTGCCCTTACCAGGTGCCGAATCAATTCCAGTTCGCGTTCTGCGGCGGCACTGATGGTGCCGGAAAGGGCGTACCGATCTACAGCCCTCCCGGCTCGATGCGCCTGCAAATCAACGACAATCGGTCGAGCGGCACCAATCCGAGCCCTCCCGGATATCCCGTGGGAATTTGGATCGGCGGTGCAGATTTCGCGAGCGCCACAACGTTCACCGTTGCGTCGGGAGCTAACCCACCGTTCAATCTGCTGTACGACCCACTGCCCGCGGGTTCACGAACTGGTGAAGTCACCGGAACCATCACGGACAAAGTCACCGGGCTACCGCTTGCCGGAGCATGCGCTACTGCATGGGGAACCACGATTGTTGCGTCAGCTCCGACGAGTGCCGATGGCACGTTCGACATTGTCGGTGTAGAGAACGGCAACGTCGAGATCAGTGCAGGCGACTGCGACCATGTAACGGGAACGCACACCAACGTGGTGTACCGCAACCATCCTGGTCTCGATACTTCGAAGCAGAAGTTGGTTCGTGTATTGGTTGGCACGGTGACACCGAATATCAATTTTGCGCTTCCACTCGCCGGTCAAATTCTTGTGCACGTCGTGGACGCGAACACGGGTCTACCTATCGACGGCGCCGGAGTCACTCCGTACAAATCAGCGCTCAACACTCTTGGCGGCCAGTACCAAACTGGCTTCGGTGTCGGCGACTGGACTACCGGAACTCCAGGCGATGTATTGCTGTCAGACCTCGTCGCAGCTTCATCGAAGTTGCAAGGGTACGCACCGGGATACGAAAGCGATTGGTACGGCGGCGGCACTGACTTCACCTTGGCGAAGAAAGTTCACATCACCGTCGGCGCGAATCCCGCGATCACGATCGCTCTGGTACCGCAGTTGGGCAAACACAACTCGGCCGCTCCGGGAATCATGGCGACCGCGTCGGGAGGAGCACGCCGGTAGCTCCAACGGTCGTGGCTCTTCACAACGGCGTGGTTCCCCGAGAAATTCGTGGGGACCACGCCGTTGGTCACATCGCCCACACAATCCATCGCCACGGTCGAGAAATACGGCACGTTTGCCGATGCCTACCGTGTCGAGCGTTTCGGGCCCCAGTGAAAACCGCTCGACGGGTGAAGGGATTCAATATGTTGCGCAACCTCCGTAGTGTCGCGGCCGCAAGTTTGGCAGTCGGATGCATTCCGTTCGCGATGAGTTTCGGCTCCGCCCGAGCCGATGCCACGACCCATCGAGCGAAGGTTGTTGAGCCCGTCACGACGACCACTCCGAGCACTGCTGCGAAACCGACCACCACTACAGCCGCTCCGCGCCCACCCCTGGTTCGAATGCTGCCATTCAAAGGCACGTTTCGCGTGAGTGCAACCTGGGGCAGCGCTACTGGCCCAACCCATCCAACTCCCGCCATCGATTTCGTGATGCCAATCGGCACCCCGGTCTATGCAACCGCGACCGGAAGTGTTGATTTCACTTCCACTGATCCCCGAAACTGCAATCCACTCACGCACATTCCTCCCGGAGGTACGTACGAACAGGCGATTCAATGGTGTGTCGATCACGGCATGGTCGGCACTCGTATTCGTATCCGCCACGACGACGGTACGTACACGATGTACGTGCATCTGAGTGCCATTCGTTCGGGAATTTCCGCCAAACCAATGTCGCGCGTGATCGCCGGAGAACTCATTGGATGGAGCGGCGATTCAGGAATCGCAACCGGACCTCACCTGCATTTCAGCAAGACCGATGCGGTCGGAAAAACCTACGATCCCGTCTTGTTACGCGCCTGTTGGGACAACGCAATCCACGATTTCGTCAACCTCAAAGCCCTCGTGGGGACGATGGTGCGCAACGATGGTTACGGTTGTCTAACGACACCCAAAAAATAACACCCGAGGTTGCATTCACTCCGCAACCCGATACACGTTGATCACCACATCCACTTCCGTATCGAGTTCCGAATACGCACTCAGTCGCGCTTGTGCCGCTGGCGATGCGGACCAGTACAACGGAGTCATCGCCAACAGGTTCGCAACGTCACGCGCGTTGCGAACCTGAAGGCCATAACGCACCCGGTGCGAGTCGACGCGAACGAATCCGCGACCCGCGAGTTCCTCGTTTGGATCATCGTGTCGTTGCGGATTTTCGTACACCATTTGTTTCAATGCAAACAGGTGACCGGGGCCCGGTGCCCCAACGATGACAAATCCACCTGGTCGAAGCGAACGTCGAAAAGCCTCAGCAAATATTGGCGAAAAGTGGGTGATGACAACGTCGAGCGCGGCGGGCGGGACCGGTAACACGTGACTACTCGCTACGGCATAGCGACCAGCGGGATCCCGTTTGGCCGCAACGCTTACACCGTGTTTCGAAACGTCGACGCCATAACGAGCGAGACCGGAATCCGCTGCGGTCACCGCGATGTCACGGAGCCGACGGAGGTAGTAACCCTCGCCGCAACCAGCGTCGAGTACGACATGATCATCACGCGGGGGCAGCGCATCGAGCACCACACGCGCGAGCGCGTCCGCAAGTGGCTCATAATGACCAGCATCGAAGAAGTCGCGGCGAGCAGCAATCATCGCTTTGTTGTATCCAGGATTGTGCGACTTGCGCTGCTGCGCTAGTAGCAGATTCACGTACCCTTGTTTCGCGATGTCAAAGTGGTGCCCGCCAATACATCGCAACGCGGTCGGTTCCAGGTACAACTCCGTCGCGCAAACCGGGCACGCCCAACCGGAAGCTCTCCCTTCGGATTGAGGTTGAAATGGTGCCTGGGACGGAGGCTCCACTAGAGAATCGCGTGCAACAACAGCGTATTGACGGTGTAGTCAAGCGCGGGTTCGCTCGGGGCCGGCTTGGTTTTTTTCACCAACGGGGCGTGCAAGAGGATCGAGTCAGAGGCGTCGAGCACATCGAACGACTTCCCCGCGAGCGTCACCGTGCTGGCCACAACGGCAATTTTGGGATCGCTCGGCGCAGACCCGATGAACTTCTTCATTTCAACAGTCTGACAGGTCCGTCCATGTGTTGCCCGGCACGCCGGACGCTCAGCGTCGATCTAGACCCTCGAACTCAATGCGATCGCGCAGCTCGGCCAGGATCACTTCAGTGTGTTCGCCGAGGCCCGGTGCCGGTGCGCCCGTTCGCGAAGCGGTTCGGCTGAATTGTGCTGCCGGTCGATTTTGGCGAAGTCGCCCCGCCATCGGATGCACTGATTCTTCAAACAAACCCGTCGCGATCGCGTGCGTATCGTGCACGAGTTCTGCGGGCGACAAGACAACGCCGCACGGAACGTTTTCGCGCTCCAACCGTTGCATGCCTTCGGCCACCGTCATCGTCGCGGCGCGTTCATAACACGTCAACAGCTTCGGCAAAGACACATCAGCGTTTTGATAACGCAACGAGATCGTCGCGATGCGCGGATCGTCGAGGCCTTCCACATCGAACGCCCGACACATTCCGAAGTAATCGGCATCGCTCGTCGGCGTCGCGACTGCATAACCGTCGGTGAACACCAGCGGCGAAAGGCCTTGCACGAAACTCGACGGCAGGGAACCGTCCGCGTCGAGCAGAACTTCATTGCCCGCAGAATCCGCCCAAAGAAACGCCGCGACTGCATCGAGCATCGCGATGTTGATGTGTTGGCCTCCGGCGCCGCGCTCACGAGCGAAGAGCGCAGCGGTAATCGCTTGTGATGCCGTGAGCGCGGTGGTCTTGTCGGCAGCGGTTTGTTGTAAGAACCGCGGTACACCCGTCGCGAGATCGCGTTGGTTATGCCCGAAGCCGGCGTAGGCTTGAATAACCGTGTCGTAAGCGCCCTTTTTTGCATACGGTCCGACCGGACCAAAGCCCGACACCGAGGCATAAATCAAATCTGGATTGATCGCACTGAGATCGTCATAGCCAAGGCCGAGCCGCTCCACGACACCCGGTCGGTAGTTCTGCATGAAGACGTCCGCGTCGCGTGCAAGTTCGCGAACCGTGTCGCGACCCTCGGGCGTATGCACATCGATGGCGATCGAACGTTTGCCTCGATTGCACATCTGAAAAAGCGCACTCATGCCGTTCACGGAAACTCCGATGTATCGCGCGATATCACCGATCCCTGGCCGTTCTACTTTGATGACTTCTGCGCCTTGGTCCGCGAGGATCGCAGTGGCCCACGGGCCCGCGAGCGCAGTGGAGAGCTCGACGATCTTGATGCCGCGCATCGGGCCCTGGGTCCCTGATTCCGGCGGTTGCGCGCTGAATTGCATCAGCTCCGTCATGATGTCTCCTCAAACTGTTGATTGCTTCGGGGCCGACCACCCGGCCCTGAATAGGCCAGCCCAAATGCGGGTGCGGGCTCAAACGCGATATTGGGCATCGATTGCAGGCGTTCTTGCCACGCATCAATCAGGCGATCTTCATTGGCGTAGTCGAAGGGATCAGTTAAGACCATCTCTTCAGTTCCGCCCCGCTCACACGGATGATCACATAGCCAACGCGCGGTGCGCGCAACAGCAAGGCGCGCCGGAACAAGATCGCGATACCCAAGTTTGCTACGAAGGCAGCTGAGGTCGAGAACGCGATGCGTGGTTGCGGGTTGGGTCAGCATTGGGCGCGCCGGAACCGCCAACGAATAGGGCATCGACACAATTTCAAGGTCGTGATCCAACGCGGTGGCCACAATCTCGATGACCTGTCGAATCGTGAGCACTTCCTCGTCGCCACAGTTGAACAGCGTCCCCGCGCCAGCTTCAGGCTGATCCACGGCAAGCAGCAGTGCGTGCGCCAAGTTTTCGGTGTAACCGTGGTGATGCAACGTGAGCCCATCGTCCGCCACAATGATTCGTCGACGACCATCAAGAATTCGGCGCACCACACTCCACTCCCGCGGTGCGAGTTGCAAAGGGCCATAAACGTAGGGATAGCGAAAGTGTGCAGCGTTGGGGTGGTGCAAAAACACGGCCTGTTCTGTGCGAACGATTCGGTAACCCTTATCGTCTTCATCAGGAGTTGCACTCGTCGGTGCATCTTCACTCGTGGGAACCGGGAGACCGTACGGCATGTGCAAAAATGGATTCATCCACCCGCGATACGCGGGCACACCGCCCACCGAAATGAACTGCTCGACCTTGCCCGAAAGTTGCGATGCGATCATGCGCAAACGGCCATACATGACTACCGCGAGATCGAACTCACCCGCCGATGCGATGCCATCGCGAAACGAGTTTTCATCAAACGGATCGCAGTGCACGTGTTCAACGATCGACGGAGTATCAGCGCTCTCGTGCGTGCCGCGGTGCGCAATCGCAACACGATGGCCGCGCTCCACGAGGCCGCGAACGATTGGGATTCCAGTTGGCCCCGTCCCGCCGACGACCAACACGCGCTTGGCATTCATGACGCCACCGCGATCTCGACAACGTCGCGGGTCTTGCTGGTGGCGATGGAACGAAACATGAAACCTGCGCCTTCGAATCCATGCACGCTCGCCGCGAGCGTCTCATCGCGTCGCATCACCAGCCGACGAGCGACCAATCCCTTTGCGGCTTTAGCAGCGTGACCCGCCGCGCTCGCGCCGTTAGCCGCAACAAACTCAACGCGCACAACCTTGTGCGCTCCGAGGTGCCCGTCGATCGCAGCGCGATGTTCGTTGGGCAACAAATCGACGACCAACGAGTTGCCGAACTGGGCTTCGGCCGCGGCAGTGATCCGTGGCTTCCACCACTGCGCGATGCCGCCAATCTCGGGTAACCGAGCACCCATCTTGAGCCGATAGTCGGGAACAGGATCACCAGCTGCAACCAGTCCGAGCAGCCCCGAGACAATCACGACCCTGGTTGTGCACCAGCGACGCGCGTCAGCAGGCAGCGTTGTCATTTCGAAGTGACCAAACACTACGCCGCTATATCGTTCACGAGCCGGGAGTGCGCGTGCTCCGACAAAGCCACCCTCGGCGGAGCCCACCGCTCGGTCGAGGTGATCACCTCGCACCCCGAAGAACTTCTCAAGTTCCGTGACGGTGGCGTTGCGTACAAATTTTTGGAGCCGCTCGGCAATCTCAATGCGCGCGCCGCCGAGCGTCGCGCCGAATCGACCCGAATACGGATCCCATTTCCCGCGGCCGCCGATAGCCTTACCTTCGCTCGGCGGCAGCAGCAAATACCTTGATTTCATTAGGCTTCTTTAATTCGCAGCCGTACACCGTGATTCGATTCCGGCGCGATTTCCCACCAACCGCTCACGAGCCGCTTGGCATCGCGAATCGTGTGCGGGTTGGCAATCGCGAACTCAAGATGATGCGTTCGACCAGTGCGGTCTCCAAGCCATGCCCGCTCAGCGAGATCTGCTGGCTGGCGCAACAACAATCGGCCAGGACCGGGCCACTTCAGCTCGCAGAACGCGGAGCCGTCGGGTTCCGAATCTTGCGCAACAACCGTTCCCTGCAACACATCGCGGTACAACATCAACGCAGCTTGGAGATCGGCGACGAGATGCACAATGCGATCGAACGTTGCGGATTCGGCCACGCGCGCCGGCGGCAACGCGTGATGCTGTACCTCATCGTCGCGCGGATGGTGGCTCGCCTGCGCGAGTTGAACCACGATGCCATGACACTGTTTCGGATGAAGAAACGCTTCTTTCCAAAAGTCTTGGGAAAGGTCGCTGCGAACCGGTGGAAATCCCGCAGCCGTTGCTCGATCCATCGCGGCGACGATGTCGGGGACTTTGAACGTGAGGTGGTGCGGTCCATCGCCACTGCGATCAAGAAATCGGCGCAAGAAGTCGTCGAGATGGACGTTGGCCGGTTGCAACATCTCCACCACCATGCCGTTGGCGAACTGCACCTGGCCCCAATAGAACCCGGGAACTTCCATCCCCCCAAACCACACACCACCGAGATCGCCGCGGTAACGATCGAAGTTGTCCCACGCAGTGTCCGCGGCCAGCGCGATGTGATCGAGTACGACGGTGTTGCTATTCATGGGCGCACGCTAACGGATTGCCCGCGGCATCATGTCCGTGCACGCCATCACATCGCGTAGAACGCGGGGCTGGTGGCGCCTTTGGGGATGCCATCGAGCGGCGTGTTGATTTGTTCCAAAGTTGGGCCATGGATTTCTCCCAGGGGCCGTAGCGCTTCGATATCGAAGCCATACACCTTGGCCGCGTTGCCACCCAGCATCGCTTGCAGCTCAGCATCTGTCGCGTCGGCGAATGCCAACCGCAATGACTCCAACGAAAACGGATACGTACCTTCGTGGTGGGGATAATCGTTGCCCCACATAATCTTGTCGATACCCACCTTGTTGCGCATTGCGCCTTCGCGTTTGCCCGGGAAACTGCAACCGAGCCACACGTTGCGCCGGAAGTACTCACTCGGTTTCATCGCGAGCGGAGTCATTTCCGAGAAGTTGAGTTCACCCATGCGCCCGAAACTCATTTGGTACGCCATCATGTCGAGTTGTTGCAGTAACGGCGGCACCCAGGCCATACCCGATTCGGTCATCACGACGGTAAGGTTCGGGAAACGCTCAAACACACCACTCAAGATGATTTGCCACAGCGGGCGGTGCGCGAACCAACTGGTTTCAATCGCCCACATGATGTCGGAAGCGGGATAGCTCCCGTACTGCGGGTGGCCACTGCCAGAATGCAGGTTGACGACAATGCCCTCTTCTTCGCAGACGCGCCACAACGGATCGTAGGTAGGGGAATACAACGGCTCGACATCGCAATCATCGGCCACAGTCGGCAGCAAGATTCCACCCTTCAAACCATTCGCTTTCGCCCACCGCGCCTCTTGGATCGCAACGTCGACATCGTTGAGAAACACTTGCGCGATTCCCGCTCGGCGATTCGGTACCGCGGCGCAAAAGTCGACCAGCCAACGATTGTGACACTGAAGCCCGGCCCACCGTTTCGCAAAATCCTCAGCCGACGGCGGCCGAGCGACCAACGCGCCAGTAGGAAAAAACGGCGGGACCGTATTAGGAAATACGACTTCAGCGACTACGCCGTCGGCTTGCAGCTCCGAGACGCGCCGTTCGTTATCCCAGTTGCGAGTTCGGCCATCACCTTGTAGATCGCGAAATGGATTTTTGTAGGCGCCGCGCCAGGCCGCGAACTCATCGTGATACTCACTGCTGAGATATTCGCGGTAGGTATCCATGTTGGCGCCGGCGTGACCATCGGCGGAAATGATCGTGTAGCGAGTCGACATTGCTGCTCCCTTGTAGGGCTAGGTGATTTCCAACACCGTCCGCAAGCCGATCCCGGCATGCATATCGGCGAAGGCTTCGTTGACTTCTGTGAGCGGACGGCGGGCCGTGATCATGCCCTCAAGATCCAGACGGCCCGTGCGCCAAAGATTGAGCAGGCGCGGAACCTCTCGTTTGCTATTGCAACCGCCAAGCAGCGTCCCCATGAGTTTGCGTTCGGTGACCATGAACAATGTCACCGGTATTTGGGCCATTTGATCAATAGGTGCAGCACCGACCATGACGGTCGTGCCACCCGGACGCGTGGCCCACATTCCTGTCTCCACTAACGCCGAGGAACCAACTGCGTCGAACGCGTAGTCAACTCCAACTCCGGTAATCCCCATGACGCGCGCCATGACATCGTCGTTCGTTGGATCGATTGCATCCGTCGCGCCGAAGTGTTGCGCAACGTCGCGGCGCGCACTATTTGGGTCGCTGACGATGATGCGCGCGGCGCCAGCGAGCCGCGCGCCCTGCACAATCGAAATTCCGACGCCACCAAGACCCATGACCAAGACGGTCGCGCCTTCTTCGACCTTCGCGGCATTAAGCACCGCGCCCACACCGGTTTGTACCGAGCAGCCGATCACACAGGCAACGTCGAGTGGAACGTCATCGTCAACTTTGATCACACCGTCGGCGTCGAGCAACGCGTACTCACCAAAGGCCCCGACGGCGAGCCCACGAAAGATCGTGGCGCCATGGCGCGACAATCCGGTCGAACCGTTCACAAAGGTCCCGGTGGAAATCGATGACGCGTTCACGCAGGTACCGAACTCACCGCGCACGCATCCGTAGCAAGATCCACACGCGGCAATCGGTGACAACACAACTCGATCACCAACCTTCAAACCCACGACACCCGGACCAAGCTCCGCGATTTCCCCCGCTGCTTCATGGCCCAACACCATCGGCCCAGGAATCGGGAAGGTGCCGTTGACATTGGAAAAATCGCTATGACACACCCCGCAATACAAGACCTTGATCAGCACTTCACCAACCCCTGGGCTGGCGATGTCGATGTCGTCGACAATCACAATCGGGCTATTCGAAGCTTCGAGTAAGGCAGCACGCATAGTGGCACCTTATCGACCTCGCCACCAGCGGCTCAACCGCGTACGCTCACGAATATGGCCTACGAATGGGAAGTCGTCCAGACTGTCAAAGCACCGATCGAGATCGTGTGGGGCGTCGTAACCGATGCGCGCAAGTGGAACGAATGGGGTCGTTTCAAAAAGGCCTCACTTGAAAAGCTCGGCGACGGTCACGACGATGGTGTCGGATCGATTCGCGCATTCGGAAACCCACCGATGATCAGCCGCGAAGAGGTCGTCGTGTCCGATGCCCCAACCCACCAGGCGTACACACTGCTATCGGGGTTGCCTGTCGTTGGGTACCGTGCCGATGTGCACCTCACTTTTGCCGATGGCATCACGACCGTTCGTTGGCAATCTCGTTTCGATCACGCGCGGCCACGACTCGCTTCCGGATTCTTTGCTTGGTTCTTACGGCGGTTCATCACTGATACCGCAAAGCGCATGGCTCGCCACGCGGAGTCGCTGGCGTAGGCCATGAGCACGGCGACGGTAACTCAGATAGCACCCGGCGAGGGCCGTTGCGTGCTCGTCATCACTGCACACGCCGACGATGCCACCCTGTTTCTTGGCGGCACGATCGCGCGATGGGCCGATGCCGATTGGCGCGTTGTCGTTGTGCGAGTCACCGACGACCGTTGGGATTCAGTTGGCGTCGATGAAGTCACCACGATCGCGGTCAATACAACCCAATTCAACACGGCCATGACCATCCTCGGCGTTACAGAAATCGTGGAGCTCGGGTACCCGACCGACACGTTGGGCGACGCGAGCGAACTCCAGCTCCGAGAACGATTCGTGCGTTTGATCCGCAATCACAAACCGTACGCACTCGTGACGTTCGATCCGTTTGGCATGTTCCACGAAGACAATCAGGATCACATCAAAACCGCGGCCGCCGTCGATGAAGCATTCTGGACGGCGCAGTTCGATAAGCACCATCCGGAACATCTCGCCGATGGCCTTGAGGTGCACGGGGCGTTCGAGCGTTGGTATTTCGCGCGCCGGATCGTTGAAGTCACCGATGTCGTCGACATCGCGCAGACGCTGTCACGAAAAATTGCGGCGGCGGCGTGCCACGACCTCATGCTCCGAAATTTCGTAAACCAGCTACGACTCCAGGCGCGCACGGGCGGCTGGAGGATCCCGATGCTGGATTCAGCACAAGATGGCGATCTCCACGATCTCGTCGCGATGCTCCTCACCCGATCGAGCCAAAGTATCGGCAAACATTACGGAATCATTGCAGCAGAGGAATTCCGGGTCGTGCGTTTTGGTGGCTTGGAGCCGTTCCTCGAGAACTTCGGCGAGCGCGTCAACCCAAAGCAATGACCGGTTTGCCGGTAAAGCACTACCGGCAAACCAGAGCCATCGATTCAGCCCGAGAGCCCGACAACAAAGACGGTGATATTCGTTGCGACTCGCTGGGTGTGCGTCGATGGCAACACCCATTGCGCGTTGAGGAGATTGAGCGGTGTCATCTCCGCGCTTGTGAACACTGAGGTAACCGCGACGCTGCCCGGAACTGGCGGACTAATTGGAGTCGGCGTTGTGATACCCGAAAGGGCGTAGATGAACTGCCAGATCAGTACGGAATCATGTTGCAATTGTTCGGGGGTCCATCCCAACTTCGTTGCCGCGCTCAACATTCCTTGGTATTCGCCGGGGTCGTACATCGTCGTCACTGCGGTTCCGGTGTGCACGCTCGCGTTCA
>JANYBW010000041.1 GCA_025360585.1 Actinomycetes bacterium | reverse complement strand
CGGTTGCCCTTCGTAGACATGTTGGGGCCACAGTGTGGCGCTCGCCAACCGCTCGGCGGCTTGTACCTTGTTGCGTTGCCGAAGTAGGCGTACCACCGACGGTGCGAGTCTGTGTTGGCCCATCGCGCCGACCGTTTTGGTCGGACCGAGCGCTGGACCCTCGTGATCCACGTATACGCACGCTCGCCGAACGCAAGCGGTTCCAGCGTCGAGGTCGAGATCTGACCAGGCGAGCCCGAGTGCTTCACTCACGCGCCAGCCTTGTAAGAACAGCAATGCGATCGCGGCGGCATTGCGGTCGGGTTCGGCCGCGGTGAGCAGGTTGTGAACTTCCTCAACGCTGAGTGCGCGGGCAACATTCTTGGGAATGCGTGGCGCCTTGACGCGGCGCACTGGGTTGGAGTTCGCGAGCCCGAGTTCCATTGCTTGGTCCATGATTTGTGCAAGCGTCTGGCGGTGATGGCCAACCGTCTTTGGAGCTAGTTCTTCCAAGATCTGCGATTGCCAGGTGACGACTTGTTCGGCTTTGAGGGAGCCGGCTTCAATCGGGCCAAGGGTCGCTACGATGCGCCGCACACGATCTTCGGCTTTTGCCCAAGTCGAGGCCCGTACTTGGTGGCTGCACGTTGTGCAGCCACCAAAGTGCGAGTTCGCCGATCGTCGTGCGTCGTGACATCGCCGTCGTGGTCGCAGACGTGAACGCTGATTGCTCAACCCGTTCAGCACCGAATTCGACGATATTTGGTGATACTGAATGGACGCCGGAATGTCTATTGGCGGAGGGGGTGGGATTCGAACCCACGGAGGCTTGCACCTCACACGCTTTCCAAGCGTGCCGATTCGGCCGCTCTCGCACCCCTCCCGGGAGTTGCAGATCGTAGTTGGCGCTGGCGTTCGCTATCCTCTCGGGCTCCAGGCGGCCGCAGTTGATGTGGTTCGCCCGGGTCCGGCGCGACGAGAGCCCGTGAACCGAGTCAGGTGCGGAAGCAAGCAGCTCTCAGCGGAAACTTTCGGGTGCCGCCGGGTTGCCTGGGCGGACCTCATGAGCAGCGGCCGCACCTTTCGTGTGTCCCACCCATCTTCCACGGGCGGAACATCGGTGGGACACAGGGAGGCTGGTTGAGGCGGGCGGTTACGATCGGGCCCATGGCGTCGCAATCGTTGTACCGCAAGTACCGTCCACAGTTTTTTCGTGAGCTCAAGGGCCAACACCACATCAGCTCGGCGCTTCGCAATGCCCTGCTCGAAGAGCGCATCGGCCACGCCTATCTCTTTTCGGGCCCGCGCGGCACCGGCAAGACCACGACGGCGCGAATTCTTGCCAAAGCCCTCAACTGTCTTGATTTGGGCGCGGACGGCGAACCCTGCGGCGCGTGCGTGAACTGTGAAGGAGTCGCGGCGGGAAACTTCGCCGATCTGATGGAGCTCGATGCCGCATCGAACAACAAAGTTGAACATGCCCGCGATCTTGTAGGTGCGGTGCACGGCGGGTTGAGCGCGAACGGCAAGCGCAAGGTGTACGTGATTGATGAGGTTCATATGCTCACCAACGCGGCTTCGAACGCGTTGTTGAAAACGCTCGAAGAACCGCCGGATCACGTGGTGTTTATTTTGGCCACGACTGATCCCAACAAGGTGTTGCCCACAATTCGGTCGCGCACCCAGCACCTCGAATTCACCCTGCTTTCCAACGATGAATTGCGCGAACACCTCACGGATATCGCCGGGCGCGAAGGGGTCGAAGTCGATGCCGATGCCTTGGAAGCGGTCGTGCGGCAAGGCGCGGGAAGCGCTCGCGATGCGATGTCGAAACTTGATATCGCGATCGCGGTCGGCACCGAAGGCGATAACCATCACCTTGATAGCGCGAGTGTGCTTGCCGCGTTTGGCGGTACCGGCTTTGAACGGCGGGTTGCCGTGTTGCAGGCCGTCGGTGAAGACGATGCCGCGGGAGCATTACTTGCAGTCACCGATGCATTGATCGGAGGCACGGATCCGCGCACGTTTGCCGAAGAACTGTTGTCGACGGCACGCGACGCGTTCATGCTTGCGGCTGGTGGTGGCCGTATTCCCCACGACGGCCCCGCGGCCGAAGCGGAGCAACTGCTCGCGTTCACCAAAGCGGCTGGGCTGGCTCGTTGTACGCGCGCGATCGAAACGTTGGGTGAGGCCATTGCGGATATGCGCGGCCAGGGCGCTCCTGATCCGAGACTCGTCCTTGAGGTTGCCGTCGTGCGCTTGGCCCGGCGCGATTCGCACGGCGACATCGATGGCCTCGCCGAGCGCATTGCTCAGCTGGAAGCCAAGGTCGCGCAATTGTCCGAAGGTGGAGCCACGCCTCGCGCCGCGATCGCAACTGGAGTTGCGGGAGCTCCGGCGCTCGAACGACCGTCGAAGCCACTGGCCTCCACGGCTCCAACCCAAACTCCAGCAACGTCAACCACCGACGAATCCTCCACTCCTGGAGCCGGATCGAGTTCGCGTCCGGCGCTTGGCGCGTTTCGTCGCGAACCCACAGCGCCTCCGAAGCTCACCGCGGTGCCAAAAGCTCCGATTCGTGAAGTTGCACCGAATGATCCAACTCCGGACGAAACCCAATCGAAATCGCTTGCTTCCGTCGATCTCGATGATGTGGTGGTCGCGTGGAGCGCCACGCTTGCTGGCCTCAACAGCGCGACGCGCGCGATGGTCCAACAAGCGCAACCGATCGCCTTGGTCGAAGACACGGTTTCGTTCGGCGTGCCGCGCGATCAGTTCACTGCGGTGCGGGCAAGGTTCAAGAACAACGCGGATGAGATCCGCGAAGAACTCGCGCGTCATCTCGGCACCCGCGTGCGCTTCAAATTGGAAGAGCACGATTTTCCTGGGCGCGTTACGATCAGCAACGGCTCAAGCGATGCCATGCACGACAGCGGGGGCTACGACATCGCGCCTCCCGAAGACTTGCCCGATCTCGTAGACCTTGATGAGCTCGTCAACGCCCACGACGCCCCGCTTCGCGACACCGCATCGCTGCTCATGTCGGAGCTCGGCGCGCAGGTTGTCGAAGAAAAGCCAAGAAGCCAATAAATGCTACGAATATCCGCTAGAAACTGACCGGCATGGCGAGTTACGAGGGCTCAGTTCAACGACTTATCGATGAGTTTGGTCGCCTCCCCGGCATTGGGCCCAAGAGTGCGCAACGGATTGCGTTTCATCTCTTGAAGTTGCCGAAAGAAGATGCGCATCGCCTCGCCGATGTCATCGTTGAAGTAAAGGCCAAAGTCGTCTGGTGCAAACGGTGTTTCAATATTGCAGAATCCGATTTGTGTTCCTACTGTGCAGACGAACGCCGCGAAGCGCACCTTGTGTGTGTCGTTGAAGAACCCAAAGATATTGTGGCCATCGAACGGACCGCCGAATACCGCGGCAAGTATCACGTGCTCCAAGGAGCAATTTCGCCGATCGAAGGGATCGGCCCGGAACAATTGCGGGTTCGCGAACTCATCACGCGCATCAGCGGCGAAGGCATTACCGAAGTGATCATTGCGACGAATCCAAATATTGAAGGTGAAGCGACAGCGATGTATCTCGCAAACTTGCTGAAACCCGCAGGACTTGTCGTTTCAAGAATCGCAAGTGGTCTTCCCGTCGGTGGCGATCTTGAATACGCCGACGAAGTCACACTGGGTCGGGCAATGTCGGGCCGAAGAGAGCTCTAGCCCGCGGACCGTCTCCGCCCGACGAACCCTTGAGTTGCGCTAACGAAACGTTGGGTTCAGCGTCAGGTTCCACAGCCACAACAGCCCCACAGTCGTGGGGATTACCCAAGCCGCGAAGCGAACTTGGACGCGAGATCGTTGGCTAACGACGACACCGATCGCCGCGATGAGGAGCATCAGCCCGCCGGGGTTGAAGCGCAATGAACCAATGAAATCAGCGCGAAACGCCGCGGCCACCGCGCGGGTTAGCCCGCAAAATGGGCACGGAATCCCGGTGAGCGACCGAAGAGGGCAAGGAATTCCGGGATGTACGGGAGAAATCGCGTACGTAGCTCCTGCGAGCATGAGTCCTGCGGAAAGCCGCCGGACCATTGGCATTTCGAGTGTCACGGACGTCGTCATTGGCGGAGCTCTTTCGCGCGAACCACACCTTCGATCACAAACTCGGGATGACAAGTCTGGGGTA
Source organism: Actinomycetes bacterium (assembly GCA_025360585.1). Classification (GTDB taxonomy): domain Bacteria; phylum Actinomycetota; class Acidimicrobiia; order IMCC26256; family PALSA-610; genus F1-120-MAGs023. The sequence continues at coordinate 107,302 of JANYBW010000041.1, read as the reverse complement.
AGCCGGTCACTTTGCCTGCGAGTCGTGTTGCGATTTCGATGCTGAGCTGATAGCGAGCCGCGTCCGGGATCGTGAAGCGACGTTGCAGGAAATGCCGACACAATTGGACTTCGTCTGCGCTGACCGCGCTGACATCCCAAAGCGCAACCGCTTCGGGTGGCACCGTCAATATTGTGCCTGCGGTCATTGCCTGATGGTCACGGGCATTGCCTTTGCGTTCACGCACGACGATCGTGTGGGCCGCGAAATCCCCTAGTCGTTGGGTCCGCTGAGATACAAGCATCGAGACAATCCCGACCGCGTACCAGATCGGCAAAAAGTCGATGATGCGCGCGACGTTGCGGATGATGATCGAAATCGGGGTTGCCGGCGCGCCCGTTGCATCGAGCACCCGAAGTCCGGTTGCGCGCTTACCGGGCGTTTGTCCGTGCATCGCCAATTCGAAAATGAGGTCGTACAAAAAGATCATGGCAAAAGTGGTGAGAAAAAACAGCGCGGCCGCGATCCCGCCTTGGCCGGAAGCTCGGGTGAAGCGGGTTGTCGCCGCGACGACCCAAAACAGCGCGAGACTAACAGCGCCCTGTATTAGTGAATCGAGGAGGCGAGCCGCAAGGCGCGATCCAATGCCCGCGATAGCCAGCTCTAGCCGTACTCCTTCGGGCGTGACAATTGCCATGCGGTTTTCGAACCGTGCATCAACCACGAACGCGACCGTAACCGAATGAAGCTCGCAGAGTTTGTTTCATCGCAACAGGATTCTTGGGCCGAACTGGATGCGCTGATTGTGGCCGCGCAGCGAAAGCCTGGTGCGCGCCTCGGCTCGGCTGGTGTGCGCCGCCTTGGAGCGCTCTACCGTTCGGCCTCGGGCGATCTCGCAATCGCGCGTCGGCAATACGGCGGGGATCCGGTTGTGGCTCGCTTAGAGCGGACGGTGACTGCGGCGCGCGGGCTGGTGTACGGCACGGATCGTGGCGTGCGGACCGTCGCGCGATTTTTTCGGCGGGACATGTGGCGTTGTGTCCTGGAACGGCCGCTCTGTTTGATCGCGGCCCTTGTGTTACTCGCGGGCCCGACGGTATTGAGTGGCGTTTGGTCGTGGAAACATCCACAGCTTGGTGCGCAGTTTGTGCCCAGCCAATACCGCAGCGTCGCCGAGCCGAATCGTGATCAGGGTCGTGATCGGTCGACACCCGATGCTGGCATGTCGTCGGCACTCGCGTCACAAATCATGACGAACAACATTCGCGTTACCTTTCTTGCGTTCGCAGGCGGATTGCTCTTTGGCCTCCTCACGATCTTTGTGTTGATTCAAAATGGCTTGCTCCTCGGAGTGCTGAGCGGTCTTGCGATTGGTGCCGGCAACAGTCACAGCTTTTTTGAATTAATCCTGCCGCACGGTGTCCTCGAATTGTCTTGCATCGTTGTGAGTGGCGCGGCGGGCTTTCGCATTGCTTGCGCGATCATTGCGCCTGGGCACCGCAAACGTTCGGAGGCATTGCGCGAAGAAGCCGTAGGCGCAGTCCGGATGGTGCTTATGGCCGCGTTGTGGTTGGTTGTCGCGGGCACCGTTGAAGGATTTATCACTCCTCAACGTATTGGTTTTGGTCCCGCGCTTCTTCTTGGGCTCGCGCTCGGTGCACTGTTTTGGGGGCTGATCTTTGCACTCGGCCGTCGTGAACGGCCAGCAAAGTCGGTAATGAATGCCGAAACCGCAGCCGCGGCTCAGATCCTCGCGGAGTCCTTCAGTTTCAAATAGGCCCGGACGGTCGCGGCGCTGAACGCGGAAGGTGGAGCCTCCACCACTGATGCTCCTGCCGCGGTGAGCCGGCGCCGCACGCGTTGCTGCGCTTCGGCGACGTCGAGCGCCGCAACGCTCCGGTAGATGCCATGGTCATGCTGCGGAACGTCGGTGAGCGCATCGACAATGTCTTGATCAGTAACCGAACACACCATGACGGCGTGGCGCCGGCTCAGCACGGGAACGGCGTTGACCAATGCGCGAGCCGCGGATTCATCGAGGAGATCCGTCATCACGATGATGAGCGCGCGTTTCGTATTGCGCACAGAACGAAATGCCAGGTCGTAGTCGCTGTCTCGATCACTCGGTTGGAGGTCGTGAATGGCATGAACGAGGGCGTCAGCACCGCGGCGACGGTCGCCGAGATTGCGCAAAATCTGATGATCAAATGCAATCGCGCCGCTGCGGTCACCCAACACGTCGGCGACGTGCGCTACCGCAGTAACGGCATCGATTGCGATATCCAGACGGGTCTTGTCGCCGATCGGTGCGGCCATGAGACGCCCACAATCGATGAGACAGACCACTTGGCGTTCCGTCTCGACTCGGTACTGGTTACTCATTGGTTTGCCGACGCGCAACGTCGCGTTCCAGTTGACTTGGCGGACATCATCGTCGGGGAGATAATCGCGAATAGTTTCGAACTCAGTGCCTAAGCCGAGCGGGCCGCGACGGATCTCACCAGCATCGATAAATGAACGGGTCCGGACCGCGTGCGCGATGCGACGAGCCGTCGGCACATCCGGATACACCGTGATGGCCGAGCTGCTGTCACCTCGAAAGTCCCACGCGCCTAAACCGAGCGGCCCAATCCGGCGGGCAGCGACCACCGGCAGACAATGGTGGCCGCGACGCAGTGCCGTAATGGTGCCGGTGAGCTGGCCTCGCACGTCGCTGGGCTCCACCCGTAGATCAGGGGTACGAGGCTGGCGAACCCGAATGCGGCCCAAAAACGTCGTGCTCGACGCAGTGACCGCAATCGGGTGGGGTTGACCAATGATCAGGATTGGTGCCAGGGTGCGTTGCAGTTGGATTGGTCGTCGGGCGAAACCCGCGTCGAGTGCTATTCCGATGCCGAGTACGAGCATGCTGACCCAGATTGCAGTCGCGGGAAGATACAGCGCGGCGATCGCGATGGCAGCTACAAGCACTGCGCTCCGACGGGTCGGAGTCATCGCGGGACGGTGATCGATGCCAGCGCGGATCGCAATGCGTCGTCGGCGGTGTAACGCTCCAGTTCGGCTTCGGGCCGGAGCAGTAACCGATGGCGCAGTACGGCCGGAGTTGCCGCCTGGACATCTTCGGGGATGACAAACGCGCGACTGGCCAGTGCCGCGATTGCTTTCGAGGCCGAAAGAAGATGTACACCGGCGCGCGGGCTCGCACCCAACGAAACACTCGGTAGCTCACGCGTGCGCCGCACGATCGCAGCCACGTAGGTGATGATCGCGTCTGTCACTGTGACTTCGTCGACGGCGCGCCTAGCTCCGAGTAACTCCTCGGCGTTGGTAACTACGGCAACGTCACGCAACGTTGCCGGCGCGAGCCCGGAATGCGCCAGGCGCAGCACGCGCGCTTCGTCGATCTCTGACGGATACCCGACGTCCACTTTGGCGAAGAAGCGATCCAACTGTGCCTCGGGGAGTGGGTAGGTACCTTCGTATTCAATTGGGTTCTGAGTTGCGATGACTACGAATGGTGATGGCAATACATGGCCAACGCCGTCGACGGTGACCTGCGCTTCCTGCATGGCCTCCAGTAGCGCTGACTGCGTCTTCGGTGGGGTCCGGTTGATCTCGTCTGCCAGTAAAACATTCGTAAACACAGGGCCTTTTCGAAAGCCGAGTTCGTTGCCAGTGGCAGACGCGATCAGTGTGACGGTGCCGGTGATATCGGAAGGCAGCATGTCGGGGGTGAACTGCACCCGGCGAAATGACAATCCCAACGCCTGCGCGAATGCGTTTGCGGTCAGGGTCTTGGCAACGCCCGGAGGACCTTCGAGTAGGACGTGACCGCCAACGACCGTCGCCGCGAGCATGACATCGACAACGTTGTGTTGCCCGATAACCACTTTGTCGACCTCGGCACGGAGGCGTGCGCTGAGTTCGTGAATCATGTTCGGACCCTTTCGGAAGTCGGCAGCAGCGCCGCCGTTGATTGAATCGCCGCGAACGCGCGCGCGGCTCGCACTGGATCGTTCGCGAAGGGCTCCATCGCGAACAGCGCGCGGAAATCGTCGGCATCACAGCGGTGCATCGCAGCGAGGGTTTCGACATCGGTTTCGGTCAAGGAATGCGCGTGCAGTAGTTGATGGGCGGCATTGGCCAAAATCACCCGCGCGGAGTCGGGGTCTTTGGTCGCGGCTAGGAGCTTCGCGATCGCATCGATGTATTCGCTGCGGGCAGGAGCGAGGTTGCGCTCGAGGGCGTCGGGTGGTCCAAACCGCACGCTGCGATGCCATGCGTACAGGATTGCCGCGACGGCCAAGATCAGACTCGCCAGCTTCCAATTCGTCGGGAGCACCGCGATTCCTTGAGCCGGAACGCCTGGCGTGCGGCCTTCGATGAACACCACTGGTCGGTCGCCGTTGTCGGCCAGGCCCACGCCAAAGGCTGCGTTGTCGTCGGTAGCGATCAGGTCGTTGTTGAGCAACGTGGCGTCGGCGAGGTAATCAATGGTTCCGCGGCCAATTGTTTCGCGCGTGATCAACGCCCGATTCTGGCTGCCGACCACGACCGTGGTCGCACCCGGCCGGGACCAATAGCCCTCGCCTGCGGTCCGAATCGAGTGGGCTCCGTTGAATGCTGAATCCGCGATGATCCAATGTTCCTGCTGTTCGCCGACGTATTGCGGAGGCGAGTCAATGAGGTGGCTCAGATCAACCTTGCCACCGCCGATCACGAGATGTCCGCCTTCGCTTACAAAGGACCGCAACGTCGCAGCGGTTTGGGTTGTGATTTCGAAGGGATCAATCATGACCGCGGTAACCGATGGATCCAGCGGCGGCTCCCCAACCAATCCGACCAGTCGGCGAACGGTGATGGAATACCGCTGCAATAAATCCGCGTAGGCACGAGTTCCAGAGGCGGTGGTGTTGAGTGAACTGCCGCGTCGCTGAGTTACACCACCACGGTCGCCGCCGTCGGTGGCGCTGCCGATCAACTCGCTCAAGATGATGAACGTTAACGAAGCGATGAGAAGCCCGATCACAACCTGCCGTCCGGTGAATTTTGGAATCCGAGCGCGCAACGCTTGATCAACCATGTTTGGCTTCCCCGACAACTTCCGGCCATTGCTCGCGCGCGTTGGTGGAGTCGGCAACGTCTGCGGCTGCGTTGCCGTACGTGACTGCTTCAAAGTTGTCGGCGAGCGCGTCGAAGCGATTTGATGTGAGTATCGCTCGGACCTCGCGGGTGGTCAATCCAGGTCGGCGGGTTATTGCCGCTGCTTCGTCTAAGCGGATGAATCCAGCCTGAAACCGCAACCGTATTGCGAGCGCATGGTTGCCGGCAGCCGCGGCGGTGTCCGCTTGCGTCTCGAGGTCAACTGCGCTGAGGTGTGCATCCGCCACCGAACCGTTTCCGTCGGGGTTGACGCGATTGGCAAGCAGTCGAGCGGCGCGCCCCTGAATGTTGTGGATCAATAAAAACATCCCGCCCGCGAAAAACGCGATGATGACCAACCACATCAGCGGGGGTGCAAGCTGGCCGATTGTGTTGCCCCACGCGGTAGCGATCGCCCGGCCGATCGGAGCGACCGCGTTGCCGATTGCTTTCAGCACCCCTCGTAGCGGTCGCGGCCCCGATTTCGGGTGGAACCGTTGACCATCGAGAATTGCTTGGGCATCGCGTTTTGCTTGTCCGGGCGACACCGGCGCCACGCTCACGATGCGGGTGGCGAGTATGGCGGGGGAGGCGGTGGCGGGGGAACATCTTGGGTTCCCCATTGCGGTGGAGGCGGCGGTGTGGTCGCTGATGGGGTGCCCCAGGGCGCGGCGGAATGCGCCTGAGGGTTAGGCCACGGTTGCTGCGATTGCCATTGCCCGACTGCACCCGGCGCAACTTCCATACCGAGTGAGCGCGCGAGGAGTTGCAAGTCGAAGCCTTCAGATCGCACTCGAAGATCGAAGTACAACAACACGAGCGTTGCCGCGGAAAACGGTGTGATGAGCAAGCTGATCAGCATGCTCAGGATGCCGGACACGATGATTCGGGTGTCGCCGTTTGTTGCGAACGTCGCAGGAATGGCAATGATGGTACCGGGGATAACCGTCATCAAATACAGCAGGACTCTGCACCCAAGTGTTGGCCAAAATCGTGGTTTCACGAGTTGCATCGAGCGCGACAGAGCGCGGCCCGGCCCAAGGTTTTCAACGACGAGTGCAGGGGTTGCGACCGACCACGCCACCGCGAGGAAGATCCCAGGGATGAGACAGGCAAGAAATCCGAAAATCATCCCCATGCCGGCGAGTATCCCTGAGGCAAGTAGCGGCCAGAACCGATTAAATGCCGTGCGGAGCGCGGTAGCTGAGTCGGCTGCGGTTCCGAGGTAGTCGCTCGAAACCGCTGTGGTGAGTGCTCCTGATGCGATGGTCTGCGCAATGAGTGAAATCACCAGCACCACGACGGCTCCGCCGACAGTGACGCGGAAGTTCGAAAAGTCGAACCGTGTGTTACCGAAGGCATCCGTGGACGTGATGCGGCTTGGGTCTGGTTGCGAAGACAAGTTGACTAAAACAGTAATGATTTGCGCAGGAATCACGATCGCGGCGGAGATCTTCACGAGCGTCGCGAGATTGCGTTTCATGACTTGAAAGCCGCCGTCGATGAGTTCACCCACACTCATCGGGCGCGCGCCGTAGGGCTGTATTGGAGGCGGAGTCGGTTCCCACTGCATCGCTGCAAACTAGAGCAATAAAAGGAGGATGGCGTGGCATTCTGTGCCACGCCATCCTCCGAAAACTATTGGATCGCGGGCGCGGGCAAGCCGCGTTGCGGCTACAGCGCGCGCACGATGGCCGCGTCGCCCTGACCGCCTCCACCGCACAACGCGGCAGCACCGAGGCCGCCGCCGCGACGACGAAGCTCGTTGATCAGGGTCAACACGACGCGAGTTCCCGACATGCCGACAGGGTGGCCAAGTGCGATTGCGCCACCGTTTACGTTCACTACGTCGTCGGTGATGCCAAGGTCGCGCATGGAAGCCAAACCAACGGCTGCGAACGCTTCGTTGAGTTCAAACAAATCAATGTCGCTGACGCTGAGGCCGGCTTTGCCGAGCGCTTTGTTGATCGAGCGGCTCGGTTGCGTGAGCAACGACGCGTCCGGGCCGGCAACCATGCCGAAGCTGACAAGTTCCGCAATCGGGGCAACGCCAAGTTGTTCGGCCTTGGCGCGGCTCATGACAATGACGGCCGCGCCACCATCGGAGATCTGCGAAGCGTTGCCTGCGGTGATCGTGCCGTTCTTGTCGAACGCAGGGCGCAGGCCGCCGAGCGATTCCGCGGTGGTTCCGGGGCGCACGCCCTCGTCGGTGTCGACGAGGACGGGGTCGCCTTTGCGTTGCGGAATCGCAACTGGCGTGATTTCGGCAGCAAAACGGCCCTCTTTTTGGGCGTTGGCGGCGCGCTCATGGCTTTTCGCCGACATTTCGTCTTGCATTTCACGGGTGATGTTGCCGAACTCGCCACAGTATTTTTCAGTGCCCGTTCCCATGTGCACTGCATCAAACGCGCACCACAGACCGTCGTGTATCAGAGAGTCGATGAGCTCGCCATTGCCCATGCGGTAACCGGCGCGTGCCTTCGGCAAGATGTACGGCGCGTTGGTCATGGATTCCATGCCGCCCGCGACGACGATGTCGGCTTCGCCCGCGGCGATCATTTGGTCCGCCATGTAGATCGAGTTCAAGCCGGAAAGACAGACCTTGTTGATCGTGATCGAAGGTACGCTCATCGGGATGCCTCCAGCCACCGCGGCTTGGCGAGCGGTGATCTGGCCCGCACCGGCTTGCAGCACTTGGCCCATGATCACGTGATCGATCTGGTCACCGGTGAGGCCGGCACGTTCGAGTGCGGCCTTAATTGCAACACCACCAAGCTCGGCTGCACTGAACTGGGCTAGTGCGCCGGAGAGTTTTCCGATGGGGGTACGGGCCGAAGAAACGATGACTGAGCCGGGCATGGTGGACCTCCGAGATGTCCGAAATAGGGAGCCGAAGAAGTCTAGAGGAACCAGCCCAATTCAGCCGGAGGGAGCGTCCCGTAGGGCGGCGCCGCGGAGCAAGCCGAGCCGACTGACCAATTTCACAAGCGTTTTTCGGGTGGGAATTCGAGGCGGGTGAGCCAGTAGTCGGCATCGAAGGTGTCGTCGCCGAGGAGATAGCGAAACAGGCGGATACGGTTCACGAATTCGAGGCGGCCGGTGTCGGCTTCGTACCACGGCTGGTATTCGCAGAGAATGTCGTGTAGGTCTCCCTCGGGCCGGGCCGCGAGCTGCCAGAAAATCGCTCGTTGCTTGCGGTCGGCTTCACTGAAATCTGAGAGATCCCAAAGCTGTTGTTGCGCGACGGTTGGATGGATTCGGATCTTGATCATGTGCCGGGTGGTTTCGCTGCGGTTCGAGCCGCCGCCGTGCCACATCCCGTGGTGCAGGACGAGCAGCGAACCTGCGGGGCACACCACGTGCCGTTGGCCGCGAATGTTTTGGTAGCGGCCGATTGCTGCTTCACTCACCACGCGGAGGTGGCTGCCAGGCAAGTAACGAGTTCCGCCCATTTCCAGGGTGACTTCATGCGGATACCACATGATCTGCACGTCGAATCCGGCTCTCGTATCGATCGTGGAATCTTGGTGCCAGTGCTGCGATGGAAACGTGTCTTTCATACCGAATGCTTCGCGCTGCTCGCGGCCAAGGGTGAGATGCACAAAGTGATGATCAACCACAGGGTCAGCACCAACCAAGCTGTCGAGGATTCCGCGGATGGCCGGCGTATCGACGAGCCCTCGCAGCGCAGTTCCTGGCGCGTATGCGGCACTCAGCGGTGTTCCGGCGGGCACTTCTGCGACTCCCGCACCAGTTGATTCGGTGAGGTATTGCTCGGTGAGCTCGGGCGGGGTGAGGCCCTCAAACATCAAGTAGCCGCGAGCGACGAACTTCGCCATCTCGTTTGTGGAGAGTTTCCGGTAGGTCTTGGCGTCAACGTTCATGGGACTTCTACGATCTGTTCGAACATGAATTCATACTTCAGATACGACGTCTGGGTTTCCGTCCCGGGATAGTGCGGCATCAGCTGCGAGGTTTGGAGCAATCGCCAGCCGTCGCGCAATGCTGCGAGGCCATTGGGGTACGGCGGTTCATCCTGATCGCCGGCCATTCTGCGTTCTGTACCGGTGCCGTCCCAGTAGGACCACGCAATTACCGGAGAATCCAGTGCCGAATCACCTAGGTACAGTACGAGAACATTTTGCCGTTGCATGGTTGAGACGATACGAGCTTTCGCAGGTTCTATCCACTCAGAAATAACCTGCCGGACATGTCGAACGCTATTGCTGCCATCCGTGATGCCATTGTGAACAACGCGCCCGCCGAGGAATTCGCTTCCCTCGAACTCCCCACGACCGTGCGCGGCGCGATGGTTCGAGCAGAAGATCAAGAGATGTTCGGTGATCTTGCCGATGATGATCGCGATCCTCGCCAAGCCGTGAAGGTCGAAGATTTTCCGTTGCCGGAACTTGCTCCCGACGAGGTTTACGTAGCGGTGATGGCGAGCTCGATCAACTTCAACACGGTCTGGACATCGATCTTTCGTCCGATGTCGACCTTCGGTTTCTTGTCACGTTTGGGCAAGGAAAGCTATTGGGGCAAGCGCCACGATCTGCCGTACCACGTGATTGGTTCGGATGCTTCGGGTGTTGTGCTGCGCTGCGGAAGTGCGGTCCGTAACTGGAAAGCCGGCGATCGTGTCACGGTGCAGTGCAACCACGTCGACGATCAAGACCCATCGGCACACGATGATTCGATGTTTGCTTCGAACCAACGAATCTGGGGTTTCGAAACCAACTTCGGCGGACTCGCGGAAGTCGCGGTGGTGAAAGCCAACCAGCTGATGCCGAAGCCAGAACACCTTTCTTGGGAAGAGTCCGCGGTGAACGGCCTGTGTAACTCGACGAGTTACCGCATGATCGTTTCGAAGAACGGTTCGGCCATGACCCAAGGCGACAGCGTGCTCGTGTGGGGCGCAACGGGTGGCATTGGTGCCTACGCGGTGCAGTACGTTCAAAACGGTGGCGGGACGCCGGTTGGCGTTGTGTCCAGCGAAAAGCGTGCGGAATTGCTGCGGGGTTTGGGTTGCGACGCCGTCATCGATCGACGCGCCGAGGGCTACAACTTCTGGAAGAACGACCACGAACAAGACCCCAAGGAATGGCTGCGGCTCGGCAAGAAGATCCGTTCGCTGATCGGGCGCGACGTTGACATTGTTTTTGAACACCCGGGCCGTTCCACAATGGGCGCTTCGGTGTTCGTCGCGAAGCGTGGAGGCATGATCATCACGTGCGCGGCAACGAGTGGCTACATGCTGGAGTTCGACAACCGCTATTTGTGGATGAACCTCAAGACGCTCAAAGGCTGCCATTTCGCGAACTACCGCGAAGCCTGGGAAGCCAACCGTTTGATCTGCGAAGGCAAAGTGCATCCGACATTGTCGAAGGTGTTCTCGCTAGATCAAACCGGCGACGCCGCGTACAACGTGCACAAGAACTTGAGTGAAGGCAAGCTCGGCGTGCTGTGCCTCGCTCCCGAAGAGGGCCTCGGTGTTCGCAACGAAGCGCTGCGCGAACAGCACCTCGACAAGATCACTCTGTTCCGTCGTTACGACTCGATGTCCTAACGCCGAGTCGCGACCGCGGACGTCATAACGCTATTCGAACGAAGGAACCCCATTGTTGTTCACTGAAATCGACCATGTTGCGATTGCCGTCTTCGATCTTGAAGCCGCGATCAAGTACTACCAAGACACCTTTGGTTGCGAAGTTGAGCATCGCGAGCTCGTCGAAAAAGATGGTGTCGAAGAAGCGTTGTTGAAGGTCGCGGATTCCTATATCCAGCTGCTCACGCCGTCGCGTCCGGATTCGCCAGTTGCGAAGTACATGGAAAAAAAGGGCGAAGGCATCCACCATGTGGGATACCGGGTTGCGGATTGCGCGGCGGCACTCGATGCAGTGAAGTCACAAGGCCACAAAGTGATCGACGACGCACCGCGTCCGGGATCGCGGGGCACAACCGTTGCGTTCGTGCACCCCAAGACGGCCTTCGGCACCCTCATCGAACTCGTCCAGGAATAACTCGTTGACGGACCCTGTGTCCCACGAGGTGGTCAAAGGTGACCACTTTGCAGGACCCATGAGGTTGGGTGATGGCCGGAAGTTGGGGTTCCTGGAGAGCGGTGATCCCCAAGGATTTCCGATCGTGTTCTTCCACGGTTCGCCGGGATCCCGTTTGTTGGTGCCACCCCTTCCCGACGGTATCCGGCTGATTACGTTCGATCGTCCGGGCTACGGCCTGAGCACGTCGAAACCTGATCGGTTGGTCGGCGATTGTGCTCCCGACGTCGCTGCGCTCATCGATCACCTCGAGCTCGATCGCGTGGGTTTGGTTGCGTGGTCGGGCGGCTGCCCGTTTGGTGTCGCCACCGCCCGCGTCCTTGGCCCGAAACGTGTCTGCGCGTTGGCGCTGGTGAACGGCCCTGGCCCGCTTGATGAGGTACCCAACGCAATGGATCTGCTTGGCGCTGAACGAAGCCCGCTTGCTGAGCTGGCCCGTACTGGGCAGGCCGAGCGCGCGAAGCGCCGCATCGTCAAACGAATGGTCGCATTCAGCGACGACCCCACGCTGTTTCTCGGCAGCGGCCGTGGCCCCGACCGCGAGATCCTCAGTGATCCCGAGCTGCGGCCAATGTTTGAGCACCAAATGCGCGAAGCAATCGGTAACGGTGCGCAAGGCATTGCCGAGGACCTGGTCGCGATGTGGCTGCCGTTTGGCTTCGCGCTCGCCGATGTTGGTGTCCCAACCCATGTCTTTCACGGGCAGCTCGACCCCGACAATGGCGAAGATGTCAAGGCCTACTCGACACGAATCCCGGGTGCCAGCCTCATTACATGGCCCGATCTTGGCCACTTCGGAGTCTTTCGTCGCTTCGCGGAAGTTGCGCGGGCTGTCGTTGGTAGTGCCTGAATGCGGCGCAGGTACCCTTTGCCCTCATGTCGAACACCAATCCGATCGAAGCGCGCATCGACCAGCTAGCCAAGCTGAAAGAACAGGCCCTGCATGCCGGGTCTGAAGCCGCAGTCCAGCGCCAACACGAGCGCGGCAAGCTCACTGCCCGCGAACGGATCGAGCTGCTGGTTGATCCCGGCAGTTTCCACGAACTCGACATGCTCGTGCGTCACCGCGCCCACGGCTTTGGGATTGAAAACAACCGGCCGCTCACCGACGGTGTGGTGACCGGATGGGGCAAAGTTGACGGTCGCAAGATCTTTTTGTTCTCCCAGGACTTTACGTTGTTCGGTGGAGCGCTTGGCGAGGTGTTCGCCGAAAAGATCCACAAGGTCATGGATCTCGCGGCTTCGGTTGGCGCACCCTTCGTTGGCCTCAACGACGGCGCTGGCGCGCGTATCCAAGAAGGCGTCGTCAGTCTCGCGAGCTACGGCGGAATCTTCTACCGCAATGTGCAAGCGAGCGGTGTAATCCCACAGATCTCGGTGATCATGGGGCCTTGTGCCGGTGGCGCGGTGTACAGCCCCGCGATGACAGATTTCATCTTCATGGTCAAAGACACGTCGTACATGTTCATCACTGGGCCGGATGTGGTCAAGACGGTGACCGGCGAAGACGTCACGCAACAAGAACTTGGTGGTGCGGTCGCGCACGCAACCAAATCCGGTGTCGCAACGTTCACCGCCGACGACGAAACCCAATGCATCGAAATGGTGCGGTATTTGTTGTCATTTTTGCCATCAAACAACCTTGAAGATCCGCCGTTCTTCGAGCCATCCGATGACCCGAACCGGGTCTGCGACAACATCATGAGCCTCATTCCCGATTCGGTGAACAAGGCCTACGACATGAAAAAGGTCATCGCGGAAATTGCCGATGACGGCGAGTTTTTCGAAGTGTTTCCGCAGTGGGCGCTCAACATTGTTTGTGGGTTCTCTCGAATCGATGGTCACGTCATCGGTGTCGTCGGCAATCAACCGCAGGTGTTAGCCGGATGTCTCGACATCGATGCGTCAGAAAAAGCGGCGCGCTTCGTGCGTACCTGCGATGCGTTCAATATTCCGTTGGTGACGTTCGTCGACGTGCCGGGTTTCTTGCCGGGCACGAACCAGGAACACAGCGGGATCATTCGTCATGGCGCGAAGTTGCTGTACGCGTATTGCGAAGCGACGGTGCCGCGAGTGCAGATCATTACGCGTAAGGGCTACGGCGGCGCGTACGTCGTGATGAACTCCAAATCGATCGGCGCGGATCTCGCGTACGCCTGGCCTGGTGCCGAGATCGCGGTCATGGGTACCGATGGCGCCGTGCAGATCCTTGGCAACAAGGGCTTGACGAAAGAGGATTACGAAGACAAGTTCTTGAATCCGTATCAAGCCGCGGAACGTGGATACGTCGATGATGTGATTGATCCTCGCGAGACCCGCAAGGTGCTGGTCGCGGCCCTCGAAGTACTACGGACCAAAAAAGAGAACCTTCCGTCGCGCAAGCACGGCAACGGCCCGCTGTAGAAACGCCGATACCGATGCAGATCACACCAACGCCAACGCCAGAAGAAGCCGCGGCGATTGCTGCGGTCTTCGCTGTTGTTTCGGCTGCGGCCGCGTCCAATAATGCCGTCGGAGAAAACCGCGACGACACGTTGCACGTCTGGGTCGAATCTTCCCGGCGCACCGCCCAACGCGCAGGAATGCAACGCGGACCTTGGCGGCTCTCGGGCCGTATCGCCCGTCGCGCCCGCGCCTAACGCACGCCTCAATTTGCTGTTAGCGCACGTCCTAAGTTGGGTGCGTGATTCCGCGAAACGCTGAGCTGTATACCGTCGCTCACGATGAAATTGTCGTGACGTTTAGCACCGATGTTGGGGTTGAGGTCACCACGTCGGTCGGTGATCACGAGGTCACGACTGTCGGTCCGTATCACCATGTGACCGTTGGCGGTTTGTCTCCGGCTCATGAATACTCCCTGCGCGTTTCGGGAGTTGCGCCGGATGCGTACCTCCCCGCAACAGTGACAACATTGGCCGAGCCGTCCGGGAAACTGCTGTGTCGTTTCGCCACGGTCAACGACGTCCACTTCGGTGAACAGATTTGTGGATTGATCGGCGGCGAGTCCGCGGTCGGGCCGGTGTTCACGCGCTCGCCCCGCGATGAGGCCTACCCGGACGTAATGAATCGCTCGGTCATCGCCGACATTGAGCGAACGAAACTCGACTCGGTACTGGTCAAGGGCGACCTCACGAGTAGCGGAACCACTGAGCAATACCAAGCGTTTCTCGATGCCTACGGAACCTTCGGCGATCGTTTGCATCACATCCGCGGGAACCACGAGTCCTACAACTCCGAAGTGGTCGCGAACGTTGGTTCGAAGGTCGTTGAATTGCCCGGCGTAACCGCGGTGATGCTCGATACGTCGCGCTACGAACATCCAAACGGTGTCGTCACTCGCGCGCAACTCGCATGGCTCGACAACGTGTTCACGGGCGCCCCCAATCCGGTGTTGGTCTTCGGACACCATCAGCTCTGGGACGCAACCACCGATCCGCGAACGGACAAGTTTTTTGGCGTCATCCCCGAATGCACTGAGCAACTGTTGGAGTTGTTCGCTCGCCATGATCGCGTGGCTGGATATTTCGCGGGCCACACGCATTGCAATCGGGTTGTGCGCAACCCCGCGGTTCGCAATATTCCGATCGTTGAAGTTGCTTCGACCAAGGAATACCCCGGTGCGTGGGCCGAGTACCGAATCTACGAAGGTGGCTATCTGCAGGTTGGTCGATGCACGAGCGGAAGTGACGCGATGGGCTGGGCCGATCGGACGCGTGATCTCTATGCTGGTCTGTATCGCAATTTTGCGCTCGGCAAATTGGCTGATCGTTGCTTTGTTGAAACTTGGTAATGGGCTGCTCGCTCAATCGTGATTGAGTCGAGCAGCCCGCCTACAAACCCAACTGCGAGTTCAGCCTTGGCTGGACGCGGTGTTGTAGAAAATCACGCAACCACCGCGGTTGCCATTCGCGTTGTTGCTCCACAGTGACTGCACGGCAAAGCGTCCGGTCGGGAACGTCGTATTCGCGCCTTTGCCCGCGCCGCTGGTAATCCATGCGCATTTATCGCCGTTTTCGGCGCCACTGGAATCAAGCCAGCCGGTAGGCGGGAACTGATCCGTGAGCACCTCGGCATACTCATGTCCTTCCACGAGCGTCACGCCATCGAGAGTGCCTGCGCTGCCTGCGTTCACCAAGTTTTGACCGCAACCCGCGCCAGCATCGGGAATGTACGGCAGATTTGTATACACAATCGTGCCGACGCTCGAGATTCCACTGCTGTGGTATGCGCAGTATTGCGATCCGAATCCAGTGGGCACAATTCCGTGCGGCGAGACGATCACGTATTGCACCGAAGCATTGACCGCAGGGGTCGTGTTGCCAAAGTGCCGAGCAGCTCGTACTGCCGAAGCGCGAATGGTCGCTTCGCTTGGAGCCGCGACGGCGCTACTTGCATTGTCGTACCAAACTCCCGCGAGCGGACTCGCGGTTGGGTGCTTAATGTGACGGCCCGAAGTTCCGCATTGAATGCGACCCGCGCCGATCCCCAAACCGTCGCAGTACTGGGTCGTCGATGTGCTCCAGTTCTCTGAGCCGTAGAGCCCGCGCAGAAAAACTTGTACTCGGGGAGCGACTTTCTTTGGGTCACCGGAAAAGGTCAGGTTGCCGTTCACGGTGGTGGCGTTGCCCCATTGATTGCCGTAAAAGACGACGTAGACCTTGGGTGTGGCTTCGATCGCGACGCTGCTGACACCGCCGTGAAACGTCAGTTGGGCCGGGGTCGCCGCACCGTTTCGGACTGCGGACTGCGATCCGCGCACGGCCATGAGATGCAAGCCATGGATAGACCGGCCCGCAGCTTCTGGCGAAATTGGGGACTGCGGCAGTAACTGAAATGTGGTCGATGATCGAGGTGCTGCACCTGCGGGGCGGGCGGCAAGGTTTGGGCCAAAGAGGCAAAAGGTAACGAGCGCAGTCGCGCCCAGTGTTCTGATTCGTGATTCCACGGATACTCCTAGTGAAAAGACCAAATGGTTGGAGGGCGGGGAATGCCGAGCCGCTTCGGGCCACGTTTGCCGTTCCGAAGCTGCCCCCATATAACTAGATAAAGCAAGTTATCACAAGTTATTACTGGTTTAAGTGTGATTAGCTCGGAATGATTGTGCGGCACGGCGCGCTTGGGAGGAGCGAGAAACTTCGCTACGCTCCGTGAAACTATTGACACAGGCGTGGAGGATCGATGCGAAAAGCACTAACGGCAGGGCTCGCGACCGTTTTAGGAACGGGAATTGCGCTGAGTGCCACGAACGCCGCGGTGGCGAGCCCGCGCGTTGCGTTGCGCAACGGCAAGGTCGCTTGGGCGAATGCCGCCAATAGTCGTGGGAGCGCGGATACCAACGCCGTGTTGTCGTTGCGGGTCTATCTCAAGCTTCGTAACGCAGACGGTGCTACTGCGTTCGCTCAAGCAGTCAACGATCCCAAGAGCCCGAAATACCACCAGTACCTGTCAAGTGCGCAATTCCACGCGGCCTATTCGCCGACAGCTTCCGATGTGGCGCAGGTTTCAGCGTGGCTGACCAGCAACGGTTTTCGTACTGGCTATGTACCGGGAAACAACCTCTACGTCTCGGCGAGTGGTTCGGTCGGTGCCTCGGAGTCGGCGTTCGGTGTGCACCTGCGTCGATACTCGGTTCGTGGCCTTACGTTGCGGGCCGCTGATGCCGCCCCGACCGTTCCTACTTCGGTTAGTGGCTTGATCAATGGCGTTGTCGGTCTCGATGAAAGTGCTCGGCTGGTTCGGCCGGGTGGCATCACGGACCGCGCGACGACCAACGCGCCTCCGTCACCGGGTTTTCGCAACGCCCGCCCGTGTTCCGCGTCCTGGGGCTCGAGCCTCGCCGACACATTGCCCCGCGTCGCGGGCATCACTGGTGCGGTGCCGTGGGTGCCGTGCGGTTACAAGCCCGCACAGCTGCGCGCGGCGTATGGCGTCGACCAACTCGTGGCCAAAGGCCTTGATGGGCGTGGCGTGACCGTCGGAATCGTCGATGCGTTCGCATCACCGACGATCAAAGCCGACATCGTCACCTACGCACAACGCAACGATCCGACCCATCCGTGGGCCGCTAACCAATACCGAGAGATGTTCCCGCCCGGCCTTCTCGACGTGTCATCGGAAAACCCTTGCGACCCGCAAGGTTGGTACGGCGAAGAAACCCTCGACGTTGAGGCCGTGCACGCGATCGCTCCCGGAGCGAAGGTGATCTATTCCGGCGGCAAGTCATGCGAGGACCCAGCGATTGATGCTGCGTTGGTGCACCTGATCGACGGCAATCAGGTCAACTTGATCTCAAACTCCTACGGCAACCTTGGCGAAACCGCGATTCCAGCGGACGAGCGTGCGATCTTCGATGCGATTGCTACCCAAGCGGCCGCGCAAGGCATCGGCCTCTACTTCTCTTCGGGTGATAGCGGCGACGAATTTGCGATGGGGGCTGGAAACCTGACTCAACCCGAAGTCGACTTCTCCGCGAACAGCCCGTTGGTCACGGCCGTCGGTGGCACGAGTACCGGCATCGACGCGCACGGCAAGGTCGTGGTGGAAAAGGGCTGGGAAACCGGCCTCGTGCAGCTCGGTGATCCCGCAACGAGCTGGGATACGGCGAATGTTTCGTACCTCTACGGCGCGGGCGGCGGAACCAGCCGGGTCTACGAAGAACCGAGTTACCAGCGCGGTGTTGTTCCCGACGCGTTGGCGAAACGCTTCGGTGCGCGCGGGCGAGTCGTTCCCGATATTTCGATGGACGGCGACCCAAACACGGGAATGCTAATTGGCCAAACGCAGACGTTCGCCGAGGGTGTGTCCTACGACGAGTTTCGAATTGGTGGCACGAGTTTGTCGTCCCCGCTGTTCGCCGGCATGATGGCCCTCGTTGATCAAAATGCCGGGCATCGTCACGGTCTCGTCAACATTGCGCTGTATTCCCTTTCGGCGAAGGCGTTTCGTGATGTGGTTCCCGGAGCCCAGGCCGCCGACGTCCGCCGGAATTTTGCGAACTCGCAGAACCCCAATGATGGATACGGAAACCCGTCGTTGCGTTTGTTCGACGACACCTCCTCGCAGATCATCCACACCGCGGTCGGCTACGACGATGTGACTGGCCGAGGCGTTCCGAATGGTTGGGACTTCATTCGAGCGCTTGCACGATAACGAGAAACGTCGATCCTCCACAACGCGATACGAGGCGGCTCCTTCGGGAGCCGCCTTCTATTGTTTGAGTAATGACCAATGCGCTCGACGGACTCCGCGTAGTCGATATGGCGACAGTGTTCGCCGGGCCTGGGGCTGCGCGGCACTTGGCGGACTTCGGCGCCGATGTCATTAAGGTCGAGGCGCCGACTGGCGATGGCGTACGCCGGATGGGATGGTTCCCGCCGGAAGGTGGCGACAGCTATACCTGGAAGCTACTGAACCGCAATAAGCGTTGTATCGCGTTGGATTTGAAAGCTCCTGAAGATTTCGCAGTGATGCAGCGCATCGTCGACGGCGCCGATGTACTCATCGAAAACCTGCGTCCTGGAGCGTTGGAACGCCTCGGCCTCGGCCCGGACGCGCTGCACACTCGGAATCCTCGACTGGTAGTGCTGCGAGTTTCTGGCTTCGGCCAAACCGGGCCCTACGCACACAAGGCTGGCTTTGCGACGATGGCGGAAGCCATGAGTGGTTTCGCTGCGATCAATGGTGAGCCCGACGGCGCGCCTTTACCTCCGCCGATTGCGCTCACCGATGAGGTCGCGGCGCTGGCAGGCGCGTTTGCGGTCATGGTTGCCCTGCGTGCCCGCGATGCGTCAGGGCTCGGACAAGTGATCGACGTGAACTTGTTGGAATCGATGCTGCAACTCATGAGTGCCCTGCCATCGGCGGCGGCGCATTTGGGTTACGACCAGCCCCGGCTCGGGAGTGGGATTCCGTACACCGTCCCGCGCGGAACCTTTCAGTGCTCCGACGGTAAATGGGTTGCAGTATCGACTTCGGCGGAGTCGGTTGCGGCGCGGGTGTTGCAACTGATTGGGGTAGGCAACGACGATCGATTCACGACGTTCGCGGGACGCGCGGAACACCGCGACGCGCTGAACCAGTTAGTGACTGCATGGATCGCGCAACGATCATCGAGTGAAGTGATTGCCGCGTTCGAAGGCGCGCAAGCAGCAATTGCACCCGTCTACTCAATGACCGAACTGCTCCGGGATCCTCATGCGGTAGAGCGCGAAATCGTGCCGTTGTACGAAGGGGTCGCACAACAGCGACCAGTTGCCCGACTGTCACGGACTCCCGGCGAGGTGCGCCACATCGGGCGCACAATCGATGCCGACGGCGATGCAATCCGCGCTGAGCCTTGGAGCCGCTAGTGACTCCGGCTTATGTAGGTGTGGTTGAGCCGGGTTCCGCCGAAGGGAATGTACGGTGGCAGCCATGCAATGGAGCGTGCACGGCGAGCGATACATCTACGAAAGCGAATGGGTTTCGCTTTCGTTGTGCGATGTTGAAATCCCCGGAGGTGATCGATTCGAACACCATGTGGTGCGGATGCCGCTGAAGGCCGCCGGAACCGTCGTCGTAGATCCTGAACGAGGCATTTTGTTGCTCTGGCGGCACCGATTCATTACCGATAGCTGGGGTTGGGAAATACCAGCTGGTCGTATTGAGGCGGGTGAAACCCCGATCGCGGCAGCGGCACGCGAGACACTCGAAGAAACCGGTTGGCGGCCCGGCCCGTTGCGACCATTGGTTGCCTTCAACCCATCCAACGGCAGTAGCGATCAGCGATTCCATATTTTTGTTGCGCAGGGCGCGCAACTCGTGGGGCCGCCAACCGATGCCAGCGAATCGGAACGTATCGAATGGCTGTCGGTCGACCAAGTGCGTAGCGAAATAGCTCAGGGCAACATGCCTGACGGCCTCTCGCTCACCGCGATCCTGTACCACCTAACGATGGGGCCCTAAAGCGTTTGGCCTAAATCTTTGGCGTAACGCCCTCCGCCGCGGCCGCGCCCCAGATTTTGGTGGGCGTAGAGTTGCGGATTCCGAACGAAAAGCTCCGGGAAAGGCTGGGTGGGGCCGGGGGGTGGGGCCGGGGGGTGGCTGGGTGGGGTTAGGCTTCGGGGGCGATTTCGACGCGGTCGGCGCCGTGGCGGCGAGCCTCGTCGAGCGCCTTACCGGCCTGTTGCACGAGTTCCGC
This sequence comes from Actinomycetes bacterium, assembly GCA_025360585.1. Classification (GTDB taxonomy): domain Bacteria; phylum Actinomycetota; class Acidimicrobiia; order IMCC26256; family PALSA-610; genus F1-120-MAGs023. The sequence goes on along the minus strand of JANYBW010000041.1, from coordinate 86,944 downwards.
CGCACCTAACGCGTGCGACGGGTAGCAAGCGACGCCCGCAGACACCGTGAGCGCTTCGCCGACTGGCGATGCCAGCAACGTTCCGCGCACACGTTCCGCGGCCCAAACTGCGCCGGATTCCGCGGTGTCTTCCAGAATCGCACCGACCATCACGTCACCCAAACGGCACGCGCTGTCGCTTTCACGCAAGGTGCGTCGGATGACATCGCCGACAACCATGAGGCCCTGGTCGCGGTCGGCCGGTGCCGCGTCGGCCAAGGAATCGAGTTCGAAAATCACCACAGAGATCGGCCGTAAGGAACGGCGCGCCGCGGCAACTTGTTGTTGTACGAGCACTGCGAAATACCGCTCGTCGTACAGGCCCGTCGCGGGGTCGAAGGCGTGTTCAGCCTTTTCCTTGGGCGATTGCGGACGGGCCGCTTCGCTCGCCGCCGCACGGCGCACTTCATCGCTGTAGGTATCCGAGAGTGCATCGAGTTCTTTGGCAAGCCGCACGAGATCGCGTTCTGCGACCGAGCGCGCTTTATCGCTGCGGGCCAATTGCCCGGCTAGCGCCGCTGCGCCACCACCCGCGATTGCTCCGGCTACGCCAGCCACAACCCCAAATGCAGGTTGGGCGGTGGCAACAGCCACAGCCCCTGCCGCAAGTGCGGTAAGAGCAGAACCAGTGGAAAGCGCGAGCCGACGGTCAGTCATCGGATCTCTCATCGGCTCAATGATGCCTTGTCCTGAGCCCTGATGTCGAGTACAAGTTCGGCGATATCACCCATAATCTCGCCAAGCCGGTAATCTTTGGGCGTGTAGACCCGCGCTACACCTGCGGCAAGCAGGGTGCGTCGATCAACTTCTGGGATGATTCCCCCCACCACCACGGGCGCAGTCACGCCGTCGGCGCGCAGCAACCGGATGGTTTCGGGCACCAGAGACATATGCGATCCGGACAAGATTGACAGGCCGATAACGTCGACGTCTTCATCGCGAGCTGCGGCGGCTATCTGGGCTGGTGTGAGGCGAATGCCCTGGTAGATGACTTCCATACCCGCATCACGAGCCGCGACGGCGATCTGTTCAGCGCCGTTGCTGTGGCCGTCGAGGCCAGGTTTACCCACCAAAATCCGAATCGCGCGCCCAGATTTTGTTGCCGCCCGCACCCGCTCACGTACGGTCAGCAGGTCGCCGGTAACCGCAACTTTTACGCCACTCACGCCCGTAGGCGCGCGGTACTCGCCAAAAACGTCGCGCAAGGCGCCGGCCCATTCCCCGACCGTTCCGCCGGCTTTTGCGAGCGTGATGGTCGCATCCATAAGCGATTCGCTGGTTGCGGCGACGGATCGGACTGTCGCGAGCGCGGCTTCGACCGCCGTCGCGTCGCGCTCCGTTCGCCATCGATCGGTGGTGCTGATTTGTTGGGCTTCAGCCGCGGAATCCACCACCAAGATTGAAGACTCGCCATCGAGACCCGCGGTGAGGGGCGATGGCGCAGTCTCGGTATAGGAGTTCACGCCCACGATCGTGGTGTCGCCGCTTTCGATTCGCCGCACGCGCTCCGCGTTGGATTGCACCAGGCGACCCTTAAGCTCGTCGATGTTCGCGAACGCGCCACCCGCCGCGATGATGCGATCCAGCTCCGTCTGCGCGGCGTCGACCAATTCCGCGGTTTTCGCCTCGATCACCTTGGAGCCATCGAAAATATCGCCGTACTCCAGCAGATCGCTCTCCAGAGCAAGCACCTGCTGGATTCGAAGCGACCATTGCTGATCCCAAGGGCGAGGAAGGCCCATCGCCTCGTTCCAAGCCGGAAGCTGGACTGCCCGAGCCCTGGCATTTTTGGACAGGGTTACACCCAGGGTTTCGAGCACGATGCGTTGCACGTTGTTTTCGGGCTGGGCTTCGGTGAGGCCGAGCGAGTTCACCTGCACGCCGTAGCGAAACCGCAGCGCTTTATCGTCGGTGACGCCGTAACGGTCGCGCCCGATGCGTTCCCAGAGAACATTGAAGGCACGCATCTTGCAGGTCTCTTCGATGAAACGAATCCCGGCGTTCACAAAAAATGAGATGCGTTCGAAAACGGTTGGAAACTCAGCTTCGCTGACTCGACCGGATGCGCGCACCGCGTCAAGGACATCGACCGCGGTTGCCAGCGCGATCGCGAGTTCTTGTGTGGGAGTCGCACCTGCTTCTTGCAAGTGGTATGAGCACACGTTGATCGGATTCCACTTGGGCACGTGTTTGATCGTGTGGGTGATGACATCAACCGTGAGCCGCAAACTTTCCGCAGGACCAAAAATAAAGGTACCGCGTGAAAGGTATTCCTTCATGATGTCGTTTTGGGTTGTGCCCGCGAGTTGGTCTTGGCCAACGCCAGTTTCGTCGGCCACGGCGATGTAGAGGGCGAGGAGCCACATCGCCGTCGCGTTGATCGTCATCGACGTGTTCATCTCGCCGAGCGGCAAGCCATCGAAGAGCTGACGCATTTCGTTCAGTGACGGCACGGGCACGCCGACTTTGCCGACTTCGCCTTTGGCCATGACATCGTCGGGGTCGTAGCCAGTTTGGGTGGGCAAATCGAACGCGACCGAGAGGCCGGTCTGGCCTTTCGACAAGTTGGTGCGGTACAGCTCGTTCGACGCACGCGCGGAGCTGTGCCCCGAATACGTACGCATCACCCAGGGACGATCTCTCATCGCGTGTGCCTCCAAAAGTGGCTGAAAATGAACGACTATTTGCGGTAGTCGTAAAAGCCGGTGCCGGTTTTGCGGCCCAGGCGTTGCGCGCTCACCATGCGACGAAGCAACGGTGCCGCCGCGTAGTTCGGGTCTTTGAATTCCTCATACAGCGCATCGAGAATCGACAAGCTGGTATCGAGGCCGACAAGGTCGAGCAGCTCCAACGGACCCATCGGAAAGTTGCAGCCGCCCTTCATGGCCGTGTCGATGTCGTCGCGGGTCGCGACACCGCCATCGAACAACTTGACCGCGTTGTTGAGGTACGGAAACAGCAGCGCGTTCACGATGAAGCCGGCTTGGTCTTTGACCAACACCGCCTTTTTGCCGCAGCTGGTTGCGTATTCAGTGGCCGCGGCGACGGTCTCATCGCTCGATGTGATGGTGTGGACCACTTCAACGAGGGCCATTGCGGGCGCGGGGTTGAAGAAATGGATCCCGCAAACCTTTTCGGGCCGCCCAGTTTCCATCGCCATTTCGATGACGGGCAGCGTCGACGTGTTCGTAGCGAGAATGCACTCGGGTTGACATATGCGATCGAGTTCGTTGAACAGTGCCTTTTTGGCGGTGAGGTCCTCGACGATTGATTCGATTACCAGATCGCAGTTCGCGAGTTGGTTGAGATCGCTGGTGGCGGTCACCCGACCCAAGATCGCGGTGCGCTCTTCGTCGGCGAGTTTGGCGCGATCCACCTGTTTCGCGAGCGATTTTTCCAATCCTGCGACCATGGCATCGGCGGTTGCTTGGGCGCGACTGCGCAACACCACCTCGAAACCGGCTTTGGCCGCAACTTCTGCCATGCCGGAACCCATGATTCCCGAACCAACTAATCCAACGCGTTTGATCGCCACAAGGGCCTCCTCAAGCAGTACGAAAGGTTCGAAAAGGCTACCGGTGAGTAGCCAGCGGTCTCTTAATCGCCGGTTACCGCGTCTACAGGCGAATCGCGGCTATAAATATCGGACTATTTGGGTTTCCGTTGGGAGTATGTCGTGAAAAAATTTTCGTCTGCAGCGTTGCTTGTCGTCATCAGCGGCTTCGGCCTCGGGGCGTGTTCGGGTGGGAATGGCACGCCGTTTTGCAATCAGTCACGCGATCTGGTGAAGGCGCTCGGTGCGCACACGACGATCACGGTTGCCGACGGAACCCTGGCGACCGCGGCTTACCACAAGATGGCGAGCAATATCCCCAAGGACCTCACCGGCGTTACCAAAAAAGACCTCGATGATCTGGCCTTGGTGTTGCAAGCGAGCTATGTGGACAAAAATCCGGCGTCGGTCGTTGGCAAGGTCGACATCGCTCGCCTGAAGGCCACCGAAGCCAGCGTGCGCGAATACAACATCAAGCACTGCGACATCGTCTACAAAACGAAGTAACAATCCCATCTAGCCTGTTCGTATGGCGATTTGGGAAGTTGTTTTCGCGAAGCTCTACGACAAGATGAATGCGCGCATGGAAGCGGGCTTCATGGGTCGTAAACGCGCCGAGTTGGTCGGCTCGATTGAAGGCCGCGTGCTCGAAATTGGCGCCGGATCGGGTGCGAATCTTGCGCACTATCAACTGGCGAAGTCGGTCGTTGCGGCGGAACCATCGCAACCAATGCGAGCGATGCTCAGCAGCCGGGTCGCGATCGCTCGGGTACCGGTCGAAATTATTGATGCACCAGGCGAAGCGCTTCCCTACGACGACTCCAGTTTCGATGCTGTGGTATCGACGTTGGTGTTGTGCACCGTTCGCGATGTTGACGCAACGTTGCAGGAGGTTCGCAGGGTGTTGAAGCCAGGCGGCGCGTTGTACTTCATTGAGCATGGTGGCGGTGCCCACGGCAACCGCGGGCATTGGCAACGGCGTCTCAATCCCCTCTGGAAGCGCGTGGCCTGTGGCTGCCACCTGACCCGAGACGCGCCGAGCAACATCGAACGCAACGGTTTTGTGCTGCAATCATCGGTGGAATTCGATCCGGCCCAGACACCATCAGTCCTGTTGCCGTTTACCCAGGGAGTCGCGATCCGATGACCACTCACCACAACAAATGCGGCCGGCTCGCGCTCATCGGTGGCGGGGAATTCGACGCGCAGTGCGCGGGGATCAACGCTGAACTGTTGTCTGCACTCGCAACGAAACGGGTGCTGCTAGTACCCGCGGCCGCGGCATTCGAGAGCCCAGCAACAGTGGTGGCCCAAGCCGCCGAGCATTTCGCTGCGCTCGGCGCGACATTGCAAGTGCTTGAGGTCTTCAACCGCCGAGACGCAAACGACGACGCGTTGGTGCGTGCCGCGAAGAGTGCAACGTTTATTTACATCTGCGATGGGTCAGCGCAACATTTGCGATCCGTGCTCAAAGATACGCAACTGTTCGATGTGCTGGTCGCTGCGCATCGCAACGGCGCAGTACTCGCGGCTTCGGGCGCGGGCGCGACCGTGCTGTGCGATCCGATGATCGACTCTCGCGGCGGCGCCTACACCGTCGGCTTCGGGGTTGTGGAGAACACGGCGTTGTTTGCCCACCACACTGCCAACCGCGATCACATCTGGGAACGCTCGGTTGAGTTGCTCCCCGCCGACACGACCCTCATCGGCGTTCCTGTTCACACTGCCGTCGTGCGCGAACCCAATGGTGAGTTGCGAGTCGCCGGTACCGGAACGGTCGTGACGTGTCGAGCGGGTCAATCGCTTGTGGAACACCGCGAGGGTCTACTCACGCTTGATTGATGGTGACTTTGTTGATGGTGACCGTCTTGGTTGGCGGGCCGTCGCCAGTCGCGGGTGCGAGGGCTTCAATTGCTTTGGCAACGTCTATGCCGCTGGCGACGTGGCCGAAACGGGCGTAGGAGTAGCGCCCGCCGCTGAGTGTTTGGTTCAATGATGCCGCTGATCCGGTCACGATGAAAAATTGCGAACCTGCGGATCCGGCCGGATCAGTTGCAGTTTTTGCGTAGGCCAAATCACCCAATGAATACGGGGTCGTTGGTGCTTCCGCGGCGATTTTGTAGCCGGGCCCGCCGGTGCCGCTACCGTCGGGATCGCCACCCTGAACGACGAAGTTTGTGACCGCTCGGTGAAACGTGAGGCCGTTGTAGAAACCCTTGCGAGCCAACGTCACAAAGTTGCCCGTTGCCTTCGGTGTGTTCGCATCGAGGGCAACCACGATCGTGCCGAGTGTGGTGTCGATGGTCGCGGTGTAGTGACCCGATGGTGCAAGGGTCGTTCCTGGCGCGGCGCCTGAGTCGTGATTGCGGACCTTGGCGATGACGAACACAACAAGAAGCGCGACCGCGGCTCCGATGAGAACATCGACGAGCCACCCAAAGGGCGACACCGGCTTTTTGCGCCGCCGACCGCTCGCCGGTGGGTCGAGCGGAGCTGCGCTGGAAGTTTCGTCTTCGCTCATTGCTTAAGACTCCGAAATCGTGACTTTCAAAATGTAGAGCGGATGGGTGGGCGCGCCATCGCCAGAACCAGGCGCCAAGCTTTCCAGTTTCTGTGCTACATCGAGGCCGGAGGTGACGTGGCCGAAGTAGCCGTAGTCGTACGTGGTTCCCTTCTTTGTCCCGTTGAGCGAAGCCGGGCTACCCGTCGTGACGAAGAACTGCGAACCTGCGGTACCTGGAGCCTCGCCATTCGATTTTGCCCACGCCAAATCACCGGTTTTGAAATCTTGTTTTGGCCACTCCGTGCCTGTGCTGTAGCCGGGACCGCCGCTTCCTGTGGCTTGAGGGTCGCCGCCTTGGATGACGAAATTCTTGACAGTTCGGTGCCATTGCAGTCCGTTGTAGAAGCCAGCCTTGGCCAAAAAGACGAAGTTATTCACCCCCTTGGGTGAGTCCTTGGTCGCAAGCTCGGCGGTGAAGGATCCGCAGGTGGTCTGGAACGTTGCGGTGTATTTCTTAGCGACATTGATTGTCATGGCCGGAGCTGCTTTGTACTGCTTGCCGTTGCCGATTTTGGCTGGAACGGTGCCGACGCAGCCGGCGGGAAGTTTCGTGGTTGTTGTCGTCGGGGGAATGGTTGAGGCGGTCGCTGGCGGTGTTGTTGTCGTGGTTGCTTTGGCCTTCGGTTTGTCGCTGCTGCCGAAGAAGCTGGCCAAGGCCACGACCACGATGATGACCACCAAGCCCCCCGCGCCGTACGTGACCTGCTTGCGCTGCTTGGCCCGCTTCGCGGCGCTTTCTCGCGCGACCCGAGCCTTGGCTTGGTTCTCGCGTTTGCGGGCTCGTTTATCGGCCTTACCCATAAGAAATGTGCTCCATTAGTTCGTGTGTATCAAACCACCGGCCCGCACCAACTTCTTCGGCGAGCAATGGCTGGCGAGTCTAGGACTGCGAACCGGCTCAGAAACTCATTCGAAATCATGAAATGGGCCGCGGGTAACGTAGGAGTTCGTGGCTCTTATCGTGCAGAAATATGGCGGAACCTCCGTCGGGGATCCCGATCGGATCAAGGCGGTCGCTGATCACATCGCTCGAACGGCGCGCGCGGGAAACCAGGTCATCGTCGCCGTTTCGGCGATGGGCAAAACCACCGACAATCTCATTCGGCTCGCGAACGACGTAACCACGAAGCCGGCCGGCGGCCGCGAAATGGACATGTTGTTGACCGCGGGCGAACGCATCTCTATTGCGTTAGTTTCGATGGCGGTCAACGACCTTGGGGTTCCCGCCGTGAGTTTCACCGGTAGCCAGGCCGGGATTGTCACCGATACCGAACACGGCAACGCCAAGATTGTTGAGATTCGCGGCGATCGAATCCGCGCTGCGCTTGACGCCGGCAGTGTCGCGGTCGTCGCGGGCTTCCAAGGTGTGAGTACGGCCAAGGAAATTGTCACGCTCGGCCGTGGTGCCTCCGATCTCACTGCGGTCGCTTTGGCCGCGCACTTTGGTGCAGACAGTTGTGAGATCTACACCGATGTCGAGGGCGTGTACACCGCAGATCCGCGCATTGTGCCGACGGCCCGTAAACAGCAGCGAATCACCCTCGAAGAGATGTTGGAAATGGCCGCGACCGGCGGACGAGTTCTCGCGTTGCGGTCGGTTGAATACGCGCGGAATCACGGAGTGAAGATTCACGTGCGATCAAGCTTTACGTGGGCCCCAGGCACCTGGGTCACAGAGGAGAATCCTGATATGGAACAGGCGATTATTTCTGGGGTCACCCACGATATTTCCGAAGCCAAGGTGACGATCGAGCAAGTGCCCGATCAGCCCGGTGTTGCTGGCAAAGTGTTTCGTTCGCTGGCCGACGCGAATTGCAACGTCGACATGATCGTGCAAAACGTTTCGACTCAGGGTCACACCGATATCTCGTTCACGTTGCCGAAGCTCGATGTTGCGCGCATGGAAGTTGTGATGGCCGCGATCGTGGCTGAGATCGGCGCGAAGGGATTCCAAACCGATCCCGATGTTGGGCGCGTGTCTCTGATCGGTGCCGGCATGAAGACCCACCCTGGCGTTGCGGCGACGATGTTCGAGACGCTCGCCAACGAAAACATCAACATCGAGATGATCAGCACTTCGACGATTCGGATCTCGTGCGTGGTTCGCCAACACGATGTCGAAAACGCCGTGCGTCTATTGCATGACGCGTTTGCGTTGGGTGCTTGAGATGCGTGGAGCTCGGGTGGGTGTCGTTGGCGCGACTGGCCAAGTCGGTCAGGTGATGTTGAGCATTCTCGCGCAGCGATCGTTTCCTTTGGATTCGCTTCGGTTGTTCGCTTCCGCTCGTTCGGCCGGGAAAACCATTGAATTTCAGGGTAAACCGATTGTCATCGAAGACGCTGCGCTCGCGGACTACGCGAACCTCGATGTGGTGTTGATGTCCGCGGGGGCCACCACGAGCCGGGCGTTGTCGGAACGCATCGGTGCGCAGGGCGCAGTTGTGATTGATAACTCTTCCGCGTTTCGGATGCATCCTGAGGTGCCGTTGGTTGTGTCTGAGGTCAACGCTGACGCGATGGCGCACCGGCCGTTAAATATCATCGCGAATCCGAACTGCACCACAATGGCTGCGATGCCAGTGTTGATGCCGCTGCACCGAGAGGCCGGATTAATCCGTCTAGTTGCTTCGACGTATCAAGCCACATCCGGTGCGGGCCTCGCGGGAACTTCAGAGCTCGACACCCAAATTCGTGCAACCTTTGATGATGCCGCGGCGCTTGCGTTCAACGGCGATGCAGTTACCTTTCCTGAACCGGAGAAGTTCGTGCGGCCGATCGCGTTCAATGTGCTTCCCTATGCGGGCAGCACTGTCGATGATGGTTCGAACGAAACCGATGAGGAACAAAAGCTGCGCAACGAATCTCGCAAGATCTTGGGAATCCCTGATCTCGCGGTGAGTGGTACTTGCGTGCGGGTACCGGTGTTTACTGGGCATTGCTTGTCGCTGAACGTTGAGTTCGAACGACCGATCAGCGCGGCGCGAGCGACGGAGATTCTCCAGGCCTCCCCTGGAGTGGAGCTCGTTGATATTCCAACGCCGCTTGCCGCTGCAGGTGGTGACACGACGCTGGTTGGCCGCATCCGCGAAGACGAAGGCGCCGCGAACGGACTGGCGTTATTTTGTTCCAGCGACAATCTGCGTAAGGGTGCGGCACTCAACGCAGTGCAAATTGCTGAGGTCTGGCTTCAACTACGGTCGTAGTAATTCAGGCAGTATCAACATTCAGTGGGTCTTCGTGGCGCAGGTCGCAACTGGGTTGCTTTGGCTGCAATGGTCCCGATTTCCGCGAAATAGGACGGCGAGTCATGCGTAGTAAAGCTATTGGAACGATCTTGGTAACGGCCGCGATGTTGGCATCCTGCGGAGGTAACTCGGCGGCGGTGAAGAAACCGATCAGGACCTCTTCGAAAGCCGCAGTGACCACCACGACCGTTGGGGCCTCCGCCGATGATCTGTTAGTGCGCGCCGGCCTCGACGATGTAGAGAGCTATTGGGCTCAAGCAATGGCGACGGTATTTCCTGGGCAGAAGTACGCACCTATCGCAGGAGGGTTTTATTCGTACACCTCTACCAGCAAGGTTCCGCCCTGCCCAGGAGTTACGAAATACTCCGACGTGGCGCGCAACGCGTTTTACTGTCCTAAAGGCGATCTCGTCGCTTGGGATGATGAAAAACTCATCCCCGGTATGCGCAAACAATTCGGAGACTTCGCAATCGGGATTGTGATGGCCCACGAAGTCGGGCATGCGATTCAAGCGCGCGTCGCGTTTCAGGGAGCGACGGTGACTCGTGAACAACAAGCGGATTGTTATGCGGGCGCGTGGGTCGCATCGGTATGGAATGGCTACAGCAAGAAATTCAAAGTAACGCTCAACGAACTCGATGCCGCCGTCGCGGGTTTTTTGCAGCTGCGAGATCCGATCGGAACTGACGCGAACGACAAAAGTGCCCACGGTTCAGCATTCGATCGTGTCGGAGCGTTTCAAGATGGCTTCATCAATGGCGCGAAACCCTGCTCGATATATACCGATGCGACGGTTTCCGCATTGCTGGTCGAACTGCCATTCAAGTCGCAATCGGATGCGAACAGCGGCGGGACCCTCGCGTACGACAACGCGGTGAGCGCGAGTTTCGTGGATCTCGAAGATTTTTGGTCGACGGTCTTTGCGCAAGCCGGCAAGCAGTGGACGCCACTCAAAGGCACCGTCGGCGTGACTCCCGAACTCGCGCAACGGGCCTACAAAGGAATCGGCGATTTCGCAGTCTCAACCCTCATCGGCCACGGTTATGCAACGTTGGTACAAAAAGTGGTGGGTGAAGCAGGAACCCCGTTGCAGCAGAGTTTGCAAGCAGATTGTCTTACCGGAACGTGGGCAGCCAGCTTGTTTCTCAACGATCGGCCACATGCGGCATTTCATCTCTCGCCGGGCGATCTCGATGAAGCGATCACCGCGTTGCTGCTGCAAGGCGATTCCGCGGCGAATGTAAATTCCGGGAAATCCACCGTAGGCACATCGTTTATGCGGATCACCGCGTTTCGTACCGGATTTCTTTCCGGGATTGCTGAGTGCGCAAAGATCACCGAGAGCAGTTTGAAATAGCGAACGAGCGGTCTCGGCGGGTTACACCCTGGGGCACAGAACGGCAGCGAGTCGCGGCGTTGTGGAGGGTCGCAAATCGATCGCCGCAACCACGAGTTCACGGTTGGGCATCGCGCTGATCTTGAGGTTGAACGCGGTTCCGTCTGATCGCGCCGCGAAATCGATCGAGGTTGTCGCGGTGCTGGCAACGACCTGGTCGAGGGCAACCCGACACGTGGTGGTGGCGCCGCTGGTCGGTGTGAGCAACAAATCGACGAATCCTGCTGGCGCTGAGTGCTGGCCCAGGCCCATATCCGTGATGGTTGAAGGATTCGGCGGAGCGGCGCGGTAGCGGATCGTGATCGCCCAATGGGCGCGGTCGCGCATAAGCATCGTCGGCGTGGCCACGATTTGGGTTTCGCCGGTGGTTCCGCGCGGTGCCGCAATGCCTGAATCTGTCAATGTTCCTGGGCGTTTTACGCTGTCGGTGAGCGCGAGCACGGTCTGGTCGTGCGAGGGTGTAAGCAACCCGGTAATCATGGTCGCGATGACAAGTGCGGCGAAGGTGGTGGTCGCCCACAACCGCCGCGATCTCCGGGCGCGCAACGCGATGATCGTGATGGTGGAGATTCCCGCGATGCAGGTAAATGGGAACAAATAGTTGATGGGGTTGTGCAAGGACCACGTGAGGCGATTGACCGCGGGGAGCCAAGCGCGCAACGCAGGAATCCAAGATGGATACCAACGCTGCGGCAGCCGTGCCGGTTGGGCGAGCAGCGGTGTGCTGCCGATCCATAGCGCCCGGTACGCAAAGACTTCGATGATGACGACGACCGCGAGCGCCCCGAACGCGAGCCGTCGTGCTGCGTTGGTGAGTGCAGCAAAGCCCAGTGCCGCGGGTGTCGCCAACGCGAGTGCGGCCGCGATGCCAAAGCGACCAGCGAATGATGAGCCGCCGTACCAAGTTGGGTGTAGCGCGCTCGGAATTACCAACAACAAATGCAGCGCGATCAAGATGCCGGTGAGTGACCGCGAACGCTTCCAAAGAATGCCCAACCCGGGTACGGCGAAGAGCAACAGCGGTTGGATGATGAACATGCCTTGAAACTGATCTAGGTGCAAACCGAATAGCACCGACATTGCGGTTGCATTGATGCTTACGCTGTCGGAGGTATACGGCCCGAGCAAACTGCCGAACCCAACGAGGTGATAGCTAAAGAGCAGCGCAACCGAGATTGCAAACGGGCCAGCTTCGAGACACGCGGTTGCGAAGCGGGGCCGCCGCCGAAAGTAAATGATCGTCAACGTGAGCAACGCGGCCGGCGAAAGCACGCGCAGATGAAGAAACGGAACGGCCGCGAGTGCGGTCAGCAAAAGCAAGCGCGCCCACGATCGTTCGGTTGGCTGCTGCGTTCGGCGAATGAGTACGTACACCGCGCTCGCGGCGATGACTCCAGCGGGAAGATCCGGATAGATCTGTGTAGCCGCTCCAAGCCATGGCGCGCTCGCTCCGAAAATCAGGGCAAACAAGCTCGCAAGGCGATTCGAAAGCAAAGCCAGCCGCGCGCCAGCGAACGCGACTACGACGATTCCGAGGCCGAACAGCAACATGGTGAAACGAATACCGGCAAGGCCGCCGAGCCGGTCGCCGAGAGCGATGAACGCGGGGAGCCCGAGCCCATGCACTGATAACCATCCGTGCTTGGTGACAATCGCGTGCGCAGGGATCGTTCCCGGAAATGGCGATTTTGCGTACTGGTTGGCGGTACTGAGACTGTGATCGTAGTTGAGCGCGCGCGACGCGAGGATGTAGTGCGGCTCGTCGCCGGTGATCGAAACGCGGTGTTGGGAATTCCAGTGGCTCCGCAACCCGAGCGCGAGGCCCGCGAACGCAATCGTCGCGGCGAGCACCGCAACGGCTGTGGTGCGTCGGGCCGACGGGCTATTCGCCGGTGAAGGTGGGCTGGCGTTTTTCAACGAAGGCACGCATGGCTTCTTTGGCGTCGCGGGTACCGATCGCGAGAATTTGGGTCCGGTTCTCCAACGCGATTGCTTGATCGAACGACGCGTCGAGATTTTCCCACATAACCTTTTTCGTCATCCACACTGCAAACGGACTGTTCGCACAGATAGCGTCAGCAGTTTCGAGCGCAGCATTCAGCACTTCGCCCTCGGCGACGACGCGAGAAACCAGGCCGATCCGGTCAGCTTCTTGAGCATCGATCGGCCGGCCCGTGAGCATGATTTCAAACGCTCGGGCGCTGCCGATATGGCGCGGCAGGTGATACGAAATCCCGCACTCGCCGCTTGAGAGACCAATCTTCACCGCGGCAACATGAAACTTCGCGGTCTCCGAAGCGAGCCGCACATCGCAGGCCAACGTGAGACCGAAGCCCGCGCCGGCCACGGGTCCGTTGACTGCCGCGATGACCGGCTGGCGCGCGGCGCGCACCGCTTCGATCATTCCCGAAAACGTTTCCTGCCCTGCGTACGCTTTGGGAATCCCTCCAGTGGTGTCGCCGGGCTCGCTGAGATCGAGCCCCGCGCAGAAGCCTCGTCCAGCACCAGTAATCACGATAACGCGACACGTGGTGTCCGCTGCGAGTTCGCGTAGCGTCGTCGTGATCGCGCTGACTAACTCGGTGGTCAGCGCGTTGAGGCGCTCAGGACGATTCAGGGTCACTACTGCAACTTCTTGTCGCGGGTGAGTCACCAGCAATACGTTGGTCATGGGTTTCCTCTGGACATCACGGCTCGACCATGACTTTGCAATCGGTGGTCGGCTGTTTCAGGGATTGGAATCGTTGCGGAAGATCAGCCAACGAAACTGATCCGGTGATCAACGCGTCGGGGACCAAGACGCCACTCGTGAGTGCATCGATACTCGCGGTGAAATCTTGTTTGCGGTAGTACAATACGAACTGCGCGTTGAGTTCCTTTTGCAGCGCGGTGAGCGGCACCAATTGGTCTTGACTGATGCACACGCCGACGATGGTGACAGCCGCGTCGATTGCTGCCACATCGAATGCGTGTTGAATCATGCCTGGAATTCCGACGCATTCGATCACCACGCCCGGCGCGTGACCTGTGATGCGGGCGAACTCGGTCGCGACATCGGTGGTGCCCGGATCGATGGTTGCGGTCGCGCCGGCTTCTTCGACGAGCGCTCGGCGATGGGCGACGGGATCAGTGACGATCACGGCCTTGGCGCCGAGATGACGAGCCCACAACGCGACTGCCGCGCCGACAGGCCCCCCGCCGATGATCAACACGGGCGCGGTTGGGTCGCGGCGCGTGCGTTCGAGCGCGTGGTGCGCGACTGCGAGGGGTTCGACGAGTGCGCCGTGATGATCATCGATTCGATCGGGGAGTCGAAACGCGCTCGATGCTGCGAGGGTTGTGTATTGCGCGAAGCCTCCCGGCCGTTGGAGACCGAGTTGGTTTGAGGTCGCGCACTTCGATGTGGATCCATCGAGGCAAAACGTGCACTCGCCGCAACCCACCAACGGAAACGCCGCGAGGCGATCACCGATGCGCCATCCCTCGACGTTCGGCCCGGTCTCAGCGACTTCGCCACAGAATTCATGGCCGAGAACGATTCCGGGGAAATCCAAAGCGTCCGAGAGATGGAGATCGGAGCCACAAATGCCGCACGCCGTTATCTTGATGAGGAGTTCGCCGTTGAGGGGTTCCGGGTCCGGTAGCTCGACGGTCTCGAGCAGTTTGCCGGTGCCTTGGGTGATCGTTGCGCGCATGGCCGCGAGTTTCGCACACGCAGGTGACACGGTGACGATACCGTCGCTACTCTGCGGGCATGGCTGCCGACGGCGATATCACTACTCATATCCGCACGTGCCCGCTTTGCGAAGCAATGTGTGGTCTCGAAATCCATGTCGATACGCAACAGCAGGTGACATTGATCCGGCCGGACCGCGAAGACGTCTGGAGCAAGGGATTTATCTGCCCGAAAGGCACCACGCTTGGGCACCTGCACCACGACCCTGACCGAATCCGTGAACCCATGGTGCGCGACGGTGAGACGTGGCGTGAGGTTTCGTGGGAAGCAGCGTTTCGGCGTTGCGATGAGTTGATTCATGGGGTGCTCGAGCGCCACGGAAAATCGGCAATGACGTGCTACATCGGGAATCCGACTATTCACAACCTTTCGTTGTCTCGTTACGTTGGGCTCTTCGTAGGGCTTTCAGGATTGCCGATGTTGTATTCCGCCGGGACAGTTGACCAATGGCCCAAAAACGTTTCGTGCATGTTGATGTACGGCGGCATGTGGCGGATACCTGCGCCCGACATTCAACGAACGCACTACTGGTTGATCATGGGCGGCAATCCGCAGGCGAGCCAAGGCAGTCTGCTCGCGGTGCCCGATGCGCTCGGTGAAATTGCCAAGATTCGCGAACGCGGCGGCAAGACGGTGGTGATTGATCCGCGCCGGACGGGCACAGCAGACAAAGCCGACGAGTGGATTCCGATCGTTCCCGGAACTGATGCACTGTTTCTCCTCGCCGTATTGAATGTGTTGTTTGCGGATGGGTTGGCGACGCTCGGAGAACTCTCAGACTTTGTGATCGGAATCGATGATGTACGCGCACTGGCCGCGCAATTCAGCCCCGAATCAGTAGCCGATACGTGTTCGATTCCCGCAGAAACGATCCGACGAATCGCGCATGAAATTGCCGCGGCGCCGAGCGCATCGATCTACGGCAGGATTGGTCTGTGTAATCAAGAATTCGGAACGCTGGCATCATGGTTGATCGATGTGTTGGCGATCGTGACGGGCAACTTCGATCGGCCGGGCGGTTTGATGTTTGGCCGTTCCATTGCGTGGTCCGTTTCGGACATTGCCGATCCGCAATGGGCCGATGGGGTTTCGTTCGGACGTTGGAAATCGCGCGTCCGGGGCACACCCGAAGTGCTCGGCCAAGTTCCCATCTCATGTTTGGCTGAAGAAATTCTCACACCGAATACGTCGCCGATCACGCCTGCGTTGACGTGTGAACCCGGTGCGAGCTCCCAGTTGCGTTCGGTTGTGACCATCGCCGGCAATCCGGTAATCAGCTCACCCGAAGCCGCGGCGATGGACCGCGCATTTGCGGATCTCGACTGCATGATCAGCGTCGACAACTACCTCAACGAAACCACACGCCACGCGCACGTCATTCTTCCAGGATTGTCGCAGCTTGAAGTTGGTCACTACGACGATTTGATTCACTCCTGGGCCGTCCGCACCCACGGCAACTATTCACCACCGGTCTTCGATGTCCCGGCCGAACGACCGCGCGAGTGGCAGATCCTTACTGTGCTCGGCGCGTTGCACGCAGGAATGCACTACGACGATATCGATATTGCAATGTTTGACGATGGTTTCTTTGATGCAATGTGTACTGCACAAGGCGTCGATGGGGCATTTGTGCGCTCCCACTACACCGAAGGCGGCACCGAGCGGATGCTTGATTTACAGATCCGCACCGGGCCGTTCGGCGATCGATACGGCGCGAATCCCGATGGCCTCACGTTGCGATCCTTTCGAGACGCGCCGCACGGAATCGACATTGGACCGATGGAGCCGCGCGCCCGCCAGATTGTGACCACACCGTCAGGCAAGATCGAACTTGCGCCGCCCTACATCACCGCGGATGTCGAGCGGTTGAAGGCGCGGGTCGATCGTCCGGTTGATGATCTGTTGTTGGTCTCGCGGCGACACGTGCGCAGTAATAACTCATGGATGCACAATGTGCGCGTGCTCATGAAGGGCAAAGATCGCTGCACCCTATTGATCAATCCGTCGGATGCTGATCGCTGTGGAGTTGTGCACGGCGCGGTTGCCCGGGTGACGAGTGAGGCCGGGGAAGTGGAAGTCCCGGTTGAAGTCAGCGATGAGATGATGCAAGGCGTGGTCTCGTTGCCGCACGGCTGGGGCCATGACAAGGTCGGCACTCGATTGTCCGTCGCACGCGAACATGCGGGTGTGAACAACAATCTGTTAGCGCCGGGAACGCTCATTGATGTCATAAGTAACAACGCGATCGTCAACGGGATCCCCGTCGCGGTCGTTCCGGCCTGACGCCTGCTGGGTTGATCGGGCCTGATTTTATTGATTGTTTGTCTTCGATAAGGAGTACGGAAATGTACGGAAGTAATGATGGTCACGAAGCGAATCTCGCGGCGCAACCCGAGCTCGCCGATGTCGTAATCATCGATATGCCCGCGCCGCACGTGCGCCGCATCACGATGAATCGTCCCGAAAAGCGCAACGCGTTGAATCACGCGTTGCGCGGCGCAATTATCAATGCGCTGGTCGCGGGTGATCAGGATCCCGAAGTGCACGTACAAATCGTGCGCGGCGCGGGCAAGTGTTTTTCTGCCGGATACGAACTTGGCCGCGGCAACGATGGCCAGGTTTATCCGTTTTATACGCCGGGTGGCGATGGCCAATGGCCGCGGCACGTCACCGAAGGTTGGATGAGTATATGGGATCTTGCCAAACCGGTGATCGCACAGGTGCACGGATATTGCCTCGCGGGTGGTAGCGAACTGGCGACCGGTTGCGATTTGATCTACGTCGCCGACGACGCCAAGATCGGCTATCCCGCCGTCCGCTTTGGTGTCCCCGATATGCACTTCCACGCGTGGTTTATGGGGATGCGCACGGCGATGGAAATGATGATCACCGGCGACTCCATCAGTGGAGAAGAGGCCGTGCAGTTGGGATGGGCGAACCACGTATTTCCGGTTCTGGAACTCGACGACGCGGTGATTGAAGTTGCGCAGCGCATCGCCCAGATCGATCCGGAACTCGTGCAGATCAACAAGCGGCTCGTGCACCGGCAGATGGAAGCGATGGGCATCCGCGCGGGGATTCGCGCGGGCACTGAGTTGTGCGCGTTGGGCACCCATACCAAGGCCCTGCGGGATTTTGTAGCGAAAGCGCAAACCGAAGGCCTGACCAAAGCCCTCGACGACCGCGACACCCGATTCGGTGACTACCGCACCACCGAACCCCCACCCGCCTAACCTGCCCCATCCAGCCTTTCCCGGAGCTTTTGATTCGGATTCCGCAATTCTACGCCCACCAGAATTTCTGGCGACCCGGTCGGCGTCGTTTTGCAGGATTTTGGTGGGCATGCACTTGCGGAATCCGGCAATGAAGCTCCGGGAAAGGCTGGAGGGCATTTGCCGCTTTGTAGTTCATTGCCACGATGCGGGATAGCATTCATGCGTGGCAGACGACCTCGACCCTGGTGACGATCTTGATCTCACAACCCTCGACGATCAGGAACTCACCGCTCAGATGCACGACGACCTCTACGATGGGCTCGCCGCCGAGATCCGTGCCGCGACGTTCATCTTGTTGGGCCGGGGTTGGTCGGCGGAACGGGTCTTGAACGAGGCGCTAGTTGAAGGCATGCGAATCGTCGGCGTGGATTTTCGCGACGGGATTCTCTTCGTGCCGGAGGTGCTGCTGGCCGCGAACTCCATGAAGGCTGGGATGGAGATTCTGCGACCATTGCTCGCGGAAACTGGGGCCGAACCGGTCGGCAAGATCGTGATTGGAACGGTCAAGGGCGACATCCACGACATCGGGAAAAACCTCGTATGCATGATGCTCGAGGGTGCCGGATTCGAAGTCATCGATCTTGGGATCAATACCTCCGCTGACGAGTTTCTCGCGGCGCTCGATGAACACAAGCCCGACATCCTGGGCATGTCTGCGTTGCTCACCACGACGATGCCGTACATGAAAGTCGTGATCGACACGCTGAAGGCGAAGGGCCTTCGCGACGATTACATCGTGTTGGTTGGCGGAGCTCCGCTCAACGAAGAGTTTGGAATGGCGGTCGGTGCCGATGCGTACTGCCGCGACGCCGCGATCGCCGCGGAAACGGCCAAAGCGTTGGTACAAGCTCGCCGAGCCGCGTGACCCAAAGTTGCGATGAACGCCGCAGCCCGTCCGATCATGTTTGCCTGTGGGGCACTAGCGCGCGACGTGCGCGCGGTGTTGCGATCTTCGAATCTCGATTCCGCGATCGAAGTGCAGTACCTGCCGGCGAATTTGCACAACCGACCTGAACGGATCGTCCCGGAACTGAGGCCCCTCATCGAGGCGGCCGTGGCGGCAAAACGACCCGTATTTATTGGCTATGCCGATTGTGGCACTGGCGGTCTCCTCGACCAAATGTTGGGAGAGTTCTCGGGTGTGCAGCGACTCCGGGGTGCTCATTGCTACGAACTGTTCGCGGGCACAGATGCGTTTGCTGCACTGCAAGCGGCGGAGCCGGGAACCTTCTATCTCACCGACTATCTGGCGTTGCATTTTGACGCCCTGGTATGGACTGGGCTTGGCCTCGACCGCCATCCCCAACTACTTCAGCAGTACTTCGGCAACTACACACGGGTCGTGCATCTTCGTCAAGATGCCAACAATGAAAGTGCCGCAAATTGCGCGCAACGTGCCGGCCAGCACCTCGAGCTGCCAGTTGAAACCATCATCACCCAGCGTCGCGAACTCAGCGTACAGATTGAAGCATCGCATGTCGCGGCGTAGTCGTAACCACGAAATCGTCACGATCAAATGGCGCGATATCCCGGCGCAGATCAACGGTCGTTTCGGCGAGGACCGGCATCAGTTCATTCTCCCTCGCAGATTTCAACGCTCGATCGATGAAGCCGCGATGGTCGCAGGCAAAAAGACTGCGAGTGAGTACGTTGAACAATGGCGCCGAGATACCACCGTTTTCAACGGCGATAGTTTCGAAATGCTCAAGGCCGCGGTGGAAACCCGAGCCGTGGCGCTCGAAGCCGCATTCGATCGGGTCCGACTCGCGGAATTTGTTGCCGCGGGAGGCTGGGACCCAAACGCCCCCGATGCTTCGGTGCTCTTGCAATGACTGTCGCAGTAGCCACCAACCAGGTTGAGGGCGAGGTTGAGGTTGTGTTTGCCCCGAGTGGGCTGCGGGGCTTTGTCCCCGTGGGATCGACGGTGTTGGATGCCGCTCGAAAACTGGGTGTCGATCTGGATTCGGTGTGTGGCGGCAGGGGAATCTGTGGTCGATGCCAAGTGGCACCCAACGACAACCGTGACCTTTCCGAACGGACCTCGACCGAAGCGAATTACAACGGTCGGCGCGCAATTCCCGACGGGTCACGGTTGGGATGCAGTGCTCGTGTGCTCAACGCGACCACAGTTTCGGTTCCTGCAGAAAGCCAGGTGCACCGGCCCGTGGTGCGCAAGAGTGTTGATCTCACCGACCTCGTCATCGATCCGGTGGTGCGCCTTCACTACGTTGAACTCATACCGCCAGAACTCGGGGATGATCGCAGCGATCTTCGCAGGCTCACCGATGTACTCCGCGTTGAACTTTCCTTAGATGAGCTCGCCGTCAGCCTCGCAGTCCTGCAACGTTTGCAGATCTGCCTTGCGGCCAATGAACGGCGCGGGATCACGGTGGCAATTCATCAAAACGTTCGGATCATTGGGATATGGCCGGGATTTATCGAGGCGGCATACGGCGCCGCGATCGATGTTGGATCCACAACGATCGCGGGGCATCTCTGTGATCTCGCGACGGGTGAAGTCCTGGCCAGCGCCGGAGTGATGAACCCTCAAATTCGTTACGGCGAAGACCTTATGAGTCGCGTTTCGTACGTCATGATGAATCCGGGTGGCGAAGTTGAACTTACGAGGGTGGTTCGCGGTGCGCTCGATGATCTGATTGGCGAGCTGGTGGCAAGCGCATCGGTGATGCGAGATCTGGTTGTTGACCTTGTGATCGTTGGCAATCCGATCATGCATCATCTGGTGTTGGGTATCGACCCGACCCCACTGGGCCAAGCGCCGTTTACGCTGACCACCGATTTGTCGGTGGACATCGAAGCAAAAGACATCGATGTTTATTGCGATTTCGCGCAGCTTCACCTCTTGCCGTGCATCGCCGGGCACGTCGGCGCCGACACTGCCGCGGTAGTGCTAGCCGAGGGCCCGCATCGGAGTGATGTCATGACGCTGCTTATCGACGTGGGCACGAATGCCGAAATTGTGCTCGGGAATCGTCATGGCTTAGTCGCGGCATCGAGTCCGACTGGCCCCGCGTTCGAAGGGGCGCAAATCTCGTGCGGTCAGCGTGCCACTGCGGGCGCGATCGAACGGGTTCGTATCGATCGCGAAACCTTGGAACCTGAACTCAACGTGATTGGCGATGCCCCGATTACCGGTGTGTGCGGTTCGGGGATTATCGAAGCGATTGGTGAGTTGTTTCTGAGCGGGGTGATTCTCACCGATGGCACAATTGATGGTCGCGCCGCGCAACGCAGCGCTCGGGTCATCGCCGAAGGCAGAACGTTCGCATTCGTGCTCCATGAAGAAAACCCTCGCTTGCTCATCACGCAAAACGATGTGCGCTCGATCCAGCTCGCGAAGGCAGCGCTCCACGCGGGTGTCAAGCTCCTCATGGAGCGAAGCGGTGTGGAGGAGCTAGGGGCCGTGCGGCTGGCGGGCGCGTTCGGGAGCCACATTGATCCGGTCTACGCGTTGGTACTCGGGCTCATCCCCGATTGCGATCCGCATCGGGTGCGTTCCGTTGGCAACGCTGCGGGTTCAGGCGCCCTGCGCGCATTGTTGAGCGCGAGTGCTCGCGGGGAAATCGCGGATGTGGCGCGAACGATTGTGAAGATCGAAACCGCAATTGAGCCAGCATTTCAAGCCCATTTTGTTGCTGCCATGGGATTCCCACATAGCCGCGACACGTATCCAGAACTCGCCCGTGTGATCGAGCTGCCGGCGCCGAGTATGCCGAACGCAGCGGCTGACCGGCCCCGACGACGCAACCGAACGATGGTTCCTCAGGAGGAAACACAATGAGTGATGAGACCCCAACGCCGGGCGGACGGCGCGGCGGCGGCCGGGCTGGTGGCCGGGCTGGGCGCCAAGCGGCGCGTCTTGCGCATCAGATCGAGAAGGTTCCATTTTTGACACGGACGTTGAAACCGTTCGAGGTACTCAGCGACGAAGGCATCGAACAAATCGAAGCGAACGCCGAGACGATTCTCGAACAGGTGGGAATCGTGGTTCGGGATTATCCCGAAGCGATCCGGATTTTTGGCGATGCCGGCGCCGACGTCGATCGTGATCGGGTGCGGTTTCCCAAAGGGATGTGTCGTTCGCTCGTGCAAGCTACGGCGCCGCCGATCTATACGCAACACGCGCGAAACCCAGCAAACAACGTGCAAATTGGCGGCGACGCGACCGTGTTCGCCCCGAACTACGGGTCGCCGTTCGTCCACGACCTCGACAACGGCCGCCGCTACGCGACGATCAGTGATTTTCAAAACTTCGTCAAGCTCGCGTACATGTCGGAGAATCTGCATCACTCGGGCGGCACGGTGTGTGAACCCGTCGACATCCCAGTGAACAAACGCCACCTCGATATGGTCTACGCCCACCTGCGCTACAGCGATAAAGCATTTATGGGTTCGGTGACCGCCGGGAGCCGCGCCGCTGACAGTGTCGAGATGGCGCGGATCGCCTTTGGCGGCGACCTCGCGGATCGCACGGTGATGACCAGCTTGATCAACGCATCATCGCCGCTGGTTTGGGATGGCACGATGTTGGCCGCCGCGCAAAACTACGCGGCAAGCAATCAAGCCTGCATTATTACGCCTTTTATATTGGCGGGCGCGATGGCACCGGTCACGGTGGCGGGCGTTGCCGCGCAGACGCTCGCGGAAGCACTCGCGGGCATGGCGTTTACGCAACTTGTACGGCCTGGTGCACCAGTGATTTTCGGAAGTTTTGCGTCTTCGATGAGTATGCAGACGGGCGCGCCAACTTTTGGCACCCCCGAACCCGCACTCGTGTTGTACGTGTGTGCGCAACTTGCTCGCCGGCTCGGGGTTCCTTTTCGGAGCGGCGGTTCGCTCACGGCGAGCAAGGTGCCTGATGCGCAGGCCGCGTACGAATCCGCGAATACGTTGCAACCAACCGTATTGGGTGGTGTGCACTTCGTGTTGCACGCGGCCGGGTGGCTCGAAGGTGGGCTGGCTATCGGTTACGAAAAGTTCATTCTCGACGATGATCAACTCGGAATGATGACGACGTTTGTGAAAGGAGTCGATCTTTCGCCGAATGGTCAAGCAGTTGATGCGATCGTCGAGAACGGGCCCGGGCAGCACTTTCTGGGAACGGCGCACACGCTCGCGAACTTTGAGCACGCGTTCTATCGCTCGACCACCGCGGACAACGCGAGTTACGAACAGTGGCTCGAAGAAGGCAGTCTTGATGCGGCAACGCGCGCGAACAAGCTGTGGAAGCAGCGCCTCGCTTCGTATGAAGCTCCACCGATCGATGACGCGATCGATAAGGAATTGCAGGCGTTTATTGCCCGAAGGAAGTCCGAAATGCCCGACGAGATCGGCTAGCGAGCGATGGCACGTGATGGGGTGCAATCGGTGGAACGCTCGTTCGCGTTGTTGCGAGCGCTCGCCACGCAACCGGCAGGAATCTCGGAACTCGCGCGGCGCACTGATCTGGCGGTGAGTACAACCGCGCGTTTGTTGAACACGATGGAGGCACTCGGGGCAGTGGAACGAATCGATGCCGCGGGTGTGCAATTTCGTATTGGCGCAACCATTGGTCAACTCGCCACCGCGGTGGACCCAAGCGCGAATCTGGTGGCACGCGCCAAGCCGTTCCTGCTCGACTTGGTGCATCAACTTGGCGAGACCGCGGGAATTTCGGTGCCGCATGGCGATAGCGATGTGCTGTACCTGTACCAGGTCGATAGTGATCACGCGGTGCAGCTGCGCGACTGGACGGGAACCATCGTTGCGATCCATGTCGTGTCGAGCGGATTGGCGTTGTTGGCACAGCGCGACGAACTTGGCCTCGATCAGTATTTCAATTCGGAACTTGTGCGTTGTACAGAGCATTCGATCGTCGACCCAGTACATATTCGCGAACGACTCGCGCAGACGCGTAGCAGTGGGTTCGTGTGGACGATTGAAGAATTTGCGCCGGGCATCAGTTCAATTGCGGCGCCGATATTCGACGACCAAGGCCGGGCCATCGCTGCGGTGCATATCCATGGGCCGAGCTTCCGATTTCCGGATGCTGAGCGCCGAAACGAACTCGAACATGCGATTCGCCAAACCGCTGCGGCGTTGAGCGGACGGCGCTCAACAGCACCGATGTAGGACAGGAATGTAGCGTTATCTAAGCTAGGATTTGTCGCCGCATACTGGGCAATTGCCACAATGCGGGAAGCATTTGTTGTGGTGAGTCACGGTTTGGCTGTGGCTCACCGTTGATGAGGAGTCAGCGTGAGCGATCAACCCACCACCGCCAAAGTTGTGGTGATCGGTGCCGGGATTGTGGGCAATTCGGTGGTGGGTCACCTCGCGGAGCTCGGCTGGCGCAACATCGTGCAGATCGATAAGGGCCCATTGCCCAACCCTGGCGGTTCAACCGGCCATGCATCGAACTTCATCTTCCCTGTCGACCACAACAAAGAGATGTGCGCGCTCACCGCCGATAGCCAACGCCAGTACATCGAGATGGGCGTAAACACCACGTGCGGCGGTATCGAAATCGCTCGCAAACCCGAACGGCTTGAAGAGTTCCGTCGCCGAATGACTTCCGCGAAAAGTTGGGGCATCGATTCTCGACTGCTGACAGCAGCTGAAGTCAAAGCGATGGTGCCGTTTATTAACGAGGAGATCATCCTCGGCGGCTTTTACACGCCGAGCGTTTCGTGTGTGGATTCGCTGCGCGCCGGCACAATCTTTCGTGAACGCGCGATGGCCCTTGAGGCGCTCATCGTGGTGCCCAATGTGGAAGTTGAAGCGATCGAAACGGTCGACGGCAACGTCGTGGCGGTGGTCACTGATCAGGGACGCATCGATTGTGAATACGTCGTGATTGCGTGCGGCGTCTGGTCGCCGCGCATGGCGGAAATGGCGGGAGCCACGATTCCGCTGACACCGGCAGTGCACCAAATGATTGACGTCGGCCCAATCCCGGTGCTCGAAGCCACGGGGAATGAAATCGGTTATCCGATCGTGCGTGACATGGACACGTTCTGTTACGAACGCCAAAGTGGCGGCTCGATGGAAGTCGGTTCGTACGCGCATCGCCCGATTTTCATGACGGCCGATGAGATTCCATCGATCAAAGCGTCGCGCCTTTCGCCGACGGAGTTACCCTTCACCGCTGAAGATTTTGATCAGCAACTCGAAGAGGCACTTGAGCTGATGCCGGAGATTCTCGAGACCGCAGAAATGAAATACGCGATCAACGGGTTATTGTCGCTGACTCCCGATGGTTTCCCGTTGCTTGGCGAGACCGTTGAAGTGAAGAAACTCTGGTCGGCCGCAGCCGTGTGGATCAAAGAGGGCCCCGGCGCGGGCCGCATGATCGCCGAGTGGATGACTCACGGCGCACCGGAAATCGATCCGCACCAAAGCGATATCGCGCGCTTCTACAAATACGCCCGCAATGATCATCACGTGCGCGAACGCTGCGCGGAACATTTCAACAAGACCTACGGAATCGTGCACCCGCGCGAACAATGGGCGTCGGAGCGCGGCATTCGAACTGCGCCGTATCATGCCCGCACCGAAGCGTTGGGCGCGTTCTACTTTCAAGCCGGTGGTTGGGAACGTCCGCATTGGTACGAAAGCAACGCTGATCTGGTCGAGCACTACGGTATTGAGGAGCGCGAGCACGAGTGGGACGCTCGTTGGTGGAGCCCCATTCAAAACGCTGAGCACCTGCACATGCGCGAACACGTTGCGATGATTGATCTTGCTCCATTTGTGGTTTTTGATATCAATGGCGCGGGTGCCTTTGAGTACCTGCAACACCTGACGGTGAACAGCGTTGATGTGACGATCGGCCGTTCGGTCTACACGCCGTTGCTTGACGTGAATGGTGGATTCCGCAGCGATCTCACGATCATGCGGCTCGGCGCTAATGCGTTTCGGGTCGTGACCGGCGCGTTCGACGGCCCGCGTGATGCGTTCTGGTTTCGCAAGCACCTGCCCACAGACGGATCGGTCGTGTTTACCGATAACACTTCGGCGTGCGCAACGATCGGCGTGTGGGGCCCGAAGGCTCGGGCGCTCGTGGAGACCCTCACACACGACGACGTCTCACACGTTGGCTTGCCTTACGGCTCGACCAAAGAAGTGCTCTTTGGATCGGTCGCGGTGCGACTGTTTCGTATCTCGTACGTAGGTGAGCTCGGCTTCGAGATCTATGTCCCGATGGAACACGCCCTGCACATCTGGGACGCGATTTCAGCCGCGGGCCAAGCATTCGACATTCGGCCCGTCGGCGCGGGCGTGTACGGCACGACCGGCCGTATCGAAAAGGGCTACCGCCTAATGGGCGCGGAACTCGAAAGTGAATACACACCGGTCGAAGCCGGATTGGCCCGTCCGAAAGTAAAAGCTGCGGATTTCATTGGGAAAACTGCGTACCTCGCAGCTCGCGAGGCCGGCCCCGCCGCGATCTTGTGCACGTTGACCGTGGAGAATCAAGTATCGCCACGCGACGGCATCAAGCGCTACATGACCGGCAGCGAACCGATCCTTACGCTCGATGGCGAACGCATCGTCGATAGCAAAGGTCGTCCATCGTACGTAACGACTGCTGGCGCTGGGCCTTCGGTGGGCAAGTATCTTCTTTTGGCTTATTTGCCGTTGGAACTCGCCGTCGTCGGTACCGATCTGAAGGTGATGTATATGAACGAGCTGTATCCGGTGAAGGTCGCAGTTGCAGGGTCGACTCCGTTGTTTGATCCGGCCGATGAACGCATGAAGGTCTGAGACCGCGCCCGTGCGAATTCTGGTTTGTGTGAAACGGGTACCCGCGCCCGGTGCGCGCATCGTGCTCACGAATGATTCTTTGGCAATCGATACCAAGAACCTTGGTTTCACAACCAGTCCGCACGAAGAATGTGCGGTGGAGGCCGCGATCCAGCTGGTGGAGCAACACGGTGGCGAAGTGACTGTGATGACCCTCGGAGCAGGTGAAGCCGATGAACAACTTCGTTACGCGATTTCCGTGGGTGCGCACAAAGCGGTATTGATTTCCAACGATGCACTGGCCGCAGGTACCGACGCTGATCCCATCGCCACGGCCCGCGCGCTCACCGAGGCCATCGCGGATCTTGAAGCGGGCGGCGGCTCTTTCGACTTGTTGCTGTTTGGCAACGAATCGGCAGACTCAGGAGGCTTCCAGGTGGGAGTCCGGGTCGCTCGTGCCTTAGGTCGACCGATCGTGAATGGCATTAAAGGTATTGAAATCATTGGTGATTCGTTAACTGCTCGGCGCGAGTGTGTGGAAGGCTACGAGGTCTATCAGCTCACAATGCCCGCCGTGCTCGGCGTAAAGGAAGGCATCAATTTACCGCGGTACGCGACGTTGCCCGGCCGGTTGAAATCAAAAAAGGCCGAGGTGCTGCAACGCAATACGACGACCGACGCCGGAGCGGTCGATACCACCTCGCTCGCGACGCCAGTAGAACAGACGGTCAACACAATCGTGCTCGGCCATGGTCCAGAAGCTGCGGTTGCCGTGGTGGATCTTCTCGTTGAACTCGGGCTGGCATGAGCGGCACGGTGCTGGTCGTCATCGAACACGATCGCGGAACACTCGACGAAGTGTCGTGGCAAGCGATCGGCCTCGCGCAAGAATGCAGTGCGAATGCGATTCATGCGGTCGTGATCGGCGACGATGCTGCTCAACTCGCGGGGTTGATTCCTGGGGTTTCGACGACCCACCACGCTCGCCACGATGCCCTCAGCGACTACGCGCCCGAAGCCTGGGGCGATGTGATCGCTCAACTGAGTTCGCACATTGGGGCGACTGCGATTGTCGCGACGGGAACAGATCGCGGCAATGAAGTACTGGCTCACGCCGCGGCCGCGCTCGACGCGGTGTTCGTGAGCAACGTGGTTGCCTACAGACCGAGTACTGACACCGGGCCTGCGGAACTCACACGGGTGCGCTGGGGTGGAAGCCTGCTTGAACACGCAACGGTGGCTCCCGGGTTCTCGATCATGAGCGCGGCGCCGCATGCGTTTGCAGCTGCCGAAACCAACAATGAATACGGCCAGATTGTGGAATTCACGCCTACGCTCAGTGATACCGCGCCCCGCACTCGCGTTGCCGATCGGATCACCCTTGCGAGCGGGATCACATTGCAAACCGCGCCCGTCGTGGTGAGTGGAGGGCGTGGCGTGGGCAGCGCTGAAGGTTTCGCGACCTTGGAGGCGCTCGCCGACCTATTGGGCGGTGCGGTCGGGTGCAGCCGGGTTGTGACCAATCAAGGCTGGCGGCCGCACAGCGACCAAGTCGGCCAGACTGGAAAACGGGTTGCCCCTGAGCTGTACATCGCCTGTGGAATCAGCGGCGCGATTCAGCACTGGATTGGTATGCAGGCGGCCCAGCGCATCTTGGCGATCAATCTGGATAAAGATGCACCCATGGTCACCAAAGGTGATTACGCCGTTATCGGCGATCTCCACGAAATACTCCCCGCAATCATTGCCGAATTGCAACGGCGCAGATGATGGAAACGGCACGAACCGCGATCGAGTGCAACGGCATTTGGAAGGTATTCGGGCCAAAATCAGAACGGATTGTGGATTCGCCCGACGCGGATCTACCGCGCTCGGAACTCGAGACGAAGACGGGATGCGTCGCCGCAGTCCGTGATATATCCTTTCGGGTCCCGGAAGGCGGAGTTTTTGTCGTTATGGGATTATCGGGGTCGGGAAAGTCGACGCTCATTCGATGTTTGAGTCGGTTGATCGAACCCACCGCTGGCACTATCACGATCGATGGGCAGAGCGTCCGGGCGCTGAAACCTGCCGAGTTGCGTGAGCTGCGCCGCACCAAGGTTTCGATGGTGTTCCAGCATTTCGGATTGCTGCCGCACCGAAATGCACTCGACAACGTCGCTTTTGGACTGGAAATTCAAGGTAGGTCCAAGGCGCAACGGTTGCAGCGCTCCCGAGAGGTGCTTGAACTCGTCGGCCTTCAGGATGTTGCCGAGTCGTATCCTGATGAACTGAGCGGCGGCATGCAACAACGGGTCGGTCTCGCTCGTGCTCTGGCCAACGATCCGATGATCTTGTTGTTCGACGAACCGTTTTCGGCGCTCGATCCCCTCATCCGACGTGAGATGCAAGACGAAGTGTTGCGATTGCAGCGCGAGCTGAAAAAAACCGTGGTGTTTATCACCCACGATCTCAATGAGGCACTGAAACTTGGCGATCAAATCGCAATAATGCGCGACGGTCGGTTCGTGCAGGTAGCAAGCCCTGATGACCTGGTTGCGAACCCGGCCGATGATTACGTGCGAGCTTTCGTGCAAGACGTTGTGCGGAGCAACGATTGACCCCACCGGATGATCTCCCGGTGTTCGTGGTTCCGAACGTAGCGATCGACGATCGCCTCCGTGCCGGACTTCGGTCACCAAAGGTCATCGGATTCACGGTGGTTCTTTGTTGCACTTTGTTGCTTCGCGTTGGGTTCGGCGCCACCCAACCGTCTTGGTGGAACTTTCGTGTCGCGCCCGTTGTCGATGGTTTCGACCATTGGCTGAGTTTGCATCGGGGAAGTCACTGGGCGTTTCGTTTTGGATTCGGCCCGATGTCTTCAGCATTACGAAATGCAGTGCAATGGACCCTGAACGCGTTGCGGTTCTTGACCTGGCCTGGTTTGCTGGTGACCGTGGCGCTGACCGCGCTGCGGGTGTCTGGGGCGCGTGCCGCAATCATGGCTTGCGGTTGTGTTTTCGGTATCGGCATGTTGGGGCTTTGGGATCCGAGCCTCAGCACGATTGCGTTGATGGCCGTGTCGGTCACGATCTCAGTTGCGGTTGGTATTCCGGTCGGGATCTACAGCGCACATCATCCGAAATTCGAAGCCGCGATCAAGGTCGTGCTCGACGCGATGCAAGTGATGCCTGCTTATTGTTACCTACTTCCATGCGTACTGCTGTTCAGCATCGGCTTCGCGCCGTCGGTCATCGCGACGATTCTCTTCGCAGCTCCGGCATCGATTCGATTGACGGCGCACGGGATCAAAGGAGTTCCGCCAGCATTGATGGAAGTTGCTGAAGCCCAAGGTGCAACAAAACACCAGACGTTGTTGCACGTCGAACTTCCCGTGGCCCGGCCAAGTTTGGTCCTTGGCGTGAACCAGACCATCAACCTCGCTTTGGGCATCGTGGTGATTGCTGCGTTGGTGGGCTCGGGTGGTGCGGGGCAAAATGTGCTCGACGCGTTGCAACATCTCGAGGTCGGCAACGCAGTGAACGCGGGGCTTGCGATCGTGGCGGTCGCGTTCCTTTTCGATCGTTTGAGCTCAGGCCGGACGATGAAGGGCGCCCGGGCATTTCGTGCAACGCGCACACAAGGTCGTTCGGTTCTCGAAGCTGTGAGTGGTGTCGCCGTGGTTGTATCGACAGTCGCTATCGCGAAACTGGCAGGAACGACAGCGTTTCCTGCCAATTGGTCGCATCCGATTAGTGGACCTATCGACGAGTTCTTCGCATGGATAAGCGACAACTTTCGCACTGGAGTACCAATTATCGGCGGGACGAAATCGTTCAGTGATGCCATCACGTTGCACGTCATGAACCCGGTACGCGACCTACTCGTGCAGCGTGCCTGGTGGATGATCGTAGTCGCAGTCGTTGTGATCGCATGGCTGAGCGCGGGCTCTCGGGCGGCGGCAACATGCGGCCTGGCGCTCATGGTTGTCGCCGCGCTGCGCGCGTCCGGCGGCGACGACACAATCTGGGCTGACACGATGAACACGTTGAGTCAAGTCCTCATCGCGGTCACGATCACCGCTCTGATTGCCTTTCCGATCGGGATCGCGGCAGGGAGGAGCCCGAGGCTCTTCGCGATGTTGCGACCGTTGCTCGATACGGCACAGGTGATTCCCGCGTTCGTATATCTGGTTCCGGTATTGGGGTTGTTCAGCACCGGACGGGTTCCGGGAATGATCGCTTCTGTGGTCTACGGCCTGCCGCCGGGAATTCAGTTGACCGCACTGGGCATCCGTGGGGTACCCGCGGCCGCGATCGAAGCCGCGGAATCACTCGGATGTACTAGATGGCAAATGTTGAAGAGTGTGCAAATTCCGATGGCCTGGCGTTCGATCCTTTTGGGCCTCAACCAGACCATCTTGCTGATATTTTCGGTGGTAGTTATCGCGGGATTAGTCGGAGCCGGGTCGCTCGGCCTGGATGTTGTCTATGGTCTTACGAAACATGAGCTCGGTCTCGGAGTTGAGGCCGGCATCGCGATAGTCGCACTTGCAATTGTGCTCGATCGCATAACCCAAGGATGGGCTAATACATTCACTCGTCGGCCTGCCGCGAGCCATTGATCGACCCCAAAACGAGGAGAAAACCATGATGCGAACTCGACAGTTGCTTACGGCAACGGTCGTCTTCGGGCTCGCGCTCAGCGCGTGCGGAAGCGATAAGAAAGCTGTGACCCCCGCCGACGGCGGCAAGACCACGACAACGAGATCGGGGTCATCCGCCAAGTTGAGCGGCAAAGTAACGCTCGCCGTGAATCCGTGGGATGGGTCTGCCGCAAATGCTGCAGTGGCCAAAGCGGTTCTTGAGGCCAACGGCGTCAAGGTCACAATCAAAGAAATTGACGAGAACGCGGTTTGGGCTGGGCTGGACGATGGTTCGATCGGCGCGAATCTTGAGGTATGGCCTTCCGGGCACGCCAAGGATATTGCCACGTACGTCACTGAGAAAAAGACGGTCCTCAACGGTGGACTCATTGGTCCGACCGGACATATCGGTTGGTACATCCCGAAGTTTGTCGCGGATGCACATCCCGAGTTCGCGAGTTGGGAAGGTCTAAAAACCCCGGCGGCAGCCGCGTATTTTAAAACTGCTGAGACCGGCGGCCAAGGTCAGTTCTTGCTGGGCGATCCGAGCTATGTCAGTTTCGATAAGGCGATCATCAAGAACCTCAATCTCCCGTTCAAGGTGGTTACCGGAGGCAGTGAGGCTTCTTTGATCACCTCGATCGGCGCAGCGTTCAAAGACAAAACGGCGTTGTTGTTCTACTTCTACGAACCTCAGTGGGCGCAGAGTAAATACGAGTTGGTGAGCGTCAAACTTCCTGCCGTGACTAGTGAGTGCGATGCCGCGCGTTTGGCTGGCGACAAGGATGCCAAGTACAACTGCGACTACCCGCTCGACAAACTGATGAAGGCGATCAGCGCGAAACTCGAAGCATCGAATCCGGGCGTTGCCAAATTTCTAAGGAACATGACCTGGACGGCAACAGATCAGAACGCGGTCACGACGTATAAGAACCAAGACGGAATGACGATGGACGCGGCAGCCAAGAAGTGGGTTGCTGCAAACGAAGCGAAATGGAAAGCCTGGTTGGGTTAAGCCAAACCGTCGCGAGATCTGCGGGTCGGTTCGCTACAGCGACCGGCCCGCTTCTCGCGTTATGAAGAGATTTGAAGGGGACTGCATTGTGAAGCAATACGATTTTGTGATTGTGGGCGGCGGCTCGGCTGGGTGCGTGCTCGCGAATCGGTTGAGTGCAGACCCATCAACGAGCGTGTTGGTGTTGGAAGCCGGCCGCCCGGATTACAAGTGGGATGTGTTCATTCACATGCCTGCGGCATTGTCGTTTCCCATCGGTTCGAAGTACTACGACTGGAAGTACGAATCGGAACCCGAACCCCACATGGGCGACCGTCGGATTTACCACGCGCGCGGCAAGGTGCTGGGAGGATCGAGTTCGATCAACGGCATGATCTTTCAGCGTGGCAATCCCCTTGATTTTGAACGGTGGGCAGCGGACGACGGCATGGAAAACTGGAGCTACGCGCATTGCCTGCCGTACTTCAAGCGTATGGAGAATTGCCTCGCGGGCCCCGATGAGTTTCGGGGCGGCGACGGTCCGCTCGAATTGGAGCGCGGCCCAGCAACGAACCCCTTGTTTGGTGCCTTTTTTGATGCTGCCCAACAAGCCGGGTATCCGCTCACTGATGATGTGAATGGGTATCGACAAGAAGGTTTCGCACGTTTCGATCGCAACATCCGACGTGGTCGCCGCCTCAGTGCGGCCCGCGCGTATTTGCACCCGGTGTTGTCGCGCAAGAATCTCGAAGTACGAACTCGAGTTCTCACCACGAAAATTCTGTTCGACGGCGAGCGCGCAACGGGGGTGCAGTTCACGACGCGAGCTGGTATCGGCCGCAGTGAAGAAGTGCAGGCCGGCGAAGTGATTTTGTGTGGTGGTGCGATCAACTCGCCGCAACTCTTGCAGTTGTCGGGCGTTGGCAACGCGCAGGAACTTCGCGAACTTGGGATCCCCGTTGTGCATGACCTTCCTGGAGTTGGCGAGAATCTCCAAGACCATCTTGAGGTGTACGTGCAGCACGGGTGCACGCAACCAGTTTCGATGGCGCCCATGGTGAAAATGTGGCGGCGACCGATTATCGGCATGCAATGGTTGTTGCGAAAAGGCCCGGGAACTACGAATCATTTTGAAGCTGGTGGATTCATCCGCAGCAACGATGAGCTCACGTATCCGAACACAATGTTTCACTTCTTGCCGATCGCGATTCGTTACGACGGCAGTACCCCCGAAGGTGGAGTCCAACACGGCTATCAAGTGCACGTCGGCCCGATGTACTCCGACGCGCGCGGTTCGGTGAAGATCAAATCACGCGATCCTCGTGAGCATCCCGCGTTGCGGTTCAACTATCTGTCGACCGAGACTGATCGCAAAGAGTGGGTGGAAGTCGTGCGCGCCGCGAGGGGCATCTTGGAACAGGACGCGTTCAAACCGTTCAGTGGCGGTGAAATTTCTCCCGGCGGCGCGGTGGCAACCGATGTAGAAATCTTGGAGTGGGTTAAGCGCGATGCCGAAACCGCTTTACATCCGAGTTGTACGTGCCGGGTCGGCACCGACGACATGTCGGTGATCGATCCAAATACGTTCGCGGTGCATGGAGTGCAAGGTTTGCGGGTCGTCGATGCGTCGTCGATGCGATACGTCACCAACGGCAATATTTACGCGCCCGTGATGATGCTCGCCGAAAAAGCGGCCGATGTGATTGCGGGCAACGCGCCATTAGATCCGGAATTCGTTGAGTTTTTTCGTCGAGATCGAGAGCAACCGTCGCTATGACAACGTTCCCCATTGTGCAGTTGTTCATTGGCGGAGCGCTGGTCGACGCGAGTTCGGGCGAGATCTTTGAGACGCGCAACCCGGCTACGGGTGACCACCTTGCCCAGGTTCAACACGCAAACGTCGCCGATGTGGATCGGGCAGTGGAATCCGCGACGAAGGGATTCCAAGTTTGGTCAGCAATGACCGGAGCCGAACGAGGCCGAATCCTGAATCGCGCCGCTGCGATACTGCGCGAGCGCAACGATGAGCTGGCCCGAATGGAAGTGCTCGACACGGGCAAGCCAATCAGTGAGGCGATCGCCGTAGATGTGCTGAGCGGCGCCGATTGCATCGAATATTTCGCGGGGATGGCCGCGACCCTGCACGGTGAGCATTTTGATCTCGGTGGATCGTTCGCATACACGCGGCGCGAGCCGTTGGGAGTCTGCGCAGGGATTGGCGCATGGAACTATCCACTGCAAATCGCATGTTGGAAATCCGCGCCTGCGCTCGCGTGTGGCAACGCCATGGTGTTTAAGCCCGCGGAGCTCACTCCCCTGACCGCAATCAAGTTGGCCGAAATCTACCGTGAGGCTGGCCTCCCCGATGGTGTGTTCAATGTGGTGCAAGGCGATGCACGCACCGGCGAAGCGTTGACCGCGCATCCGGATGTCGCCAAGGTGTCGCTGACGGGAGAGGTGGGAACCGGTAAACGCGTGATGGCCGCGGCGGCGAGCACCTTGAAGCACGTGACCCTCGAGCTGGGCGGAAAATCACCGCTCGTTGTCTTTGAGGATGCGAATCTCACGAACGCGGTCTCCGCGGCGCTGCTCGCGAATTTTTATACCCAGGGTGAAGTGTGTTCGAACGGCACTCGGGTGTTCGTGCACCGCTCGATTCACGATGAGTTCGTCGAGGCGCTTCGAGTGCGCACCGACGCGCTCATTATCGGTGATCCACTTGATCCGGCAACCCATGTCGGCGCGCTTATTTCTCAAGCGCATATGGCCAAGGTCTTGGCCTATATCGACGCGGGTATTGCGGCAGGGGCCGTGGTTGTTTCCGGTGGTGGCCGAGCCTCAGGGAACGCCATCCTCGACGCGGGCTGTTTCGTGCGCCCCACGATTTTCGACGCGTGCACCGACGACATGGCGATTGTGCAGGAGGAGATCTTCGGGCCAGTGATGACCGTCTTGGTCTTCGATGACGAAACCGAAGTTGTGGCTCGCGCAAACGACACTCGATTTGGGCTCGCCGCCGGCGTCTTTACCCAGAACCTCAGCCGCGGGCACCGGGTTGCGGCTCAACTTGAAGCGGGCATCGTTTGGATCAACAACTACAACCTGACTCCGATCGAAGTGCCGTTCGGCGGCGTGAAGCAGTCGGGGATTGGCCGCGAAAATAGCCACGCTGCGATCGAGCACTACACCCAACGCAAGACGGTGTACGTGGAACTCGGTGACGTCGATGCCCCGTATTAGGCCGAAGTGTGACCATTGTCGGTTGAGAAATGTGACGGCTGAAGCGTTGTTCTGAGCCGTACGGCCCTGGTCAATTTGTCGCATTCGTGATAATCTTTGTATTCATTCGCGCCACCAGCCAGGGCGCGTCGGCGGAGGTTTTCACACGATGCGACATGCATCCATTCGTATAGCAGTCGCGCTTGCAGTTGTCAGCGGGGCCTTGAGCACCTTGGTCCAGCCAGCTAGCGCCGCGCCCTACGTTGCAATCGCGGCCACGGATCCGCTGGTCGGCGGTGGGTCGCAGCACCAAAGCATTGTCGAGCCCGTGACGGCCGCATGGGGATCAACGATCGTTTCGACGTACCAGGTGGGGCGATTTGCGGCGAGTGGCAGCGGCGCCGCGGCAACTGGTTGGGCGACATCAGTTGACGGCGGTACAACCTGGACAAGCGGTTTGGTCCCCAGTATCACGACTGCGACGAATCCGGCCGGTATCTACCCGCGCACAGTGAACATGACGGTGGCGTACGACCGCAAGCACGCGCAGTTCATCATCACGACGATCGGAATGGCGCTGGTTGGTTCCAGCTATCAAGAGACCGAGATGTTCATGACGCGCTCCAGCGACGGGCTGAATTGGAGCGCGCCAACGTCGGTCGTCAATACCAATCGCCCGGACAAAGACTGGACGGTGTGTGACAACACAACGTCGAGTGCGTTGTATGGCCGTTGTTACATCGTCTATTCGTCCGACACGCTGAACTTCCGATTCCAGACGGTTCACACCGACGATGGTGGAGCTAGTTGGTCTGCGCCCGTCGGTACTCCAAACAACGCCGTGGGTTACAACGTGAACCCAGTGGTGCGCCCCGATGGGATGTTGGTTGTGGTGGCCACGGACACAACCGATACGAACATCCTCGCGTTTCGTTCCACCGATGGCGGCGCGACCTTCAATAATCCGGTGACTGTGGCACCGATGGTGCACCATGACGTGGTCGGTGGCATGCGGGACCGTCCGAAACCCAGCGCTGCGGTGGATTCGACCGGACGCGTCTATGCGGCGTGGTACGACTGCGCTTTTCGTGCGGGCTGCGCGAGCAACGATGTGGTGTGGGTGAAATCCGATGAACCGCTGACGTGGTCCGCGTTGCAGCGCGTGGATGTGGATCCCATTTCGAGCACGGTCGATCACTTCATTGCTGGTATGGGGGTGAAACCGGGGACGTCTGGCCCTACGGCGCAGCTTGATCTTCAGTTCTTTCAGATGCCCGTTGCGAATTGCACAACGGCAACCTGCGCGATTACTGCCGTTACGACGGAGTCAACGGATGGTGGCGCGACTTGGGCACCGACGACCGCGCTGCATGCAACTCCGATGTTGACTGGCTGGATGCCCCTTTCCTCGTTGGGGCGAATGCTTACCGACTATCCAACAATTGCGTATCGAAACGGTATTCCCCTCACGACGTTGCCAATCGCGTCGGTACCAGTGGGTGGCACGATCAACGATTTTCGCCAGCCGTTGTACTACGCGCGTTTGTCACAAAACAACGTCGCGGCGACCGCGGTGTTGAACGCGAATTGTGTCTCGTTGAGTTGCTCGGTGGACGCGTCGCAATCGATCGACCCCGACGGCTCCATCGTTTCGTACGCGTGGGACTTCGGCGATGGCGCGACAGCAACCGGCCCGATCGCGAACCACGTGTATGCGAGTGCGGGGTACACGATCATGTTGACGCTCACCGATAACCTCGGTGCGACGACAATTGCGACTACACCTGCAAGCGATCGCCCGGTTGCTTCGTTCACACAAAGTTGCGTGCAATTTCAATGCACATTTGACGGCAGCGCGTCGGCAGATCCTGATGGTTCGATTGCTGGTTATATATGGAACTTCGGTGACGGAACTCTTGGTACGGGTGTGAGCCCGGCGCACACCTATCCGTATTCGGGCCAGTACAACGTGACGCTGACCGTCGCCGACAACGTCGGTTTGACTGGAGTTAGCCAGCACATCGTTGGCGTAACCGGACCCAACGTATTGCCAACTGCCGCGTTCACTTCCGCGTGCAACGCGCTTCAGTGCACCGTGAACGCAGCGACTTCCTCGGATGTGGATGGAACGATCGTTTCGTACGCGTGGTCCTTTAGCGATGGCAGCAGCGCGACGGGCGCGATCGTGAATCATGCATTTCCCATCGCGGGTACCTGGCCCGCGACGTTGACGGTCACTGATGATCTCGGCGGTGTCGCTACGGTGACCCAAAACGTTGTGACCGGAATTCCAACTGATCCTGGCCCGTACGCCACCGACGGGTTTGGTCGCACGGTTTCGAATGGTTGGGGCAACGCGGATCTTGGTGGTGCATGGTCTACTTCCGGCACCAGCGCGAACGCCTCGGTGAGTGGAGGAGCTGGCCGTCAGGCAATCACCGCCTTGGGATCAACGTTGAGCTCAGCGTTGCCAAATATTGCGAGCACCGACACCGAATTGAGGGTCCGCTTTGCTACAGATCGCGCGCCGACGGGAAACGGTCACTGGATCTCCTACATCGTGCGCCGCGTGAATTCGATCAATGAATATCGAGTCCGTGTGAAGTTCGCAACGAATGGGATTGCGTTATCTGCAATCAAACTCCCAAATAGCTCTACCAGTTCGTTCATTGGTAGCGAGGTGGTTACGCCCTTAGCTGCCACGGCAAATCTGCAATACCAAATTCGCGCGCAAGTTCTGGGAGTTAACCCAACGCTGATCCGGGCGCGGGTCTGGCTCGATGGTCAACCAGAACCAAACACCTGGACGGTTTCGCAAACCGATGCAACACCGACTTTGCAAGCCGCCGGTTCATTCGCGCTCTCGAGTTACGTTTCGGGCACAACCGTTCCCGTCAATTTCAGCTACGACGACATTGTGCTGGGCTCCACGAATCACTTTCCCATTGCGAGCTTCACCAAAACGTGCACTGCGCTTGCATGCAGTTTCAACGGCGGCGCGTCCAGCGATCCCGACGGTGCCGTGGCGAACTATCAATGGAGTTTTGGCGACGGAACGACGGCTACTGGCGTCACGACCAACCACACCTACGCAGCTGCGGGTACCTACACCACAACGTTGACCGTGACTGATGGCTCCGGCGCGCAGGTCGGAGCCGCGCAGACGTTCCCCGTGACTGTGGGCGGTGCGAACTTGCCACCAATCGCCAGCTTCGCTACGAATTGTTCCGTACTGGTCTGCCAATACGACGCGACAGCATCGAGCGATCCCGACGGCACAATCTCAAGTTACGCGTGGACCTATTCCGACGGTTCGACCGGAGCTGGCGTGACCTCCACTCATGCCTTTTCGATCCCCGGCACCTGGCCAGTTTCGCTCACGGTCACTGATAACCAAGGCGCCCAGGCTTCGGTGACGAACGCTTCGACGACGACGCTTCCTCCTGCGAGCTTGCCGTTGATTACCGATGGGTTCACCCGAACGATTGCCAACGGATGGGGCAACGCTGACAGCGGCGGTGCCTACACGATCGCGGGGAACGGCTTTGCGGTGAACGGCAGTGTGGCGACCCAGAAATTGACTTCGGTCAATACTGCTGGATTTGCTCGGCTGTTTGGCTCGCCGTTACCCGACGCTGATGTGCAGTTACGAGTGGCCGCGGACCAAACGCCGGTCGGTACCGGATATTGGGTCAACGTCGTGGGGCGTTCCGTCAACGCAGCCAACGAGTATCGAGCGCGAATCCGCTTCGGGGCTACCGGTGTTTTTGTCGGCGCGTATCGTTTGGTGACCGGGTCATCGTCCGCACTGATCGGCGCTGAGGCCTCGACCGGTCTCGCTATGGTTCCGAACCAGTTTTACCGGGTGCGCATGAACGTTATGGGCACAAACCCGACGACAATCAAAATCAAAGTTTGGGTGGATGGCACTGCGGAACCCGCGGGCTGGAATGTTTCAGTGACTGATGCCTCCGCTTCGCTGCAAACCTCCGGCGCGGTAGGCATCACGACTTGGGTGCAAGGAACAACGCCGTTGCCGTTGACCTTTAGTTTCGATGACCTTGTAGTTCGGGTCGCGAACCAAGCGCCGATCGCCGTGATCGCTGCGAACTGCCTTGGTCTCAACTGCGCGGCGAGCGCAGCGGCATCCTCGGATCCCGACGGTTCGGTTGTCGCGTACAACTGGAGCTTTGGTGACGGGTCGACGGCGACGGGTGCGGTTCCGAGCGGTGGGCACACTTACGCGGTGGCCGGTAGCTACATCGTGACGCTCACCATCACCGACGACAAGGGCGCACAAACTTCCATCATCCAAACCGTAAACGTGAGTTAACGACGACGAAACCTGGAGCTATGAGGGTGCGCAGCTGAGTGATTCGCTGAGTCGCTAAAGTGTCGTGGTGAGGCGATCGCAAATTGGGGTAACGCGAAATATTTGGGCCGACCGCGTATTCGGGTTTGGTGTCGTCGTTCTATTGGTGTCGGGTTTCGTACTCCGGATGCGGCTCTTGTTGTCGCCAGCGGGGCGTCTCGATAGCGATGAAGCCACCGTCGCTTTGATGGCGGATTGGATTTCTCACGGCCACATACCGCCATTGTTCTATTGGGGGCAGCATTATGGAGGCACTGGCGAGCCCACGTTGGTCGCGCTCGCGTTGAAAATTCACCGTTCGGCGATGACCCTCAAAGTGGTGTCGTTGGTGCTGTCGGCGATTGGTGCATGGCTGACCACGCGGGTTGGCTATCGCGTCCTTCGTGATCGATGGCGGGCAAGGGTCGCAGGAGCATTGGTGTTTGGCTGGCCCGGAACAGTTTTGCTCGCGACAAAATCGCGCGGCATCTATTGGCTGACGTTCGTGTGCGTAGTAGCGGCGGTGCTGTGTGCGGTGCGAATCGTCGACAAGGATCGCGCTGGCCGCTGGCCGACACGGGACGCGGTGCTGTTTGGCTTTTTGGTCGGATTCGCGTTTTACCAAAACGGCCAAAGCGCAGTGGTGTTGGGTCCTACAGCACTCTGGCTCGTCGTGCGACAGCGTCCCGATGTTCGGTCCGTGGGTATCGTCGCGGCTTCCGGTGCACTGGGCGCCACGCAATGGTTCATCGGTTGGGCGAAATACGGATCCGCGGTGTTCGATCAACCGTTCAAGGACACGGTCTATTCGGATCGGTTGTACCGAGCGTATGACCAACTCTTGCCGAGGATTTTGGGGCTTCGCCGGAGCCAACACGGCGATTGGCTCATCGATGGGCTTGGGAGAATTGTGTACCGCACGTTGCTCGTCGTGGCATTGTTGGTCGCGTTCAAGATGGCGTATACGCGGGTGCGGGCGTTTCGAGCGAGCGAAGATCGTGAGGATCACAGGTCGTTCAGCTTGGTACTGTTGATCGTCGGATCGTATTTCTTTTTGATCACGTACCCGACTGGCACGTATTCGGTCTATGAGCCTCGCTACGCGCTGTTAGCGGTGCCGTTTCTCGGACTCTTTGTGGCCGCGGCCGCGAAAAATATCGCGATGCTGGTACTCATCGTGACTTTCGTGTTGAGCTTTGGAATCGCGAATACGCGTGAGATGGCAGACATTGCTGATCACCTCGGGTATCCAGATCTCGGCGTAACGAGCCCGAACGAATTATTGGTGGTATTGCATCGTCGGAATCTGACGCGGGTGTATGCCGACTATTGGCTTTGCTATGGCGCGGATTTCGAAGCGAACGGTTCAGTGGTGTTGTCTTCGATTGGTATCGCTAGAGACCCACAAGCGCGCAAGATCGTCGACTCGGCCCGCTCGCGTGTTTGGGTACTCACCGCGTACAGCAACCGTGACAAGGCCATGTCGAAATGGATTGCGGTTCATTCGGTGCGGGCTCGACGCGTAGTAGACGGCCGTTACGTGTTGTTTTACTTCGAACGCTATCTGGACCCGATCGCGACCCACTTTTAGCCGTTCGGTTGGAACAAGTCAATAATGATAATGATTCTCAGTCTTGATGATATGGTCGGTTGGTGACGTCAAGAGCTATCCGCAGTATTTGTCAGCGTGGTATTTGCAGGCGCAGTCTGAGGGATCGATGCGGTTCGAGTTACGCATCGATTGTGGCCGCGTTGATGTTGGCCGCACTGATGTCTGGCGGTGCTGCGTGCTCGTCATCTTCTCAGGCACCGCTGGGCGACGGTCGGGTTCGGGTTGTGGCGTCATTTACAACCCTGGCGGAAATTGCCAAGCAGGTGGGCGGGAGCGCGGTCGACGTAGTGAGTATGGTGCCCCCGAGCGCGGAAGCACACGAGTACGAACTCACCGTTGATCAGGTCGCTGAACTACACCGCGCGAACGTCGTCTTGTTCCTGGGCGATAAATTTCAACCCCAAATCGATTCGGCGCGTGCCGATTTGGCCCCGTCGGTTCGCCAAGTTGATCTATTGCGCGGCATCGCGCTGGACCATCACGACCCACATGTGTGGCTCGATCCGAACAATATGAACGCGATGGTGCAAGCGACGAGCACGGCACTCATCGCCGCGGCTCCGAACGCGACACGCGCGATCCGTGCCAATGCCGCTGCGTATCGAGCGCGCCTGCTCGAACTCGATCGCGATATGTTGCAAGGTCTCCTCAACTGCAGTTCTCGCACATTCGTGACTGGCCACGCGGCCTTCGGGTATCTCGCTCGTCGATACAGCTTGACGGCAGTGCCGATCGCGGGGAATGACCCCGAAGCGCAACCTTCGGCGAAAAATCTCGAATCGATCGCCGCGGCAGCTCGCGTCGCGAGTGCCCATGTGATTTTTACCGAACGTAATTTGCCTGCCGACCTCGCGAACTCACTGGCCCGAGATCTCGGAATCCGAACCGCAACGCTGGACACGCTTGAAACCTTGTCGCGTGATCAAATCAAACGACATCTCGGCTATCTGGAGCTTCAGCGTTTGAACCTCGTTACGCTGCGGGCCGGATTGGGATGTTCGTGACATGAATTCTCATTCGCCGGTGCACGGCCACCGGGCACGCGAACACCAAGTCAAAGCAGCATCCGGCAGTGCGGCGCTAATCGCGGAGTCGTTGGGTGTCAGCTACGGCCGAACGCGCGCGCTCGACAACGTGAATTTTGTGATTCAAAAAGGCGAATTGGTCGGAGTCGTGGGCCCCAATGGAGCAGGAAAATCAAGCTTGTTTCGTGCTTTGGCCGGATTTGTGCCGCACGATGGCGAAGTATTCCTGGACGGTGTGTGTTGTCACCATCGACAGCGCACAAGTATTGCGTTTATCCCGCAACGCAACGACATCGACCTTGATTTTCCGATATCGGTTGAGCAACTGGTGGTTTCAGGGCGGCGACGATTCAGGTCGTGGTACGGCCGTCCGACTGCAGAGGATCGCGCCGCCGCAAAACGTGCGCTCGCCCAAGTTGATTTGGCAGGCATCGGATCGCAATCGCTCGGCACGTTGTCCGGGGGGCAGGCTCAACGAGCATTTCTGGCTCGGGCGCTTGCGCAGAACGCCGAAATCGTGTTGCTCGACGAATCCCTCTCCGGAGTCGATGTCCCTACAACCGTCGAGTTGTTTGCGCTGTTTCACCAGCTCGTAGACGACGGGGTAACGATGTTGCTGGCAACGCACGATCTTGCACTGGCACGGAACGAATTCGATCGTTGCATCGCGATCAACACGACGGTTTGCGCCGACGGAGTTCCCTCCGATGTGCTGAATGTCGAGACGCTGGATTCTGTCTTTGGTTCTCGCCCGAACAGGATGGCGTCGGAGGGTTCGTCGTGAACTGGCTCACCGATCCGTTTTCGTCGCCATTTACGCAACGCGCGGCGATTACGTGCGTGATGATCGGAGTTTTGGCGCCAACGGTGGGCACGTGGATCGTGCTCCGGCGGCTCGCGTACCTCGGTGACGCGATGAGCCACGCGACCGTTGGTGGCGTCGCGATCGGGTACGCGATCGGTGGAGTGAGCAGCGTCATGCTTGGGGCGATCGGTGCCGGGATCGTCATGGTGGTGTTGTTGGCCTTGTTTTCGATGAACCGGAAGTTGGGGCACGATTCGGTAATCGGGGTCCTGAGCTCGACGATGTTTGCAGTCGGGATCTTCATCATTTCGCGTATCGACAGCGGTCGCGCGCTTACCCACTTCTTGTTCGGCCAACTACTGACGGTGCAGCGCGGCGA
This sequence comes from Actinomycetes bacterium, assembly GCA_025360585.1. Classification (GTDB taxonomy): domain Bacteria; phylum Actinomycetota; class Acidimicrobiia; order IMCC26256; family PALSA-610; genus F1-120-MAGs023. The sequence continues at coordinate 43,382 of JANYBW010000041.1, read as the reverse complement.
TGTGATCCTGAACGCAGTCTTGACCGTGATTGGTGTGAGTGTCATTGTCGTGCTGTTTCACGATCTGCGGATGGCAACCTTTGATCCGAATCACGCGGCGCAAGTCGGAGTGCGCGTTCAAGTTGTACACACTGTCTTTTTAATTCTCTTGGCGATCGCAGTCGTGGTGGCTTTGCGCACGGTCGGTTCATTGATGGCGGTATCGATGTTGGTCACGCCAGCTGCAGCGGCGCGCCTCGTCACCCGCGACGTCGCGCGAATGACCTCGGTTGCCATTGCCATCGGCATTGCAAGCGCGCTTGTGGGTTTTGTGGTGGCATATCACCTCAACGCAGCACCCGGCGCTTCGATTGCCCTCGCGGCCGCGGCTGCCTTCGTGGTTGCGTACGGCGTTTCGTTGCCTCGCCGCATGCGGCATCACGGCCGAGCAGCAGCATGACCGCGGCGCTCCACGACCGAGTTGCCCAGTGCCTCGCCGACGCTGATCAGCGTTACACCGAGAATCGACGACTACTGGTGAACGCCTTCCTCGCAAAGGATCGCCCCATGACAGTTCCCGAGTTGGTCGCGGTGATCGATGGGCTGCCATTGAGTTCGGCATACCGCAATCTTTCGGTGCTCCAAGACGCTGGCGTGGTGACGCGGATTGCGACCTCCGACGACAATGGTCGCTACGAACTCACTGAAGGATTCTCGGGCCATCACCATCACCACTTGGTGTGCGAAGGCTGCGGCATCGTCGTCGATATTGCGGCGAGTCCGACGATCGAACGAGCGCTGCGTGCTGCGGCACGACGAGCGACGCAAGATCATGGCTTCGCAATCACTGACCATCGCATCGACCTCATCGGCCGTTGCGCGACCTGCCAGCGATAGCCACGCGGGGGATTACTCGCAGTTCGTGATGCGGTTGTATCCGATCCCGCCGTAGATGATGTCATCGCCCGGAGTACCCACGATGACGTCGTCGCCCGGGGTACCGGTGACGACCGTCGCACCGTTTTGTTTTTTCATTTGTACGGCTGCGGTCATCGCTCGTGATTGGCACGTAGCCGCGAGGTCGTTCACATCGATGGTGACGTTGCCCCACGACAAGCTTCCTCGAACGTCGTACAGCGTGTACTGAAACGTGTCGGCGCCGGTAAAACCCGCGTCCGGCGTATAGGTGATTGTGTTGTCGATATTCGTGTGCGCAGTTCCGTGGATTGGTGCGATCGCCATGGAAATCGATGCGGTTGGGTTGTCCCACGCACCCATGTCGTTGCTGAGGACCGACAGTGTTGTTGCATTGGCAGCCATGGTGCTCGCGGTGTCGTCGACCGCAATGGTCGGTGGCCGGGTATTCGAAGACGCGGCAAACGGGGTGCAGCCCAAAGCCGCAGCAGAAACGGCAATAATTGCAGTAGCGGCGAGCCTGGTGGCCGAACGAACGTGGTGCATGTAGATATTCTCGATTCACAACTCCAACCGTCGCGACGGTGTGTCGCAAGCAATTCGGTTGGGGTGGAACCGCAGTATCTGGGCAAACCTTGAGTTAAACAATCCCGTGCTAACGCCGTTGTGACGGCAACGTTGGCACTAGGCCGTCGGGCATCGTCCGAATGGTGGTTGCTATTGGAGTTCGGCTGCTGCCGCCGCGAATTGCGAGTTGTAAAGGGTGAAGTACGCGCCGTGCGCGGCGAGAAGTTGATTGTGGTTGCCTTGTTCAACAATTTTGCCGCCGTCCATGACCAAGATCACATCCGCGTCGCGAATCGTCGAGAGGCGATGCGCAATAACGAAACTGGTTCGTTGCGAACGCAGCGCATTCATTGCTCGTTGGATAAGTACTTCCGTGCGCGTGTCGACAGAACTGGTTGCTTCATCAAGGATCAAGATTGTCGGATCGGAAAGAAACGCGCGCGCGATCGTGACCAGTTGTTTCTCACCTGCGCTGAGGTTCGTGCCCTCGTCGTTGATGACCGTGTCGTAACCCAACGGCAACGAATGCACGAAACGATCAACGTACGTCGCGCGGGCGGCGTCGCGGATTTGTTCCTCAGTGGCTTCCAAGTTGCCGTACGCGATGTTGTCGCGAATTGTGCCACCGAAGAGCCACGTGTCTTGGAGCACCATGCCGATGTTGCCGCGTAGCTCATCTCGACGCAGCGATGCGATATCAACACCGTCGAGGGTGATACGCCCACCGTTGAGCTCGTAAAAGCGCATGATGAGATTCACGAGCGTGGTTTTTCCAGCACCTGTGGGCCCGACGATCGCCACCGTTCGTCCGGGCTCGGCGACCAGACTCAGGTCTTCGATCAACGGGTTCGCAGGGTCGTAAGAAAACGAGATGTTTTCGAACGCGACTCGGCCGACGGATTCGGGGACGGTTGCCGCATCGGCAGGATCGGGCGATTGTTCCGGCGCGTCGAGCAGTTGGAAGATTCGCTCTGCGCTGGCGATGCCCGACTGCATGACGTTGGCCATCGATGCTACCTGGGTGAGCGGTTGTGTGAATTGGCGAGAATATTGGATGAACGCTTGAACATCACCCAAGGTCATTGTGCCCGAAGACACGCGGAGCCCGCCGACGACGGCAATCACGACATAATTGAGGTTCCCGAGGAACATCATGGCTGGCTGGATGCATCCGGAATAGAACTGCGCCGCGAAGCTCGCGCGGTAGAGCGCTTGGTTTTCGGTCTGGAATCGCTGTTCCACATCGTGTTGACGGCCGAACACTTTCACCAGCGAATGTCCGGTGAACGCCTCTTCCACCTGCGCGTTGAGTGAGCCGGTGTGCATCCATTGTGCAGTGAATTTTGCCTTGGATCGTTTCGTGATCGCTTTCATTGTCCACCACGAGATCGGGATCGTGACCAAAGCGACGATCGCGAGTGTTGGTGAGATCCACACCATCATCGTGAGGACGCCCAACAAGCTCAACACCGACGTCAGCATTTGACTCAGCGTTTGTTGCAAGCTTTGGGCCAAGTTATCGATGTCGTTGGTGACGCGGCTCAGGAGATCACCGCGTGGTTGACGGTCGATGTAGCTCAACGGCAATCGGTTGAGTTTGTCTTCGACATCCGCGCGCAACGTGCGCATTGTGCGCTGCACGACGCCAGCCAGGATCCGCGCCTGCACGTACGAGCAGATTCCGGCCGCGATATACAACGCCATTACGCGAAACAGTGCAGCGTGCAATGCCGTGAAGTCGATGCCGGGCCCGCCCTTTGATTTGCGGAATACGCCTACAAAGACGGTCGTGGTGGCATGGCCGAGTTGGCGCGGCCCGAGCGAAGTCAACGTGGCGCTGACGATGGCCAGGATGAGTACGACGATTGTGAGCGCGGCGTCGGGACGCAATCGATCCATGAGCCGTCGTGTAGAACCCGCGAAGTCATCGGTGGTTTCGCCCGGCATGCCGAGGCTGCCAAAGCGACCAGTGGAGTTGCGGATTTCACTGGCGTCGGGACGGTTCACCGGTTGCTCGATCGTGTTCTCCTCGGAACCCGCGGGGCCATTGAGTGGCTGCGCGATCGGGGTTGCTCCATCGTTCGTCGGATCGTGAGGGCGGTGGTCGCTCATGCTGCTTCCTCGCTGATTTGCGACGCGACGATTTCTTGATACGTCGGGCAAGTTTCGAGCAGTTCGTCGTGGGTGCCGAGCCCAACCTGATGGCCATCTTCAAGGACAAGAATTTGATCAGCGTTTTTGATGGTGGAGACGCGTTGTGCAACGATGATCACGGTGGCATTGGCGGTATGCGGAGCGAGTGCGGCGCGCAATCGTGAATCGGTCGCCAAATCGAGTGCGGAAAAAGAGTCGTCGAACAAAAATACGTCGGGTTTGCGCACCAATGCTCGAGCGATGGCGAGGCGCTGCCGTTGGCCACCCGATACGCTCGTTCCTCCCTGAGCAACACGCGCGTTGAGCTGGTCGGGCATTGCAGTAACGAAATCGGTTGCCTGTGCGATTTCGAGGGCGGCCCACAGGTCGTCGTCGGTTGCGTCGGGATCCGCGTAACGAAGGTTCGAAGCGATGGTCCCGGAGAACAGGTACGGCTTTTGCGGCACGAGGCCGATGCGGCTCCACAGGAGTTCTGGGTCGAGGTCGCGGACGTTCACGCCGTCGACGAAGACATCGCCCGCGGTCGCGTCGAACAACCGAGGAACCAGACCCAACAACGTGGTCTTTCCTGAGCCGGTACTTCCAATGATCGCGGTGGTTTGTCCTGGGCGTGCCGTGAAACAGACATTGGTGAGGACGGCCTGCTGCGCGCCCGGGTAGTGAAACGAAACATTGCGCATTTCGAGATGGCCATGTTCCGACAATTCGGTTACTGGGTTGTCGGCGGTCACGACCGAAGATGGCGTATAGAGGACCTCTTGGATACGCTCGGCGCACACCGTTGCGCGGGGAACCATCATCACCATGAACGTGGCCATCATGATCGACATGATGATCTGCGCGAGGTAGCTCAGGAAGGCGACGAGCGCCCCGATCTTCATGTGTCCGCTGGTAATGCGATCGCCAGCAACCCAAACCGCGGCGACCATCGATGCGTTCAAGATCAACATCACGGTGGGAAACATGAAAGCGGTTAAACGGCCTGCGTTTAATGATGTTTCGGTGAGTGCATCGTTGCCAGTTTGGAACCGCTTCACCTCATCGGGCTCGCGAACAAAGGCTCGCACGACTCGAATGCCAATGATCTGTTCGCGCAGGACCTGGTTGATGTGATCGATGCGTTCCTGCATGACGCGGTACTGCGGGACCATGCGGAAAATGATGAGACCGATACCGATACTCAATGCGGGCACGCTGATCATCAGAAGCTTGGAAAGGCCGGTGTCTTCTCGGATAGCCATCACGATTGCGCCGACAACGGTGATCGGTGCCGCAATCATCATGGTGCACGACATCTGTACGAGCATCTGTACTTGTTGCACGTCGTTGGTGATACGCGTGATGAGCGAGGGAGCTCCGAAATGGCCAATCTCTCGGGCGCTAAATGAAGTCCCGCGATGAAAGAGCGCGTCGCGGATATCACGGCCGGCGCCCATTGAGGCTTGCGATCCGAAGTAGATCGCGGAAATTGAAAAGGCGACCTGGATCAGCGTGAACACGAGCATGATGCTGCCGGTCTTCCAGATGTAGGACGTATCGCCCTTCAGCACGCCTTGGTCGATGATCTTTGCGTTGAGGCTGGGCAGGAATAGACCTGCGATCGCCTGAACAAGTTGGAGCAAGACGACGACAATGAGCGTGGCGCGGTATTTGCGCAGGAATTGCGCAAGGAGTTGCTTCAGCACGATTCCTCCATTGCTGCTTCGGCGCGCAGACGCACGAGTGCTTCGGGGGTGAGACGATCGAAGAGCAGTTGCAATGCGTTCACCACGAGACCGATCTCCATATGATCGGATGTACCCAGCGCATTGGCGATAGCGCCGTCGATCGGTAACGAAACCCGTTGCGCCGCTCGCTTGGTCACTTCTGGCGAACGGCGCACCAGAGTGCGGCGGCGATCGGCGGGATCGATCGCAGTCACGAATGCGCCTTCGTCGCGAAGTTTGGCGACCGAAGCCGATACGTGGCTTTGCGGGAAACCGGTACGGGCCGCGATCTCGCCAACCGAGGTGTCGGGATGCTCAAACACATCCATCAAAATGGATCGAACGCTCGTGGGCAGCTGGCGGAATCCCTCGCGCGGGATGGCTTCTTCGCTGATTTTCATCAGCTTTCGACCCAAAATGAAAAGCTCCATACCATTCATATCATAAAAGATACATCAGAATGGATGTAATATCCGAACGATTCGGATCGGGTTGGCTTGGTCCAGAGTCTGCCTTCTCGCCGCAAAATGTTGCCCGCGCCACGTTCGCGCATTATGAGCCGTTCGGATCATGGTCGTTTCTGCGTGAATGCGTTATTAAGGGTGTCGCAGGTGAGTCGATAACGCCTGGTATGGAATCCGCGAATGGAATCCGCGGCGGGGCACGGCGATCGTGATCTGATGATCAACGTGCTGCGAATCGGAAATGATGTGTGTTTAGCAATCGATGTTGAGGAGTCGATGGCAAACTTCGGCGAGCAGTACCTTGAACGCGTCTTCACTGACGGCGAACGCGAATACGCCGCGTCGGCTCCCTTGATGGAGTCGGAGCGGCTGGCCGCACGATTTGCTGCGAAGGAAGCCGTGTTGAAAGTGCTGCGACCCATCGGCACGCGTCCCGAATGGCGGTCTATTGAAGTGGTGCGGGATCCGCAAGGATGGTGCGAAGTGGTGCTGACTGGCAGCGCCGCGGAGCTCGCGCAGCAGCAAAATATTACTGAAATTGCAGTCAGCTTGAGTCACGATCACGGAACCGCAATCGCGGTCGCCGTGGCGCAGGTTGGAGCAACAACCAAACCCGAACCCAAAGGGACGTCATGAACGAACAAATCCGAAGCGTCATCGCCCAGTTCGCGAAGCTCGCGATTGGCATCGATGAGGTGAACGATGCCGACGATCTCTATCGCATGGGGCTGACCTCGCATGCGAGCGTGAACTTGATGCTCGGGTTAGAAGATGAATTCGACGTCGAATTTCCGGAACGGCTACTGAAGCGCCAGACGTTCGAATCGATCGACGCGATCCGTGAAGCGCTGTCGGAACTTGTCTCGGCTTCGGCCTAGTTCGTAGTCCAGACCAGATTCGGTGGATGCAATGCACAACAAGGTCGTCGCAATGACGAAGACCACTCCATCGCCGAGTGACGCCGTCGGTATTGCCACAGATATCAGCGAACGGGTCGCTCGACTGCACGCGGACGCAGTCGATTGCGACGCTCGATTCCCGATCGAAACCATCTCGGCATTGCGAAGCGAACGCATGTTGTCGCTGTTGGTTCCCCAAGAATTCGGCGGCAGCGGATGTCGGATCACGGTCGTCGCGGCAGCAGTCGAAGCTCTTGGCCGCAACTGCGCGTCGAGCTCGATGGTCTACGCAATGCACCACATTCAAATCGCAGCGTTAGCGCGCCACGGCCGTTCGGCCTGGTGCCATGACTATTTGCGGGCGGTGGCGGCGGATGAGCTACTCCTCGCTTCGGCAACAACCGAAAAGGGCGTCGGCGGCGACGTACGCACCAGTATCTGTGCAGTCGAGACAATCGATGACGAATTTAGTTTGGTCAAGGATTCGCCGGTTGTTTCGTACGGGGTACACGCCGACGCAATTCTGGCCACCGCTCGACGCACCGTTGAAAGCCCTGCCAGCGATCAGGTCTTGGTTGTGTTGCCGAAGGCAACGACGACCCTCGAACATCAAAGCCCATGGAAAGCATTGGGCTTTCGGGGTACTTGCAGCGATGGCTACATCGTTCAGGGCACTGGAACTGTGCAACAGATCCTTTCCGATTCGTACGCCGATATCTCGGCGCGAACGATGCTGCCGACCTCGCACGTGTTGTGGGCTTCGGTGTGGCTCGGGATTGCGACGACCGCAGTTGATACTGCTCGCGCGTTTGTTCGCGCGGCCGCCCGCAAGAGCCCGGGCGCGTTGCCGCCGAGCGCGTTGCATCTCGCGAATTTGGTTACCCAGCTTGAAGAATTCCGAGCGATGGTGGCGGCGCGGATCGCCGAATACGAGACGGCCTGGGACGACGACAACTTGGCCTCATCGATGGGATTTGCGCTGCGCATGAATGCGCTGAAGGTGTCTTCGAGCACGATGGTCGTCGATATCGTTACCGCCGCGTTGCGTATTTGTGGAATCGCTGGATATCTCGAAGATACGCCGTTTTCATTGGGCCGTCTGCTGCGCGATTCGCACGGCGCAGCATTGATGGTGAGCAACGATCGCTTGATCGCCGCGAGCGCGCAGATGCTGTTGGTCCACAAGGAATCCCGATGACCGACGCGGACGCGACGGCGGTGGTCGATTGTTATCAAGACCTACGCGATCGCTTGATTCACGCAGGAGTGCTCATCGGTTCGACCGTCAAAGGCCTCTACGGCAAAGGCGCGGCATTCGTGCACGTGTTTGATGGCCTCGACGCGCTCGTTACCGAAGCCGGCCAGGTGGATCAACCGGAACTCATGCGGTTCCCGCCGTTGCTGCCTCGCGAACATTTCGTACGAACCGACTATGTGCGTTCCTTTCCGGACTTGATCGGATCGGTGCATTCGTTTCTTGGTGGTGACCGCGAGCACGCCGCTTTGTTGCAAACTTTGGCTGATGATGGCCCGTGGTCGACCGAACTCGACCCTACGGAGCTCGTGCTCGTTCCCGCCGCGTGCTACCCAATTTATCCTACAATTTCTGGGATATTGCCGCGCGGTGGTCGAACCTTCGATGTGTTGGGCAGCTGTTTTCGCCACGAAGGATCCGATGATCCTGCACGCATGATGACATTTCATCAGCACGAGTTTGTGCACGTCGGTACTCCCGAGTCTGCGCTGGCGTTTCGCAATCGCTGGCTCGAACGTTCGCAGATCCTTATGAAATCAATCGGGCTCGATGTAGCTGATGAAGTTGCCAACGATCCCTTCTTTGGGCGAGCGGGAAGAATGCTCGCCGCGAATCAGCGCGGCGACGCGTTGAAGTTCGAAGTAGTCGCTACGGTCGCGAATCCCGAAAAGTCAACGGCGATTGTTTCGTGCAACTGCCATCAAGATCATCTGACCATTCCCTTCGGAATTAACACGCACGATGGTGGGGTGGCACACTCGGCTTGTGTCGGATTTGGCATGGAGCGCATAGTTTTGGCGTTGTTTGCGCGGCACGGCATGGATCTTGAATTGTGGCCGCGGGAGTACCGTTCGCGGTTAGGCGTCTAATGCAGCTCCTCGAACTCGACGCGTCGACGTACATACGCAGCGCGTTACACGGCGCCGATCGCGTCTGGCCCGAAACGAATTGTTACGTCGATTTGTGGATTGAAGTTCTGCACTCGCTGGGCCATGATCCTCGTGCCGGTTTGGCGTTTACGTTGTCTGCCGATTTCGAAGGCGAACAGTGGCAGTTCGTTAAGTATCCGTTGGAAGATCTGCGTGAGTTGTACGGCCTCGATGTTGCGGAGCTCAACCCGTGGCAAGGGCTTGAACATCACATCATCGAACAGCTCGCGCAGGGCCGGCTCATGACCGCGGAAGTTGATTCGTGGTTTTTGCCAGACACTGCGGGAGTTTCGTATCGAACCGAGCACGTGAAATCGTCGATCGTGGTCAACAAGATCGACCGCGACGCGCGGGAGTTGGGCTATTTCCACGGCGCGAGCTACTACGAACTTGGCGGCGAGGATTACGACGGTGTTCTTCGGCGTACGGAAATGTCGGGTGATGTCCTACCTCCATACACTGAGCGAATCCGCGATGTGTCCAGCCGTGAGCGTTCATCGGCCGCGATTGACCATGTCATGCTGGTCTCCGCGAAGCACTTTGCGCGCAGGCCGGATGGCAACCCCGTAGAGAAACTCGCGGCGCGGTTTCGAAATGATCTTGAATGGCTGCGGGCCGGTGGAGTGGAAGCGTTTCACCAGTACGCGTTTGCCACCCTGCGCCAGTGTGGCGCAACCGCCGAATTAGCTGTGTCGTTGCTGGAGTTTTGTAACGAACACAGTGTAGAAACCGGTGGAGCATCGAAAGAATTCAGCCGCGTTGCTGAGCTGGCAAAGACGATGCAGTTCAAACTCGCGCGGCTCGCTGCTGGGCGCGCCGTAGATCTTGATCCGTTGTTCGAAGAAATGGCCCAACGTTGGAGCATGGCCTTCGACGAACTTTTACCGGTGTTGGGCTGAACTGTGTTGCTCTCGGAGTGGCAGTGCGGGCCGAGTAGGCCTGGTGAATTCCGGGATGCCACGGAAGTGGTCGCGGGGGAAATCGATTGGGTGCCGGCGACCGTTCCTGGCACCGCGATGAGTTCGTGGCTCAAAGCCGGCAAGATTCTCGACGCGCGAGATATGGATGCCGACGCCCACGACTGGTGGTTTCGGACCAATTTTGACGCCGGTGATGGTGAACGCGTTTGCGAGTTGTACTTCGCGGGGATCGCGACCATCGCCGAAGTTTGGCTGAACGGTGTGGGAGTCGGTACGAGCAGTTCGATGTTCGTAGCTCTGCGGATCGATTGCGAAAACTTGCAGACGACGGACAACGAACTGGTTGTCGTGTGCCGCGCGTTGCGGACTGAGCTCGCGAGGAAGCGTCCTCGACCGCGATGGAAGGCAAATTTTGTTGATCACCAAAACTTGCGATGGATCCGAACCTCCTTGCTGGGGCGCATGCCAAGCTGGACGTCGCCGTGTGCTCCGGTGGGCCTATACCGAACAGTGGAGTTGCGTGAACGCCAAGCGGTGGAACTACGCGGCCAGTCGATAGAAACCTCGATCGAAGCAACGATTGGCACCGCAAGGTTTGCTGGTGAATTGCTCACTCGCGCAGTGATCACCGCGGCCAAACTGCGCATCGGTGATCGTGAAGTCTCACTCGAAATCAAAACATCAAGTACAAGCACAAACGCAATGGAGCGCGCGACTCGCGTTGTAGGTGAACTTATGTTCCCGAACGCGCAAGCTTGGTGGCCCGCGACTCACGGTGAGCAATCGCGGTATCCGGCGTGCATCGTCGTGACAATCGATGGAATCGATCATGTGATTTCGTTACCGAGCATCGGGTTTCGTTCCGTAACAGTGGATTTAGGAGCGTCACCTTCGATTGCCATCAATGGTGAGCAGATATTTGCGCGCGGAGTTTGGTGGGTAAACCCAGACCCAATTTCGCTCAATCCGAGTGAAGCGGAACTGCGCGAGTCGCTCCAACAAATTCGTGATGCTGGCATGAATATCGTCGCGATCCCGGCGAGCGCGACCTATGAGACCGAAGGGTTTCATGCGCTGTGCGACGAACTTGGCATTTTGGTTTGGCAACAACTGATGTTCACCAGGCTGGATTATCCATCGCAAGACGCCGCCTGGAGCCAGAGCGCAGAGTCGGAAATCAGACAGGCGCTGCATGCTCTTGCTGGCCACCCGAGTGCGGTCGTGGTTTGTGGTGGGTTTGAGATCGCGCAGCAAGCCGCGATGTTGAGTATCGATGTCGACGCGACAGAGTGGTTCACTCAAGCAGTTGCGGAACTCGTAGCGCACGACGCACCGGGGATTGCCTATCTCGCGGATACGCCCCACGGCGGGGCGCGGCCGTTCGTGGTCAATGAAGGAACCGCGACCTACTACGGCATCGGTGCCTACGACCGCCCACTGGACGACGCACGTCGCAGCGAGATCAAGTTCGCGACGGGTTGCTTAGCGTTTTCAAATCTCGGCGACGATGCAACTACAGATGCGTTTGTCGACGGTGGTGCGGCGTTGCACAGTGCGGCATGGAAACGTGGGATCCCGCGCGATCACGGTGCCGCGTGGGATATGGAAGACACTCGTGATCGTTACGTTGCACGAATCTATGGAGTCGATCCATTCGCGCTGCGACGCGTCGAGCCAACTCGGTATCTCGATTTCGGGCGCGCCGCGACCGCAGTGGCGATGCACTCGGCAGTGAGTGAATGGCGGCTCCCGCGCTCGCAGTGTGCGGGTGTGTTGGTGTTGCAAGGCCGCGATTTCGTTGCCGGCCCCGGTGCCGGAGTCGTGGCGAGTGACGGGCGCGCGAAATCGTCGTATTACGCGCTGAAACGCGCGTCGAGTCCGATCGCATTGCTGTGGAGCGATGAAGGTCTCAGCGGAATCGATCTCTGGGCGATCAATGATTCGCCAGCTGTTTGTGCCGCAACGTTGAGCGTGGCGATCTTCACTGCGGACAACGTCGTCGATTCGCAAACTATCGATTGTTTGTTACCTGCTCGCGGGCACGAGCGATTCGACGCTGAGGGCATTCTTGGTGCTTTTCACGATATGGCGTATGCATTCCGGTTTGGGCCCCGCGAAGTACTGGGCGTAACGGCCTTACTGCGCGAAACGTTGGGCGATGGTGCCAGCTATATTCGGAACACCTTTCGCATTCCCGGGCCGTTGGTGATGTGTGATCCCGGCCTGGAGGCGACCGCGCATCGCGTGGCCGACGGCGTCTACAACGTGCGTATACGAAGTCAGCGATACGCCCACTTCGTGCAGATCTCCGGTGGCGCGATCGTGAGTCACGACCAGGGTTTCGATATCGAACCGGGAGGCGTGCACGACGTGCTTGTGGCGAGTTTGTCGCGTCCTCGGATTCGTGTCCGTGCGCTGAACGGCACCCATGGCGCGACTGCTGAAGTAATCGATGAATAGCGACTTGCCGGATCCCGAGGCAATGTGGTGCGGCGATGGCGATGCGCAATGCTTCGCGACCCTTCACCGACCGATTGAACCCGCGATCCGTGGAGTCGTGCTCTGTAACGGATTGGGTTTTGATGGGCTGCTCGCACACCGAACGCTCCGCCTGATTGCGTATCGGCTCGCCCACGCTGGCCTCGCTGTAGTGCGATTCGACTATCCCGGAGTTGGCGATTCCTCCGGTGGTGATTGGCAGCCGAATCGACTTGCGGCATGGTCTGCTGGAGTCGGCACCGCGGTCGAGTTGTTGCGGGAGTCTGGTGGCATCGACGATGTACAGATCATGGGCTTTCGCGGCGGCGCGATCCCCGCGATGATGTACGCGCAAGACCATGCTGGTATTTCTGGGTTGGCACTGTGGGCTCCAGTAGTTCGCGGCCGATCGTTCGTTCGCGAAATGCAAGCGCTCGCGAAATTCCGTTCCGCGACGCGCCCGAATCAGCCACTGATGGCGAAGCAGTTTCCTGATGATTCGCTCGAGGTCGTGGGTTTTGAATTCACCGCGCAGACCGTCGCGGATCTTTTGGGAGCCGATTTGGTTTCGCTCGCTGGCAGCGTTGCCGTTCCGAATATTTTGATATTGGAGCGCGCGGATACTCCCGTAGACGATGATCTCAATGCGGTATTTCGCGCCAACCGATCAATGGTTACGCTCGAAAGCTTCGACGGCTATCTCGATTTCATGACTGACGACGAGACCAACGCGCTTGTGCCTGAACGCGCGCTGGATTGTCTCGTTGATTGGCACGTCAATGCGCCTAGGCCCACCCAAGCGCAACCCAACTCCGTGTTTCCGAGCCGGTGTGAGCCGCGCTTGGAACTCGTTGTTACTCCCGCGCAGATGACCCGAGGCGACCCTGACCCCGGCGCTTCAGCGATTGTCGAACGGCCGGTTGTATTTGGAAGCCAGCTCTTTGGGGTGCTGTCGCAGCCGCACAACCATACGGTACGGACCCTCATCGTGATTCCCAACACCGGTTCGGTGAATCGTTGCGGACCAGGACGGTTGCACGTTGATTGGGCCCGACGCTGGGCTGCGCTTGGATACGCCGTGCTTCGTTTGGATCTGGGCGGTGCTGGCGATAGCCCCGCGGCCGATGCCGAGACTGAAAACCAACCGTACGCTCCCCAACGTATCGCGGAGTTGTCGGCCGTGTTGCGTGAGGTTGAATCTTGGCCCGGGATTGAAGCAATCGTTGCGATCGGAACGTGCTCTGGTGCGTTCAACATCCTGCGGGCGGCAATCGAAGGGTCGCCAATCGGGGCCGCGGTTTTGATTAACCCGCTCATCTTCAGCCTCGGTGAAGATCATCTCGCCAACGCGCGTGACCGTGCTGTGCTTTCTGCGAATCGTCTGAAGGTAGGTTTAACGACCCGCAGTTGGGATGATGTACGAATTCGCCACGGCGGCGCAATCGGTGCGGGAAGGCGGGTGATGACGCTGCTGCGCCAAGGAGCGTTTCGTGGGTACGTCACGATGTTTGGGGCACGCGTGAAACGTAGCGCTACGCGCTTGCACCTGTGGCCCGCAGGGTCGGCACCGATCGTGCAGGAGTTACGTTCACTGCACGACCATGGTCTACGAGTGGTGTTTGCGTTCGCCGACGATGAGCCGGGCGACATGTACTTGCGAGCCATTGGTGGTGTCGCGTTTGAACAACTCGTCGAGCAGCGCAAGATCGAAGTCGTTCGGATCGCCGGCGGTGACCATGTCTTTTCGCCACCTGCTTCGCGCGAGCAGTTGATGTTCGAGCTCACCGATTGGTTAGCGATGAACCATCCAATTCAGTCCGCGACCGCTTTACGCTCGACGCGCTCCGCGTCGTAGCTCTCGCAAACTTCCGTATCCGGAGGTATGCAAAGTCGCAATGTAGACAATCAGAAATACCACCGTTCCGATTGTGCAAACACCGACCAAATGCCAACGGCTTCCAGTATCGAAGCGGCGCGAACCCATCCATACTCCGGCGCCAATGGTGGTGGCGAGTGCGATCGGAATCAACGACCGCGCGGTGACGGGCGAGTGACCGGTTTGTCGCCACAAGCGGTAGCCGAGCACCACCGCTCCAGTTACGAAGGCCATGGTGTGGGCAATGCCAAGTGTGCCAATAAGGGCCCGTTCGTGCACCACGAGTCTGCCAATCAGAATCGCAACGACGCCGACAGCACCGCATAACAGCGATACCAATGCGGGTGTGCGGCTGTCGTCGAGTGCATAAAAAGCCCTGGCCACAATGAGAAATATGCTGTAGGGCACGAGCCCGATAGCCAGCCCGGCGAGTGCCGCAGCCACCAGCCCGTCGCCACGAGCACCGATGCCAAGGCCCAACGCCAACATCCCGGGTCGTGCAAACACGATGATTATCGCCGTGAGCGGAGCCACGAAGCCGCACATGGATTCGATTGTCCAATGCAGCGTGTGGGCGAATTGTTCGTCGTCGTCCGCCGAGACTGCTTCGGCAAGCGCGGGCGCGGATGCGGTCTCGAGCGGTTGCGCGAGAATCGCGTACGGTGCGAGAAACAAGACGAACGCAACGTCGAACGCGACGACTCCGCCTTGCACGACATTGCCCGCGATAACGAGCGCTCCCGCGAGGAGCCCGCCGATGCTATTCAGCAAGATCCCCCATCCGGAGTGCGCGAGGAGTGCGCGCACGTCGCGGTCATGGATCCGTAGCTGCGGACGCAATCGAATTCCACTGCGCCATAGGGGAATTCCAAGCGCGATGACGAATGCGAGCACGCCCCCGGTTCCTGCGATCGCGAGCAAGTATCGAGAGAAGGTATCGATGCCGAGGCCGGGGTTCGCGCCGGTGTGCCAGCGAAAAATTGCGAACGCCACGACCATGATGACGGTGTTCGCGATCGGTGCCGCTGCTGCGCTCGCAAATTTGCGACGCGAATGCAACGCCGCGGTCGCGATCGCACCGAAGCCGTACAGAACAATTTGAGGAATAAAGAGCCGCAACAAAAACGTCGAGAGCGCTCGTTGTTGCGCTTCCTGGGCCTTGGGGACTCCGGTCGCGAGTACTCCGGCGATCCACGGAGCGCAGACCACACCGATTGCCGCGATGCACCCGAGCACGATGGTGGCGACGCCGAGAACACCGTTCGCGAGGCGTTCGGTATCGACATCGCTTTGGGCGTTGCGTACGAGCGCCGGGACAATGACGGCAGACAACCCTCCGGCTGCGAGAAGCTCGAACAGAATGTTACTGACCGAATTTGAGGACTGAAATGTGTTGCCAAGGTAGGTGGTGCCCAGCACCGCCGAAATAACCAGGACGCGTCCAAAACCCATAGTGCGCGACAACGCAGTGACGAAGCTGGTCCGTGCGGCTGCTTGGCCAATTGATTTGGAGCTTGGCTGGGCGGTACTTGTGGCAGCTGCGAGATCGGCAGCTGCCGGGTCTTTGGCTGCCGGGTCTTGGGCTGGCGGGTCTGCAACGATTGCGCTCGGCTGCGCGATGTGCTGGTTTGCGACGGCCGAGGGCGGAGGTTGTCGAAACGCAGGAGTAACGAATGCTGGTTGTGCGAACGGCAGCGTCCGCGGATTGCTGAACATTGGCGTTTGAGTGCCGAGGTCTGAGTCCCGACCTAGTGACCGTTCACGCCACGCAACGGTCGCGCCGTATGCCTTGTAGGCGCGTTGCTCGCGATCGGCGGTGTGTCGGCCAGCCTCACGTTGATGTGCGGTGATTCCGCCCGCGGCGAACGGGCCCGCGGAACCGGATCGCTTTGCTGCATTGGTGTTAGCAAGTATTCCGAAGAATTCATGCGCGTCTTCTACGCGCATATTTGCGTACGGTTCCCAATTGAATGTTGTGAGCTCGATTGGTTGCGGGCACGACGCGCCGCGGCGGGCGGCGCTGCGAACGCGCACGGCGAGGTGCTTGCGGGATTGGATGGATCGTGCGCTGCTATTTGGTTCGAGAGAATCGCGTCCTCCGGTGCATTGCTTATAGTGGGCCGCCACGATCGCAAAGGCGTGAAGGGATTCGGCACCGTCGCTCGCTCCCGCGATGAACGCGGCGATTTCCAATTCGGATTCGAGCGATGTGCCGTAGTCCGCCAGGACCCGAACCCAATCCAATTGATACGCGTAGCGGTGACGCTCCGATTGCGGGGAGGAGGCTGCGTATCCGCGTGCCTGTCGGAGCTCGAAGACTCTGCGGCCCAGTGTGTCGGTGGGAAATTGGCTGAGATCGATGGTTCGATCGGCAGGGATATGTCGGCCGACGTCGATGTGTTCGCTCGGCGAAAGGGGCGCTGGGAAATGCAGGTCGCGGGCGAAGCCGAAACCCACGGCGGCCTCGAGGAGTACATCGCGTTCGAGGTGGGTGTCGAGCAGCGCGGGATCGAGCTCCAGCTCGCTGATGCACCGTTGAACCCGGCGCAGGACCTCGGGTTTTGGTGGGCGCTGAACACAGGCCGCGGCCATGAGCACATGCATGACGTCGTTGCGAAACGACTCGTCGCGTCGCGCCAACGCGCGCGCGAATTCAGCGAGGTCGAACGGCGGAGTTGCGAGATCGATTTCGGTTTCGGAGTCCGCCAGCGTGTCGAAAAAGACGCGAAGGACCAGATCCTGCAGCGCGTTCGGTGCCTGATCTCCACAGACGACCGCGACAATGCCGCGGGCTAATCCCTGGACTTCGCGTTCATTTGGTGGTCCAAATTCGGTATCGCTAGGACTAGGAAGTGGTACCGGCATACCGATCGATTTCGGTTGGGTGGATTACCCGAATCGTAACGGATGCCAGCACCAACCCGAAGCTTCTCGAATTTCAGTGAGGCCGGAGATGGGATGCTTCGGCTATCCAGCGAACTGGATAGCGGCGAGCGAACCATATGTAGGGCCGTTCAGGCTGATCGCGAGAATGACACACGCAGCTCCGTTGGCACAGTCCGCCACGGATCCGTCGCGAAGCGCAATGGATTGGTGTGCCGTCGTCATACCAACAAAATGCCCTGAGGAGTCCGTGAATGATGAGTCCGGGATATCGACACAACCGACAATGTTGCTCATGGTTGGGTTTGCTGTGCCATCGGTAACGCACTCACCGAAGAGCACAGGCCCGGAGTTGAATCCAGAACCCGCGACCTGCAGCGCCTGGCCATCAACGATGCCGGTCGATGGGCTCACGGTGATCGAAGGGGGTGGCGGCAGTGGTGCGCCACGATCAAAATGCAACCGAATTGGTTTCGCACGATCATCGCTGCCGAAGATTCGCAGGTAGCACCGCGCGTGCGCGCAATCAGTTCGGTGATCGATTGATGCAATGAGCCGCGTTATTCGCACCGAACCTTTGATATGCCCTTGGCGATCGGCGGTGAGCTCACTCTGAACGAACGAGCACTGCGGTCCGAACACGGTTGCGTGACGCAGACATACCGCTGCGGCGACGAACTCTCCGGGCACAAAGCCGCGGCCCCGCACGCGAATGTGCTGCCCGTCTTTGAGTGCGCGAGTTGGCCTTGCCGTCACAATCGGAGCGGGCGTGGGATGGCCATTGCGGTTGAATGTGAGCTCCTGGTTGAATACGCCGTCTTCGAGATTCGAAACTTCTATCGAACAATGGACGGTTGCTGCTGCGCAGTCGAGCGGAGCATTCGAAGCCACGGCACGGTCGTTTGTGTTACCGAACTTCGAAGCGAGCAAACGACGACTTAGGGAACGACGCGATGTGCGCACGCCTTTGACACCTTCGCCGAACTGGGCCATTGATCGCCGAACGCCGACGGCAGTGGTTGGAATCCGTCCGCTGGCTTCCGCCGGCTGAAGACCTGATCCGATGCATGCTGTGAAGTGTTCCGAGGCTGCACACTGACTTGTGAAGGTCAGGCTTCCCGGTGTGAAATTAATGCCGGAAATATTGATGATTTGGTGATCGACGAGGTTTTGATTTGGCGTAACTGTGATTGTTGGCGGCGGCGGAACAATGCTGTTGGGATTGAAGGTGATCGGCGCGCTGATAAGGGATCCGTCTTGGAGATGTGCGAACACTGCGCAGCCACCGGCGATGGTGGCGCAATCGATCTGAGCATTGCCGTTGGGGCCAAACGAAGTGATCGTTCGGCGAACGTAGACGTTGGCGTCGGCGTGACCAACGCTGTCGGTGGAGATCGGAGCCGAGCTGAAACTGCACGCTGACCGATCGCTGGTGCACTGTTCGATATCCGCGTACGAATCGGCTCCCCAGCGGTCGCCGACGATATTGACCTGCGGATGAAACGGCAGATTCTGTGAAGGCGTTACCGTGATGGTGGGGACGGGACCGTTGGGGTCGAAGGTCAGTGGGCGGGTGGTCGCAAAGGCGGTGTCGGGCGCAAATGCGACCGCGACGACACAGCTGGTTATAGCGCAATCGGTGCCGATAAACCTTGCCACGACGAGATCGGTTTGGAATGCGCCGGTTGCGTCAGTTTGCGTGAAGCCCAAAGGTCCCGAACACGAAAAAATGTCCGTGGCGCCAGCTTGGCATTGGGAGACTGCGACGAACGTGTCGCTCGGCGCGCCCGTGCCGCTGATGTTGATGCTCTGGCCAGAAACGAGATTGGTATCGGGCGCGACGGTGATAGTGAGTCCTGCGGCGCTGGCCTTAGCGATTCCGAACGAACCGGTGAGTGTCGCGGCGGTCACGGCGGCGAGGGCGGCCACCGTGCGGCGGCTCCAAGTGTGTTTCCCCATTGAGGTTTTCTCCCTATTGCCCGATGTTTCTTCACAACATAGCGGTCATGCTGTCGTTCGCAAGCGCGCCATGCCGCCAGGCTCATACGGTGTGACCTCGTTCACGAGCGCCTTCCAAAATGGGTATGAAAAGGTATAATTCGGTCAGTTAGGCTTTCCGACACGAATGGACTCCACTTGAAACTCGGGCGCAATCGAAACCACGAACCCATCGACCAATACGACATTGCCGAACCTCGGCCGATTCGTTTCGAGCCCGCCGAAGGCAGCGCGGAGTTACAACCATTGCATACCTCGCTGACCGGTGCCCTCGGTGCATATCTGGTCGATCCTCGCTCGCCCGACGCGATCGGTTCGGAATCAGTGGCTCCCGAACCTCCGTCGCTCGTCCCTCCGTTGCCAGCCCCTCCGTCGCTAGTCGCGACGGATTCAACTTCAGCCACCATGATCCAGGAGCCACCCATGACTGAGCCGATGTACTACGTGTCGCTAGGCGACGAAGCTCCAGTGGACTGCCCGCCTCCGGCTCCCGTTCCGTTGCAGCTGCGCGACGAGCCGGTGATTCGAGCCGTGCAGTTTGAGGCTCCGGAAGTGGCAACTTCTGGCCCCGCAGCTTTTGCTCCCGAGATGCAATGGGAGCCACGGACGCAGCCTGAAATGCCGACTTCTGAGTTTGAACCCGTGGCTGCGGTCACGCAGGCCCGCTCCATCGAAGCAGTCCCCGACGTCTCGATGGCTGCCCCTGCGGACTCATTCGAGCACTTGATGGCACGTCTTTCGCGCAGCCGCGATGTCATGCGCGATGCACAGGTGTACTGCAACGGAATCGCTGATGAAATCGCGGCGACAGTTGAGAGTTTTGGAATCGCCGCTGCGCATCTGCGCTCAGTGGGTCGTGAACAAGGCGAATTGCAGACCTTGATGGACGCTGCGATCACGAATCTGCATCACATCAACGACCACTTCGAAGCTCAACACGTGAGTGCTGCGACCGAGGCTGCGGGCATGATCGAACGCGCTGCTGCGGAAGCGGACTCTCTGCGCGCTTCGGCGATGGCTGATGTCGAACGCACTCGTGAACGTTTGGTGCGGTTCACCGCCGAAATCGGCAGTGTTGCTACTGAGTTGCGTGGTGGCGGAGTGGCTCGCGCGTCGTAGCGATCAGGGTTGAGCTCAGGGTCGGCTCCGTTCATTTGCCGCGTGCTCGTGCAATCTGTCAATCTCGATAGGTATTCCATGAGATTGGCGCAGCGCGCCGCGACGAACGGTTGACACGATGAAGTGCGACGAACGGTTGACACGATGAAGTTTGGAATTGCCTTTGCGAATACGGGCCCTGCTGTCGATCCGGCGGGCGCGGTTCAGTTTGCGCAAGCAGCGGAAGCCAACGGAATCGAATCGCTGTGGACGGTCGAGCATGTCGTGGTGCCGGTGAATTATCAATCGGAATACCCCTACGACAAGTCTGGTCGTATGCCCGGCGCGGACGATTCGCCGATTCCGGATCCCATCGTTTGGCTCTCGTATCTCGCGGCGGCAACCACGACACTGAAGCTCGCTACCGGCGTGATGATCTTGCCGCAACGGAACCCCGTCGTATTCGCGAAAGAAGTCGCCACGCTCGATTACATGTCGAATGGCCGAGTGCTGTTAGGCGTTGGCGTCGGGTGGCTGCGTGAGGAGTTCGATGCGATCGGTGTTCCGTTCAACGAACGCGGCGCCCGTACCGATGACAACGTCGCCGCGATGCGCGCTCTATGGACACAAGATGAAGCGACCTATTCGAGCGCATTCACGCAATTTGAGAATTGCATCGTTCGGCCGCGGCCAGTAAACGGGACGATCCCAATTCACGTCGGCGGTCACTCCGACGCCGCGGCCCGACGTGCAGGGCGGCTTGGAGATGGTTATTTCCCGGCGAAAGGAAGTCACGCAGAGCTCGCGCGCTCCTTCGAGATCGTGCGCTCGACGGCGCGCGAATGCGGCCGTGATCCCGAGGCGATCGAATTTACCGCTGGCGGTAACGGGGTATTTGGCCCGAGCGCGCTCGATGAATTGAAAGCCCTACAAGACATTGGGGTTTCGCGGGTGATACTGCCGTCGTTTTTGTTCTGGGGCGACTCCCGAACCAAGTTCTCGAAGTATCACGACGAAGTCATCTCGAAGGTGCCGTAACTTTCGCCGGCACGCCGCGTGGCTTGTATCGTGGCATGCCTGGCTTCACACGTTGAATCGAAACTGCAAAGCGCACTTCGACCGGAAACCAGCTGATCGCGAAACCCCTGCTAGACGTTGAACCGAAACTCCACGACATCGCCGTCGGCCATGAGGTAATCCTTGCCTTCAATACGGACCTTGCCGCGAGCTTTGGCTTCGTTCATTGAACCCGCAGCGACGAGATCACCAAAGCTGACAACTTCGGCTTTGATGAAGCCACGCTGAAAATCGGTGTGGATGACGCCAGCAGCTTGTGGCGCGGTCCAGCCTTGGTGGATTGTCCAGGCCCGGGATTCCTTCGGGCCCGCGGTGAGATAGGTCTGCAAGCCGAGGGTGTGAAATCCAACTCGCGCGAGTTGGTTCATTCCGGGTTCATCCTGGCCGACGCTCGCGAGGAGTTCCGCGGCATCTTCGGGCTCTAAATCGATCAATTCGGATTCGAGTTTCGCGTTCAAAAAGATCGCGTCCGCAGGAGCGACGAGTGCTCGGCACTTGGCGTGGAGCGCTTCGTCGGTGATGCCATCTTCATCGACATTGAAGACGTAGATGAACGGCTTGGCGGTCATGAGCGATAAATCGCGGAGCAGCCCAACATCGATACCCGCGGCGTCGGCGCCTTTGTGGAGCGTGATGCCTTGTTCGAGGAGGGCCTTGGCCGCGACGACCGCGTCGAGCACGGTCTTGTCGGTCTTTTTGCCGCGGATCTCTTTTTCGAGGCGCGGAATTGCTTTCTCGATGGTTTGGAGATCGGCGAGCATCAACTCGGTGTGCACGATTTCGATGTCGTCGGCGGGATCGACTCGCCCAGATACGTGGATGACGTCGTCGTCGACGAACGCCCGGACGACCTGACAGATCGCATCGGCCTCGCGAATGTTCGCGAGGAATTTGTTGCCTAGCCCCTCGCCTTCGCTTGCGCCCTTCACGATGCCGGCAATGTCGACAAATGAAACGGTTGCCGCCAGAATCCGTTCGCTACCAAACAGATCAGACAGTACTTGTAGTCGCGGATCGGGAAGCGCGACGACGCCAGTGTTGGGCTCAATGGTCGCGAACGGATAGTTCGCGGCGACCACGTTGGCTTTCGTCAACGCGTTGAATAGCGTTGATTTTCCGACGTTCGGGAGTCCGGCAATGCCGATTGTAAGTGCCACGCGGCAAGGGTAGCGGCGAAGCTCGCAACGACGTCATTCCGCCTAGTGCACTGAGTCAGAAGTTCACTTGGCAATTCGCCGGTCATGAACGCCGATTCCAGCGTCCTCGTCCTCGACGTAGCTACGGCTATGCCAGCGTCCTGCGTCCTTGTACTCGACGCCCATGCCTCGCCGAATTCCACAACGAACTTATGACTCAGCACACTAGGTCCACAAGGCCGTGTGCAAGTTCGATCTCGCTCATGTTGCGCAAGCCGTGTTGGTGCAGCCAGCCCTCAGATCATTGGAGGACTCTCATGTCCTTGGGGCCAGCGCTCAGCGCGCGCCGATGCCCAGTAGCGTTTGCCGGTGTGAACACTTTGCGTAGCGAAACAACTCGTATGCCCGCGCGAGTCGTCGTCTGTGGCTCGGGAGGGGTTGGCGCGATCGCCATCGCGGCCGCGTTGGACAGTACTGCGCTCGAACTCGTGGGTGTCTGGGTGCACGATCCAAAAAAAACCGGCGTCGATGCCGCAACGTTGATCAGCCGACCGGCCATTGGGGTCCATGCAACGGGTTCCTACGATGACCTGATCGCACTCCAACCGGATTGCGCGATCTATTGCGCGTCGGGTGAAGGCCGTCCGGTAGAGGCACGCGAAGAAATTGCTCGCATGCTCGCCGCGGGAATCAACGTAGTCACTACATCGATTCCCGCGTTGGTATTTCCCCGCGCCCACGACGCCAAGGAAGTCGCGGAGCTTGAACGTGCCTGTGAAGTGGGAAGATCCACGCTCTACGCTTCGGGAATCGAACCCGGTTTTGCTGGGGATCATCTCGTGCTGGTTCTCACAACCATGAGTCGCACGATTACTTCGGTGCGCACCCAAGAGCTTTTCACCTACACCGACTATCCAGTGAGCTTCACGATGTTCGAGGTATTCGGTTTCGGGAAACCGATGGAGCATCAGTGTTTGATGGAGCTACCCGGCGTGCAGACCAGCGTGTGGGCCGCTCCGATTCGCTTCGTTGCGCATCACCTCGGAGTTGAACTCGACGAGATTTGCGAGACCTACGAAAAGCGAATCACGCCGCGAAGGTTGGAAGTCGCTGCGGGTGTGATCGAAGCAGGCACGGTTGGCGCCGTGCGGTTCGAAACGATCGGCGTTGTCGATGGTCGCGACGCGATCATCATCGAGCACATCAATCGGATGGCTTCTGATCTAGCTCCGGATTGGCCGACTGCCGATCGCGACGGCACCTACCGAATCGAAATTCATGGCGAACCTGATCTGACCTGTTCCCTTCAGGTCGGCGCCGAGGCAACCTTTTCGCACGACGGCATGATCGCCACGACGATGCGCATCGTGAACGCGATCCCTGCCGTGATCGATGGGCCGCCAGGAATCGTCACGGCAACTGATCTTCCACTTACGCTCCCAACCGACGCCTTCCGCTCAAACGCTTGAGTGACGGTGCTACCGCGAATGCAGCAGCCCAGCGATGAGTTCGTGTGCGCCTGGTTTCCAATCAATGATGAATGCTCCTGCTGTGTCGCGCCGGATATCGAGCGCGGGGCAGAAAGAGCCCGCATCATTGCGCACAAACAGGTGAGGCGAACCGATCACACCGCGCCGTTTCCCGGCCTCCCAATCGGCGCTGACTGCGTTATGGGTTTCGAGTTCGGAGAGTAAAGGCAATCCAAACGGTTGCGCGATGGCTTCGATGACTGCCGGATCCCCGATGTCGAGTCCGTGTTCGAAGACCGCGTCACGCAACGCAAGCCCGATAGTTTCGCTGAGTTCGAGATCGCTGGTTGCCGCTGCCGCGGCCGAGAGGCGAAACGCATGCATCGATGTCTTCGCGAACGTTTCGATCTTGAAGCCACCAAAGAGCTCTGGGCTAACTGATTTGCGTAAACCGGAAATTTCGGCGGCGATATGGTGCGCGTCCAGTGGCTGACCGTTGATCAATTCGAGCGGCCACGCGCGAAGGTCGAGGAGAGGGCTTAGGGCGCGAATCGATTTGCGCTGATCGACCAACGTGCGCAGTCCCACGTGCGTAAACGGGCACAAAATATCGGCGTAGATCGTAATCACGGGTCGGGCGGCGCTCATTGGTTCAACGATACGGTGCGCGCGTCGAATGTCTGCAGCGGGCTGTCCAAGGGCCATCCCGCCGAGTTTGGCTACGACGAATGGCATTCCATGAAGACTGTGTGTTTCACACGATGGCCGTCGCTCACATCGGCCAACAATTCAGCTACTCCGTACTTCATCGGCCCGTTGCCGGCCCGCAAGTGATGATGCCGATCAATGATGACACGATCAGGATCGATGACATCTTCTTGCACTGACGCAAGCCACGCGTCCGATTGCGGATCAAGCACTCCCATGATGACGCCTCCTTCGAGCAGCATCGTGGCACATCGCGCCGGCTGCGCACATCGCGGAGTGGCTATCGCCGATTTGAGTGTTGAAGTGTTGGCAACATCCACCGACGGGCGACCTTCGAAGACCGACCTCGTTGTTGCGACTCCTTAGCGGCGGGTCCAGCCGCGTGGGTGGGGGAGGTTGAAGTCTGCGTAGGTGATGATGCCGGGTGCTGCAGCCACGACCGCGGCGATCGCGTTCAGCGCGGGTACTGCTGTAATGATGTGGCCGATGGCCATAAATTCCTCAATAGTTTCGGCCTGAAAGTCGGGTGGAGGCAGGAAATCGAGGCTGGCAGTCACGGTCGGTAATCCCTCGACGGTGATGACCCAGCCATCTTTTTCAATGACCCATGCAGGGTCAAGCGTGGTGCCCTTTTTCCAACGGACGTTCAGATCGATGATCGTGCGGCCACCGACCCGACCCTGCCAGCTCGCAGCAACGCCCGCGACGTGGCCCGCAGGGATTGTCCACGATGCCATCACGAGGTCCTCGGTGGTCTGCGCGAACTCGGATTCGCACACGATCTCGTCGAGCTCCACACCGAGCACATCCGCGACCATGGCGACGGCCTCACCGAATACCGCAGTCCCCGCGCGGGCCATATTGGCGAGATCCGGATTGTCGATCGGCTGGCCGAATCCCGCGGGCCGTTCGGTATCGGGGGAATCATAGAAGGTGGTGTCGGCGGTCTCAGTGACGATGACTTTGTCGACGCGGCTGCAAATTCCTGCGATCGTCACGGCAACGAGTTCGGCGAACCCCGGGCTCACGCCGGTGCCGAACAGCGACGACCCACCGCGCTCGCACGCTTCGACCAGGCGGTCTCGTTGGGTTCCGAGGTTCGTGCCGGTGATGAACGCAGCGGTCGCGACGACATTGATCCCGGCTTCAAGAATGCGTACAAGCTCATCAACCGATGGAAACATCGGGTTGTACACAACACAATCGGGTCGCAACGCGAGCAGCGCAGCGACGTCGTCGGTCGCGGCGATGCCGACAGGACCGATGCCGACCAGCTCGCCGACATCAATGCCTACTTTGGCAGGGGACCACGCGTAGCAACCGACAAGCGCGAGCCGCGGATTCGCGACGATCGCCTTGACTGATTCCTTGCCGACGTTGCCCGTTGTCCACTGGACTATCCGAAGAGTCATAACCCTCGCTTCATCAGTGCCGGGCTCCGATGCCCGGCGCGTGTCGTTCATGTTTATTACTTGAAGCTCGCGCACTCTACGTTGGGGATTTAGAGGGCGCGCCAAAAGGCGACGGATTCTGGCTGATCTCGACGAAGCGCGGGGCCTTCTCGCAGCTGAGCGCGCGAACGCGCGCGATGATTGGTGATGGAGTATTCGCTGGCGCGACACATTCGGGATGAAGCGTGAACGCGCACGGTTCGATCCACGCTCGACGTTTCTTGCATTGTTGTTACTGCTGCGATGATGTTGATGCCGCCACAACGTTCCTCACCGATGGCCTTGGGCTCAACGTATTCATGCAGGTCGCGGATGGGCCTTTCGATGGTTCAGTGTTGGGTCTTGACGGGTTAGTTGAAGCCAACGTCTGTTTTGCATACGATCATCGAGGGCCTCGGATTGGCCCGGGCATCGAGGTGCAAGGGTGGGTGAATCCCATCGCAACTGGTGAACCCCACACTCGCCCGTGGCAACTCGGCGTGCAGTCCCTGGGGATCGCGGTCGGTGCTCTGGATCTCGCGGCTGCGTCCGCGTTGCGTGCCGGTGCGAGCGTGGTCGGACACGTAACGAATTCGGTGCTGTTCGATGCCGCGTCGGTCACGGTTCGCGATGCGAATCGGATCACCTTCGACTTGATCGAAGATGCCATAGCCGCCGCGGGCACAACCCGAATTGCGCACCTGCGGATCAACTGTTCGGATCTCCATACCTCAGTGCAGTGGTATGAGCGCCTTGGTTTCCGATGTCTTCGACGCGCGAACGGCGTGGTGTTGGATCCGAATTTGTTCGGCGAGGGCGGGACGGCGTCGTTTGCCGAGCTCGTGTTGCCCGACGAACCAATGCGATTGTTGTTGGTGCAATGGCTGGATCCGTCGCCGATTGGCGCGCACTATCCGACGGCGAACCATCGTGGTATCTACCGAGTGGCAGTTGGCGTCGACGACACACGCGCCGCGACTCGCGAACTTGAGGCTGCGGGAGTTGTGGTTGTGCGTCAACCAGAGCTGCTTGAGCTCAAAGGTACGGCAGTACCCGACATGTGGATTTCGTTTCTCACTGACCCCGATGGGGTGCCGGTGGAATTGGTCGAACGGCCACGTTCTGCGTTTCGATGAGCACAGGGCGCCAGATTCCTGCATCGGAATACCTCTCACCTATCGGCGCGCGTTCGTAGTGCATTTAGCGTGTGAGGTCGGTGATCACGGCGCGGCCGAGGTACTTGCTGGCTTCGAGTTCGTCAAGGATCGTGTCGACTTCGGAAAGTGTGCCGCGCCGCGACACATGCGTCGTGAGTTTGCCTTGCTCGGCAAGTGCCACAACCTCGCGCATTTCTTGGACGGTACCGATCGCCGAATAGATGATCGTTGTGTCCTTCAAAAAGAACTGCCAGGGGTTGAGCTGCAAGCTGCCGTCGCTCGATGGTGGAATCCCGACGGCCACAAACAGCCCGCCGCGTTTGACCATCTGCATGCCGAGTTCGAAACCCGAAAGGCGCGCCGCGAACACGAGCACCGCATCAACGCCGCCGAGTGATGCCGCATACGCGGCCGCATCTTGCGCGCCAACGACATGTTCGGCGCCGAGCGAGCGAATGAAGTCGAGCCGGTCTTCACCCACATCGACTCCAACGACGCGATACCCAAATGCGTTGGCTATCTGCACCGCGTAGTGGCCGAGGCCGCCAGCCGCGCCGATAATGCCGATCGTTCGCCCCGGCTGAATGTTGTGCGCTAACAGTTTGCGGATTGCGCTGTACGCCGTGAGCCCTCCGCACGCCAGCGGTGCTTCGTGATCAGGGATGGCGTCCGGCAAGACAACAAGTGACGGCGCCCAGACCGCGATCTTCTCCGCGAACGTGCCCATAGTGGGTCGGCCGTGGGGACAGAGACGTGGGCGGCCACTCATGCAGTAATCGCACGTACCACACCAATATCCACCCATGCCGCCGAGTCCGAGAATGACCCGCGCGCCCACCGATGTGAATCGTTCGGCTCCGGGGCCGAGCGCTTCGACGATGCCGATGCCCTCGTGGCCGAGCCCGCCGCCACGCGGCACGCCCATCCAATCGCCGCGAGCAAGGTGCAGGTCGGAGTGGCACACGCCAGAAGCCGAGAGCCGTACCAGTGCTTCGTCCGGACCAGCAACGGGATCAGGGATATCGATCACCGTCATCACTTCGTTGATGACTTGGGCTGCTTTCATTGCGACCTCCGAATCATGTACGCCGCGTGCCGCGGCAAATTAGAGCGTAGAAAGAATGAGTCCACTCGTGGGTACGCCAGTGCCGGACGTAACGAGCGCGTGCTCAACGTTGGCGAGTTGATTGCATGATGTTCCCCGAATTTGGCGAACGCATTCGGTGATGCCATTCATGCCGTGAATGTAGGCCTCGCCCAGAAGCCCACCGCTGGTGTTGATCGGTAGTTCGCCGCCGAGTGAGAGCCGTTCGACGGTTGCCCAATCTTTGGCCTCACCTCGGCCGCAGAATCCCAACTCTTCGAGTTGCATGAGTACAAACGGCGTGAAGTGGTCGTAGAGGAACGCCGTCGATATGTCGGAAGGCGTGAGCCCAGACTGGCTCCAGACTCGTTTGGCGACAACGCCCATTTCCGGTAAGCCCGTGAGATCGTCGCGGTAGTAGCTCGTCATCATCTCGCTGTCGAAGGTCGCGCCTTGCGAAGCCGCAGCGATCACGGCGGGCGGGTTCGGGAGGTCGCGGGCGCGTTCGGTGGAGGTGACCAACACCGCAACGCCGCCGTCGCTTTCTTGGCAACAGTCGAGCAGCCGTAACACTGGTTCGATAATCCAGCGAGATTGTTGATGTTCTTCGAAGGTGATGGGCCTTTCGTAAAACCATGCACCTGGGTTGGTTGCCGCGTTCGTGCGGTCAACGATCGCAATCGGCGCAAAGTCGGCGTTGGTGACGCCGTAGCGTTCCATGTAGCGATGCGCATGCAACGCGACCCACGACGCTGGAGTCATGAGCCCATAAGGCGCGTACCACGAAAGCCACGGCGGCAATGTCGTGATGCGGCCGGTCATGTTGCCAAAACGGTTGCCCGATCGTTCGTTGAAGGCTCGATAACAAACGACTGCATCGGCAACTCCGGTAGCAACCGCCATCGCAGCTTGGAGCACCGTTCCGGCTGCTGCGCCGCCGCCGTAGTGCACTCGGCTGAACATCGAAACTTCGGTCATGCCGACGTTGCGAGCGACTTCCATTTCTTCGCTCGTATCCATGGTGAACGTGACGAGACCATCGACATCGCTTGGCGTGAGGCCGGCATCGGTAATCGCGGCCAGCACCGCTTCGCACGCGAGTTGAAGTTCGCTGCGGCCGGAATCTTTGGAGAACTCAGTTTGGCCGATGCCCGCGATCGCAGCTTTGCGAGACAGTGTGCGGTCGCTCACAATGCACTCTCGTTCGGAAGCGAAATGGTCGCCGTGCCGCCGACGTGTTCACCAAGTTCATTCATGGCGCGCAAGGTGATCTCGACCGAAGTTTCTGAGTCGGAGACTTCCAGTGCGGAAATCTCTCCCGTATAGGTGAGCGTGTGTCCGGGGAATACTGGCACGCCAAGACGAATCGCGACTTTGCGCACCATCGCGTTTGGCCCGGCCCAATCGGTGAGGTAACGACTCGTATACGCGGTGTCCGAGAGGATATTCATAAACACATCGGGCGCACCTTGCGTGTTGGCGTACTCCTTGTCGTGGTGCACAGGCATGAAATCGCGCGTCGCGATGGCTCCAGCAACAATGCGGGTGGCATTGATGTCGATGGCCCACTCCGGCAGTGCATCGCCAACCTGCAATGTGGCGGGGTTGATGGTTCGAGGAAGCTTCATCGGATGTTCTCCGGTGCAAACAGCGGGAGCACAAGGTCATTGTCGAAGCGTTCGAAGCGCACCACGACTCGCAGACCCATCGAAGCGTCTTCGGCTGAGATATCGATGAGGTTGGTGACGAGGCGCACACCCTCGTCGAGTTCCACGAGCGCGACGATGTAGCCGTCGTCGAAGAACGGCATCGGTGGATGGCGAGGGATCACGTAGCTGATCACCGTGCCGCGTCCTGTGGCTTCGATCGCGCTCCAAGAGAGCGACTTGCACTGGGGGCACATAGGACGCGGCGGGTGCCGAAGCGAACCACATCCTTCGCATCGTTGAATGAGGAGTTGGTCAGTCTTGAGGCCTTCCCAAAAAAAGGCTGTGTCCTGGGTGATTGTTGGCGCGAGTCGGGTACTCATGATGCCGACCCCGACTTGAACTTCAAGATCC
Source organism: Actinomycetes bacterium (assembly GCA_025360585.1). Lineage (GTDB taxonomy): Bacteria > Actinomycetota > Acidimicrobiia > IMCC26256 > PALSA-610 > F1-120-MAGs023. The sequence continues at coordinate 13,140 of JANYBW010000041.1, read as the reverse complement.
GAAATCGTTGCAGCCCTACCGTTTCGGCGCCGACCGTATACGTGGTGACCCAGGTGACGAAGTAGCCCTGGCCGAGGCGAGTCTGTTTCAGTGGTGAAACGGATTCGAGCACCGTGGTGGCTGAGACTTCATCGCCGAGTTTCAAGTACCGAACGATTTCGAATTCTGAGTTGGATGCGAGCGTGCCGAGGTATCCGGCTTCGTCGAGCAGGGTGAGCACTTTCGCGCGGCCGCCTTCAACCGGCGAGCCGCCGCGTTCGCCGATGCCGGTGATCTTCGGCGTCGCCATCGTCCATGTTTGGAGCATCAGTGGCGGAGCCACGATTTCGCCGAACCGCGATTCTGCGGCCAACTGCGCATCGACGTGAATCGGATTGGCGTCTTCGAACGCCGCGGCCCAATGTCGGATCATCGGTTGGTTGACTGGGTCCGGCGCGTACGTCGGACCGGTGTCGCCAATAGGTTGGCCGACGAGCGCGGCCAGCTGCTGGTCAAGATCGTCACTCATCGGTTGCGCACGGTACATGAGTCTGCGAGTGCCGCACAAAGGCGCGCAAACGGATGCTGAAACCTACGGGTGACCGCGAGGTCTTATGAAAGCTGAACGGGATAGTCCGTCATTGCGAGCAGTACTGGGCTGTCGATGCTGCTCGCCGTCATAGTCGGCTCGCCGACGGCTTCGATGTTCGCGCAACGGTTCAGCAGCGCTTCGAAGATGACCGCAATCTCAAGCTTGGCGAGGTTGTGCCCGAGGCAAAAGTGTGGGCCGCCACCGCCGAAGCTCACGTGGGGGTTCGGCGAGCGGTTGATGTCAAACTTGAAGGGATCAACAAAGGCCGCGCTATCGCGGTTGGCTGATGGGTACCAGAGGGTGACGCGGTCGCCTTCTGCAATGGTCGTTCCGTGGAGTTCAATATCCGTGGTCGCTCTCCGTGCGAAGTACACCACGGGCGAGGTCCAACGGATGATCTCTTCGACGGCGCCTTTGAGCATTCCAGGGTTGGCGCGCATCAGTGCCATCTGATCGGGATGCGTAAGCAGAGCGTGCAGCCCTCCGGCGATGGCGTTGCGGGTGGTTTCGCTGCCGGCCACGGTCAACAGCATGAAGAACATGTCGAGTTCGATCTGGCCAAGCGAAGTCTTCTCGCCGTCTTCGCCATCGAGCTCGACATTCGACAAAATGCTCCATACATCGTCTTCAGGCTCATCGCGTTTACGGCTGCTGAGCTGCTGCGCGTAACCGAACATCTGCACTTGTACGTCGAGGATGTCGGCCTCAGTCATTCCCGCATCGGCCGAGGCCGCCAAAAGGAACCTCGTCGTCAACGAAAACAACCAATCGCGGTCCTCGACGGGGATGCCAACAATGTCGGCGATCATGTGCATGGGGAGCTTGTACGCGATTTCGTCGACGAAATTGATTGTGCTCTGGGTGCGGGCATTTTCCACGAGGCTGATCGCCCATTCGCGAGCGCGCTCTTCGAGCTTGCTGATCATTCGCGGCGTAAATCCGGCGCTGATGAGGCGACGTTGGCGCGTGTGATCCGGTGCGTCCATTGCCGCGAGCATGGCGCCGCGCATCTCGGGAAGGCCGGTCAGACTCGGTCCGTCGAACGCGCTGTAACGCTCGGCGTCGCGATTGGCCGACTGCACATCAGCATGGCGACTCAGGACCCAAAACCCCGGGTCGCGTGGCCCTTTCATGTCGGCGGGGAATTCCTGCCAGAGCACCGGTTGATTCACTCGGAGCTCTCCGAAGAGGTCATGTGGGAAACCGTCGCGAAAGAGCGTCATGTCTGTGAGGTCGACCATCGGAATCATCCTTGTTCTTTGGGTGCGGTTCTTTGGGTGCGGTTCTTTGGGTGCTGGTGTTGGGTGCTGGTGTTGGGTGCTGGGTTGACGTCGTCTCGTGTCCGAGACCGCAGATTATTAAGGATAGGCATTGACGACGGCATGCGATGCTTTGACCCTTACGCGCCGAGTCAGAGCCAGAAGATGACTGAAGTGCCCAACTCATCTGAGCTGTTCGACAGGTATCGCGTCGAACCGTTACGCCGACTCCGTCGCGAGGGAAGCGATCAGTACATCGATCGGCGACGCGCATCCGCACCTCGGGCACGGCGGCCCCGATGGTGCCCATGTATTCTTTGGATGCAAAGCCGAAGATGGAGTGTTCTACGAGATCGTCGACGACGCGCTGCAAATCCTTGCGCACGTCACGATCGACTCCTTGATTGCTGACTGGGAAGCGAACGCATACATATGGAAATCCAACTGAACGCGCAGCAGGCCGATTTTCGCGATGAGCTGCGCGCTTATTTCGCAACGATGATGTCGGAGGTGCTTCGAACGGAGCTCTCGAGCGGCGGCGAAGGCGGTGGGCCTGAGTTTCGCAAAGCGATGCAACAAATGGGTCGCGACGGACTTCTGGGTGTTGCGTGGCCTAAGAAGCACGGCGGTCAGGAGCGTACGGCGGTCGAGCAGTTCGTTTTCGCCGACGAAGTGCAAGGCGCGGGTTTTCCATTGCCGTTCCTGACGTTGAACACGGTCGGACCGATCTTGCGCGACTTCGGTTCGCCGGAACAAAGCGCATATTTCTGCCCCAAGATCCTTGCGGGTGAACTGTTTTTCGCGATTGGCTACTCCGAGCCCGAAGCTGGTACGGATCTCGCGGCGCTGCGCACGCGCGCAGTACGCGATGGCGACGAGTGGGTCATTAGCGGCCAGAAAATGTGGACGAGTCTCGCGGAGTACGCCGATTACGTATGGCTCGCAGCCCGTACCGACCCCGATGTCTCAAAACACAAGGGCCTATCGGTGTTTATGGTGCCAACCACAAGCCCAGGATTTTCCCGCCAGGCAGTGCACACCGTGACCGGCGTAACGACCAACGCCACGTTCTACGACGACGTGCGGGTACCAGCAGAAAATCTCATCGGCGGTGAAAACAACGGCTGGAAGTTGATCACAGGTCAGCTCAACCACGAGCGGGTGTCGCTGTCCACAACAGGTCGTTTGAAACGAGAAATCGCAGCTGTGGCGCAGTGGGCAACCGAAACCGTTGTGGACGGCCGCCGCGTGATCGATAACGAGTGGGTGCAACATCACTTGGCGCGGATTCATGCCAAATCTGAAGTGCTGCGGCTCATGAACTGGAAACAGGCGTGGTCCTCCGACCACGGCAAGTCGTTCATGGGGGATTCGTCGGCCATCAAAGTGTACGGAAGCGAACTCAACATCGAGGCGTACCGTGCGTTCCTCGAAATCATCGGCGTCGCCGGTTTGATTCAACGCGGTAGCGATGCGGCTGTGCTGCAAGGACGTATCGAACAGTCGTATCGCAGTGGCTTGATTCTCACATTCGGCGGCGGCACGAACGAGGTGCAACGCGACATCATCGCGATGGCGGGGCTCGGACTACCTCACTACAAGGACTGAACAATGGACTTCACCTTCTCAGACTCCGAAAACGAAATTGCCAAACTCGCGCGAACGATCCTCGACGACTTCGCCACGAACGAGCTACTGCGAGCCCACGAAAACAGCGGCAATCCCCACGATGCCGCGTTGTGGGCCGCGCTCGCGAAGACCGATCTGCTGGGGTTGGCGATTCCTGAAGCCGATGGCGGGTCGGGGTTGGGCTTCCTATCGCTCTGTCGTTTCGTGCAGGAAGTTGGCCGTGCCGTTGCGCCCGTGCCCGCCTACGCAACGCTTGTGCTTGGCGCGATGGTGCTCGGAGAATTCGGCGACGACGATCAGCGCGCGATTCTCGCCGACGTTGCTGCTGGACGAGCGATCCTCACCGCGGCGTTACACGAAGCGGACTCTTCGGATGCACTCGCACCGACGACGACGGTCGATGTCAACGGCGCGTTCAATGGGCTCAAGCTGCTGGTGCCCTCGGGTATGGAAGCAGACCGCATCCTTGTTCCGGCCCGTGCGCAAGACGGCAGTATTGCATTGGGTTGGTTCAACGTGAACGGCCAAGGCGTGAGTGCCACGCCGCAGCGTGAATCTGATGGACTCGCAGCCGCGGCGCTGGAGTTGCGCAACGCGATACCCATGATGCGCCTCGACCATAACGGAAACGGCGCGGCGATCCTCCAGTGGCTGGTCGAACGAGCGACGGTGGCGCGCTGCATGATGCAACTCGGGGTGACCGAACGCGCGCTTGAGATGACGAGTGCATACGGTCGCGAACGGGTGCAGTTTGAACGCCCGATCGGAAGCTTTCAAGCGTTCCACCAACGCGCCGCTGATGCGTACATCTACATCGAGTCAATGCGCCTCACCACGTGGGAAGCCGCATGGCGCCTCGCCGAAGGCAAGGTCGCAACGTCGCAAGTTGCGGTCGCGAAGTACTGCGCTTCGGAAGGCGGAGCGTTCGCGTCGTACGCCTGCCAGCATCTCCACGGCGGTATTGGTATCGATGTCGACTACCCGTTGCACCGCTACTTCAAGTGGGCGATCCAGCTTGAACACGAGTTTGGTTCCGCCCGCCACCAACTCACGAAGCTTGGTCGCGACATCGCGGCGAACGGAATCCCCGTCACTGCCTAATTCAGGGTCGTGACTGGTGAGTGACGACCTACAAGCCGGGTTGGTCTTCGATCAGGCCAAGCCAAATTTGCGCAGCATCCATATAGGTTTTTTCGCTGATGAATGCGTGTTGGCTCCCGGTATAGATGTCGCGGAACGCGCGTTCAAGTCTGCTGCCCTCGCGGATCGCGCTGGTGCCCGCGGCAAGGTGCGCCCATTGGGAGACCTCGCGTGATGCTTCCGTTGCGTACGTGGCGGCAACCCGCATATTGGCTCGCAGCGTCGGTGTCATTGTTTGGCCCGCAGCCACAACCTTTTCGGCTTCGCAGAACACTTCGAACACACCCGCGCGAGCGGCGCGCCACATGCCGGTGTGGTGGGCAAGGTTGCGTTGAAACGTTTGACGGTTGGCGAGGGTTTCCATATCCGACATGCGAGCTTTGGTCTTCGCTAATTCAGCGACATCGTCGAGCATGCTTTTGGCCACGCCGAGCGCCCAACACGCATGCCCCGCAGCGGTGATCGGCATGAGGCCGAGACGGAACAAAGGGCTGGTTCCGCGTTCAGGCTGGCGTGCGAAGAGTGGGAAGCATCGGTGTTCAGGAACGAATACATCGGTAACGGCATAGTCGTAGCTGCCCGTCCCGCGCAGTCCTTGCACATGCCATCCGTCATTGAAGTTCACCTCGTCGCGTGGCACGAGCGCGGCGCGAATCTCGCCGATGTCGAACTTGACCTCACCATCAACCACCGGAAAAAATCCGCACGCCACGTATTGCGAATGTCCGGTACCCGAACCAAAGTTCCAGGCCCCGTTCAATACGTAACCGCCACCGGTCGAGGTACCGGTGCCATTGGGAAAGAACTGACCGCCAACGGTCACTCGACGATCAGCGTCGCCAAAGAGTTCTTTGAACCCATCGTCGGGAAGAAACGCAGACGCCGCCATGGCCGATGGAAAGTTGGCGATACCAATCCACCCCAACGAACCGTCCTGCCAAGCGAGTTCGATCCATGTCTCCATGATCTCGGCAAATGATGGTTGCGAACCGCCAGCTTCGGGAACGTTCATGAAACGCATCAATCCGCTGTCCCAAAGCACATCGACCGTTTCCGGTGAAAGTGTGCGCAGCCGTTCGTTGTGCGCTGCTTGGTCGACCACCACTTCCCGAATCCCGACCGCGGCGTTGAGTGCATTGAAAACTGGTGTCATGGCATGAACGATACTGTCGACATCCGAGCCCACCGCCAACGTTCGGCCTGCCCAACTCCGCGAACTCGGTGTCGGTTCACCCGCGAATTCATACGTAACGGTGAAAGGCCCGAAATCGAAAGACAACACGGTTGCCGCCGCGTCTGTCGTGACAGCAACACGAGACGCCTGGGTATCAACCGTTTGTCGGCGTGCCCGCGTAGCACCCGACGATGTACGGAAATTCGAGCGTCGCTGAGTAGTGGTAGGTGGTGACAACTTTGCCAGCGAGCAGAATCGGTGAGGTGCGACCGTGGCATTCGTCGAGATCGACGTTACTGGGCAGGTTGCCGTTCGCGTCGCGTTCAACCACGAGTGGGAAACCATCGAGCACATAGCCGACAACGGTGGACGCGCCCGTCGCCGCGTCGAGCAAGCATGAAGGGATCGCGTGGTAGTGGTACTGCGTCATTGCCGGATGCCCATTGCACACGTCTTGCAGTTCACGGGCGACACCGTCGCGGCCCTTACCGTCGAGCGGGTTGAAGATCGCAACGCCATTTTTCAACATGCCCATGGCCGCGAAGTTGACACAGGTTGATGTTGCCGCCTTCGTCGGATTGCGCGGCAACGTCAACGTCGCGTTGCTCTCCTTGATTGTTCCCGGATTGTGGTCGTACTGATAGGCGGGATCGTTGGTAGCGATTGGGAAGCTACCCGTGACGTTTTTCACCGGTAGGCCGTTCGATGTCAGTACGCGTGAGGATTCGGTAAGTGTTTCTGAATACTTGGCCGTACGCCAGGAAACGCTGCCCTTGACGGCGACCTTTGCGGTGGAGTCCCACGTCGTTCCATCGGCGTTGATCCAAGGCCCTTCCGCCGATGCGCCGGGGGCATTCGGATTTCCTGCACTACAGGAGAACAGCTTGCCTACACCAGCCGCCGTGGTCGAGACATAGGTGTCGCCAATCGGCAGCCTCGTTGGGTCGACGGTCGATGCCTTCCAGGTGTTCACGATGCCGCTCGTATATGGAGTTGTCGTCGACGCAATCGTGTTCGCGGTTGTGCTGGCGGTCGTTGACGAGCCTCCCGCTGACGAGGCACTGGTTGTGGTCGAGACGGCAGTGCTGCCGCTGCTCGAACACGCGGCGAGCGGGGCGAGGCAAGCAACAAGGAGCGCGGTGGTCATGGAAATGGGTGTTCGTCTCATGGGCGGGAATGTACGGCGTCAATCTGTGAGTTTGCTGCGAACTCGCAGTGAAGTGATGTGGGAAGCACCGGTGACAATCCAGCAGTCGCAAACGCCCTGTGCCAGTTTGCGCTCACCCGCGTGAAGTTCGGATTCAGGGACCTTGTCCTTTGTCAATGCGGGGTTTGGTCGGCTGATCATGATGGCAGGAAGACAAATGGATCGACTCGCCGTAGCCGACAAAACCCCGATGCTCGTGGCCCTCGACGGTCGCCCTCAGCGGCGTCGTCACGGCCATCGAGCTCAGCCGTTCCACGATCCGCAACATTCGCGAGAACCTCGTCCTCGCGTTCGTCTACAACGGCATCGGCATCCCCATCGCCGCCGGCTTCCTGTAGCCCATCCTCGGCATCCGACCAGCCCGATGATCGCGGCAGGAGCGATGGTCCTCTCAAGTTTGTCGGTCGTCACCAACGCCAACCGGCTGCGGCGCTGGCGCCTCCGGCCGATCGGTACGGCGAAGCCTCGAGCCGTCAGCGACCCACCGTCGAGATCGGCGTTACTGCATCAACCGAGCCGTCGATATCTTCGAGCCCGACTCCGGTGTTTGTGGATACAACGGGGGCGATACGACGGCCAAGCATGAACCGGATTTCTACCGCGAGCCTCACCGGATCGATGCTTGTATTGACACAGAGTGTGCCACTAGATTGGCGAGTGTCTCCACGACGTACGCCCGCCACACCACAGAGGTCGAGAAAATGACTGCTACCAGTGCACAACGCAACCACTCGAACATGCGCGGCGTGCGCTATGGCGAGGTACTTGCGGTATTCCTCAAAGACAGCGGGTTGGAAGCTGAGGTCTACGGCACTCAGATGATCAACGACTGCCCACAAGAGCTTTGGGAAACGCTCGACGCCACCGCGATTGCCATAGAGATGGGTGCGGTCGTCGCAAAACTCAATGGCCCGCGCCACTGGATGATCGATGCGATCGGTCAAAAAGTGGCCGTTGTCGAACCGGTGTTTCACGATTTCAATGGCCTGACGATGCGCCGAATCGCGACGGTTCCGCTCGGCGACAATCCCGCCACGGTTCCTTATACGGAACGCAACGTCAATCGCGGCGCAGTGTTCTTTTTCGATGCAGGCAAGCCCGTTTACGAATTGGTGAATCCTCAAGGCCTTGCCTACGTCATGCAGGCGTATTGCATTGGTGTCGATCCCACGATCAGCGAAGCGAATCTTGGCGCGCTGGGCGAGTGCCTCGCGCTTCCCGACGGCTGGTCGTATCGGACGCGGATCCTCGACGAAGAACTCATCGTCGATACCACCACCAAACTCGCGACCGTGGTGCAAGACGAATTTGAAAATACCTACACGCTGCCCGAGTAGCAACCTCAGTTTGTCCCACAGTTCGCTTCGCGAGGTGGTGAACGCCTGCGCTTGCGCGACGCGTTCCCAGTTCCGCTGCCGCCGTTCTCTTTTTTTGCCAAGTCCTATCCTTTTGTGATGAGCCTGATGCTTGAACGTTCTGCCCGCATTATCGATGGTGATGAACCGATGGTGATGCATGGCTTGATGTCGGGTTCGCAAGGTGAACTCCACGAGGTTGCCGACGGTGTGGCGTTGATCGACGCGTTTTCGAATGTGATTGCATTCTCCACGGATCGTGGGCTGGCCCTGTTTGATGTTTCCCACGAACTGTTCGCGCCGACGGTGTTGAAGTCGTTGCGGGGGTGGACACAACAACGTGTCGATACGGCGGTGTACACGCACGGTCATGTCGATCATGTGACCGGGTCGAAGGTGTTTGAAGCTGAAGCAGCAGAAGGCCGCGCCGGCAAGATCACGTTTGTTGGACATGAAGCGGTCGCGCAACGATTTGATCGCTACCAGTTCACGAACGGCTACAACGGGCACATCAACATGCGCCAGTTCCGGCTACCGGAGCCAACGTTCCCGAGCGATTTTCGCTACCCCGACACCCAGTACCGCGACGAACACACGCTCGACGTCGGGGGCAAGCGATTCGAACTCCATCATGCGCGCGGCGAAACCGATGATCACACTTGGGCATGGGTTCCCGACGAGCGCGCGATCTGTGTGGGCGACTTGTTCATCTGGCAATTTCCGAATGCTGGCAACCCACAGAAAGTGCAACGCTACGCATGGGATTGGGCCGTGGCGTTGCGCGCGATGGCCGAGCTTCAGCCTGAGCTGCTGCTGCCTGCGCACGGCCCTGCAGTGGGCGGGGCGCACTACGTCAACACTGTGTTGATCGATACCGCGACCGCGCTGGAGTCGTTGCATACGCAGGTACTAGATCTCATGAATCAAGGCGCACGGCTGACCGATGTTGTGCACACTGTCCGGCTGCCCGAATGGCTCGCGGGCAAGGCCTATCTCCAACCGACATACGATGAGCCCGAGTTCGTGGTCCGCAATCTGTGGCGGTTGTACGGAGGTTGGTACGACGGAAATCCCGCGAATCTCAAACCGGCCTCCGATATCGCGATCGCAGTCGAAACTGCAGCGTTGTGCGGTGGCGCCGTCGCCGTCGCCGCGAAAGCAGAATCACTTGCGAGTACCGATTTGCGACTGGCTTGCCACTTCGCCGAACTCGCGGTACTTGCCGAACCCGACAACGTTCGCGTTCACCAAGTGCGTGCTGCGGTCTACGAAACTCGGCGCGACGCGGAGCAGTCGTTCATGGCCAGCGGCATTTTCCGCACCGCGGCCAGGGAATCGCGCCAACGTTTACGCGAACTCGAAGGAAACGAAAACGGCTGACATTGCATCGTGCCGCTCGCCCAGTGGGCGGTTGCTATGCATTTTCTTCCAAGGATTGCAGGATCCAGCATACTAGGGATGACTCACGGCGCAGTGCGCCCCCGGCGTGTCCAACCTGAAGGTGCTGTGAGGGGCACATCGTTGTAGGTAACGATCCCCGGCTTTGCCGCGCAGACATGCGGGATCGCGTTGATCGCAGGAAGCGCGGTCATGATCATGCCGAGCACCATGTAGTCGGCAAAAGACTTTGCGATGAAGTCGGACGGCGGGAACACTTCGAGTTTGGTTCGCACGCACGGCTGACCTTGGACCTCGATCAGGTAGCCGTGTTCTAGGCGCCAATCGGGTTGCAGGTGTTGGCCTTTGCGCCAACGAGCCACGAGCGAGATCACCGCTCGTTGATCGACGATGCCCTTCCACACCACGTGCACGCCAGCAACCGTGTTCGCCGCGATTGCCCACGAGCCCAAGTCGAGGTCTTCGGTCGTGATCGCGTACTCCGCGTCGCAGCGGATCTCATCGAGTGTGACTCCGAGTGCATCGGCAACGAGTTCGACGGCGTCGCCGAAAACCGCAGTTGCAGCTTCGGTCATTGAAGGGAGTGCGGGGTCGTCGACCGGCCGCCCGAAGCCGATCGGAATTTCGGTTTCGGGAGAGTCATATCCCGTTGAGTCGACCGATTCGGTGATCGTGATGGAATCGACTCGATCACAAATCTGGGCGCTGACGATTCCAAGTAAGTTTGCAAAGCCCGGGTTCATTCCTGTGCCGAGAATCGATGCGCTTCCTGCATCGCAAGCCGTCGCGATCCGGCCGCGAGCATCGTCGCCCACGCCACGCCCCGTGATGAACGCGGCCGTTGTCACGACGTTGATGCCCGACGACAGAATGCGGACGATTTCGTCGACGTTCGGCCATTTGGGGTTGTACACAACACAGTCCGGCCGGAGCGCGAGGAGCGCGTCGATATCGTTCGTAGCGAGTACGCCGATTGGGCCCGTGTCACACAGGTCACCGACGTCACGGCCGACTTTGTCTTGGCCCCAGGCGAAACAACCAACGAGTTCGAGATCCGGATGGTTGGCAATGGCGCGCACGGATCGACGTCCAACATTGCCGGTCGTCCACTGAACGATACGAAGCGGCTGATCGATACCCGTGGTCACAACGGTTCCTGGAATGGCATAGGAGTAATTGCGACACGGACGGCTTCGGAGAGATACACGTCGGTGCGCCGCATGACGTGAGTTTACCCTGCGTACACCCGGTCGGGGTTTACACGATTTATCAAGGTTTATCGAAAAACAATAAACTGAGATAAATTCGATAACGGGAACGAACACGCGGCGCGTGCGAATACCTCATGAATCAACGACTTGATGGTGAACCGTGAATCGTCGTCAGGGGTTGCGTCTTAGGGACGCCGCGGGGTGCGGGTGGATGCCGAAAGTGGCTGAAGCGACGGTGGTCCTCGCATCTTTACCCGATCGTGTAGCAGCGCTCACTGATGACCTGCTAGCCGTAGATCGAGTCGAATATACCCAGCAATTCGCCAGAGATATTCGTCGCGAAGTCCGCGTGCTGCTAGATCACACGCATGCGATTATTGCGTGCGTTGTGTCCCACCTCGGCCAAGCCGAGATGTTCCATCAACGGAGGTACGTACATTCCGAAACGGCCGCGCAGGCCCTTTTTTAACCCGTACCAGCCGCCGATGGGATTCGATTCTGAGCGGCCCCACGCTTCGACGGTGCCATCTTTCGCAGGCTTCTGTTCGTCGGCGGAACCAAGGTCCATCCAGTCGCCGTGTTCACGCAACATCGCTTGAAGATCATCGAGACAACGCGAGTCGTAGAGCAACACCGTCTTGCCGACGGTGCAAACGGATGACCTGCACACCGTCGCGCTCGTCGCGGTGCATCGTGTAGTCCGAACTCAGCGGTGGGGTCTTCAAGCACCACGGATTGTCCTTGGTGCCAGTGCCACTGCTGACTGCATCCGTCATGGACGAGACCCTACGGCATGCTCAACAGGTACGCAATCAACAACGAACTGGACTCTTGATAATCGCCGAAGGTTGCGCCGTTGCGGCAACCTTGGTCAGCGCTCGGGCTTCCCATCCTCAATACGTGGTGCTCGCGCTGGCCGCCGGCCAGCGGCGCAGGAGTGAGCACGGGTCATGAGCGCCCTCGATACCCATCGGCGCAGGCGATGACCCCGTCAACGTCCGGCGCCGTTCAAGCGAAAAGGTCGCTTACTTCAAGAGGCAAGGGGCCCAATCGTCGTGCGTGCGCCCGCTTCGTAGTGGTAACGGTGACGAAACTCGAGCTAGTTTCCCCCGGCTCCGACGTCCGCAGTCGCCGCGCTCGACAACGCGCAACTCGGCAATTGAACTCCGTATCGGACTGTCAACGCGCTTGTGTAAATGGCGTGGTCTGAAGGTACTCGACGTGATGTCGCTGGGGATTTCGCCCAGGTCCAGATTCGAACTGTCTTGAGCGAGAAACGCTGGGTGGTTAGGGTCGCCGACTCCAACGTCGACGATGCCGAACTGACGCGAGCTCGTCGCGCAAGCGCAAGCCGGCGACACCGCAGCGATCGCGGAGCTGGTGCGCCGCTACCAAAGCGCGGCACTTCGCCTTGCAACGGCAATCGCCGTTACTGCCGCGGCTGACGATCGCGATTGGCCGGATCGTTACGGTGTGCTCGCCGATTACCTGCCACAGAACTATCTCGGTCAGGCGAAGTTTCCGTTCACCAAATCCGGTTAGCATTCAGCGACGGCTGCAAGGGCGCGGCAGATCTCACCCGAGCGCAGCGGGCCTAGCTCGCCGACTCTTTTGACCAAGAGTGATTTTGGTACCTGTTGGATGTTGTCGAAGTTGGCGACGCATTCACGAGGCAGACCTTCGGGCCTTCCCAGTGGTACTTCGGCTTCGATGTTGCGGATGCGCGTGGTGACTGGCGCGACCGTCACAACCGATAAGACCGGTAGTGCGTGCGTGCGTGTGACAATGAGCGCGGGGCGGCGCTTGTCCTCAGCTTCGACCCACCACACCTCACCTTGCATCGGGTTCACCATGGCTCTTCTCGCACCATTGCGAATGCCGCCCGTCGAGCTGCTTTGACTTCGTTAGCGTCTTGTGGATCGCTCTGATACGCGGCGATTTCGCGCCGCTGGCGTTCTTCTCGTTGGGTGCGTTCGATGAGCTGTTCAAGCCCGAGCCGAACGCCTTCGGACCGACTGGCGATAACGCCGCGGTCGACCAACTCATCGATTCGTTCGAGTAGGGCTTCGTCGACTCGCGCAATAACTTGTGCCATGTATTAAGTATACCGATATGTAATACGAATTGCACTGCTCCCCAGGCTCCTGTGCTGAGTCGGGCTGGCGATCAGTGGTCGTGCAAGATCGTCGTGCGTCG
>JANYBW010000005.1 GCA_025360585.1 Actinomycetes bacterium | reverse complement strand
AATCGTCGATGTATCAGAAATGTATCAACACCTTCCTTCGCGAAATGCCAAAAGCAGGCGACAGCTTCTGCCTCCGGCCGCGCGATCGATGTGTTTCGCGCGGACGTGGACACGAGTTCGATGAGCACGCGGTCTTCACTGGGCAACCTCAGCGAACTCGGTGCGGCGTACGGCAGGACCTCCATCGGCCCGTGACGAGCGGGCACAGGGCACGACGAGAAGGTCATGCATTGACGTACTCAAGGCCATGATCTCCGTGAATCCGCTCGCGACGACGCTGTCAATTGTTTCGGTGAGGTAACGCCTCGACCGGTGTCACGCCACAGATTGGCTTCGAACGCTCGCACCTCGTCCCAATCCTGCCGCACGAACTTGAGCGCTCTCGCGTACGGCACATTCGCCAGAGTGACAAGATGACGTGTGCTCGGAATCATTGACGAATCAACTCCACAGAGCGCTCGCAGGATTCACTACCTGATTTCGTGAGCGGTCTTGTTGGACGTGGCGGATCTGGATGCCGTTCGCTCTTCCGTCCGGAACGTGGTGAATGATCGCGACCGGCCGTTCCATTGGGCGTCTGAAGGCGTTCAGAAACGCGCAGCGATGTGGAGTGCATCACGGAACTCAACATCGCGGCGTTTGTCGCGGTGCACCATCCTGTGGCTCCAAACCGTCAGCGCGACGCGCGCAGTGTCTCGTTGGCGGCGCTGTTGAAAGACCTCGAGCGCGAGGGAGTCGCGAAGCTCATCATCGAGTCACGTGGCGTGCAAGACCGCGACGATCGCGGGACAATTCTCGACGCGCAGCGCGCCGGTCTCGTTTCGCACGACCTGCGTTACGATTTCGCTGGCAAGGAGGAGCCGCTGCTTTGGCTCGCAGATGCCGTTGCGGGAATCTGCAGGATGCTGAGCTTGGTCGAGACATCACCCGACTGGTGGCATTGCAACAAGCCGTGAACCTGTTCGAAGGTCGTTGCCTCATTGAGAAATGCGCGTTTTGGTTTCCGGCTGATCCGGTTTTGTAGCCGGTAAGAACGGCGCCTTCCCCATCGGGCTCAGCCGACGGTTCGGCCTCGGACAAGAGCAACGGACTCGAAAGGAGAAGCTTCAGCGTGTCGCGCCGCTCGTCAACGGGTGTGTGCTGAGTATGGCTGCTAGCGCGGGCGCTTGCACCCGCGCTAGCAGCCGTTTCTGGAACCCTCGATGCTGCGAGCCGGTCCGATGTCGGATAGGGCGACCGGAACCACTCCGATTGTCCGGTCCGCGCTTGTCATGCGAGTATCCGAGCGACTGCTGCCACTGTGCGCCAGGTCCGTGCGCGTGCGCTAGATCGCCATCGAAGCGAAACCACAGGTAGGAAGATCAGCTGCGCCGCGAACGACGAGGTCGCGATGCGCCGGATACGAATGGGAACGGGTGCGCCTCTACTCCGGTGGAGACTGATCACAACTGGCGCTGCGACTACGGGACCCTAGTAGGAGATCGCGCCGAGAACGTCTTTCGCAGCCCACCGGACGAGACCACGCGCCTCAGGTTGCCCGATGAACGTGGTTTTGCAAGTTAGCTATCGATGTTTGTGTTCGAACTTTCGTTCTGACCGGACAGCGTGGAGTTCGCGCAGGAAGGCACTGATATTCACAAACGCAAGACGGGATTGATATACCGGATCACTCTTGGATGTGTAAGCCCGTGCAGTTACGATTGGGTCCGGTACGCGCATTCTCCGTCGCGCTGCACTCAAGTCTTTGCGGATTTGTCCCACCCGAACAGGATGCCAATTGCGCGACCGGATTGCAAGTACCGGGTTGAAGTTCGGAGTGGCGTTCGCTGGCGCTATAGGTCAAAGTAGGCGCGGAGTTCGCCGTTGATGAGCTGGTTGAGACGGTACCGCCGACGGCGAAGATCATCACCGTCGAGCCGCGGCCGGCAAGCTGACGGAGCGTAGAGGGCGTTTCCGCGCGTTGCACGAGGGGGCCCCTTCAGGTCAGGAGTTCGGATCCGTGTTCGGCTCAAATGTTTCGTCGGCGTAGGCGAGGGCGGCGCCAAGGAATCGGTAGGTCCATTCCTGCGCGAGACCTCGAGTTTCGCAGAACACGATCGGGACGTTGGGGTAGCGGACCTGTGCGCCGGCGATCATTTCGGCGACCATCGAAGGCGATACGTGTTGGAGTCGAAAGACGTCGGCCCAGCGGTCTTCGACCACGATCGCGACGCGGGGAACGGTCGCGAGTTCGCCCAGCATGATCAGGAGGCTGCCGTCGACGAGTCGGCCGGCAAGATCCTGCAACGTCTTGCGTTCGACCGCGGCAACCACCGCGCCATCGAGTTCGACCGCGTAGTCGCCGACCGTCAACGCACGTTTGGTCGTCGTTGCTTGTTGGTCGGTGAACTTCCATGCGTAACGCTCTCGGGTATCGACAACAATGTCGAGCACGTCGCTCGCTGATCGTCGAGTCGGCACGCGCAGTCCCGGACGGGTCTTACGGGTCGTGCGGGCACTCTGCAAAACACTCCTTCGCGGCCGGTCCGAAGCGTCGTGAACACGAACTGCGAGCGGTTCTCACGCGCACGATCGAGGATGAGGTCGACAGCGACCTCGCGCCGCACACACGATCGGACGGCGATTTCCTCGAGGAGTTCCGCATCGTCGGGCCAGGCAGCGACGGGGTGGCAGTAAACCTTCGCTGTTCGCGGCCAGGGTTCCTTGGCCTTCATTACGAGCGCGCCGGTCGCGAGCGGGATCTCGATGAGGTACGGAAGTTTGGAATCTTCCTCGGGATTCCGCGCCACTCGAAACGGTCCCAGCATCTCACCAGTATCGCGCTCGGACAGTTCTTCTCACCCAGCCTTCATTCGACTGCGGTTGTACTCCCAGAGACGCTGGCACGCGCTCTCCATTTTCACAAACGTCGCTTCGCATCAGCGCCTCCTTCGACAGTCGGGATCCCAACAGTCGGAATCTGGTTCGTAGACCGTCAGAATACGTTCTTCGGACCGGGTGTCGTCGACCACGACCGCCACTCGAAGCGGTCGAACCGATTCGATCAGAAGCACGAGTTCCTTGACGGCCCGCCCTCGCATCCTTTACTGGACCGATAAGCAGATCTCTTGTGCTTATCCGTACAACAGACGGGGCAAGCCAAGCTAAGCCAGTTAGTGGCCTCCGAGGGCGAGTAAGAAGCCAACGAGCTGCGTCGAAAAGTATTGAGCATTCGCTGGTGTGAGTGCATACTTTTTTGCGACGGTGAGCAGCACAACTTTGCCGGTTGGACCGACCGCGAGCCCACCGATTGGTCCGTCGTTGCGACCCGTCGTATAGGCGACCGTGATGTTTCGGTCGTGAATGCGCAGGAGCCAACTCTTGGCACTTTCGACGAGGTACAGCGATCCATCCGCACCGAACGCGACATACGAGGGGCCGTCGAGGCTCGCCTCGATTGCTGGCCCGGGAACGCCCGTGCCGGTGTTTTTTCCGGCAATCCCGGCGATTCGAGCGGTTGGAGCCGACAAACCGCGTTGGGGCCTTGCGACCAGCGAGACTCAGCACACTAGATGTACATGCCACCGTTGACACCGATGATTTGGCCGGTGATGTAGCTGCCGTCATCGGAGCACAGAAACGAACACGCGGCCGCGATGTCCTGAGGCGTTCCGGCGCGCCCGAGCGGCACCATCGGCCCCACTATGTCGACCCCGGGAAAATCGCCAGCCGCTTCGGCCTGGCGTGCCATAGGTGTATCGACAAGGCTCGGCGGAATTGTGTTTACGGTGATGCCCTTGCGTGCGAGCTCGACGGCCAGTGCTTTGGTGAGCCCGATCACACCACCTTTTGAAGCGGCGTAGTGCGCCATGTTCGGTGCGCCGGATTGAGCGCTCGACGAAGAAATCGTCACGATGCGGCCCCAACGAGCGGCGAGCATGTCGGGAAGCGCGGCCTGCACGCACGCGAACGTTCCCGTCAGGTTGACCGCGATGATTTGATCCCAACTCTCCGGGGTGATGTCGAGGATCGATTCAAAGGATTCGATGCCCGCGCTCGTCACGAGGATCTCGACCGGGCCGAGTTCACTGCGAACCGCTTCGAAGCCAGCCGCTATCGATGCGCGATCAGCGACATCCACTCCCAAGCCGAGTGCGGTCGCCCCCGACGATCGGAGTTCGCTGGCCGCAGCTGTGGCACCGGTTGCGTTGCGGTCAAGTAGCGCAACGCGATAGCCGTCGGCAGCAAACCGCCGCGCTACTCCGAGACCGATACCCGATGCTGCGCCCGTCACTACGGCGACGCGACTCGTAGCGGAGTTCATCGCGTTGTTTCCGCATCGACGGTATCGAATTCCAGGTGCAGTTTTGTGAGGCCGCGCAATATCCATGTTGGCTCGTAGTTGAACGAGCGTGCATCAGCCGGGCCGTGATGTTCATCGGAGATCCGAATATTGCGCGTGCGATCCAAGATGCGCTCAAGGCTGATACGACCTTCGGCACGAGCGAGTGGGCTCCCCGGACACGAATGCGGGCCGCGTCCGAACGCGATGTGAGCGTTTGCGTTGGGACGGTCGAGCCGAAATTCTGCCGGGCATTCGAAACGGCGTGGGTCGCGGTTGGCCGCGGAGTTCAGCAGCATGAGCGGTGTGCCTGCGGTGATTTCTACGCCTGCGATAGTGACCGTGCGTTTTGTCAGGCGAAAGTCGGTTTTTACTGGGCTTTCGAGGCGCAACGCTTCTTCGAGGAAGTTGGGAATGAGCTCGCGATTTTCTCGCAAGGTGTCCTGGAGCTCCGGGTGTTCTGCGAGGTGTCGCAGTGCGGCTGCCAGTAACCGGGCAGTCGTTTCTTGACCGGCTGCAAACAGAAACGTCGCGGTGCGCACTACCGAAACAACCTCGGGTGTCGCGCCATCGGGGTAGGTGGCCAGCGCCAAATCGGTGAGGACGTCCTTGCCGGGTGAATTGCGGCGGTCCTCGATGTATTGACTGAACCACGAGTCGAGCCACGCCAATGGATTCTCTCCGACGCTGCCTTCCGCGCCAGCGCCTACTGTGCCCGGCGATTTCGTGAGACCGAATCCCTCTTTGAATTTCCGATGATCGTCTTCCGGCACACCCAGAAGATCAGCGACGGCCAACATCGCGAACGGCTGCGCATATTCTGTGATGAATTCGCAACGACCATTCGCAACAAATTCATCAAGCTGCTGATCGGCGAGGCGCCACATGAACGCTTCGTTGTCTTTGAGTCGCTTCGGTGTAATGAGGCGCATCAGCAGCGCGCGTTCCTGGGTGTGATCAGGTGGATCCATCGTGACCATGTGCTCGTGCATCGGGAGCTGATCGCGGTATTTGCAGACGATGTCGGTGATGTCGTCGCCGTCGAGTGGCACTGGAAATGTTGCGAATGGCCCGATGACTGAATTGCACGATGAGAAAGTGTCGGTATCGCGATAGATCTCATGGGCTTCGTCGTAACCCGTCACCGCAACAACTCCGAGATGCGGAAGCGCTACTACCGGGCCCGCAGATCGAAGATCTTCGAGATACGGATACGGATTTTCAACGAGCGATTCATCAAAGAAATAGTCGATCGTTTTCCAGTCGGTCACAACGTGGTCCTTCGCCTACTTGCGGCGCCTTTAGCGCGCCTGATCATGTGCAAATGCTTAGCACCGAAATCGATCGTGGCATAGATACCGAAACCGCATTGCGAATGTGGCAGATTGGTATCCATGACGAGTGATTTCACGACCTTGGCCGATGGTGTGATTTTACGGAGCGCGGTACCCAAAGATTTCGACGCGATTTGCGAACTGCTCACTGATCGGGGTGAGTCCGCGGATGCAGTTGATTTTGGGTTGATCGTCAATCACCCAGGAGTCGGTTGGGCGGGTGTCGGAGTGGTTGAGGTCGGTGGTGAAGTCGTCGCAACTGCAACGTTGCTCAACGAAACAATTCGGGTCGGCACCGCCACGTTGGCCATTGGGCAAATCGAGCTAGTTGCATGCGCAGAGCTTCACGAGCATCGCGGATACGTGCGCGCGCTCATGAAGTGGTGTCACGCGTTGAGTTATACCGAGGGTCACGTTGCGCAGGTAATGATTGGGATTCCGTACTTCTACCGCCGGTTTGGCTATCACTACGCGATTCCGATGCATCCTTACGCGACGCTGCGCAACGACGCCACGCCAGCGGGTAACCCTGACATCACGGTTCGTCCTGCAACGGATACCGATATCGCTGGGATTGCCGCGTTGCACGAAAACATGCAGGAACGCTTCGATATCGCGATGCCGCACCAACCGGAATGCTGGCAGTGGCTGATTGACCGTGATGGGTCGACCACCTATGTCGCTCAGCGCCGCGGCACCGTCGTTGCGAGTGCACGGTGGACGCCGCCTGAGGATCAAACGATCCTGGTCAGTGAAGTCGCGGCTATCGATACCGAAGCGCTCCGCGCGCTCTTTGGCCCCTTGAGAGATTCAGCGGATTGCGAAATCAAAGTGCATAGTCGCCCCCATGTCGATGGGCTAGCGGATCTACTCGGGCCCAACGATCGAGCGGACTGGTATTACGTGCGCATTGAGGATCCGACCGCGTTGTTCGCTGCCTTACGACCGGAGTTGGAGCGGCGCTTGAGCGAAAGCGAGTACTCGGAAGCTGATCAACTGGTTGAGCTTTCATTCTGGGAATCACAACTTTCGTTTCCCATCGCGAACTCGCGCATTGGCCCGATTGAAACTGGTGGGCCGCGGCAGGTAATCGTGAGCCAGGGCGGATCCGGATTGCCACCGGATGCACTTGCGCACCTCGTTTTCGGCTGTGGTGCTGCAGGGCTTGAAGCACGCTTCGCCGATTGTTACCTCGGAGATCAGCGCTCGCTGATGGAGGCACTGTTTCCGGCTCAGCAGGCAGATGTGCTCACCTTCTACTTGCCGAATTGAAACTCTGAATGCGCTCAACGCTCAACGCTCAACGCTCAACGCTCAACGCTGAGCCGCAGGCGCTAGTGCTCGACTTCTAAACCAATCGGACAGCCCACACCGGTACCACCCAAACCGCAATAGCCGCCAGGGTTTTTGTCGAGATACTGCTGGTGGTAATCCTCGGCAAAATAAAATGTTGGCGCGGGAACTATTTCTGAAGTGATCTCGCCCATCCCTGCTGCGTTCAGCTGTTTTGCGAACACGAGCTTCGACTCGTTTGCACGCGCGAGTTGATCGTCGGTGGTGCAGTAAATCCCGGATCGATATTGGGTGCCGAGGTCGTTGCCTTGACGCATGCCTTGCGTGGGGTCGTGCGATTCCCAGAAGGTCTTGAGTAGTGTTTCGAACGCAACACGAGTTGGATCGAAGGTCACGAGCACAACTTCGTTGTGACCGGTTCGACCACTACACACCTCTTGGTACGTCGGGTGCGGAGTGAACCCACCCGCGTAACCAACCGCGGTCGAAAATACGTTCGGAACTTGCCAAAACTTTCGTTCGGCTCCCCAGAAGCACCCCATTCCGAAAATGGCCGTTTCGTGCCCGTCCGGTGCACCGCCTTCGAGCGGAGTTCCGAAGACGGTGTGGATTGCTGGGATGGAAAACGGCCGTTGGTCGCGGCCGGCGAGTGCATTGGCGGCATCGATCATGTGAGATTTCTTGCTCCCGGACAACATATTTGATTACCTCGTATCAACTCAAGATTGCGATGCGGATCAGTACCCGTAAATCCGTCAGCGTTACAGGGAGTAGCGAGAGATTGATATTGCGCCGTCGGAGCGTTGCCACACGATCTCGTCGTGGTGATCGCCGTCAATGTCGATGACGGTGGGCGTGTACGTGCCATTGATCGTGATGTCGTAGTTCTGGTGGAAACCAGTGGCGGAGTTATTCCACAAGACATCCGTCGCTCGACCAGGCGTATACCAAAGAATGTCCGTGCGTCCGTCGCCATCGAAGTCGCCGGCGATCGGCGTCGCGCCGGCGGGCCCACTTGGGGCCACCGAGCTCGCAAACGAGCCGACGCCAGCGGCGAGCCACATGCGGCTTCCCTTCATTGAAAACCAGTACACATCGCTGCGTCCGTCGCCGTTGAAATCGCCAACTACAGGCTTGTACGTTCCGTTGATTGGCGACATTTTCACGGAATGAAACGTTCCCGAAGCGGTGCCGAGCATGAGCTTGTCTTTGGCGGAGCCGGGTGCGTAGAGCAAGAAATCACAATATCCATCGTGGTTATAGTCGCCTGCGATCAGCTGATACGTGCCGTTGATGGTGAGCGCACGCGTGGCGGTGAAAACTCCAGGTTGCGCTACGCCCAACAATGCCTTGTCCGTGAGGGGTCCGGGACGGTACAGGTATAGGTCGGATTTGTGATCGTTATTGAGATCGCACGATGCGGGTACGTATCGTTGGGTGATCGACGTCGCGGAACCAGGGTTTAGCGATCCATTCGCCGCGCCGCGCAACACGGTGTCGGCGGCGCGCCCGGGTACGTAGGCGAGTACGTCGCCGTGGCCGTCGCCATCGAAGTCGCCGGCGATTGGAATCGCGTTCGGCGATATCGCGGGACCTTGCGTAGTTGCGAAAGGAGACGGAGTGACGGGGACTCCTTGGGCAATCAGCCAATTGCGATAGGTCGAGACGCGGGTATACGCCGAAGGTGCCCAACCACAGTTCGCGTCGACGCCCCACGACACTATGCCAATGAGTAGATCTTGGCCCTTGACGCCGTCGATGGTGAGCGGCCCGCCGCTATCGCCGAAGCACGCACCGGGAGCGCCGAAGGATGCGTCGCTCAATCCGGCGCACAGCGACGCGTGCGCGCTGAAAAAGACATGATTTGCAGCGTAAAATGCCGAACACGCTGAGTTGGAGATCAGCGGAATGGTCGCGGCTCGCAAGCCAGCGGGATAGTTGCTTGTGAACTGACACGACGAGAGTGGTTGGTAACAGCCCCACCCGGAAACCTTGGCAGGCGTCCCGGCAACTGAAGCGCGGTAGTCGCTTTGCGATGCAATGATTTGCACTGGCTTCGCGCTGACGGGCGACGACAACATGAGCAACGCAACATCATTGATGCCGGGATCGACGAGCGGGTTGTAGCTCGGGTGACGGACGATTGCGGTTACGTTGATCACCTGGCCGCCGCTCGTGAGGCTCGCGCTGTTGGTGAGGACGCGCATCATCGAAGGATTGCTGGGAATCCCATGCGAAACGGAGTCGTAGGTGCAGTGACCAGCCGTCACAACTATTGTCGGCGCGACGATCGAACCGCCGCATCGCAATGAATCTTTGCGCGCCAACGATGGATTGCGAACGTCAAGAATTGCCACTTGGTACGGGCGTGCCGCGATGGTGCTTGGACCACCGTTCACAACGTACGGATGCGGTGAGGCAGCGACCCCAGACGACGCGCCGAGCGCGATGCCGGTGATCGCCGCCATCGAACAGAGAACCGTGATACGACGACGCATGACCCCAACGTTCTGATTGAATAGGAGCTTCAAGACGGATTGACAACAGTTGATTCTGTCACGGTTACCTGCAACTCCGTGGTCACTCCACGGCCGATTCGAGCGATTCGATGCTTGGCGCGCTGAGCCCATCGGCGGAGAATGTGAGTGCATTGCCGTCGTAGTGGGCCCAAGTTCCTTCGAGGTTGTTGAGAACCCCAGACATGGAGAACCCCGCGTCGGTGGCTACCGCTCGATGTACGCCGCCGTGCGTCACCAAGCACACCGGTCCGGGAGCTACGACTGCGTGCATCGCCGCAACGGCAGCGCGAAATCGACTGATCATGACACTCAGGGGTTCTGCGTTCGGTGGCCCAGGAATTCGACCTGACTTCCACAATTCGAGCGCTTCAGGCCAGCCCTTTTCGATTTCGAGTCGTGATTTGCCTTGCCAATCGCCTCCGAAGCGTTCGCGGAAGCCTTCATCGACGATGTGATGGCCGATGCGTAGGTGTTCAGCGATGATTGCGGCAGTTTCGTGGGCGCGACTGAGATCTGAAGAAGCTACGGCTTGGAATTCGAAACCGTCGCGCTGCATTTGCTGCGCTCGAATGTGTGCTTGTTGCCGGCCGTGCTCGTTGAGGGGAACGTCGGTCCAACCTTGCCAACGATGCGTAGCGTTCCAATCGGTTTCGCCGTGGCGCAGCATCAAGATTGTTCGCACGCTGAACAGCTTGGCAGGTCTGTTGGTCCGTATACGGCTCCGGGGCGTCTGGTTGGTTTGCGCGAGCTGCCAACGGTACAACGGTGTTGCGCCGAACATTTGACGCCTGTGTCAAATGGGCAGGGTGCCACTAGCCTCACCCGGACTCACACAGTTCTTCGAGGAGCCCTTTATGCAATCTGCCGTCATCGTCGACATCGTCCGCACGCCGCTTGGGCGTCGCAACGGGCAATTCAAAGAATCGCATCCGGTCGATCTTGCTGCGCACGTTTTGAAAGCACTGATCGACCGTAACGATTTTGACCCTGAACTTGTTGAAGATGTCATCATGGGTTGCGTTTCTCAAGTTGGTGAGCAGGGGCTCAACATCGCTCGGTACGCCGCGCTTGCCGCAGGCCTGCCCGAAACGACCCCCGGAACCACGGTTGATCGCCAGTGTGGTAGCTCCCAGCAAGCCGCGCACTTCGCGGCCCAGGGTGTCATTGCCGGCGCCTACGACGTTGTGATTGCCGCTGGAATTGAGAACATGTCTCGCGTGCCAATGGGTGCATCGCTCGCCGGAGGCGCGCACGGGATGCCCTTTAGTGCTGAACTCACCAGGCTCTATCCCAATCTGGTTCCGCAAGGCATTTCCGCGGAACTGATCTCCGAGAAATGGAATATCAGCCGCGATGAAAACGACGCGTTTGCGGTGCAATCGCACCACCGAGCGGCGCGTGCGCGCAGCGAGGGACGTTTCGATCGCGAAATTGTGCCGCTCACAGCAGCCGGCCCCGACGGCGATGTTTTGGTGACCAGCGATGAAGGAATTCGTCCGGATTCTTCGATGGAGAGCTTGGCCAAGCTCAAGCCCGCTTTCAAAGAAGGTGGTGTGATTACTGCAGGAAACTCCTCGCAGATCACCGATGGCGCAGCCGCGATGCTGATTATGAACGAAGCAGTTGCCACGAAGTTGGGATTACGGCCCCGGGCGCGCTTCCATACCTTTGCGCTTGCCGGTGCTGATCCAGTGTTGATGCTGACCGCGCCGATTCCGGCCACAGCAAAGGCGCTTGAAAAATCCGGAATGTCGATTGATCAAATGGACATCATCGAAATCAACGAAGCCTTTGCGCCAGTGGTGTTGGCTTGGGAAAAAGAACATCGCCCAGATATGACCAAGGTGAACCCCAACGGGGGCGCGATCGCGCTCGGCCATCCGCTGGGCTGCTCGGGCGCCCGGCTCATGGCGAGTTTGGTGAACGAATTAGAGCGCACCGGGGGCCGTTGGGGATTGCAGACGATGTGCGAAGGCGGCGGAATGGCCAACGCCACCATCATCGAGATTCTTAACTAGTCGCGGGTGGGTCTGGGCGCTGTGGACATCGTTTGGAAGCTGCCGTTGGCGCTCGTTGCCATGGTTGTGTTGTACCTCGTTGGCGCAGCGTTGGTTCGCAACTTTGCCCGAGCCCATGACCAGCCTGATGAAGACGAACCGGTTGTGCTCTCCGACGTCGACTATCGATTTCGTTGCGTAGTTTGCAGCGCGATGGTTGTGATGTATGCAGCGCCCGATGGCGAAGTTCCGCTGCCGCCTCGGCACTGTGCCGAGCGTATGGATCTTGTCTCGCCGGTTGCTTGAGCTCCTCCGTTTGCGTTACGCAAGCTCACAGAGTTATCCACAGGCAGTGGATAACTCTGTGGAGAACTACAAGCATGTAGTTCAAGCGTGTTAGCGGTAGTTCGAAGCCATTGCGAAGCCCACGATGACCCAAACCAGCCCCAAAAAGAGGTAGCGATTCTCGGGGTTCGCGCCCGGCAACACGTTGAGATAGTTGAGCACGATAACGGCGAGCCCGGTGCAAAATGCGGTGCCCATCAAAATCGGCAGCCAACTCGGACTTTGCTTTTCTGATTTTGGTTTGGGTGCTGTGTATTTACCACTGGTAGCGGCACTCTTGGTTTGTGGCATCTCGGCAATCTACTCCCTCATCGCGGTAGGGCGCGCGGTACCGTTGGCGCCTGTGACTCGCGTGCTAGTGATCGACAACTACGACAGCTTCGTATACAACCTTGTGCAGTATCTCGGGCAGCTCGGCGCAGACCCGACCGTGGTGCGTAACGACGACCACTCCGTTGATGCATTGATGGAAATGCAGCCGGACGCGGTGCTCATATCCCCAGGCCCGGGGCGCCCCGACGAAGCTGGCGTATCAATCGAGGCGATTCAACGCTTTGGTGAGGGGGGAACTCCGGTGTTGGGTGTCTGTCTTGGTCATCAGTGCATTGGTCAGATATACGGGGCCACGGTCACCCGTGCGCCCGCGGTGATGCACGGGAAAACGTCAGAAATCCGGCACTCGAATGTCGGGGTATTTGCCGGCCTCGACGACCCGTTCGTTGCCACCCGATATCACTCGCTGGTGGTCGAACGCTCAACGATCGGCGCGCCTTTGGAAATCACCGCAGAATCCGAAGATGGGCTTGTGATGGGGTTACGCCATCAGGATCTACCGATTGAGGGTGTGCAGTTTCATCCCGAGTCGATTCTGACTGCGGGCGGCCACGCATTGTTGACCAACTTTCTCAAACGCGCGGGAGCGTAACGATTCCGTCGGCAACCTCGATGAGTTGATCTTGGATGAGGGTCTGCAACGCTTGAGGATCGAAATCGGATGCCTCGACCCGAGCATCGGTTCGCAGCGCCGCCAAGATCGTTCCCCGCGCTTCACGCATAGACCCTTTGTAAGGAGCCTGTTTCGCTCTGGTCTCACCCGCGAGTAGGCCCCGTGTAAGGCATCGCTGTTCTAAAGGACATTGCTTGCAGCGCGGTTCTCGAGGCGTGCATACGATGGCTCCGAGATCCATCAGCGCGAGCAGGCGATCGCGACCCACAAGCGGCTCGGCGATACGAATCGCGGCAACGTTTACGGCCGGGTCGGGGAGTATTGCGCTGACTACCCGCTGCACGACTCGGCGAATATTGACGTCGATGCCGATCGCGTCGGGATCGTCGCGGACCTGGGCGCGCAACGCGCCGGCCGTATATGAACCAACGCCGGGTAACTCCTGATAGTCATCGGGCCATCCAGATTTTGCGACAATGCGCGCGGACTCCCAGAGCCAGCGCGCTCTTCGCGGATACCCAAGTCGGCCCCAGGCGATTAGGAAATCACCAGGCGTTGCTGCGGCCGCGGCTTCGATTGTTGGATACAGCTCCATGAACCGCGGCCACGCAACCTCGACGCGCTGTACTTGCGTTTGCGCGAGCATCACTTCGCTCACCAGAACGGCCCACGGATCAGTCGTGTGTCGCCAGGCAAGATCGTGGCGACCGTGTTCGGTGTACCAGACTTCGAGCGAACTCACGTGGTTGTTGTGGCGACCGACGTTGTTGGCGTTGTGGTGGTCGTTGTCGTGGGTGCCGGAAGTCGGCCGACCGTGATCTCAACTTCTGAATTATTCGGTACCTGCGTGCCAGCGGGCGGGTTCGACGAAATGACGAGGCCATCATCTGCAGCCGTTGACGTCTTAAACTTGACCGTGCACCTCAAGCCAGCATCGCCCAACGCATTGCACGCGTGAATGCGATCTTGGCCCTGCAGGACAGGCACGGTTGCTTCCGGCTTACCGGAACTGGTGTAGATCGTGATGGGATCATCGGGCTTAGCAGGAACGCCATTCGCAGGAGAGGTTCGCAGTACCTGATCCTTCGGCACAGTCACACTGGATTCGGTCTTGCCGCTAAAATTGGTGAACCCTGCCGCCCTGAGCGTGGCCACAGCTTCATCGAAGGTCTTGCCGGCCACGTCGGGGATCCCAGTCTTGGTCGGGCCTTCAGAGATCAGCAAGATGATAGGAGTGTCTTTGCCGACCGCAGTCGCGGCGGCAGGGTCCGAGCCTTTCACCAACCCGGCTTCGATGGTCGATGGTCCGTCGTTGCGCTGTGTATTGAATTTGAGATTGTTGCGAGCGAGCTGCGCTTTGGCTTCGTCTATCGTCATGTTTTCAAGGTTGGGTACCTCGACTCCAACCACTTTGAGATCGATCGTTGAGCCTTTGGTCGACTGCGAATTTGCGGCAGGGCTTTGATCAAAGACGGTGTCGAGCTTGTTCGCGGTGTTGCGAGCGTAGGTGACCGTTCCAGTTTTCAGCCCATGAGCTTCAAGGGTTTTGCGTGCTTGATCTTCGGTTTGGCCGAGCACCGTCGGCACTGGAATCGGTTTCGCGCTGCGCGGCGATGGTCGCTTAGTGATGAAAAGGATCGCGCCGATCGCGAGGACCAAAACGATCACCGTCGCGATAGCGGCGATCGCTCGGCCGGTATTTGATTGTGCAACCACCACCTCAGCGTTCGGATGCCGGTTGACTCGCTGCTGAATCATTGTGGGTTGATTCGCGATTAGTGAAGGCTGCGGGCCAACAGCAGTGGCCGCGACAACTGCCGCGGTGACCGGCGCGATATTCGGGGATTGGCCCCTGCGGACTCGTACAAGATCGTCGCGCAGTTCGGCCGCACTCTGATAGCGATGATTCGGATCTTTCGCCATCGCCCGCGCAACGACGCGTTCAATTTCCGGACTCAGCGCGGGATTGCGTTCAGTGACTGGCGTTGCTTCTTCGCGGACGTGCTTATAGGCAACCGAGACTGGCGATTCTGCCGTGAACGGAACGGTTCCGGTGAGCATCTCGTAGAGCACGACACCGAGCGCGTACAGATCAGTGCGCGAGTCGACATCGAAACCTTGCGCTTGTTCGGGCGAAAAATACGTTGCGGTGCCCATCACCGAACCAGCTTGAGTGAGGGCATCGCTGGTACCTGCCCTTGCGATTCCGAAATCGGCAACCTTCACCTCGCCATTGCGGGTGACGATCACATTTCCCGGTTTGATATCCCGATGCACCACACCTTTGGCGTGCGCGCCGTCCAGTGCCGAAGCAATATCGGCACCGAGCCGTAAAGCCGCGTCCGGCTTGATGGTTCCGCTTGCGTAGAGGATGTCGCGCAAGCTGCGACCCTCGACGTATTCCATGACGATGAAATAGGTGCCATCCTCTTGGCCCCAGTCGTATACGGCAACGATATTGGGATGATTGAGATTCGCGGCGGACTGCGCTTCGCGGCGGAAGCGTTCGACAAATGAAGGTTCGCGTGCGTATTCAGGAAAGAGTGCCTTCACCGCGACCCGTCGATTGAGCGCTCGATCTAACGCGAGGAACACCTCGGCCATGCCGCCACGCGCGATCGACTCAAGGATCTCGTAACGATCGGAAAACACACGGCCTACGAGTGACATTCAGATGGACCTTACCGTTTGTGAACGCTGACTTCGAGACAGAGCAACCCTTGAGAAATGCACCATCGCTACGACCGTTTCGCGAAGAGTGCTCGTAGAACTTCCCGGGCAATTGGGGCGGCGACCTTGCCGCCAGTTGCGTTATCGCCGAAGCCCCCGCCGTTTTCAACCATCACCGCGATGGCGTACCTAGGTGCCTGCGCGGGCGCGAAACCGATGAACCATGCGTGAGGCGATTTGCCGGCGATTCCAGTTTGGGCAGTGCCGGTTTTTCCCGCGACGACGATTCCTGGGATTTGCGCTTCGGTTCCGGTGCCTGATTGCACGACCGTCTGCATCAAAGCGTTCAGCGCTGATGCGGTGCTGGGTTGCATAACTGAGCGCCAGATCTTGGCTGAAGCCTGCGGGGCGCTTGGGTTTGGATGGGTGGGATCTTCGACTTGTGCCAGGAAATGGGGAACGAGCATTGTGCCGCCAGTTGCCACCGACTCCGCGACCAGGGCCATTTCCAGCGGCGTGGTTTGGGTGTCGGCCTGGCCGATGGCGTCGCGTGCAAACAATGGTTGCGATCGTTGAAACGTTCCCGGAATCGCGCCGAGACTGCCATCGATTTTGGGCGCGATATCGAGAGGCGGCGCATCGTGATTCAGACCGAATCGTTCCCCGCCCGATGCGAGGGTCTCGCCGAGCGTGAGCCCGAGTTGGCCAAACACCACGTTGCAACTTTGTTGAAAAGCAAATTTCAATTGTCCGCCGCATGAGACGTTGTTGAAATTCGAGAGCGTGCCTCCGTTGAGCGGCAAATTTAACTGGTGCAAGATTGGGAAGGTTGATTCCGGAGTTGCAATACCGGCGTCGAACGCGATTGCGGTGGTCACGACCTTGAAGGTGGATCCCGGTGGATAGCGTCGTCCAGTGGCGCGGCTACGCATCGGATTCGTTGGGTCCGCGGTGAGCCCATCGAACGCTTCTTTGGCATGGGTGTCGTTGTGGTCGCTGATGAGGTTTGGATCGAACGTCGGGTTGGAATACATCGCGACGATGCCACCGGTGCGAGTATCGAGCACAACAACGGAGCCCCTTCTGCCGCGTAGTTCCCTGGCTGCTGCCTGTTGCGCGATCGAATCGATCGTGAGACGCACGTTGCGGGTGGGATCGGGACCAAAGAGTGCGTCGATTCCGCTTACGTTCGGATTGTTGTTGCCCAATAGTTGATCGTTGTAAAACTTTTCGACGCCAGTCGCGTTGTACAGCAGCGAATAGAAGCCGGTGATGTGCGCGTACAACTTGCCGTGTGGATACACCCGTTGCAATTTGAGTTGGTCGTTCGACGGCATTGACTCTGCGATGATCACACCGTCGATGGTGAGGATCTGGCCCCGGCGCCGTATGAAGTCGCGTTGGGTGACCCGAAAGTTTGTCGGGTCTTTACTGAGTTGTGTGGCCCGCACGACTTGTACGTACGAAAGTTGCGCGACCAAGAGCAGCAGCAACAACATCAAGCCGAATCCAACCCGGCGTATTGGATTGTTCATCGTGTTCATGCTCGGGGCCCGATTTGTCGGGCTACTGCACTGTCGGAAGCGCGAGCGAGTAGCGCAAGCACAATGAAGTTGCCAATCAGTGACGACCCGCCGTACGAAACGAACGGCAGCGTGACGCCGGTAAGGGGAATAAGGCGGGTGACCCCACCAACAATCACAAATGTTTGCACCGCAAGAATCACGGTGAGACCCGTAACAAATAACTTGGTGAACGGCTCCGGGTGATCGATGGCGATTCGTAATCCGGTGCCAACGAGCAACAAGATCAGCAGCACGATCGCGACAGTTCCGAAGAGACCAAGTTCTTCGCCGATCGCCGCCATGATGAAATCGCTCACGGCTACGGGGACTCGATCGGGGCTCCCGAGCCCGAAGCCTTTTCCAGTCGCGCCCCCGTTCGCGAACGCAAACCAAGACTGAACGACTTGGTAGCCACTGCTTTGAGCAACGGGCCATGGATTCAGCCACGTTGTTACACGGATACGAACGTGAGAAAACGCGCGGTACGAAAAGTACGCGCTCGTTGCGAAGAGCAATGCGCCGCCGAAGAGATAGCTCCCGCGGTTCGTGGCGACGTACATCATCGATGTGAACACGCAAAACTGCAACAGACTTGAGCCCAAGTCTTTTTCAAGCACCAACACCATCATCGAGATCGCCCATATCGCGAGCACCGGAGCGAGATGGCGCGGATCGGGGAGTTTGATGCGCCCGATGCTTTTGGTGCCTCGCTGTAAGAGCTCGCGTGTATCGACGAGGTACGCAGCAAAAAATGCGGTGAGGAGTACCTTCGCGAGCTCGCCGGGTTGGAACGAAATTGGGCCGAGGCGCGCCCAAATGCGAGCGCCGTTGATCGTGACACCGATTGGCGACGGCGCGCGGGGCAAAATCAGTAAGCCGACGCCGACGAGCGCGCAGGTGTAGCGGTATTTCGCGATGACCCGGATGTCGCGAATCACGATGAGGGTCATTATGAACAATCCGACGCCAACTACGGCCCACACCGCTTGGTTCCTCGCGGTTCCTTGGCTTAGGCGCGAAATCGCAACAAAACCAATGCCATTGAGCATTGCAGCAATAGGCAACAAGGTTGCGTCGGCATTTGGTGCCAGTCGTCGAATCGCGAGATGGGCGATGGCGTAGAGGCCGAGCATGCCCCCGAGAATGAACGGCAAATCGCTCGGCAAATTCGAATTCTTCGAAAACGCCAACAGGATGTAGCCCGCGACCACCACGACAACCGCGTGAAAGCCGAGTGAGAATTCGTGGTTGCGGCGCCGGCGTCCGTAGGCGGTTTTGATCGGTGCCGCGACGCTCACGGCGAGCCGCTCGGAATCGGAGTTGGTGACGCCGTGGTGGGGACTGGTGTAGTGGTCGATGTTGTAGTGGTCGATGTTGTAGTGGTCGTGGTGGATACTGGGGTCGTCGTTGTTTGCGCAAGGCGCTCGACGTATTGAAAGCATTGCTTCGCCGCGGCTTCGTCGTTGGACTTGCAGTGCTTGTTGTTCTTGACCGCTTGCTGTACAGCCTGGTCGCGTATGTCTGTGATTGCGAGCTTGCTGACCTGTTGCGCACGGGGTTTCCATCCCAGCGGCGCGTCCGGGGAGCCTTGCAGTAGCGCGATCTTTCCGTGCTGGGTACCGACATACCACTGGTGGTTGTTGAAGTATTTCAATGCGCCGACGCCGATCCCTAAAGCCAAAGCAAGGGGAATGAGGGTGATGAAGAGCCAGCGAAATCGTCCCCAAAACCGCCGAGGGTTTGTCGCTTTGGTCTCGCTAGTTGGTGTCTCGTAGTTGGCCGGTGGCGTGGGCTCGTTGGGAGCCTCCGCGTTGGTACGAACGATCGGACCGGGAGGTCTGCCCATCGATCCGGCGGCTTCCTCGATCGTCTGTAGGGCGAACGTCACGGTGTCACCGTGATTTGTCACGACTTCGCCGACCTCGCTGACAATGTCGATTACTACGGCGGTCAGGTTGTCGATCCCGCCGTTTGCGAGCGCTCGGTCTGCGAGTGTTTCTGCACTGGCCTGTGCAGTGTTCGCAGCACTGAGGACTAACTGCAGGTCGGCGTCGTGCAGCATGTCGGTGATGCCGTCGCTACACAACAACAGACGGTCGTAGGGGTTTACGGTGACCGTGATGAGATCGACGCTGACCGAGGATTCCATGCCAATAGCGCGCGTGATCACGTTGCGGCGCGGGTGCAATACGGCTTGCTCTTCGGTGATTTGACCGTCGCGCACGAGCTGTTTCACCATGCTGTGGTCTTCGCTGATTTGTGTGAGTTGTCCCTTGCGAAGCAGGTAGGCGCGCGAATCGCCAACGTGGCCGATGACAAGCTCCGTGTTGCTGAGTGGCATCGCGACGGTCAGCGTGGTGCCCATACCGAAAAGATCGGGATCGCGCATCGACCGTTCGTGAACCGCGCGGTTCGCGTCGCGGATTGCATCGATGAGCGTTGCCCCGGTGGCGATGGAAGCGCGGAGGGTCTCGATCGCTGTCGAACTTGCTACCTCGCCGCCGCGATGCCCACCGACTCCGTCAGCGACCGCGAACACTTTCAGGTCGGCATCGATGAGATATGAGTCTTCGTTGAGTTCGCGCACGAGCCCAACGTCGCTGGCCCAGCCCGCGTCAAGTTTCACGAGGTCAATCCGATTTCAATCATGCTCGAACCAACGCGGATCTGATCCCCGGGCTTCATTTGCACGGGTTCTTTCACCATTTGCCCGTTGAGTCGGGTTCCGTTGGTGGAGTTGAGGTCTTCGAGCCAAACGTCGAGGCCGCGCGGTATAACGCGTGCGTGGATGGTCGAAACGAAGGTGTCGTTCGGGAGTGCAATAGCGCAGCCACCGCCGCGCCCGATGGTGATTTCCTGGTGCAGTGAGATTGTGGTTCCTCGAAGCTCAGGAGGATCCAGAACTTTCAACGACCACGCTCGCGGTTCGGGCTCGGCTCGGCGGTCGGCCTTGCGCTGTTGTGTCGGAGCGGTAGCTGCCTGAACCTGCACCGCGGCATGCGCTCCAGGCTCCAACACGGGCGTGCCTTTGAGCTCGCGGCCCACCACCCACACGACTCGTAGCACGAACAGGTACAGCAGCGCGAGCCAGCAGTCCTTAAGAAATCCGAGCGCCGTATCGGACACGTCAGCTCGCCTCGAAGCGGATCACAGATTCACCGATCTGAATCAGATCACCATCACTCAATTTGGACTCTGCAACCGCGTTGCCATTCAGTTTTGTACCGTTCGTGGACTGCAAATCGACAACGACGTAACCCACACCGTCGTGGCGAACTTCAGCGTGATAGCGGCTGGACTTCGGGTCGGCGAGTTGCACCGTACAGTCCGGCATGCGCCCGATAGATGCAGTCATACCTGCGATCGGGATCCGTTCACCATCGTGCAACCGCAATGATGCCGGCCCAAATCCTTGTGTCGCGACGATCGCGCTCGCAACCTCAAACGTTCCGCGCCCCAGCTTTGAATGTGACTCGAGCTCTACCGTTACGGAGCCAACAAAGTGGTAGCGGTATTCCGTGGCGTGTTCGCGAGCCGCGTCGGCAAGTTCCTGGGCCAACGCGGCCTGGAAGGTGCTGAAACGTTCGAAATCATCGGGCGATAACAACACCGAAAAGTGATTCGGTGCGACCGAACCTTTGATGCCAACCTGCACACCACCTTCGATTTCGCGCACAATCCGGCGTCCAATCTCTACGGGGTGCACGCCGCTACGGAATGTCTTAGCGAACGTCCCCGTGACGAACCGCTCTAAGCGGCGTTCGAGGCTGAGACGAGGCATTCCTGGAGCGTAGCTAGGCCCGACGACAAGATGGTGCCGGGCACTCACTGGTAACATGAGGCACTCACGCGCGAGTGGCGGAATGGCAGACGCGCTGGCTTCAGGTGCCAGTACTCGTAAGGGTGTGGGGGTTCAAGTCCCCCCTCGCGCACTGGTC
>JANYBW010000062.1 GCA_025360585.1 Actinomycetes bacterium | reverse complement strand
GGCCTCAGCGTCTGCGAACTGTGGCCCGGCGCATCTCGGCGGACTTCAAGTTGCTGAAGTTCCTGTTCAATGAGTTGGGCGGACATTGGCGAACGACGGCGGTTGGCTGCGCACGCGGGCTGTTGCGGGGTTGGAAGCGCGTATTCCGAGGCTAAGACAGTGTGTACACTGTCCGGACATGCCCCTCAAGTTTTGTGTTGATTGGTACGAGGTATTTCGATGGGAACAAGGTCTCGTAGTCGCAGGATTGATGTTCGGGTGACTGACGCTCAGGATGCGGTGATTCGCGAGGCGGCCGCGCTCGCGGGTGAAACGGTGACGACGTTTCTGTTGTCGGCTGCGGAACGGCGGGCCCGTGATCTGCTCGATGAACGACGGCATGTTGTGACGTCGAACAAAGCGTTTGCGGCACTCGCAGCTTCGCTTGACGAACCGCCGTGCGAAGTCCCTGA
Organism: Actinomycetes bacterium; assembly: GCA_025360585.1. Lineage (GTDB taxonomy): Bacteria > Actinomycetota > Acidimicrobiia > IMCC26256 > PALSA-610 > F1-120-MAGs023. The sequence continues at coordinate 11,182 of JANYBW010000062.1, read as the reverse complement.
GTTGGTTGAGTTGTTCGGCCTGGCGCGGATTCCGGACGCGTGACGGAGTTCGTCCTCGAACCGTTCAGCGAATTTCACGATGTCGCCGAGTTTGATTGTGGCAATGTTGAATTGAATAGCTGGTTGCGACGTCATGCAGCCGCGAGTCATAAGGCTGATCTCGCTCGGACGTATGTCGCGTGCGATGTTGTTGGCATTGCCGGGTATTTCAGTCTCGCGACCGGGTCGGTGCGGCCCGCAGAAGCGCCGAAACGCTTCGCGAGGGGAATGCCGAGATATCCGATTGGGACAATTCTGATCGCGCGAGTCGCTGTGGATTTGCGTTGCCAAGGCCAACGCCTCGGGAGCAAACTCTTGAGTGAAGCGTTGCGCCGAGCAGTAGCGGCGAGCGATGCGGCAGCGGCACGCCTGGTTGTCGTTGACGCGATCGACGAGGCGGCAGTCGGGTTCTATCAACGTTGGGGTTTCATCGACGTTCCCGATAATCCGAGGCGGCTGCTCCGCAAAATGTCTGATGTGCGCGCCAGCCTCGACGGAGCTGATTGACTCGCTCCCGTCGAGCGGCGAGAACAAGCAGTTCGCTGCATCAGCGGGCTGTGACGAACTTGAGATGAGGGTGTTCGCCCGGGTGTGTGTATGTGCGTGTTCCGCATCGAACACCGAACCGATTCGTATCTCCTTTGATGAAAATTCTGCAACAACCACTCGCGTCCGGTGCGTCCGATGGGGATGGAGGATGTGAAGTGTCCGATGTTCGTTGTACCGTTGGCGGGCCAATCGAACGAGCGTGGAATGGAATGCGGTGGACTACGACGAAATCGAGTACCTACGCAACAAACATCATGCGTGGGGGCTGCTGGCGTCGCGTAACGTCGCGTTGGTATTGCACTTTCTGGGCAGGGTCTTTGTGGATGGTGGTGCGAGCAATGTTGCCGCATCGAAGCTGGAGGCCGCGCTCGACGAGGAGTTGTACGCGCTGAACGAGCTGGGATCGTTGTACGTACGCGTTTGCCTCGCTTGGCGCCTTGTATCCCGGCTTGGCGCATCAACCGTCGGCAACGATCCGCCCCGATGATCACGCCATCACGTTTGAGTGCTGCACGGATCTTGCGGTGTCCATAACAACGGTAGTTCTGTTCGAAACACGCAACGATCTTTGGCATCAGCACAGTGTCGTCCTGCACACGTTGGCACGGTTGACGTGCGAGATGTACACGGATCGTTCGTGAGGCCACCTGTAACACCTCGCAGATGGGATCGACCCCAAAATCGTCGCGTGCATGTTGCACGAACGCGAATATCTCTGCGATTGGCGGTCGATCTCCGCTCCGAAAAAAACCGCGCCGCCTTCAATATCGGCGCGCTGGCAACGGCTACGACCTTCTTCTCACACCGACCGTCGCAACTCGTGCGCCGCTTCTCGGAACATTCAGGGAACGCCCAGGAGAACCGTTTGCTCGGTTTATTCGAGCCTTGAGTTCGCGCCTTTCACAACACAATGCAACATCTCGGGCCAACCAGCGATCTCGCTACCGATCGTTTGGACACAGGACGACCTCCCGATCGGCGTTCAACTGATCGGTCGGTACGGCAACGTCGGCTTGATGCTGCAAGTAGCCGCGCGGCTCGTAGCGATCGCGCCGTGGCACCATCGCTAACCGGTGCCCACTAACTCGCCAACGAATTAGTGGGCACGCCAGCTTCTTGACGCCGCTGTCTGACGTGTCTCTGCGGTTACGTGGGCTCGCAGGAAAATTGTCGGACGGTACGGCTCATGGCCTCGATTTAGCGAGTGTTTCCGATAGCTGTTGCCCCGGTTTGGAAGTCGGCGAATGCATAAGTGGTTGCGCTATCGAGGCTGAGGGTGAGCAGGACGGTAACCCCGGGGGCAATGGTCTGCTGGCTGCCTGGAAAGTGGACCGGGATGGGCGGAGGTCCGACCTGTCCGCCGTCCAGCCAGGCGCCGACCTCGTCGGCGTGGCTGAGGTCAGCGGGCTCGCGCACGCCGACGATGAAGACCTCGTGCGGTGCGGTACCGGTGTTGATGATGGCGTAGCGGTGGGTACCGGCCGCGATTTTGGGGAGGGTGATTGCGTCGTCGCTGAGACTGATCTTGCGCTCGACCTCGGGGAGTTCATGGTGCCCGCCGCCGCTGATTTCCACGATCTGGTACTGGGCAGCCGCATCGTGGGTGCCGTCGCCGAGGACCGCGTGGAATACGTACTCGCCCGGTTGCAGTTCACGTTGGTAACGGACTTGCTCGCTGGCTCCGAGAACGAAGATTCCGCCAGGATCGGAGATGAAAAACGGCGCTTGGTCGTCGCCGCTATTTTGGGCGGCGAGCACCTGTTCGAGCGTGGTGCCGGGAGTTACCTGGGCGATAGCGAGCTCGCGGGCGATGCGGTCCTGATTGCGGATCGTGAGGTCGATCACCGGGCCAGTGAGTAGGGCAGGCATGGTGAGCCGGGTAGAGGTGATCCGAGCGACACTCGGTCCCCTCTGGTGAGATGCGTCGGCGCTGGCCGTGGTGGCGCCTGCAATCGTGCTGATGGCGAGCATTGCCGGTATAGCGAATGCGGCAAGGGTGCGTCGTGCGATCATCGAGGGTGCCTCCGGTGAAAGGTGATGGGATTACCAGATGATGCACTCGATGCTCGGGAACCGCATCGGCCCGGTGTCACGAGCGTGTCATGATGTGATCGTGACATCGGTACCTTGCCGCGGGGTTGTCCGCAGGTCAGAATCGTCCCCATGCAACGCCCTGTTCTTCGTCACGTAGTCTTGGCTGGAGCGATCATCACCTCGACGGCGCACATCGTGGGGTCGTTGCGTAGCGGCGACCTTGCAGGCAATGGTGATTCGTGGGCACTCGGTGTCGTCGCCGTTGGCCAGACGGCGCTGGGTTGGTTGATCCTCGGACGACGGCCCGGGCTGCGCATGGGGTGGCTGTTTTCGTGTGGCGGGGCGTTTTGTTGTGTGGCGTTCCTATCGGATTGGTGGGCCAAAGAGACGTTGGTTCACGCGCCGGGCTCGTTGCCGTTCGGCGCGTTCGCAGCGTGGTGGTCGACGTGGTCGGCCCCGCTTCCCGTCGCACTGCTCGTCGTTGCTCCGTTGCTGCTGTTTCCGAATGGTGTCGCGCGGTCGCAGCGGTGGCGCCGGTTCATTGTATTGGTGACTGTTCCTTTCGTCGGCCTCGTGTTTGGCTCGGCGGTGCTTGCTACTGCGGTGGCTATTCGCACGCCGTTGATGCTGACGAACAGCAACGCAAGGACCGCAGGCAGCAGTGCTGACCGCGCGATCGGCTTGTCCTCGGTGGGGTGGTTGCTAGCGGCGGCGACGGCGTTTGTGGCGGTCGCTGGTGTGCTATTCGCACGTCGCCGAGCAGTCGGCGACCTACGGCGTCAATGCACCACGGTCGTGATCGGCGTTGGTGTGCTCCTAACAGCCATGGTCGCAACGAGCCTTGTGGGGCCGCTCACCGGTCAGCGGCACGAGGCCCCAGAAGCGCTCGCAGCCGTGCTTTGGCTTGCGATCCCGACGGCGGTGGCGGTGGCAATCGTCCGGTACCGACTCTTCGAACTGCGGGTGTTGGTCAGCCGTTCGATCCTGGTCCTGGGTGTTGGCGGGCTTCTGACTGGTGCGTACTTCGGGGTGCTTTTGGCCGCCGAGTGGGTCGCTGGCAGCTCGACGAAGGTGAGCGCCGCGAGCCTTGTGGCGGCTGCGGTCGTCGGATTGGTCAGCGTGTTCGTAGCGGCCGGAATCTCAGCGAACACGCGGCGATGGTTCGGTCGAGCCACTGGCGTGCACGTCGTCGCCGCGCGCTTTGACGATGGTGGCCACCCTGACGACGACACCGTTGTCACGCTCCAGCGGCTTGTCGCGACTGTCAAAGACGAATTGCGTTTGGGGTCGGTCACCCTCACAGTCGATGGCGGCGCGACAGTTCGAGTCGGTGACCCGGAGGGGCCCGTTACCTCCGTCGTCCTCGAACACGCTGGGCGCAGCTCGGGTGCACTCGTGGTGACGCCTCGCCGAGGCGAGGCACTTTCAGGACGGGACCGCGATTTACTCGACCAGATCGGCCGCTACGTCGCGCTCACCGCTGCCGCGATCCGCGCCAACGACGACCTCCGAGCTGCTCAGGAGGCGCTTCGACGTGCTCACATCGAAGAGCGACGACGGCTGCGCATGGATTTGCATGACGGGCTCGGGCCCACGCTGGCAGCCATCCGCCTCAAGCTCGTCGCGTACGCCCGCCACGCGTCCGACCCGTTCACAGTCACCGAGATCGCCGACCAAACAGCGGACGCGATTCGCGAGGTGCGCCGCATCGTTGAAGGCCTTCAGCCGTCACTGCTCGAAGACCTTGGGCTCGTGGCCGCTGTCCAAATCCTGGTTGCTGACACCAGTCAGATCACTGGCATCTGCTTCAAGGTCGATGCTCCCGACGAGCTCGATGTGCTACCGGCAACAATTGCCGCCACGGCCTACAGAGCGATCTCTGAAGGCATCGCCAACGTGACCCGCCACAGCGGAGCCCGAACGTGTACCGTGACGATCAGCCTTCGCGACGGTCTATTGGACACGTCGGTCGCCGACGATGGTCGCGGGTTCGATCCAGGCACAGCAGGCGGAGGCGTGGGGCTGCATTCCATTCGAGCACGAGCGCGAGCAGTCGGCGGCGACGCGACTATCGCGAGCGGTTTCGGTCGAGGAACGGTCGTTTCTGCGAGGTTTCCGATAGGCGTAAAATCATGATCGCCGAGAATATTCGGGTACTGCTTGCTGACGATCATCCCGTTTATCGCGATGGGCTCGCTCGACTTCTAGACGCGCTCGGCGGATTCGATATTGTCGGCGTTGCGAGCAACGGTCGTGAGGCCATCGAACACACCCGTTCGCTCGCCCCGGACGTCATCGTGATGGATCTGCGCATGCCGATCCTCGATGGGGTTGAGGCCACACGCCAGATCACCAAAGACTATCCGGAGATTGGCATCGTCGTACTCACCATGTTCGATCACGACGAGCTCGTCTTCGCTGCCATCCGCGCGGGTGCGCGTGGCTACCTCATGAAAGACGCCGACGACGTCGAGATCGCTCGGGTGCTGCGCGGCATCGCAAGGGGCGAAGCGATCTTCGGCCCAGGTACCGCTCAGAGGCTGCTCGACACCATCAACCGAAGCGGGCTCCTCATTCGCCCCTCTGGGGAGCTTGCGTTCCCACAGCTCACCAGCCGAGAGCTGGAAGTACTCCAACACGTTGCTCGAGGGCGACGCAACGGTGAGATCGCGACAGAGCTGTATCTCAGCGAACGGACGGTCCGCAATTACGTGTCCAACATCCTCACCAAGCTCAACGTCGAGGACCGCGCTCAGGCCATCACCCTGGCCCGCGACACCGGCCTCGGCAGCCCGCCGAACCCGCTCACCTGACCGCACCGTCACCCAGCAGCGCGCCCTGCTCGGCTTGGTCGTTACTCATCATGGACGAACGTTTGTAACCTGCGGTGCCGGAGCCGCGCCTGTAGTTGATGCTCGACTCACGACCATATGCGTCGGCATCGCGGTATTCGCGTCGACGCTCGCGTGGGTGGGGTGTCGCGGACACGCCCAAATGTGGGCGCGTGGTTTGGTGACGACATCGCCTTTCGGCGCGACAGCTGCGACACTGATCCAAGAGCTGGTTCGTGTCTCGACAATGCGGTGGCGGAATCGTTTTTTGCGTCGTTCAAAGGTGAGGTCGTCTATGGCAGCGTGCTCGCGACAGAGACGATCGCTCGCCGCAAGACGCTCGAGTGGCTCGACTGTTACAACACGGTGAGGCGGCGCAGTTACTGCGATTGGCTTTCATCGATCAGCTGCGAGAAACTCAACACCCAAGCGGCACTCGCCGCGTAAACCAAACCTTCCACGATCCAAGGGGAGGCCCAAAGTCAGAATACGCGAAAAAGAGGCGCTGACCTGGTCATTTACTGGTCGGGGTGAGAGGATTTGAACCTCCGGCCTCAGCGTCTGCGAACTGTGGCCCGGCGTACTTCGGCGGCCGTGATGTTGCTGAAGTTCCTGGTCGAAGAGTTGGGCGGACGTCGGCGAACAACGACGGTTGGCGGCGTCCGCGGGCAATCGCCGGGGTTGACCCAGTGCCCAATATGACTATAATTATGGTCATGTCTGATTCCACGTTGCCGCTGTCCGAGATCAAGAAGCGTCTGTCGGAGATCATTGATGGTGTCGAGACGCGCCACGATCGTGTTGTGTTGACGCGTAATGGTCGACCGGCTGCGGTGATTCTTTCGCCGGATGATCTTGAGTCGCTCGAAGAGACGGTGGAGATTCTTTCGAACCCTGCAGCGGTGCGCGCGATCCGCAAAGCCGAAACCGAAATCGATAAAGGTAAGTCGTTTGATGCTGGCGATCTTCGGGCCAAGTATCTCAAACGATGACATGGGACCTTCGGGTTGCTGCTTCGGCTGAGCGATCGCTTGCGCGTTTACCTGAAGGTGTCGCGGCTGCGATTGTCGAGTTCATGGTCGGGCCGTTGTGTGAAGAACCAGAACGGGTCGGTAAACCGTTGCAACGAGAACTTGGCGGGTATCGATCCGCGCGGCGTGGCGCGTACCGAATCGTCTACCGCCTCGACGAAGCGCACGTTGTACGCGTCCTTCGTATCGAACACCGATCCAACGTCTACCGCTTGCGATGATTCGTATCGCCGACGCTCGACGTCCGTAAGAACCAATATGGTGTACCGGTCAGTTCGTTGCGAAATAGCGCCGTTACAAGTAGGTCCAGTTCGTCACCTTGTAAGATCGGCGAATGACTTCGACCGGCGATTTGCGCGTTTCTTCTCGGGGCCAGATGAGCCTCCCCTCAATCGCCCGCCACCGCTGGGGCCTCGACCACGGTGGTGCTGTTGGGTTCCTTGATCTCGGCGACGCCATCGTGATCGTTCCTGGCGGAACCCAGGCTCTGCGGCGTAAAATGCTCGACGCTGTTACTGATCAAGACTGGGATCTCGCTCGAACCGGGTTCGGTGACGCCGAGATGGCCAACGAGTGACCATTGCGCTGATCGACGACCAGCTTCTTGGGCAAGTATTGCGCGGCCGAACACCTCGGCCTCTCGTCGCCAAGGAACTGTTCACCACAGGGCACTGGTACGTGCGGCTTTGTCAGGCCGTGTTTCGTTCTGACGACCGCACGGGGGTCTTGTCTCGACCGTTTGCTGAGCTTTCGCCAGAGCGACGTGACCAGGCTCGCGATGGCGTCTTGGAACTTCCAGCTGAGATCGGGCTCATCAGCTTGCGAGTGCTTGCGCCCACGATTGCGAACCTGCGAGAGCGCCACCACCTCAATATTCTCTCCATCGAAGCGCTCGCTGCTGCCACGCACCTCGGGGCCAAGGTGTATCTCAGCGCGCCATCGCCTTTGCTTGAGGAGGCGATACGAGGCGAGCACCTCCGCGTCGCTGTCTCCGCGGCCCGAAACCGATGACCGCTTTGTTGTCTCAGCGATGGTCGGGGACCTTATGCCATAGGCAATATCGCTTATGCGGCGCGAGCGTCGACGGCGCACTGCGACTCGAATCGCCGCGGGCCTCAGAGTTCCGTGTTGAGTTCAATCCCGCGCACACGTTCGACTACCACCGTGTGGGATCCTTCTGACCCGTGAACAGGAACAACACGTTGCGCCTCGCGACTGAGCTGTCGTTTCAGCGTCAATTTCGGGTCGGCGATTTTCGTCCGCGGGGTTGTCGCGGGGTTGAGCACTCCCGACGAAGTCAGAATACGCGAGTAAAGGCGCTGACCTGGTCTTATTCTGGTCGGGGTGAGAGGATTTGAACCTCCGGCCTCAGCGTCTGCGAAACCGACGCGCCCGGATCTCGGCGGACGTCGGGTTGGTGAAGGTGCTGGTCAGCGGCTTTCGCGGACTGTGGCGAACGAGCGTGAACGACGGCGTCCGCGCGGAAAACGCGCGCAAGTTTGCGACATCGAGACAGCTCGTCTCGAGGGTGGTCAATGGTGGTGGTCGGCTTCGGATGCGATTTGTTCGACGTAGACGGTGAGGTAGTCGTCGGTAATGGCGTGTGGGTAGGCGTCCCAGTAACGGGCGATGGCGTCTTGTGCAGAGGTGAAGTCGCAGAGGGGCCAAAGGCGGACCATGTCTTGGTGATCGACATCGCCGCGAGCGGCGTAGAGCTTCATGAGGAAGACGGCAGACGGCGGTGGGATGAGCACGTGAAGGCTTGGGTGTTCGAAGAGAAGTTCGCAGTCCTGTTCGTTGAGTCCTCGCGGCAAGAACGCGGCGGAGTGGTCGTTGAGCCAGTCGGCGACGTAGCCGCGTTGAGTTGCTACACGGGTCACTGCGTCGCGAAGGTTGTCGGTCAAGCGGGTGACTGTGTCGACGTCTCGTGTTGCGTCGCGCAAGTCGTGGAGGGCCATGAACGAACCGCCGACGATTACAGCGTGCACGACTCGCTGCCGGTTTCCGCAAGTAGCACGGCGACGGCCGCGAGGGCCGATTCGATTGTCGCCTTGTCGAACAGTGCGTCATCCACGATCGCGCCAGAAATCGCGTTCGCTGAACCAGATGTTGCGAGCTTTGAATTGCTCGGGTGCTGAGCGCCTTGCGAGATCGCGCATGCGTGGCGTGCCGGGAGGTTCCCATGGTGTGCTGAGCGGATCGACCGTGCCGCACCAGCGCGGTCTGGCTAGTTCGTATTTGTCGGCAAGTGTCTCAGCGATCGCGGCAAGAAGGTTGTCGAGTCGATCGTCGCCGCTTCGTGGCGGTGGTGTCGCGATCGCGTCGCTGAGGCGTGCGGGATTTGCGGCGATAGCGTCAAGGAACGCACGGATTCGAGTCCAGTCGATCACCGCGGGGTCGCGAGTTTGGTCGACTGCGTCGGCGAGGGGCGCGAGCGATCCGCGAGGAATGCCTGAAATTTCGAATACGAGTGTGCGGTCGGCTGCGGCCAGCAATCGACGAAGTGTGGTCGTTGTCGGGTCGACGTTTCCGTCTTCGACCCGCGACACCGTCGAAGTGGGAACCCCCGCGCGTCGAGCGAGCGCTTTGCGCGACAAACCAGCGCCAGTTCTTGATCTGTACACGAGGTTCGAAGGATCTTCCATAGGGTTGCATAAAAGCTACCAGATGGCAGCTCCCGGGTGCCGCGACCGCCAAGGGTGTTCACTACCAGGTGGGGGACCACCGATCTTGGTCCTCGTTAGAGTCCGAAGATGCTCGAAGCGGATCTCTTGGAATCGTCGTCGCTGCGGAGCAAGATGTCCGCGTACTTCCAGCAAAATGTCGACGATGGCTCGTCTCTCGTTTGCGCCAGCGGAACTGCCTGCCGCGATTCCGTCGGTGCGGATCGGGTGCTTGTGGAAGGGCAGGGAATCCACGTCGGCGTGCGTTACGCGTTGCGTGACAATCGTCGTGCCCTCCGCATTCTTGTGGTCCCCAAACAGGTTGGCGGCAGCCTCGCTCATGGCAAAGGCCGCGGAACAGCCCACGTCACCGTTGATGGGCGATCTGCTCAGGTCGAATCAGCGAAGTTTGGACCAGCGCCTCATCCGCGAACAGGTCACATGAGCGGTACCGCGCTGGCTTTGAAAACGCTGCTTGGCCTGGCAGCCGGCGGCCCTGAAATGGTGAAGGTCGGCGACGAGTCCGTTCATGTATTCGATTGTTTCGCAATGGCGAACGCGACGCTTTGCTCCAAGGTCGGGAGCGATGCGTCTGGACAAGGGTCGTCAATCATGTTCGCCAACTGCACCGTGCATCTCGCGCGAACAATTCAGATTCTCAGTCCGAACGTTGTGATCGCTCAGGGTTGGGACAAACGGGGATCGTCGCCGTCGCGAGCCGTCTCGGAGGTATTCGGTATGCCGTTGCAGGACAAGAACTCGGTCGTGACTTTTGAAGGATCGCACGGGCGGGTGGCTTTCGTCAGCGCGGTCCACCCGTCGCGGAATTGGTCTGCTGCGAGTATGGCTGTGTGGCGAGATCTTGAGCCCGTATTCGCGGAAGCCCGTGCGATCGCACTCGGGACGTAGCGCCACCGAAGGCCTGCGCGTTTGGGGAGGATGCGTCAGAGCGGGCGCCGAAAAAGGTTCGCGATCGACTCGCTCAACAGTGCGGCCGCGGCGGGTAGCTCGCTGATCGCAGGACGGCGTGGCCTTCTCTGATGAGTTTGGCGATGGAACGGTTTTCGGAGAGGCCGGGCGCGACGCCGACGACGAGTTCGGCTCCAACGGCTGATGCAAGTTTTTCGAGCGTGTCGAGCGTTGGTCGTGTGCCACCGCCTTCCATTCTGGCGATGGCGGATTGGGTGGTTCCCATGCGCGACGCGAGTTCGTCTTGGGTGAGGCCAGCTTCGCAACGGAGGCGAAACACAAATCCGCGGAACTCAGAGATGCGTGCTTCATCGTCGTAGGCGGCGCGGCCGCGTTTACTCAGCGGCCGCTTGGCGACTTCGGTCCAGGTGGTGCGTGCGTTGGTCATGTATGGCTCCTTGTTAATCCTCGTCGAGTGTGTGGTTCTCAGCAATGCACTTCTGCATTGCTCGCCGTGCACGGTCGACTTCGAGGCGTTCTCGTTGGCGGGTTTTGACGAATATGGTCAGCAAGATGATCCGGCGACCTGACGCAATCCAGTAGGTGACGCGCGTTGCGTTGCCATCGAGAAAGAATCGCAGTTCACGAAGTTTCCCGTGTAGTTGCTTCGTGTGGGGTTCATCGAGAAGCGGCCCGAGTTCGCCAAGACGATCGATGTGAAATCTTGCGCGGGCCTGGTGGTCTTCGTCCAAGTTGCGGTACCAATCGAGAACCTCCTGTTCCAGTTCGATCTCACCCCAAGACATAGCGTGTATGCTATATCAACAGTGAGGCGTGCGTGGAGCGTCCCCCATGCTTGACGCTGGTGAATGTGCGGCCCGAGGTGCTTACCTCGGGCGGCGGCATCGGCGACGTGAGCAGTAACGCGGTCGGAGGGTCTCAGCATTGAGGGCGTCGGTTCGTGACGCGACATCGGCCGGACCCCGACGAGCCGTGGATGATGCAGTGCGCTGACCAGGACTTCTTGCTAAATGCTGAGCCATGAATCGCGCTTGACCCAACATTTTTTGAGTCGGCGGATTTCCTGCCGCGCGGAAAACGCGCGGAACTTTCCCGGCGATTGAGC
>JANYBW010000037.1 GCA_025360585.1 Actinomycetes bacterium | reverse complement strand
TCCGAAAGGCCCTGATGATCGCCCCACAGTCGAGCAGCTTGCGGGAGCGCTCGAGATGGGCGAGTGAATTGTTGATCGCGAAGTTGTCCTCATGCGCTTCGAGCAGTGCTTTGAGCAGTGCTTTGAGCTTCGCGAGGTCTCCGCTATTCGCTCGGCGCATCGCTGGAGCAATGAATGGAGTCATCAGCTTTGAAACGCCGCTCGGTTCGCCGCTGTTGCGCAGGGTCATCGTTGTACCGCTCCCACAGCCGGACGATTCGTACGTCGTCTGCATCGAAGCCGCAAGCGACTCCGTGCGGAACTTGTCAAGGGTTTTGAGACAGTTGTTGGTCATGCGTTTTGTATGAGTGCTTCGCGGCTGGGGTCGTTGATCCATGCGATGGTCGGGAGTTCTGGTGGGGTCGGCGGTTTCGCGAACCGGTTGGGAGCATGTCCCCAAGTTCCGACCTTGCCAAGGTGACGGTCGCCGGTTCGAATCCGGTCGTCCGCTCCAAAGTGCCTGGTCGCGGCGTGATCGCCGCGACCATCGGTCCGCTGAATGCCTTCCTGTCGTAGAGTTTCGGCGCGAGGGCGAAAAGGTGGTGGTGTACGAAAGTGGGTTTGCTCGACAGGCGGGACGCGATTTCGTCATCGCCGACATCACTAAATGACTGGCGGCCGCTTGCTTGTTCGGCCTCGCGGCTCGGCTACCCAAAGCTTCATTGCCCAACGGATTTCGCGTTCGTGTGCATGATTCAGTTGTAAACTGAACTGATGTCGATCACGCTTGATCTCCCTCCGGACGCACAGGCTCGTCTCGCAGCCGAGGCGTCGCGGCGCGGTATGACCGTCGATGCGCTCGTTACCGAACTTGTGGGTCGGCTACCGATCTCGCCTGAGCCAGCTGCGTCTCGATTGAGTTTCGTTGGCATCGGACACTCAGGTCGCAGTGATCTCGCGCGGCGCCATCGCGAAATACGAGCCGAGCACACGGCTGGACTCGCCGCTCGCGACGTATGAATAAGGCGCGATGACGATCGTCGTCGATACGGGTGTGTTGCTCGCCGCGATCGACGCTGACGATGCCGATCATGATGCGTCCGTAGCGGTGCTCGACCGGCACATTGGGCAATTCGTTGTTCCAGCGCCCGTCATCGCCGAGACAGCGTGGCAACTCGAACACAATCTTGGCGCCGAAGCGGAGGCGGGATTGCTCGCAGCGGTTGTTGCTGGAGAGATCGTCGTCATCGACTTGACGTTGGACGATTACCGGCGGGCTGTCGCGCTGATTCGTCAATACGCCGATCTCGGACTGGGACTTGTCGATGCATCCGTGATCGTGATTGCAGAGCGGATGAGCATCACGACGATCGCGACGTTGGATCGACGCGATTTCACAGTTGTGCGCCCTTCGCACATAGGCGCGTTCGAAATCGTTCCGTAATTCGGGGCCACACTCTTGTGGGTCCTTACGCGCTGGTTCGAAGCCTTCGATCGCGGGTGTCCGCATACGATCTGTTTGGTAGACCGGTCTACGTCAGGCTGATACGGGCTGTACCTATTGGACGATTTGGTGAACGGAACCGCAGGCGACGACACCGGGCGGGATCGGATGGACGCCTGTTGCGACCTTGCCAAGGTGAGCGTCGCCGGTTCGAATCCGGTCGTCTTGTCGAGCCAATGGATCGTGACGCCTGCGACGGTGTCTTTGGGGATCGTCCGCGAGCCGAGGTCGAGTTCCTCGGTTGTTTTGGCATACTCGGCTTCGCACACGATCTCGTCGATGTTGAAATACATCGGGTTGTAGATGACGCAGTCGGGCTTTAGTGCGAGCAGTGCATCGACGTCGTTCGTCGCAGCAACAAAGTCATGGCTGCACCGCGCTGGCGACTGCCGTCTTCGCTGCTCAGCTGGGGCCACAACAGCCGGCTAAGGCCCAACATGCTGCGCCTCCCGCGAACGTCACGCGCGACGCCGATGGCGACAACGATGGCAGCAAGGGTGCGAGCATCGACATCAAGCTGTAGCTGGAGCGAGGCGCGGGTTCGTGCGCGACCCTGAGCTCGAAAACCACAATTCCGAGGGCATCGGACTGCGACGGTCGTCGAACTCCGTCGTAATCCGATGCATCGGGCGCGGATCGTGCAGCTTGATTGACCCTCAGGCGCGTGTTGGGTCGTAGTTGAACATCCAACGGATACCAAAGCGATCGAGACACGAACCCCAATACGCGCCCCAGAACATGTCACTCATTCCGGATGCGTCGACGCCACCTTCGCTCAGCGCGTTGTAGAGGCGATCGGTCTCTTCGCGTGAATCAGGCTCGAGGTTGATGGTCGTGTTATTGCCGATGCGCAGCTCGTGGCCCATCGACGCAATCATGTCGGTTGCCATGATGACGTGACCCGCGAGGATTTCAAGTTCGATGTGCATGACCATGTTCTTTTCAGCATCAGACAACGCCGGCATCGAGTCGTCGGCAGGCACATCGCCGAGACGCATCAGCGGCGATGCGTATTCGGTGCCGAACACCGACTTGTAAAACTCGAACGCTTCCTCGGCGTTGCCCATGAAGTTGAGGTACGTACTCACGCGTGCCATGAGATGCTCCTGATTGGGTGAGATGAATTGTTGATCATGGCAATGTAGCGGGGTGATGACAAGTCAGCGCGATTCCTTCGACCGCGGAGTGTGCGCTCGAAGAGTTTGGTAGACCGGTGTACGACAGCCTGATATTGGCTGTATCTATCGAACGATTTAGCGGACGGAACGGCAGGTTGCGAAATGCGACGGGAGCGCCTCATACTCAGCCAACACGCCAGCCTTATACGCCGCAGTGAACGTACGCCGTTTCGGTTTCGCGTCGATCTCGGGATCAGTCACAAACGTCGTCGGTCGCTGCTGGCTCGGCGTGTTGTCGTATTCGCCGTTGTCGTGGCGGGGTGTAGCGCTGCCGCTACAACGCGATCTGTGCCTTCGACAACGGCTTCGGGGGGTACTCCGATATCAGTCTTGACTGGTATCCACAAAATCAAACACGTTGTGATCATCATGCAAGAAAACCGTTCGTTTGATAGTTATTTCGGTACGTATCCGGGTGCTGATGGCCTGAGCCGAACGAGTTCTGGGCAATTTGTGACCTGCGTGCCTGACCCCAAAGGTGGGTGCGTCCGTCCTTTTCATGATCCTTCGTTGATCAATTCGGGTGGCCCGCATGGTCAATACGTCGCGAAGCTCGACATCCACAACGGCAAGATGGATGGTTTTGTACGTTCGGCTGAGATCAAACCGAAATCTTGTGTCGGCAACAATGACCCTGCGTGTTCTGGTGGCGCGCCGCAGCGGGTGATGGGATATCACGATGCTCGCGAGATTCCGAACTATTGGCGCTATGCGTCGAAATATGTCCTTCAGGATCGCCTGTTCGAACCGAACGCCTCGTGGAGTTTGCCGCAGCATCTTTTTATGGTGTCGGGTTGGTCAGCTACGTGTGCTCGAGCTGGCGCAGCCGAAAGTTGTCGTAGCGCGTTGCAACGCCCGGACAATCCGCCCGATTATGCGCGGCTCCACGGTACGAAGTCGCCAACTGCACCGAATTATGCATGGACTGACCTCACGTACCTGTTGAAAAAGAACCGAGTTTCATGGGGCTATTACGTAGCGAAGGGTACCGAACCGGACTGTGAAAACGACGCGACAGCGTGCGCGACGAAGCCGCAATCTGCGCGCACGCCGGGCATTTGGAATCCGTTGCCTTGGTTTACGACTGTGCAGAATGATCATCAAGTCGGCAATGTGCAAGATTCAACGAACTTCTTCGCGGCAGCACAGGTGGGCGAGTTGCCTGCGGTTTCGTGGGTAATTCCGAGCGGGCCGAATAGTGAGCACCCGCCATCGTCGATCGCGCAAGGACAAGCCTGGACAACCAAAGTCATAAACGCGGTGATGCGCAGCAAGGATTGGGCCAGCACTGCGATCTTTTTGAGTTGGGATGATTGGGGCGGGTTCTATGACCACGTTGCTCCTCCCGTCGTCGACGCCAACGGGTACGGGTTACGCGTCCCTGGAGTGTTGATCAGCCCGTACGCGCGCAAGGGCTATATCGATCATCAGACATTGAGTCACGATGCATACCTCAAATTTATTGAAGATGTTTTTTTGAATGCGGCAAGGATCGATCCTGCGGTTGACGGACGCGCGGACCCGCGGCCGAGCGTGCGTGAAAACGCGAGTTTGCTCGGGGACCTCAGCAAAGAATTCGATTTCAATCAGGCGCCGCAGCCGCCGGTGATTTTGAGCGAACATCCACCACCAGGCCCCGCGTCGGGCTAAGCGTCATCGCCACCACGAGACAAATTGCGGTGCATGCGGCCGCGTGCCGGTGCACGTACGAAGGTACAGGCAACCGGATTCTACGTATTCGGTGGTTACCCGACGGGTGTCGTGTATTTGTGTAGACGCGTTGCGCCAGCAGTCGTCGGGGCCGCCAGAAATTTGTCGCATCGCGAATATTTGACTGAGAGCCGCGTAAGTAATTGCGTAGCCGCGTTTATTAAACCCGTCGATGCCGCCGATGAATCCTGTGGCAGGTTCCGTAGTGAAAGGGAGGTTTGTGATGGCGATCAGTGCAGTGCAAGGCCGAGGTCCGGTTCAAGAAGCTGGCGGAGTCGATGCTCAGAATTTTCGGGCTCGTATGCGTGAGGCAATGGGCGCGGTCGCGAAGAAGCTGGGAATGTCGGAGGGTGATCTCCACAAAGCGCGTGAGTCTGGGTTGTCATTGGTCGATATCGCGAAGTCCAAAGGCGTGAGTGGTAGCGATTTGGAAAAGACGATTCGTGAGGCGCTTCACAAGGCCGATCCGAAGCTCACCGAGCCGCAGTTGAAGGCGCAGGCGAAACGGATTGCTACGCATAAAGCCACGCCTCATCGTCAACACCACGCCGTTAGAGCTTCTGGAGCATCGGACGCCGGATCGAGTCCGCAAACGCTTGGCGTGCCGTCGGCGGGTCAGTCGGTCGACGCCAAGGTGTGATCGCTAGGTGTCGTGCACGCAACTTCGGGTTAGGCGGTGTTGCGGAGTGCGCTATCGCCGAAGAAGCTTTCGCGCCAGAGGTGGGTTTGGACGTAGGGCCAGATCCGTTCGCAGTCGTTGAGAGTCCACGTCTCGGCGTTGTTGCGTGCGCGGACGTAGTCGCGGATCGCTTCGCCGTTCCAAAGGTCTTGTTGTAAGAATGCGGGCTGGGATACCTCGTTGGCGATCCAGTCACCGAGTGCACCTCTGAACCAGTTTGGTGTCGGTGATGTAAAGCCGAGTTTGGTGCGTCGGGTCCGGATGCGTTCGGGCATGATGCCTTTCATCGCTTCGCGCAGAATGTGTTTGGTTTGTCCGCCGCCGAGTTTCGAGGTTTCTGGGAGCGCGAATCCGTAGGCGACGACGCGCCAGTCAAGAAATGGCATTCGGCTTTCGACACCGTTGGCCATCGATAGGCGATCGAAATTGCGCAGGAGGTTGGGGAGGTGATGGTGGTGGAAACCGAGGTACATCATGCGATCGAACGGAGACATTTCGGCGACCATTGAACGCTCGTGAGTGTCGAGGTGGTCGTTGGGTTCTTCGAGCCAGGGTTGGCGCATCCACGGTTGTCTCATCAATGTGGATGAATCGAGCACCCGGTTGTCGTTCCGACGGGTTTGGTTGAGCCATTCGCGTGCTGTGTTGCGAAGCGGGATTCGGGTTCCGTACATCCCGTAGCGGGTCCGAAGTAGCGAGAGTCGACGCAGTGGTTCGTGCCGGTAGTCGTGGGATCGTTCGGCATGTTCTACGTGGACTGCGTATCCGGCGAGGAGTTCGTCTGCTCCTTGTCCGTCGATTGATACGACAACTCCTTGGCGTCGCATCGCGTTGTAAATTTGCGACATTTGGATGACGAGGGTCCCGCCGATTGCCTCGAAGTCGTATGCGTATCGGCGGATTTGATCGACGGCGAGTTCAGCGTCGAGTTGCTCAAAGTGTGGAGTCGCGTCGGTGTGGTCGATGGCGATTTGAGCGTAGTTGCGTTCGTCCCACGCGGTACCCGGATACGTCGCGACGAAGGCGCGATGGGAGTCTTGGGCGAGGCGATCAGCAACATTTGACGTCGCGCCCTCGTTACGAAGTTTCGCGAGTGTGCACAGGATCGCGGTTGAGTCGACTCCGCCGCTGAGACACGTTCCGACGCTGACGTCGCTGCGCATCCGAATTTTGCAGGCGTCGATGAAAAGTTCGCGGAACTGCAATACTTGATCTTCAAACCGATCAGGGATCCTCGGTGCGTTGTCAATGGTATTCCACCACCGAGCGATTCTCAGGCCGCGTTCATCGATAGTGAGGTTGTGTCCCGCTGGGAGTTTCTGGACCCCTTCGATGAGCGTGTCGTCGACCATTTCGACCGTCCGCCAATCCATGAGTCCGCGGCGTGTCATCTCGACATTTTCACGTGGTGTGAAGTTGGATAGGTGCAGGAACGATTTGAGTTCCGACGCGAAGGTGAAACGACAGTTAGGTTCTATCCGGTAATGGAATGGTTTGATGCCGAAATGATCCCGTGACGCGAACAGTCGTCGCCGCCTCGTATCCCAGATCGCAAAGGCCCACATGCCATTAAAATGAGAGACACAGTCGTCGCCCCAGATGTGGAAAGCGTGGGCAATGACTTCGGTATCGGTATCGCTACGGAACCGCTGGCCGTAGTTCTCGAGCTGCTGGCGTAGTTCGACAAAGTTGAAGATCTCGCCGTTGAACGTGATGACGTACCGTTCGGCGACGCAGGCCATCGGTTGCGCGCCGCGTTCACTGACATCCAAGATCGCGAGCCTGCGATGTCCGAGCCCGATCGAGCCGTCTGCCCAGATACCTTCACCGTCGGGCCCGCGATGTGCGAGCGGCCGAGTGATGGACACAATTTCGCGGCGGTCGACGGGCCTGCCGTCAAGCCGCAAAATTCCTGCGATGCCACACATTGGATGTCTATCCTTCGAACGCGGTTTCGATCGCCAATTGGTTCGGCCAGTGTCGCGACTTCGAATGTCTCGTTGGTCGGTCGCTCCGGGTCTTGGCCGTGTGGCTATGGTGACGGTGCTGCGTGAGAATGCGGTGTGATTGACGCCAAATCTCGGCTTGTTTTTGGGTGTTGACGGTTCAGGTCGTGGGGTTGGCATCGATCCAGTGTTGGTTGATGGCTCCAGCGAGTTTCGTCGCAGCGGTGGATGTCCCGGTGCGTTCGTAGGCTTTGATGATGGTGGCGAGATGCCGACTCAACGCGTTGATCTCGGTGTGGTTGAGCGTTACGGTGATCGTTGCGGTGGGAAGTGGCCGTCGTATTGAGATGTCGGAATTTCGCCGCAACACTCGGCGAGGTTGTCCGACTCCGAGGTGGTACGTCACGACGGAGCTACTGGTGAGCGTCACGATTTCGATCGGTCCGATTTCACGGCCGAATATTGTTATGTAATCGCCCGGTTGTGCGGTATCCGCGCGGCTTTGAAGGTGTTGTTCTCGCATCGGAGCTCCTTGTTGCGTCTGTTGTTGCTTCATCGCTCGAGTTTGATTTGGAGGCAGGTGTTCGGTTGCCAGGACCGCATCGAACCCGGGCCGTGCGGGCTTGTTCTGGAGCGTTGGATGATGAGGTAGGCGGCCGCGTTTCCGGTGCCGCCGAAACGTCGTTGGATTGTGCCGTAGCTGGTGAATTGCGACGCGTAGATCGCTGCTCGGTTCGTCGGTTCGGTCGTTCCGAGGTGGGTGAAGATGAGCCAGACCCGTCGGTAACGTGCGAGAGGCGCGACATCAGGTCCGTGGTTGCACGGGTTTGGCGTTCGACCGAAACTGAAGCGGCCGGTGAGCGGCAGGTGGTAACGGATGCCGTAGTAGCGGTAGGACTCTTCGGCGTAGGGAGATTCGTACAAGACGGCATCGCCGACGCGGTAGCCGCGAGCAACGAATGCGTACGGCCCGCGGCTGTCCGTGATGTCGATTGGATGCCACAGGACCGCGAAGCCGCGACTGTTTGGTGCGAGACAGATGGCGATGATTGTGATGACCGCCACGCAGAACATTCGTTGTTGACGAGTGGCGTATTGCGCGGCGGCGCCGATGGTGATGAATACCAGCGGAACGAGATACAGCGCGAGGCGTTCTCGCATGGGGTAACGGCCGGTGGCCGCAGCCAGGATTGCCGCGACGAGTGGCGTGATAACGAGCAGTGCTGAAAGTCGATGCGTTCGGTGGAGCGCGTAGGCACCGAAACCGACAATGAGTAACGCGAGCTGTGGGAGCCAGAATCGCAGCGGGTTTTGCATGAGGTGTATGACGACCCGGGCGAGCCAGGCGGCAAAGCTACGAATGCGGTACGGGTGGGGAGCGATGCCGTCGTGCCAGTAGGTCGCGAGCGCGGTGTTACGGCTGAGTCCGCGTAGCGTCGCGAAATACTCAGTCGTCAACGAGACGAGCAAGATGAAACCAGACCCAGCGATATATCGCCCGCTGATACGTCGGTGCCGCAGGGCCGCAGCGATGATGAGGCCTGATGTCGCGACACTGAGTATCGCGGCGTGCGAGGACCAGGTTGCGAGCACACCGATGACGGTCCAGGTACTGATGTTCGCGGCCGTGGGATGTTCCACGACACGGGTCGCGGCCCAGATGACGAGCAGTAAGAAGAATACGTCGCTGCCGTATTGCTTGATCTCGACTGCGTAGCGGATGAGATCAGGTGAGCACGCGAACAGGGCGCACGCGATGATCTGTCCGGGCCCGTTGAGCCAGCGGCGAGCGACTTTCCAAAACAGGATGAGCGTAGCGAGTGAGATCAACAACGGGAATGCCCGCAGCGCCCATTCGCTCTTCCCGAAGAGCACCATGGTTGTCTTTTCGGCCCAGAGCCAACCGATCGGTGCAGCTTGACGTTCCGCTAACGGCTGCAAAAGACCAGAGTACGAACGTTTCACGACGTTCATAGTGAGCATGGTCTCATCGAGCCATAGCGAACGGTCCGCGCTGTACTCACGCAGACGCAATACGGCGCCGATGATGAGAATCGCGTAGCAGTACGTTGCCGGATCCCGGGAGGTGAACGTCCCGGGACCGGCAACCCTGGCTGGATTGTTATCGGGTTTTGAGCTCACGGATTTCTTGATTCGTGGCACTGTCGCGTTGTTGTTGCATACTCGTCAGCGTTGGTGGTCGTGTTCGCGGATTCCTGCAAGGATTGTTACTGATGCCATCGAATTCCTTAGGTCGGTAGTTTGTTTGAATGTCGGCCTTGGAAGTGAAGAAACGATTCGAACGAATAAAATTGCGGAACTGTTGGCTAGACGTTGCCCAGGAGATATTGGATGCAGTGTGGGAGCGCGCGTTTCCAGAGGTTCCAGTCGTGGCCTCCGCGGCCGATGCGCAGTACGTATTGTTGGCCGTGTCGGCTGAGTGCTTTTGCATAGAGGCGGGCGTCGCGTACTGTCGTTGGGTCTTGGGCTCCAGCAAGCAAGTAGGTACGCGGCCCGTTGCGGTTTGTTTGTAGTAGCGGCGAAGCTTGTTTGCGTAGCGTCGAGTTGGTGCCGTTGAACACTCGTCCAGACGCGACGAAACTTCCGCTGAGTGAACAGGCCGCTTGGTAGCGGCCGACGAAATGTGATGCGAGGTACGCGGCGCCGTATCCGCCGGCCGACACTCCCGCGACACCCCATCGGTGGTTGGTTCGGTATCGATGGTTGACCCAGCGTTGGAGGTCGGTGGCGATCGCGGAGCCGATACGTTGGTGTGGAGTATCGGCGAACTCGCTGTCGGTGGTCTGGGGGCCGTTGCCGTCGGGGGCGACCAAGATGAATTGGGGGATGTGTTTGGCGGTTTCGATACTTGCGGGGTCGAGCGCGCTGATGAGATCGTTGGGTGCGCCCGGGAATCCGTGGAGCAGTTCAACGACGGGGTAGCGGATCTCAGCGGTGTCGTAACCGGGAGGCAGCACGACGTAGGCGTGGCGAGTGCCGCCCATCGATGGTGTTGGGTAGGTAATCAGCTCGGTGCGTGAACTGGTGACTGATTCTTTGACGAGAACCGTGGTGGACTTCGTTCCGTGTTTGATCGTGGTGACGCGGGTAATCACGACCTTTTTATCGAGCGCGGGCAGCATGTGGTTCGCGAACGCTGGCGCGCCGATGCACATCGCCGGAAGCGCGACAATGATCGTCGTGTGACGCAACCGCCTTTGCCAAATAGCGCGGCGATCCGACGGCGCGAATGCTCGCGAGCTCGTTGGTTTAGGTAACGGTATGTATCGCCCGAGTGCGTAGCCGATCGCAAAGCTGCCGAGGTGTTCCCAGTCGGCGAATTGGTGGTGGATGATGAGTCCGCTCGCGACCCAAAACATTGCGAATCGCCGTAGTTTTGGAACGCGCAGCGCGGCAACGAAGGCGCCGCCGCCGCCGGCGGTGACTGCCGATGCTCCGTAGTCGAGAGTCGAAAGGGTTCGACCCGCGAAATCATTGCCTAACGCTGATCCAATTCCGAGTATCGCCGAGACAATGAGCGGGCCGGCGACCGCGGTCGTCGCGGTGACCACGAGCGTCCGTGTGCTCCCCGCGATCATCTCGTAGAGGCCCAGCATTACCATAAGCGAGACCGATAGCGAAATGGCCATGAATGAGTCGCGGCTTAAGAACTGACTTGTCAGCAGCGTGGATGCGTGGCCAGTGGTTAATGCGCGTGGGCTGAAACCGAAACGTAACCCGACATCGGTCGCGAGTTCGTGACTAAATACGTGGAAGCGAAGTGCGCTGTAGATGACGGCGACAATCGTTGCGGTTGTGACGACCGGCGGGTAGCGCGCCTGGTTGCGTATCGCAGAGACAGTCTGGCGGTAGCCGTCACGCATTGCGGCGCAGCGCTTTGACGACCCCACCCGGACAGTACGAGTTCGCGACCGCGTTCAACGCGCCAGGCAGAAGGAGTGTCGAGGGTGCAATGAGCCAGAGGGGTTCCCAAGTCGGAGCAAATTTCTCTTTGTATTTGCGTAGGGATTCGGTTGGGTAGATCCGTTGCGAAAATGATCCGTGCGACAGTGGTACAGCTGCGAGGCTGGCAACGGTCACGTCGGGTAGATGCGCGAAATCGAAGAGGCTTTGCGCCAGGAGCGCATCCATAGTCGGGTTTGGAGCAGCGACGGCACGCCGCATCAAATCGAGCACTCGACCTCGGCCATTGTCGTAGGAACGCCAGGTCACGAATCCGACGACCTCGCCATCGGGGTCGAGTGCGACGCGACAGTTGCCCGGCGTGAGTATCGCAGCATCGAAACGTCCGAGCGTGAAGCCAAGTTCTCCACCCCTTTTGGTGGTGAGCCACTCGCGTGACACTGATCTCACACCTTGGGTGTGCGCATCGCAAAATGTGACAACTCGCAAGCCAGTTCGTCGCGCGGACGTCACGCTGTGTCGTAGGCTCGCCATTCTCGGCCCATCGAGCTTGAAATGAGTGAGGTCGATGCTTGCATTGTCCGCGATACGCGTCGCGACGAGACCACGCTGGAGATATGGGCCAGGGTCGGGTACTGCCGCGAACACGGGCCGTCGTCGCAGTACCCGCAGTTGCGTGAGGAGCGCATCGATGCCGGCTTCGAGAAGGCCTGGAGGTGTCGCAGGATCAGTTGCCATTACAGCCCACCGGTTCACGGGGAGATATCCCGTTCCGGCACCGCCAGGAAGTGTGATCATCACGTTTTCGTCCCCATCCAAAAATGGGCTTACCGATGATCGGCCCCACTGTGCGATCGCGATGCTCGGTGCGTGGTCGTCCTGGGCCAATCCTTCGTTGCGTTCAAGTGTCTGCACACCACTGGTTATACGCGTCTGGCTCTCAGCGAACGTGTGAGCAACGTGTGAGTGTTCACATGTTGTTCGATGGTTGTTTGTGGAGCTGGTGTTGGGGCACCAAACGCGCGTGCTGTTGCCGATTCCTGTGAGCCGGATTCGCAACAACATGCGCGTTTGCTGCCTTTGTCTATGACCTGCGTGTCGTCACGCTCGGTTCGTCGTGGTTATGCCCCGGGTGTGCCGGTGGTTGTGTCGCCGGGACCGCCGTGGTCTCCGCCAACGTCGGTCACGACGACTTTGAACGTTTTGTCCAGCATGAGTTTGACGGTCGTGCCATCGACGTTGGTGAGGTTCGCTTCGTAACGGGTCCCCGAACGGTCGCTCTCGACGCTGACAACGGTTGCTCCCGGCACAGCTTTGAGCGCGGCGGCTTTGACATGATCCGCAATTGTTCCGGTGAGCGCGGCTTCGGGGCCTTGCGGGCCGCCGAATCCGTGACCATTTTTCTCCGCGGTTTCGCGTGCCGCGGACTCGGTCTTTTCGTGGGTCGTATTTTCGTTGCTGGTCGCTGGCGCTTTGGTGACGGTTCCCGTCGCGATCGGCGCGGCCGTGGTGCGGGTCGCTGCAGTAGCGATTCCAGCCGCTCCGGCTGTGACGCCGATTGCGATCGCGGAGGTGATGAGCCATTTGCGACTTTTGTTGAGGTGTTCCATGGGAGGCCTTTCGATTAGCTGATGTCCGGCGAAGGGTTTCGTCGGTGAATACACTTTCATCGTGGAAGGTATGAAACCGCGACGTCCAGTGCTAACCGCGGGTGAGTTGCTGCTGTGAACTTCCTGGCAACCACGAGCCTTGATCTGCGGCGGTATGAACTTGCTTCGGCGGCCAGGGAACGTTCGGCGATGTCTGTTCGTCGCCATTTTCATCGGAGTTTGGCCACTTTCTCATGACTTTCACATCTTGGGTGGTTACGTTGATTGGGTGCGGATACTCATCGTTGAAGACGAAGTTCGGATGGCCGCATTGCTACAACGCGGGTTTCGTGAAGAGATGTACGCAGTTGATGTTGCGCATGACGGCATTGATGGTCTGCATATGGCATCGGAATCGGAGTACGACGCGATCGTCTTGGATGTGATGTTGCCAGGTATTGATGGCTTTGAAGTGTGTCGCCGTTTGCGCGCGATGGACCGCTGGCATCCGGTACTGATGTTGACTGCACGCGACGCGATTGATGATCGGGTTCGGGGGCTCGATGCTGGCGCAGACGACTATTTGATGAAACCGTTTAGCTTCGCCGAGCTCGCGGCTCGCGTTCGTGCGTTGACTCGTCGTGGCGCAATATCGCGACCGACGCTATTGGTTGTCGGCGATTTACGACTCGATCCTGCGACGCATCGCGCGTGGCGCGGCGAGACCGTGTTGGAACTCTCACCGAAGGAAATGTCGTTACTGCACCTGTTTATGGCCCACCCTGATGAGATCATTACTCGTACACGAATTATCGAACATGTGTGGGATTTCGCGTACGACGGATTCTCGAATGTTGTTGATCAGTACGTGTCGTATTTGCGACGCAAGATCGACCGGCCCTTCGGCACCGCGAATCTTGAAACCGTGCGTGGGGTCGGGTACCGGCTTCGGATTGGAGCCAACGCGTAATGTCGATCCGGCTGCGACTCGCGGCGATGTTCGCGATCGCGACGATGATCGTCTCGATCGTTGGTGGGCTCATCTTTATGGGTTCCTTGGAAGCCGATTTGCGGGCGTCTCTCGACACTTCACTCAGGGCCCGAGCCGACGAACTGGTACAGGCGGTTCGCGAATCAACATCGGGTGTCGACTTTCGCGAGGAAGCCAGTTCGAAAATCTTGCCGGCACGCGACGCCGTCCGCCAGCTCCTTGATCCGGCTGGCCGGGTCGTAGAATCATCGCAACACTTGGGAACCACGCCAATCGTCGCGATCTCGCGGGCACGCAGTTCGAACGCCGGCTATTGGTTCACGAATGCCTCAATCGCTGGTGATCCACATCGAGTGTTGTCGGCGGATGTCTTGCGCCGTGACGGGCACTGGACGGTCATTGTTGCGAGTTCAATCGATCCGCTCGACGTTGCGGTAGGGCGTGTTCGGCGATCGCTCATTATTGGTTCAGTGATCGCAACGGTGCTCGCCGCGTTGAGTTCGTGGCTGCTCGCTCGATCAACATTGCGTCCGGTTGAAATAATGCGGCGTACCGCCGCGGAAATTTCTGCGCATGATGTCGCCGGTGAGTTGCACGTTCCGAACACCAACGACGAAGTCGCGGCGCTTGCGGTCACGATGAACGACTTACTTCACCGACTACGCGGCGCGTTGCAACGACAGCAGGCGTTTGTCGCGGACGCTGGCCATGAGCTGCGTACTCCTCTTGCGATTTTGCGAACTGAACTTGAGCTTGCGGATCAACCCAATCGCAGCCGTGATGAACTGTTCGAGGCGATCCGCAACGCGGGTGCAGAGACCGAACGGATCTCGAAACTCGCCGAAGAATTACTTTTTTTAGCCCGAGCCGACTCGGAACCATCCGTCGAGAATCACGCGAACGAATCGATCATCGCGATTGTCCGGCTCAGCGTAACGAATTTTGAGCACGTCGCGGAAACTGTCGGCGTGCGCATCGTGACCGAAGGCGACCCCGACATAGTTGCGTCCGTCGATGCAGTTTCCTTACGGCGAGCGATTGACAATCTCGTCGGCAACGCATTGCGGTTCGCTCCGCGCGACACGACGGTGACAATACGCGTCACCGAAACGGCGGGGGAAGTAGAAGTATCGGTCGCAGACCAAGGGCCAGGATTCCCGCCGGCGTTTTTACCTAGCGCGTTCGAACGATTCAGTCGCGCCAGCGGATCTCGGGACCGTCACCAAGGTGGTAGCGGCATCGGCTTGTCGATCGTTCACGCAGTTGCGCAACAACATCACGGCACCGCCCACGCCGACAATCTCCCCCGCAGTGGTGCACGA
The DNA here is from genome assembly GCA_025360585.1 of Actinomycetes bacterium. Classification (GTDB taxonomy): domain Bacteria; phylum Actinomycetota; class Acidimicrobiia; order IMCC26256; family PALSA-610; genus F1-120-MAGs023. The sequence goes on along the minus strand of JANYBW010000037.1, from coordinate 12,037 downwards.
GTCACAGTCACGCTGGCCAAACGCTCGTGAAAACAAACCGCGTGAACGTTGACTGTGCTGGGTGTTGGTCGGGGCTCTGGTGCCTTTGGTTTGGGCCATGGAAACAAGATCGTGCGCAACGTTCAGTAACTCAGGATGTGCGCGTTCACATATTCCGTACACGCCAACGCAATCGACCGGTCGCCAGAATGAGATCATGAAACAACGAAACTGGAACCCCACAATGTCCACGAACGGTCGCGACGCGACCGAACAGTCACCGACGCGGCCATTGATGGTCGGTCAACGTGTCGAAGTGTGGAATTCACTTGGGGTATGGGCGCGGGGATTCGAAATCGCAGGAATTTGGCACAACGTCTACATCCTGCGCCGCGTCTCTGACCGTCGCTTGCTGCCGAAAGGGTTCCCTGCCTCGTTGGTGCGAGGCGCGTAGTCGATGCTTGAAACGAACGGTGGCGACGCGTTCTTACGTCGCAGGATCTATGTCGCCGCAGCGATCGTGACGGTCGTAGGCCTCGTTATCGCGTTTGTTAGAGCGACAGCGACGACGTCGCTCTCTAATGTTGCGGCAACGTCGGTGCACGTCACGACATCGACGGTGTCGGCAGCGCCAATCGCTCAATCCCGAGGTGTGTACGCCGACGCGACGTTGCTGCGGGCGGACGTCGCGACAGACTTGGCGCGGGTTTATATTCCGAGCGGGATCTCGAACGTTGTCACCATGGTAGACCCCATTTCGAAACGGGTCGTCGGCAGCTTCCGATCGGACGGCACACCGCAACACGTTGTTGTTTCGCATGATCTGCGGACATTGTGGGTACTGAACAACAAGGGCGACACCGTCACTCCGATCAACGCACACACGGGAACTGTCGGGCGGCCAATCGCAGTCTCGGACCCGTATAACATGTATTTCACACTCGACGGCAAAGCCGCGATCGTGGTGGCCGAACTTCATCAGCGACTCGACTTTCGCCACCCAACCACGATGGCACTCATCGCGAGCCTTTCCGTACCACAATGCCGTGGTGCGAACCACGCAGATTTCTCGCGTGATGGAACGATGATGTTGTTGAGTTGTGAATATTCCGGGACGGTCACAAAGATCGATATCACCACGCGGCGCGTCGTCGGGAACCTCACGCTCCCAACGCCAAGAGGCCGGCCGGTCATATCGATGGTTATGCCCGACCATTCAACGACGACATCGATGCCCCAAGACCTCCGACTCAGCCCCAACGGCAAAGAGTTCCTCGTAGCTGACATGCTCCAAGGCGGCGTGTACTACATCGACGCACGACAGTTTCGGGTGACTGGCTTCATTGCGACTGGCCGTGGTGCGCACAGCATCACGCCGAGCCGCGACGGGACGAAGCTTTTTGTGGCGAATCGCGGATCTATCCACATCAAAGGACAACCTCACGGGCAAGGCAGCGTGTCCGTTATCGCGACCGCAACAGGGCGTGTCATTGCTACATGGCGCATACCGGGCGGAGGAAGCCCGGATATGGGCGCACTCACCGCAGACGGAAAAGAACTGTGGCTATCAGGACGATTCGACGGTGAGATCTATGTCTTCGACTCCACCACTGGATCTCTGACCGCTCGGATCGCAGTCCCGCCGGGCCCGCACGGACTCACGGTATGGCCGCAACCCGGACGATTCTCGCTTGGGCATACTGGCAACGTCCGCTAATACAAGGGTCTTGAAACAATTTTCGATGTTGGAATCGTAAGCGCGCTGCAGTTTTGCCGAGATTTGACCTAACCCAACCTTTTGTTATCACGAGAGTGAAACACTCTTGTCCATGTCGACAGAGCTAGATGTCGTTCGCGCAGAACGAGCGCAACCGCAGGACGTGGGGGCGCAGGCTTGGTCACGCGCGTTGACAATCATTCCTTGGGTCGCTTTGTTGATAGCCACGCTGCTGATTGGAGCAAAATGGTTTCCTGCGACACGAGTGGTGTCATGGCACTATTTTGAATTTGCCGCCAGCCGCCTTTTCGGCAGCGATGGCCTCCACGTCCTCGCCCGCCATCCTGAGTTGCAGTTCGGGCCCGCCGCGATCCTCGTGACGAAATGCATCATTGTTTTAGGCGGAGCTCAGCAAAAACTTGCGTTTGCCTACGGGCTCGGCGCGTTGCTGGTTCCGACAATTTGGTTGCTGAGCCGGATGGCCGACATCGAACGCCAGAGCGCACGCGGTGGGGTTCTTATCGCCGGCACTGTTTTGTTGCTTCCCGCCTGGATCGAATTGTCGTTTCGTAGCGGTCACATTGATGACGGTTTGGCATTGGCGGCGACGGCGTTTGCGATGTTCGCTATCGCGAAACGCCGTCCGATGGTCGCTGGTGCGGCTCTGGCTTTCGCCGTCGATTCAAAACCGTGGGCAATCGCGTTCGTTGCCTTGCTGTGGGTGTTTCAAGGGCGAGAGTTCATCAAGGCGGTCTCGATCTGTGCCGCAGTAATCGCGTTCGCTTGGGCTCCGTTTATTGTCGCCGACTCGCGTACGCTCAAGGCTAGCTCGTTCAGCATCGCGAACGACCCGGCCTCAGCGCTACGGTTTATCGGCTTTCACGGAGCGCGCACTCCGTTTTGGGATAGGCCTTTACAGACGGTGCTTGGATTCTCGCTCGGGTTGATTCTCGTGCGGAGCGGGCGTTGGCCGTCGGTCGTCCTTGCGGCGTTGTCGGTGCGTCTCCTGTTCGATCCTGGCGCCCACCACTACTACAGCGCGGGCCTTTTGCTCGGGGCTTTGATGTTCGATGCCTTAGTCGCAAAATATCGAGTTCCGTGGATGACGTTGGCTGTATTCTTTTGCGTCGTTGTTCCCTGGTTCCGGTTTGTTGGTTTGAGCTTCAGCGAACAAGGAGGATTGCGGGCTCTTGGAACTTTGTTGGCGGTCGTTGTGGTATTCCGGGCAAGGCAATACGAAGGCGCATCGATTCCGGCCCCGGCGGCAACGATGTGATCCGGCGAGGGCACCGGGCTTTGTTGTGACTTTGCCGGCAGCATCGATTGCACAACGAGTGCTCGGCCGGACGCGTGCAGCCTGTGCCCTCGATTCAAGGCGTTCCATCTCGTGAAATACAAGACTTCACGCTGGGCCGGTCGCGTTATCGCGCCGCTACTGGTCGAGTAATGACCCTATGGCTAAGGGATTGAGCTCGACTCTTTTGGTTGCGTCGCGAAATGGAACCACCAAGCGGTAGACGATGCCGTGTCGGGATGGATTTGTTTGCCTCGGCTGTCGAAGATCGTGGGGGTCTCGAAGCCGGCTTCGTCGAGTTCCTTGCGTTGCTGTTCCAGCGTTGTGTAGTGGATCACGATGCCGAAATTGTGTGCGGCTGCGTTCATCATTGACCATCCACCAAAGTCCTGATTCATGGCACTGTTTTTGCGGTAGTTGTTCGTGTTTGTTCGGAGGTGCCGCAGTGAATCGAGCAGACGGCGTGGGTGTTTCAAATCGTCGTAGCGAAAACTCCACGGCTTTTCGTTGTGGCCGGGACCGTTCTTGTTGTGGGTTGAAAAAATGAACGTTCCGTCTGGCCGTAACACCCGGCGAACTTCTTGAAATATCAGTTGGCGATCTTCGTGATCTACTGCATCGATGCCGTTCCAACTGAATACCACGAGCCCGAATGAATTGTCGGCGAATTCGAGTTGTCGAGCGTCGCCCACACGGATGTCGTGCGACGGATACTTGGTGCGACACAGCTCAACCATTTGTGGGCTGAAATCAATTGCGGTGTACTCGGAGCCGATGGCTTCTAACAACGGTGTGGTGCGGCCAGCGCCCACTCCGATATCGAGTATCGCCGTCGCGGCCGCCGTGCTCGCGACGTGGTCGAAGACCGCGGCTTCTCCCGGATCGGAATACCCTTCGTATCCACCGAACCATTGCAACGTGTTGTCGCTTGACCATGTCGAGCGGTTGAGTTCAGTTGCACGCTTCACGTCGCCCACTTTCGCCCCGGTTTGGGTATTGGTCCATTATGCCACTTGGAAATGACACCAGCGACAGTCCGTGAAATGAGGCACGCGAACTTCGTTTTTGTTCGACCTATACCAGGCGCCGACCGGCGCGATCATGGTTACCTAGGATCGAACGATGGCTGATGATGCGGGTTTCTCGAATAGCTCGACGGGAAGTGCTCCGATTTGGGATTGGGCAGGGGAGAATGCCCGACGCTGGGCTTCGCAGGCCGACCGGTTGGATGCGCAGCTGGCGCCGGTATCGGAAATTTTGTTTCGCTCGGCGGCGCTGTATTCCGGTGCGACCGTTCTCGATATTGGTTGCGGTCGTGGCGCTACGACTCGAGAAGCCGCGGGAATCGTCGGGTTGGCCGGAACTGTCGTTGGCCTCGATATCTCCGACGCGTTGTTATCCGAGGCGCGGACTGCGGCAACCGACATTGCGAACATCGAATTCGTGCTCGCCGACGCGCAAACGTATTCATTTGAACCGCAACAATTTGAAATCGCGATTTCGCGATTCGGCGTGATGTTCTTCGCGGATTCGGTTGCCGCATTCAAGAATTTGCACGGTGCGATGCGCTCGGGCGGTCGCTTGTTCGCTGCGGTGTGGCAGCCGCGTGACCGATCGGAGCTGATGGATGCTCCGTTGCAACTCGGCGCGCGGATCATCGCGGAACACGGCCATGTCGTGGAACTTCCTGCCGCCAACGGAGGGCCGTTTAGCCTCGGAGAATTCGAGACGATCGAACGCGTGCTCGGTGCTGCGGGCTGGTCGAACATCACCGCGACTCCACACGAGCTGTCGTTCTACAACGGAGGGCCGGGAACCGTCGACGATGCCGTAGTGCTGGCGCTCACAATTGGTCCGCTTCGCTTGTTGCTCAACGAGCTGCCGGCTGAAGTCGAGGCAGCTGTTCGTGCGGCGTTGGTTGAAGATTTTACGAAGCGCCACGACGGTACGGGCGTAGTGCTTCGTGGATCGATCTTCATCGTGTCGGCGACTGCGTGATCGCAAGAGCAATCTCGTAGGGTCGCGCAGCGATGAAATTGCCGTTTGAAGGGCCCCGAATGCCGAAGCGATTCCTTGCAACCGTTTTGCTGCCAGTCACGATCGTTGCGGTGGTAACAACATTCGGCTTGCTGGCTCCGTAAGGACGTGTTCTTCGTGCGCAAAGTGTGAGCGAAATTTCATGCACCGCGACTCGATGCCGTGATAGATAGCTGACGTGCCTTCGCAGAATATGCCGCCCGCCGAAGTCGCGATCACGGGTGAGCTGGTGGCGGCGTTGATTTCCCAGCAACTTCCCGAGTATGCGGATCGGTTAATTGTTCCATTGTCCAATGGGTGGGACAACGCGATGTTTCGGCTCGGTGATGATCTGATTGTTCGGCTGCCGCGGCGTGCGTTAGCCGCGGATCTCATCGTGAACGAACAACGCTGGCTACCCCAACTCGCGCCGCGCCTGCCATTGCCAATATCGGCACCAGTCGCGGTTGGCGTTCCGGGTTTGAACTATCCATGGCACTGGAGCGTGGTGCGATTTCATGCTGGGGCTACTGCACTCTCGAGCCTCGATCACGGCCGCAGTAATTTCGATCCTGTCCATGGCGCCGAAGCACTCGGACAATTCTTGCGCGCGCTCCACGAACCCGCTCCACACGACGCGCCGATAAATCCCTGGCGCGGAGTTCCGCTCGCGGAGCGCGATGAACTGGCTCGTCAACGCTTCCACGAGTTGCGTGACGTGATCGATGCTGATCGTTCCTTGTGGACATGGGAATCGGCATTGAGCGCTGTGCCGTGGACGGCTGCGCCCGTTTGGCTCCACGGCGACCTGCATCCCGCCAATATCGTCGTGCACGATCAGCGAGTGGTTGCGGTGGTGGACTGGGGCGACATAACGTCGGGCGATCCCGCGTGTGATTTGGGTGCGGCTTGGATGTTGTTTCATGCTCAGCATCGCGAACGTTTTCGCAACGCCTATGGGAATCCTGATCCCGAATTGTGGGCACGAGCTCGCGCCAACGCTCTCGCGCATGCGATCGCAGTTCTGCGCAATTCTGCGGACAATCCGATGATGTACAGCATTGGAATGTCAACCTTGCACGCCGTGCTTTCTGATACTGAGTAGCGTGCGGTCGTGAACATTTCGCGCGTTGCCATCGTGACCGGCGCGGGTTCGCCCACCGGCATTGGATTCGCTTGTGCGCAACGTTTGGTAGCCGACGGTTTCGCGGTTGTGATGGCCTCAACCACTCCGCGCATTCACGATCGCGCCGATGAAGTTGCTCAGTCAACGGTCGGGGGAATCGCGGTAGGCGTAGCTGCGGACCTCACCGCGCTCGACGGCGTTGCTACGGTGAGGTCCGCCGCCGAGCGTATGGGCACGGTCGTTGCGTTGGTGAACAACGCGGGGATGATGTCGCTTGCAGCGGGCTCGGATGCCAATGTGCCGATCGAACAGCTTTCGTTGGCGCAATGGAACGACGGGCTCGCTCGGAATCTGACCACCGCGTTCCTGATGAGCCAAGCCGTTGTGCCTTCGATGCGGGCCAACCATTTCGGTCGCATCGTTAACATCGCTTCGACCACTGGGGCCGTGGTGGCGATGCCGGAACAAACCGTCTACAGCGCCGCGAAGGCAGGCATGGTTGGTATGACTCGATCGTTGGCGCTCGAAGTCGCGCGCGCTGGTGTCACTGTCAACGCTATCGCTCCGGGCTGGATTGATACTGCATCGATGACGGAAAGCGAACGACGCGCTGGTTGCGCGACTCCCGTGGGACGGCCGGGCATGCCCAGCGAGATCGCTGCTTGCGTCGCCTATCTCGTCTCGGAGGCTGCCGGATATACCACAGGGCAGTTGTTCACCATCGACGGCGCGAACGCAATTGTCGAGGACGCGGCAATATTCAAACCGCTGTTCGCGTGAGCCGGAAGCGGCGCCTCGATAACCTTGCGACAATGCGGCTCGGTTGGGAATTAGCGCGACGCGAATTCCAACGCAACAGTGCGTATCGAGCCGCCACGGTTTCGGGGCTCTTTACGAACACCGTCTTTGGCTTCTTGCGTGCGGCAGTACTCATTGCGGCGTTGCGCTCTGCACGTGGTGGTCGAATTGGCGGATACGGCATGGGCGAAGCGCTGACGTATACCTGGCTCACTCAGTCGCTACTGATGGTTGTTGCGGTGTGGGGCTGGAACGACATCGCGTTGCGGATCCAAACCGGTGATATCGCCACCGACTTTCTGCGGCCCTACGGATTGCAATCCTGGTGGCTCGCCCGCGACGGTGGGCGAGCGGCGTACCAACTCATTGCTCGCGGAGTGTTTCCGTTGTTCACAGGTTGGATCTTCTATTCCTTGATCTGGCCCGCGAATGCATTGCGGTGGCTCGCGTTTTCAGTGAGCGTGGTGCTCGCGGTCGTGGTGAGTTTTGGTGTGCGGTTCATTATGAATTTGTTGGTGTTCTGGACGCTGGATTGGCGCGGCGTGTCGTCGATTCACAACGTGCTCATGAGCGTGTGCTCGGGGATGGTGCTGCCGGTCGCGTTCTTCCCTCACGGCGTTTCGGTGACGTTGCGGGCGTTGCCGTGGTATCAAGCACTTCAGGCTCCGATCGACGTATTTCTAAGTCGTGGCGACGTCGGCAACGTGATTGGGGTCCAAGTCCTTTGGGTGATCGCGACGTTGGCCGCGGGGCGCGGATTGTTGCGGCTCGCGCACCGAAAACTGGTGGTGCAAGGCGGATGAGTACGACAACTCCACGATCGAACTTGACGTTGTATCGGCACCTCATCCAAGCGCGTATCCGCTCGCAGTTACAGTACCGAACGTCGTTGTTGATCGATTCCATTGGTGCATTTTGCCTTACGTTCATTGACTTTTTAGTCATTCTCGCGTTGTTTCGCCATTTCCCCCGGCTGGGTGGATGGTCTGTGCGTGAAGTTGCGTTTCTCTACGGCATCGCTGGATTGGGCTTCTCGGTATGCGACATGATTGTGGGCCATATCGAAGGCCTGGGCGACATGATCCGCTCGGGCCAGTTCGATGCAATCCTGATTCGCCCCGCCGGAACTTTGCTACAAGTCGTGGGTGCCGATTTTGCGCTGCGAAGGTTTGGCAAAGCGCTGCAATCGATGATCGTGTTGATCTACGCGATCGCAACCTTGCACCTGCAATGGAACGCGTTCAAAGTGGTGCTGACAATCTTGAGCGTCGCGTCGGGCGCTGCAATATTTGGCGCCGTATTCATCCTGACCGCGTGTACACAATTCGTAGTGTTGGGAAGTGGTGAGGTTGCGAATGCATTCACGTACGGCGGAAACCAATTCACGTCGTATCCACTCAGCATCTACAGCAAGTGGCTCCGCCGAATCTTTGCGTACGTGATTCCCCTCGGTTTTGTTGCCTATTTCCCGGCCGAGTACATCCTTGGGCGCAGTGATGATGCTCAATGGGTACAGCTGGTCGGGCCCGGTGTCGCGGCTGCGTTTCTCGCCCTTTCGGTTGGGGTGTGGACATTCGCCGTGCGTTCGTATCGGAGCACGGGATCATGATCGAAGTCGCGGGATTGCAGAAGTCGTTCACGGTCTACAAACGCCGTTCCGCGCTACGACGATCGCGGACAACGGTCGCCGCCGTCGAAGACGTGACATTCTCGGTGGCGGCGGGCGAGATGGTGGGCTACGTCGGGCCCAACGGCGCTGGCAAATCAACGACGATCAAGATGCTCACGGGAATTCTCGTTCCTAGTGCTGGCTCGGTGACGGTTTCGGGGCTCGTGCCGTCGCGGCAACGAGTGGAGTTGGCCCGGCGGATTGGCGTTGTGTTCGGGCAACGCAGCCAGCTGTGGTGGGACCTTCCGTTGCAGGACTCCTTCGATCTGTTGAAGCACCTCTATCGAGTTGAAACGACGGCGCATCGGGAACAGTTGGATGAATGCATCGAACGCCTGGAGATGCAGGAGTTTTTGAGCGTGCCGGTGCGTCAACTCTCATTGGGTCAACGAATGCGAGGCGAATTGACTGCGGCATTGTTGCATCGTCCCGATGTCGTGTTCCTCGACGAACCCACGATTGGCCTCGATATCGTGAGCCGCGCCAAAGTGCGCGAATTTCTGAGCGCGTTGCAACGCGAACGTGGCACCACGATCATGCTCACAACCCACGACCTTGGCGACATCGAACACCTGTGTTCGCGTTTGCTCGTGATCGATCACGGCCGGGTGATCTACGACGGCGCGCTCGCCGCCTTGCGCGATCGTTTCGAGCCGTTCCGCACGTTGGTTGTGGATCTCGCCGTGGCCGGGCCGGCGATCGAAATCGATGGTGCCGTGGTTGTGAAAATTGAAGGGCCGCGGCAATGGTTACGGTTTCATCGTGAACACACCAACGCCGCCGATCTCGTTGCGCGGGTCGCGGCGCAAGTTGAGCTGCTCGACTTGACGGTGGAAGAGCCGGGCATCGAAGACGTCATCACCAAGATCTACCGCGGCGAAACGCCCTGAGCACGGCCAGCTTTGGGGTGGAGCGCCGTTTCCGTACCCGACGCCGCGGACTTGCACCCGACAGTGAGCGCGCCAACGCCTAACATGACGGCGCCTTCGGGCCCGTAGCTCAGTGGTGAGAGCAGGGGACTCATAATGGTCCGCGATGCATTCGAAATAACCGCTCTGACCTGGTTAAATGTAAGGGATTGAAAATCAAATCCAACACCGATCCAACATTCGATACGATGGCGATGTGGCGAGTGAACTTCGGAAGTTGCCGGGGATGCGTGAGCGTGCTCCGGGTGCGTGGGAACTGATTGTTGAAGCTGGGCGTGATCCCGTTTCTGGGAAGCGCCGACAGACGAGTCGCATGTTTTATGGCAACGTGCGCGATGCCAAGGTTGCACGAGCCGAGCTGCTTGTTGAAGCACGCAAGGGCCGTCACACCGGTACCGGCGCGACCGTCGAGACCCTGTTTCGAGACTGGATTGTTGAACTCAACCGCAAGGGACGTTCGCCCAACACCGTGCATGGCTACGTGAAGGTCTACGAGCGCAACATTCGGGCGACGCTCGGTGGCGTGGCGGTGCGCAAGGTATCGACGAAGATGTTGACGGACCTTTACGGCGCGCATCAAAAGCGCGGACTCGCTCCGCGGAGCGTGTACCAAATCCATGCGTGCCTTTCTTCGATGTTCACACAAGCGTGTCGTTGGGGTTGGCGTGATTCGAATCCTGCGCAGTGGGCTGAGCCGCCGTCGATTCCGAATGCCGCGCCAGTCGTGCCAACTCCGCAAGAAGTGCAACGGCTGATCCAAGGTGCGGAAGATTCGCGGCGTCCTGAATATGCGCGCGCGATTCTTGTCGCAGCGACGACTGGTTTGCGGCGCGCAGAGTTGTGCGCGTTGCGCGTTGATCGCGACGTTGATTGGGATGCCGGCACGTTGACCGTCGCTTGGAGCGTTGTGTCGTTGCCTCGAAGTGTGGTTGAGGAGATCCCTACGAAGAATCGGCGCGTGCGCGTGGTCGCGCTCGACGCGTTGACGCTTTCGATCTTGCGCGCGCAGCTAGACGCAAACCGATCGCGTGCCTCGTCGGCCGAGTGCGAGCTGGTCGCGGATTCGTACGTGTTTTCTGATTCAGTCGATGGCAGCGAACCGTGGCGACCCGATTCGATCACGCAGTATTTCAGTCGGCTCCGATCTCGGGTGGGGCTCGAGCACATCGACTTTCACTACCTGCGAAAGTTCATGGAAACCTACGGCCAAAATCTTGGGTTCTCCGCGGCGCAGGTGGCGATGCGAGCTGGTCACGATCCCTCGATCGCGTCGAAGCACTATACGGGCAGCATCGCCGAGACCGACCGCGCGTTGGCGGAAGCCGTAGCATCGTTGCTTGTCCCCTGAAGGGCGGTAGCTCAGTGGTTAGAGCAACCGACTCATAATCGGTCAGGCGTGGGTTCGATCCCCACCCGCCCTACTCAGTGGGCCTTCCGTGGCGAGGCGACGCGGCAGTGACCTGAACTACTGTCGTCTTTCGGAGGAAACGGCGAAGAGGTTGAAAAGCAATGGTTCACGAGCCACGTGATGTGTTCATTCTTGGCTCAGGGTTCAGTCGCGCGTTGTCGCCGGCGATGCCTTGTGTCCGTGACCTTGCAGGCCCGCTGGTCGATTACCTCGATGCCTCCCAACACGGGAATCTTCCCGTCGCGGAGATGCTCGGTACCGACGGAGATGTTGAAGCTTTGTTGGGATATCTGTCAGAGCCGCAACCATGGCTTAGCGATGCGGTAGCGCTTCGAGGTCGCGCCGCACTTGTCGACACGATCCTGTGGCTTGCCGAAAAAATCTGGAACTGCCAACGCGAGGCGATGCGGGATGACGCACCTGATGAGCTCATTCGGCTCGTGCGTAGATGGCATGGTGATCGAGCAACGTTGATCTCGTTCAACTACGACACCCTCGTGGAGGCAGCTTTCAATTCGCTTCGTGAAGAACTTGGATTCGAACGTTCTTTCGCCGGTCATTTGTGTTTGTCCACGCTGAATTTGCCGACGCTCAGCGCGCGCGAGGGCCTTGCTGTGTTGGCCGGAGAGAATCGGGAGACGTTCCGGCTTCTGAAGCTGCATGGATCACTCAACTGGCTATATTCGGGCGATCGCGGCAGCTACGGAGATCCACTTTTCGATACGCGCGACGTCGGCGCTTGGGGTTCGCAAGGTTCCGTTGACTACCCGGAAATTCGGGCTTGTGGCCCGGGCTTGGAGCCTGCACTTCTTGCCCCGGTTCCGACGAAATTGGGAATGATGGCCAACGGAATGCTGCGTGAACTTTGGATTCGCGCGGGAGAAGCGATAGCGCAAGCTGATCGAATTATCTTGATCGGTTACAGCATTCCCCAGAGCGACCGCGTTGTGCGCACAATGTTGCGCGTGATGGGAAAGCCGCGGGCTAGCGATTGCCCGAAAATGATCGTGTTACCCGTCGATCGCAATGAGGGTGTCGCGGACATAGTGCGGCAGGCGCTTCCCGACGCTGAGGTGGAACTCACCTTCTGCGGCGGTGATG
>JANYBW010000029.1 GCA_025360585.1 Actinomycetes bacterium | reverse complement strand
GCCGGGTTACTACTTCGTGATGGGCGACAATCGTTGCCAATCCCAAGATTCACGCGTCTTCGGACCGATCGCCGGCAAAACGATTGTCGGCCGCGCCTTCGTACGCATCTGGCCACTCAGCCGCTTCAAATTCCTATAGCTGGTTGGATTGGTCGGTCGGCTCGGCTTGCTCCGCTGCGCCGCCCTGACGGGACGCTCCCTTTAGCTGCGCGGCGACGGATTCGACCATTCGGGTGGGACGGTCGCAGTACAAGCCGTCGATGCCGATTCTTGTCATCTCCCGAAGGTGGCGATCCTGTTGCACATCCCAAGCGAAACATTTGATCTCGAAACGGTGAAACAGCGCTACGAGCCCCGCAGTCCATTCGGTATGACGAAAATTGATCGTGTCGATTCCTGAATCCTGCATCGTCCTCGCGTGCCGTTCGACGCCGCCGTCGGGCAGATGATCTTTCGGGCATGAATGGACGAGGCGAGCCGTCGTTTGCGGACGCAGCGCAGCCAGCACCTCATGGTCTGGGTAACACAGCCAGAGCCGTTCGAGCGCGCCGTGTGCGGCTGCGACATCCATCATCGGCTGCACGACCTTGTGATGCTTGGCGTCGATAGAAAATTCGAAATTATTTCCGAGTTCCGCGTAAACGTCCGCGAGGCGCGGAACGCCATATTCGGCCAATTGGGCCGCCGTTGATTCACGTACGTTTCGGCGACGAAGGAGTTTGCCGACGTAGCGATCGTGCATGAGGACCACCTCATTGTCGGCAGTCAGCCACGCATCCGATTCGAGGCCGGTAGCCCCTGCGGCCAGGCCTGATGCAAATGCGGGCATGGTGTTTTCCGGGAAATCGATCCTTGCGCCTCTATGGGCGAACGTAATCGGCGGGGTGCTGCGCATGCCCCATTATTGCGCCACGTGCAGGTAAGAGACTGCTTAAGGCCATGCAAGCCCCTGCCGAGAGGTACTGGTATCACCGCACGAATAGCCGTGCGGGGCCTACCAGGGATGGAGACCAAGGGCCGTGACGACTATTAGGGCAAATTGTCCGAGCTGTGGAGATGTACAGCTTCGGCCGAACGATCTCACCGTACGAGTGTGTTCAGACGACGAAAGCGGTGCGTATACGTTCCGTTGTCCCGACTGCGACATGCCCGTTGCCAAAGACGCGAGCCGACGGATTGTCGATTTGCTGGTCGGCAGCGGAGTGCGTATGCAGGTTTGGCGGCTCCCCGCGGAGCTGCGCGAGCGTCCGGCTGGTCCCTCGTTACAACCTGACGATCTCTTGGACTTCCACTTGCATCTGCAAACCGACGATTGGTTCGATGAACTGAACCGCAGCGTTACTGAGAGTTTGCACCGCGAAGCCCCAGAACGGCCCTAACCGGCACCGACGTCTCCTAAGCTCATGGTTATGACTGTCGCCGTATTGGCCATCACCACCCTCAGCCTCGCGGTCGTCTTACTGGCGGCACAGCTCAGCGGTAACTGGGTACGCGCCACAATCGAAACGTTGGCCCAGACCCGCATGGAGTTGCGGCCACTGCTCGTCGAGGTACGAGCCGAATCGGATCGCGCCGCCGCCTTGCGCCGTGCGGTCAGCGACGCCCAGGCTCCTCACCACGACCTCGACCGCCGGTAACATCAGACCGCTACGAAATCTGTTCGCAGCGTTTCCATTCGACGGTCGAAGGGTGTGATCTATGGGCTTTCCAGGAAGCGGTGAGATCCTCGCCATCTTGGTCGTCGCGTTGGTTGTCTTTGGGCCCAACCGACTGCCCGAAATCGCCCGGCAGCTTGGCAGTGCGATGCGGACGTTGCGCGATATGCAATCGACCGTAAAGCGCGAATTAAGCGATGCCCTTGACCTCCACGGACTCAAGGCCGACGCGTACGCCGCGGCACCGAATTACGCCGAACACGGTTTCGATGAACCACCCCCACCGCCGGTGCCTGCGCCCACATTTCAACACATCGAACCGCCTACTGGCAGCTTCGATTGAAAAGACACTTGTAACGCTTCGATGGCCCTGCGACGTACCAAGACGAAAATCGCCGACGCGCCAGTGGACCCATCGCGCGGTCCATCGGGCGACGACGCTCGCATGACCCTGATGGAACATCTGGCGGAGCTACGCAACCGCATCGTGAAGTCGCTAGCAGCAGTCGCGATCTGCGGAATCGTTGGCTTCATCATTTATCCAGAGATCCTGCACTGGCTGACGACTCCGTTGCGCGACGCGAGCGCGGGGCTTGCAGTCTGTAAAAAGGAAGCGTGCGACAGGCTGATCACCCTCAGTTTTCTCGATGGTTTCGTCGTGCGGATGAAACTCGCTTCGTACTTTGGTGTCTTGTTCGCGTCGCCGTTCATCTTGTTTCAGATTTGGAAGTTCGTTACCCCTGGCCTTACGAGAAAGGAGCGGAAATGGGCACTCCCGTTCGTATTTAGCTCGACGCTGCTCTTCGCGGCCGGAACGGTGGTGGCCTGGTTCACCCTGTCCCAAGCATTTAGTTTCCTGATCGATATTGGCGGCGACAGCCTGGCGACCAAATCGACCGCGGACTCGTACATCACACTCGTGGGGTTGATGTTCCTTGGGTTCGGGCTCTCGTTTCAGTTCCCGATTCTGCTGATATTTCTGCTGCTGCTGCGCGTCATCACTACCGCCCAGCTGCGCCAATACCGGCGGCATTCGATTGTGGGGATCGTCATTTTTGCGGCGGTCATCACTCCGAGCCAGGACCCCTATTCTTTGTTCCTAATGGCGGTCCCGATGTGGATCTTCTACGAAGTTTCGATAGTTATTGGAAGGATCCTAAAACGATGAGCGCGCCCCGTAGCCGCAAACCTCGCAACTCCACCGCACCGAGCACCGTCCCAATTCAGGAGCGGCGAATCGCGGTCTTCGGCATCATGGGAATCATTGGGCTCACTGCCTTTTTGATCTGGGCAATGCGGCCCGGCAATTTCAATCCCGGCACCGGCGGGCTCGTCTACCGCCAGCCGCGGATGGCGTGGTTGTTTGCTGCAAGCGTTGCCGGAATCGTGATCTCGGTACGGATCGTCCGCCGGCCTGACGCGAAGTTCAAGAATCCCAAACAAAGCCTGTTGCTCATGATTGGTGGTGTGCTGTTGGGAGCAGTTGCAGTCGTCATTTTGTGGGCGACTGCATTTACCGGCATTCTGCGCCACACCACCCCGCCCGCCACGTTCGCGCCCACACCAACGACGCCGATAACCCAACCACCGAAAACCGCAAGCACGAAAGCTTCCGCGAGCACGACTACCAAGGCTGGCGATACCACGACCACGAATCAACAAACCACAACGTCGTCCGGTACCGCGCCAGTCACGCCTACCACCCCGCCCGCAAAGCCAACCTCATCGACATGACCGCGACGGTGTCGCCGGAGAATTTTACGGCGACGCTGGATTTCGAAATCGATGGCTTCCAGCGGGAAGCCATCGAGGCGATCTTTGCTGGCGATTCGGTGTTGGTCGCGGCGCCCACTGGCGCGGGAAAAACGCTCGTTGCGCAATACGCGATCGCAGTTTCGATCGCGGCGGGGACGAAGACCTTTTACACCACACCGTTGAAGGCGCTCTCGAACCAAAAGTTCGGCGATCTCGTGCGTACATACGGCGCCGAAAACGTTGGGTTGCTCACTGGCGACAATTCCATCAACGGCGACGCGCCCATCGTGGTGATGACCACCGAAGTACTGCGCAACATGATCTATGCGAACAGTGCCGCGCTCAACGGCCTGCAATTCGTGGTGCTCGATGAAGTGCACTATCTCCAGAACCCGTACCGAGGTTCGGTCTGGGAGGAAGTCATTATTCATCTCCCTCCCACGGTTGAGCTGGTGTGTCTTTCGGCAACCGTTTCGAACGCGGAAGAGTTTGCGGATTGGCTGCGAACCGTGCGTGGAGGCACGACGGCCGTCATTGAGGAACGTCGGCCTGTGGAGCTCCGCCATCTTTACGCGGTTGGGGATCGCAGCGCCGAACAGTTGCACGTGCTGCCGACCTTCGTCGGCGATGGCCCCGATGCCGAACTGCGACCCAACCCCGAAGCGTCACGCCTCGATCGCAAGGTCGTGAATCCGAAAGCGGCGCGACCGCGTGGCGCCAAGTTGTACGCGCCGCGGCGCTCCGAGCTCGTGGAACGACTCGGCACTGAGGATCTGCTGCCGGTTATCTATTTCATCTTTAGTAGGGCCGCCTGCGACGATGCGGTCCGGCAATGTCTGCGCGATGGCCTGCGGCTGACCAAGCCCCATGAACGCCAAGAACTGCGCAGAATTGCTGAAGAACACGTCAGCGCGTTGTCCGATGATGATCTCGACATCTTGGGCTACGACGAATGGCTCGCAGGCTTCGAACAAGGAATTGCTGCGCACCACGCGGGAATGGTTCCGCCGATGAAAGAAGCCGTCGAGCACGCGTTCGCCGCTGGTCTCGTCAAAGTTGTGTTCGCTACCGAAACGTTGTCGCTCGGGATCAACATGCCCGCACGATCCGTAGTGATTGAAAAGCTTTCGAAATTCACCGGCGAACGCCACGAGCAATTGACTCCTGGCGAATACACCCAATTGGCCGGACGCGCCGGCCGCCGAGGGCTCGATGAACTCGGGTATTCGATTGTGTGCTGGAACCCGTTTGTGACATTTGATCAGGTCGCCAGTTTGGCTTCGAAGCGTACCTACGCGTTGCGTTCGAGTTTTCGGCCCACCTACAACATGGCCGTCAATCTGGTGCAGCGTTGTTCCCTTGAAGCGGCTCGCCATCTGCTGAATCTTTCCTTCGCTCAGTATCACGCCGATCGCGATGTCGTCGGTCTTGAACGTCAGTTGCAACGGTCGCGCGATCAGCTCCAGCGCCAACGCGAGCTGATCGATTCGGGTCCTGGAGATTTAGATGAATACCAGCGACTCGTCGCCGCATTCGATGCCGCGAAACGCAACACGGTCGCCCATCGCGGCGGGCGTCTGGATTCGTTGCGGCCCGGCGATGTAGTGCGCGTTCCGTGGGCTGGGCCGGTGGCCGTACTCAATCACGAACGCGGCAAGGGCCCGGGGCGCATCGTTGCGGTGACCGAAACCGCAAAGGTGTTGCACCTCCACGCCGACGATTTTCGTACGACACCGCATCGGCTTGCTGCTCTTGATTTGCCGCGGCCGTTTGATCCCAAGAATCCAAAGTTTCTCGCTGAAGCCGCGGCGTTGTTGCGTTCGGTTGATCTCGATGCGGCACCGCAATCCCCAGATCGCGAACTCCAATACTTAGTTGACTGCGAAGCGGCAATGTCCGCACACCCTGCCCATGAAGATACGGCGTTGAAATCGCGAATGCGCGCCTTGGGTTCGATCGAACGATTGACCCGAGAAGTCGCGCGGCTTGATCGCCGAGTTGATGGCCGCACCGAAACGTTGGCCCGCACGTTCGATCGCGTGCTTGGGTTGCTTGAGGGTTGGGGTTACGTGGCGGATTGGGAACTCACAGATGCCGGTGCGATGCTGGCCCGTTTGTATACCGAAGGCGATTTGCTCCTAGCTGAAGCGATCCGAACCGGTCTCTTGGATGGTCTCAACGCCGGCGAGATGGCGGCCATGGTGTCGTGCATTGCGTTCGAACGGCGGGGCCCGGACAACGGCGTGATCATGCCGCCGCGCGCCTGGCCGTCGAAGAACGTTGCGAAACGGTCGCAACAACTGGAAAAGACTTGGCGCGCCTTGCAGCTTGCCGAACGCGATGCGCAACTTCCCGAGACCCGCCAGCCCGACCCGGGATTCACGGGTGCGATTGCGGGCTGGGTGAATGGCAACGAACTCTCGAAGATTCTCGATGATCAAGACATGACGGGCGGCGATTTCGTGCGCACCGTCAAACAGATTGTCGATCTTTTGCGCCAGGTCGGCACGGTTGCATTGAACGCCGAGACCGCCGCGACCGCGCGGTCAGCCGCCGATCTCTGCATGCGGGGCGTCGTGTTTGCGTCCAGCCAAGTCGCGGGCCTGGAGTAGCCCACGACCCGCCCCGGACCGCGCAACCGCGGTTTCCCGGCGTTAGCTTGTTCGCCGATGGCGATACGACCAGGAGAGATGTGGGGCGCGCCGTGTGCCGATGCCCCGGATGTTGAGGTTGCGGGCGGCGATGCCGAACTACGCGCCGCGGTACAGCGACATCCGGGTTCGCTCATTCGTTTTCACGGCGATGCGACAAGCCAAATCGCGCGTTGCGTTGGGATTTCGGGCGTTGGGATTTCGGGCGGCACGCGGGCCACCACGGGAATCGCAGTGCCGATGGACGCACTGCGGCTCGACGATGATCGTCTGGCGCTCAATATGGTGATTGTGGGTAGGCCGCCAGGGCAGCTTCGTTGGTGGTCGCGCCAATTCAATTTTGGCGATCCCTGGCGTACCGGCGAAGCGATCGTCATCGGCAATGGCCAATTCCACAAAGGGCTGGACCTCGTGCCGAGGGGCCATCCTGGCGATGGGCGTGCTGAGGTGCACGTGTATCGGCTCGCCCGAGGCCAACGGGCCGCGATGGTGTCGCGTCTAGGAACCGGGACCCATGTACCGCACCCTGACATTGAGCAACGTTCGGCTCGAAGCGTGGTGATTTCGGCGCCCAAAGCCGTCCCGATCGAACTCGACGGGGTACCGGCGGGCCGCGTACAGTCGGTCACTGTCTCAGTCGTGGCCAACGCCTACCGTCTCTTGTTGTGAAGCGCTCGGTAATACACCCAAGCGCGGGGCGCCGCCAGTACGATCGCTCTTCCATGTTGTACGCAGTCGAACAGTTCAGTGCCGATGAGCAAGACATCCTTCGGCCGTACTTCACGAACCTCGATCAGCCCGTCTTTGCTCTGGTCAACCTCCCCGAAGTCGTCAAGGGCGCGTTGTTCGCTCGGTATTCGCGCAGCGATAAGAGTTTGCGCCGCTTGTTCCTCGACGAATTCGTTGGTGACCTCGATGTCTCGGGAGACATGAGCATCGATGCCAGCGTCGGTCTGAGTCGCGCCGAGCAGCTCTACGATCGCGTGTTTCTCGAATACGGCGACGACTCAGTCGCTCAGCTCGGCGGCGTGCACCTCGCGTGTGAACAAGCCTCGAATTTGTTGACGAAGATTCTCGAGTGGGGCCGGATCATGTCCTACCTCGAACAGTCCACGAGGTATATCCCTTACGACACCACGTTGAGTGGGCGATTCCGTTACCACCGACCACCAGTGTTGTTGGGGTCAAACCATGGCGCGCGCTACGTGGGCATGATGGACACGCTCTTCGAGACCTACAAAGCGATGCTGCCAACCCTGATGGATTGGGCACGCGAGAAGTACCCCAAAGAATCCGGCGATTCCGATTTCGTCTACAAACAAACAATCAAAGCGAAGGCGTGCGATGCCGTGCGTGGAATTCTTCCCGCCGCGACATTGTCCAACGTCGGGATATACGCGAGTGGTCAAGCCTTTGAAGCGATGGTGCTGCGCATGCGAGCTCACCCGTTGCCTGAAGCTCAGGAGTACGCGCAACTCGTTCTTGATGAATTGCGCAAAGTTGTACCGTCATTTTTGTCGCGCGTTGATCGGCCCGAACGCGGGGGAGCGTGGGTCAAATATTTCGAAGCGACCCGTAACGATGCCCGCGAGCTCACCAAACGCATTTTTGGTGATGAAACATCGGTTCCGGTCAACGAGGTTGAGCTCGTTGATTTTGATCCCGAAGGCGAAGACAAAGTCATCGCGGCAATCTGTTATCCCCATACCCATTTAAGCGAGTACCAAGTGCTCGCCAAAGTGAAGCAGCTTTCGGCTGCCGAACGCATGGCGATTGTGGAGGCGTACGTTGGCAAACGAGAGAACCGACGCCACAAGCCGGGCCGCGCCTTCGAACGCACCGATTATCGCTTCGACATCCTCGGCGATTATGGCGCATTCCGAGATCTTCAACGGCACCGCATGCTCACCATTGAATGGCAGCAGCTGACTCCGGCCCATGGCTACGAAGTGCCTCCGGCCGTCGCCGAGGCGGGCACCACGCACGCCTTTGAGGCCGCAATGGAGCGCTCTGCGGCTTTTTACGACGACCTGAGCGGCGATTTTCCGCACGAAGCTTCGTATGCGGTTTCGCTGGCGTACCGGATTCGCTACGCGATGCAGATGAACGCACGAGAAGCAATGCACCTGATCGAATTGCGAAGCTCACCCCAAGGTCACGCAACGTATCGTCGGGTCGCACAAGCGATGCACACGCTGATCGCACAACGCCACCCGGCAATCGCGGCAGCGATGACGTATGTGGATCACGGTGAATACGAACTTGAACGGTTGGCATCCGAGCGTGCGGCTGAAGCCCGACGCGCCAAGCTGTAGTGCTTCATGGACGACGACGGTCGGCAGCGCACTACCTGCCTGATGCATCCGCGCTAGACGCGATGCCGGTGTGACCAGAGTGTGTCAAACTGCTTCGAGTAATGATCGAAAAGTTCATAGAAATTCGGGGTTTTTTTTATGCCCGTGACCGGGCCCGACTCGCGTCAGCGCTGGTCACGAACGTAAAAAAACATTGCGTGTGAACTTGACACCGACGAGTAATTTTTGGCTCAATGTGGATGCCCCTCCAACCGGTACCCAGCCACCGGTGAGGTGATGCGGAGGCGGGGCATGCACGGAGTGCGTTGGTCCAGGAATACCTAGTAGAAAAACGCTGCTTTGCCGCCCGCGCCGGGTTCGGTCTCCCAGCGGTCCCAACGGTTTCCTGGACCACGCGACATCGCTCCCTCAGCCCGAGGGAATGACCCTGCAAAATCAACACCGAGATGCAGTACGCGTGATCAAGTGTGCGTTTCGTTTGCGCAATGTATGCGTAGCAGCGCGATCCGCTCCTGGGTACTTTGCCGAGTCGTCGTAGGCCTCGCACGGCTCTGAACCCACACACCAGGCACGATCGCGTCGTGCCGGTTTTTCGCTATTGGCACCAATTCGGCGAGCCGTCGCTCTATACTCCCGCGCCGCGCCGCCCGCAATCATTTCGACATCGTTTTCGACGATGCCAGCTGGCGGCACCGAACGAGTAATGATCCACCCAACGAGCCATGAACGAACCGATTGGCCCACCCCGAGTGACGAGCACGAGAGCTAACGATGAGTGACGACGATTTCGATGAAGAACCAGATCTCGATGCCGATTTTGAAGACGAGCTCGATGAGGACTCCCTCGACGATGACGATGCGCTCGATGAGGCGCTCGTCGTTGATGAGGTGCTCGTTGCGGGCATCACCGACGACGTGGTTGAAGATGACGACGAAGAAGTCGTCGCCGCCGCATTGAACCCCGACGATGACGAAGTCATTGACCTCGACGAAGAGCTGCATCCCGACGATGTCGAAGAAGCACTCGATGTAGTGCTGCGGGAGCGCACCACCAAGGCCGGGCTTGAAGACGAAGAAGACGACGACGAGCCTGAAGATCGAGCCGAAGCTGGCAACAAGATCGTTCCCCGCCGCCCTGGCGAGTTCGTATGTTCCAGCTGTTTCCTGGTCCTACCTGGTCACATGCTCGCCGACGAAGCTCAGCGCCTCTGCTCGGACTGTGTCTGATTAATTTGGCTCATCAGCGCCGTCCGAAGCCGGACGGCCGTTGGAAGCGTCGAGGCGCGGCCGTAGCGACCGGTCTCGTCCTTGCCGCGAGCCGTCCGGGTTTCGATTTCGGATGGCTCGCGTTCGTTGGTCTGGTGCCATTGTTGTGGGCACTCAAAGGCGTCCGGCCCAGGGTGGCGTTTTCGCTCGGACTTATCGCGGGGTTCGTGTACTACGCGATTGTCGTGTCCTGGGCGTGGTATTTCGGTGCCATCGCTATCGTCCCGTTTGCGGGAGTATTAGCGCTCTACTGGGGGGGTGCGTGCGCACTGATTGCTCTGATGAACCCACGCGGGTGGCTGCGACCGTTCGCGATCGCCTCCGCTTGGGTTGTGGGCGAGGCCGCGGTGAGCCGTTGGCCACTCGGTGGTTTTTCTTGGGGTGAGCTCGGCTACGCGATGCACAACATCCCGCCGATGCGGAGCCTCGCGGCGCTCGGCGGTGTGGCTTTGGTGTCGTTCGTCGTCGTGCTGATCAACGCGTTGATCGCTGAAACGATGGGAGCTCCGCTTGCGGCAGTGCTACGGGGCAGTTCGATATTGGGTGTGGTGGTCGTTGGGACCGCGGTTTGGTTCGCGGCGTGGCCCCGTTTGGAATCGTCGGGCACCATGCGTATCGCCATGTTGCAAGGCAACGACATCAACCGAGATCTGACCCCGCAGGAAATGGCCGCGTTTACGTTGCCGTTGCGACACTTTGCGCTCGCCGATCAACTCACGGGGCGCTACGACCTCATTGTGTTTCCCGAATCAGCATTTCATCCCGAGTACGTGAACGATCCGAGAATTACTGAGCGCCTGATTTCGTACGCTCGCCAACATTCAGCAGTCGTGCTGGGCAACGGGGTCGCGGAGGCCGGAAACGGCAAGGTGTTCAATCGCAATGTCTTGTACGACGGAACTGGTCGACTGCTCGGCACCTACGAGAAGCGTCACTTGGTGCCGTTTGGCGAGTGGGTGCCGTGGCGAGCTGAACTGCAGAGCCTCATCTCGGAATTGAAACGGATCCCACGAGACTTCACTCCGGGGCATCAGCGAGGAATTTTCACGATCGCCAGCCACCGCATCGCAACGGTCATCTGTTTCGAATCCGCGTTTGGGCCGTTGGTCCGCGACCGCGCCGAGCAGGGCGCGGAACTTATCGTGGTGAGTACCAACAATCGTTCCTACCGACGCTCAGCGAACTCCGAACAACACGTCGCGCTCGATCAACTGCGCGCGGCCGAGACCGGTCGATCGGTCCTGCACGCGTCGGTATCCGGGATCACCGCGGTCATAGACGACCGCGGGCGCATTACACGCTCGACTCAGCTCTTTCACAACGAGGCGGTCACGACTATGGCGGTGACTCGCCATGGCGCAACGGTATACATGCGCATCGGCGATTCATTTGCGCTGCTGTGTGGCGCGTGCGTCGGCGTGGGGATCTTGGTGGGCTGGTGGCGTCGGCGCCGCGGCCCATCACTAGGATGAACGACCGTATGAAGATGGGCACGCCATGAGTCGCAGGCAAGGTCGTTCGCCGTTGCCGCTCCCATTGGACCTCGGTGTGAGCTTGCCGTTGGGTGCGCTCGCAAACCTATTTGATCCGCACCCCGACGATGCCATGAATTGTTTGGATCGTGGCCGCCACGAAGTGGATGTCGCGCTCGGGAAACTCACCGGTCGTCTGGATCAAGCCAAAGCAACTGGGCAGCTCGCAGTCACGTTCGGAGTTCCAGTGCTTCAGCGGCAGTTCGCCGCGAAAGTTGCAGACGCACGGCAACCCGCAGGCAACAGCCCAGCGCCGTCTGCATCGCGGGACACGAGTGCCCAGGAACCAGGAGCTGCGAGCACAGTCGGCGATCTTGATTCGGATCGTTCCACAGTGAACGTTGCACCGATCACCGCGGCGCCTATACCTGTATCTGCACCTGTATCTGCCTCAGCAGATTTAGCAATCCCCAGCTACGACACGTTGTCGGCATCGCAGATTGTTGAACGCATTGAAGGGCTCAATGAACACGATCGCGATGCGATCGCTCGTTACGAAATCGCGGGTCGGAACCGTCGCACCATTCTCGGCAAGATTGATCAGCTCCAAGCCATGACCGCGTGACCGATCCTCGTGATTGATCCCAGTGACCGATCCCAGTGACCGATCCCAGTGGTGAGCCCCGTATGACGATGGATGTTGGTGCCCGGGTCGCAACCGAAGCTGACCTCATCGTGCTGGCAGCACTTGCGGACGCGTTTCGGGTTGAACAGCGACTGGCTCGCGGGGGAGTGCTGTGGTCCGATCGAGAAGCACCCGAACCCGGCGCCCAGCCAATCGCATTCGCTATCGACGCCGCTGAGGCAAGGATCGGCAACAAGCTCGCCAATATTGGCCAACCGGGCCGGCCCGAACTGTGCGTCGTTGGCACGATCAACGAAGTTGTGTTGGCGTTTGCAACGGTCGCATTGGAGCAACTGCGCGACGGTTCGCGGATCGGGCGTATCGAGCAGCTCTACGTGGACCCGGATGCCCGAATGGTCTCCGTGGGCGAAGCGATGATGGAAATGATCGTGGCGTGGTGCGCGTCGCACGCGTGCATTGGTATCGATGCCTATGCGTTGCCTGGCGAGCGCCTCACGAAGAATTTCTTCGAGAGTAACGGCTTCGTCGCTCGGCTCTTAACAATGCATCACCGCTTCGATCTGCCGTCGTAGATTGCGGCCATGACCGCATCCGAAGCCGACCCGCTCGCACCCGACCCACTCGCACCCGACCTGTTGGCGTCAGACCTTTTGGCATCGGGCATCGCTTGGAATATTGAAACCTTGTTGCCCGCTCCCGGCGACGCAGGGATCGATGCACTCCTGGATCAGGCCGACACGATCGCGCAGCGCCTCGTGGGCGAACGCGGAACAATCGCTACAAAAACCAGTTCGGAACTGGCAGCGTTCATGCGTTCCATGGGCGAGCTTGCCGAAGCAATTGGTCGCGCCGGCAATTATGCACACTTGGCCTTTGCTGTCGACACCAACGCTCCGGAGCACGGTGCGCGAATGATGCGGGTCGAGGAACGGTCGACTGCCATCAATACCCAGTTGCTGTGGTTCGAGCTCGAATGGGCAGAGGTCGCTGATGATCTGGTCGATACATTGCTCGCCGATCCGGTCTTAGATTTTGCTGCGCATCATCTGCGTTCACAGCGGCGGTACCGCCCGCATTTGCTGAGCGAAGCCGAAGAAATCGTCTTATCGGAAAAATCAGTCACCGGTGCTGGTGCCTGGGTACGGCTCTTTGAAGAGCTGACGTCGGCGATCACGTTGGAACTCGACGGCGAAACAACGAAACTCGAAACCGGACTCTCAAAATTACAGTCACCGGATCGGGGAGTGCGCCAGCGCTCCGCCGAGGCCGTCACCGCTGGGCTAGCGCCCGGCCTTCGGACGCGTGCGTACGTGTTCAATACGTTGCTCGCCGATAAAAGCATCGACGATCGCATTCGCAATTTTGATTCGTGGGTTTCGTCACGCAACTTGGCCAACGAAGCCAGCGATGCGTCGGTCGACGCGCTCGTTACGGCAGTCCAAGGGCGTTTCGGGATCGCGCAAGAGTGGTATTCGCTGAAGGCCCAGTTGCTGGGGCTAGATCGGTTGGCGGATTACGACCGCATGGCGAGTGTGGCATCGACCGAAACCGAAATTGGTTGGGCCGAAGCCAAATCGATTGTGCTCGATGCGTATACGTCGTTTTCGCCGGATCTTGCGGTAATTGCCAACCGATTCTTCGACGAGGGTTGGATTGATGCTCCGGTGCGCGACGCGAAACGCGGCGGAGCATTTTGTGCGTACACGGTGCCGTCGCATCATCCGTATTTGTTACTGAACTGGACCTCGAGCCGTCGTGATGTGCTCACGTTGGCGCACGAGATGGGTCACGGTTTACACGCCTATTTGTCGCGGCCGCAGGGCGTGTTTCACCAATCGACACCGCTCACATTGGCCGAGACCGCATCAGTATTCGGCGAGACCGTCACGTTTGGGCGGTTGCTCGACGCGACCCCAGATCCCAACGATCGGCTCGCGTTGCTTGCCGAGAACCTCGAAGGAACGATCGCGACGGTGTTTCGCCAGGTGGCCATGAACCGTTTCGAGCACAGCGTGCACACGGCTCGTCGCGACGACGGCGAATTGTCGGTGGAGCGATTCGGTGAGCTCTGGTACGACTCGCAGCACGCATTGCTCGGCGATTCAGTTGAGATTACCGACGGCTACCGCACGTGGTGGTCCTATATCCCGCATTTCATCGGCTCGCCGGGATACGTCTACGCGTACGCGTATGGGCAGCTCTTGGCGTTGTCGGTTTACGCACGCTACGAAGCGACTGGTGCGGCCTTCGTTCCGCAGTATCTCGAATTGCTGGGCGCTGGTGGTTCGTTGGCGCCGGAACAGCTCGGTGCATTGGTCGATTGCGATTTGGCGGACCCAGGGTTCTGGGATGCCGGGCTCGACATTGTGCAGCGGCTCCTGAACGACACAGTCGCTGCGGCCAAATCCGCCGGCCGTATCTAACGCGTCCCGGTTGGGGATTGATTGAGCCATCACCGATCCCAAGGCATGCCGAAGAATCCAGTCGGGCCCTGACAGTGCGGTTGTAACCGGACTCCAATCCAGCCAGACCTCAATCCAGCCAGACCTCAATCCAGCCGGACTCCAGTTCAGGTTGACATAACGTGGATTATCGGCGGTACATGATCAGTCAGCGTCTTGGGTGCAGAATTGCTTCAGTTCCGACGCCGTGGCCCCGTGAACATGCTTAGGGATGCTGTAGTTCGTTGAGGAGAGCTTCGAGTTCGGGATCTGCTGCGAGCGATGCCATTGCAATTGCGTCGCTGGTGGCCGCGATCGTTGGCGCAGCGTAGATGTCTCGCAACGCTAAATCGATGCCAAACGACTCCGTGATTCGCGTCAGGACTTGCGTGAGGCGCAGTGAGTGTCCGCCGAGCTCGAAGAAGTCGTCGTTGATTCCGATCCGCGCGACGCCTAGCACCGTCTGCCAGATCGCAACGAGGACGTCTTCGACTGGGCCGCGAGGTGCAACGTACTCACGCGTGCTCACGAGCGGAGTCGTCGGGGCTGGCAGCGCGGTTCGGTCGGTTTTGCCGTTCGGAGTGCGGGGGAGATCATCGAGGACCACAATGTGCGACGGCACCATGTAAGCGGGGAGACGCTCCCCTAACGCAACGCGAAGCTCCATCGGGTCGCAATCGCCTACGACGTACCCGACGATTTGCGGATCCGCCGGATTATCCGAACGAACCATCACCACGACCTCGCGCACACCAGCGTGCGCGGCGATGCATTGCTCGATCTCACCAAGCTCGATACGAAAGCCGCGGAGTTTCACCTGGTGATCGATCCGGCCCATGAACTCGAGCGATCCATCGCGGCGAGCGCGAACGAGATCGCCAGTTCGGTAGGCCCGCGAAAAGTTCGGGTCGTCGATGCTGATAAACCGATCGGCGGTGAGCTCAGGTCGGTGCAGGTAACCCCGAGCGAGTCCGGTGCCCGCGATCATGAGCTCGCCTGGAACGCCCACGGGTACGGGCACCCCGTTTGAATCACCAACAAATACGGCCATGTTTGGCAACGCTCCACCCAACGGCAACGGATCGCAGGGGTCCGGAAGGTGAGCAGAAGTACACCACACCGTTGCTTCCGTCGGGCCGTAGAAATTCCACAGCGCTTGGACTCTGCTGGCAAGGGGCGTCGCGAGCGCGCTGGTGTAGCCCTCTCCCCCACACACGACGCTCATCGAGGCGCGCCCAGCCCACCCGTAATCGAGCAACATTCTCCATGTAGATGGCGTGGCTTGCATCAGCGCGCAATCGACGTCGTCGAGCAATTCACTCAAACGCTTCGGGTCGGCTGAGATCGCGGGATCGGCGAACACAAGATGGGCACCGACAGTCATTGGAAGAAACAAATCCGGCACTGAGAGATCAAACGCCGGCGTGGTGACGCCCACCATCACCTGACCCGATTGCAAGCCGGGCCTTGAGGCCATCTCATGCATGAGATTCACCACGCCGTGATGCTCGATCATCACGCCTTTCGGTCGACCGGTGGAGCCCGATGTGTAAATGACGTACGCGAGATCAGATGGATCGTGCGCGGAATCATTTGGCTCCGCCGAGTACTCGGCGAGTGCGGTGTCGTCGATGGCGACCACTGTCCCGTCGAAGCTTCCAACGATATTGGTGAGGTTCGGACTCGCAACGAGTGTGCGTGCTCCCCCATCGCTCACCATGAACTCCAGGCGTTCATCGGGGTAGCTCGGCTCGAGCGGAAGGTAGGCAGCCCCGCACCGGTGGATAGCGAGGATCGCCGTCAACAGATCGGGATCGCGGTTGGTAGCAAGCGCAACCAGATCGCCGCGCACAACGCCATGGGCGCGCAACGCTGCGGCGAGTCGGTGCGCCCGATCAGAAAGCTCCACGTACGTAAGCATTTTGCCGAGCCCTGTTACGGCCGCCGCGTTCGGTGATCGCTGGAGCGTCTCGGCGAATACATCGTGAAGACAACGCCTCGCGACCGGTACCTCTGGCCCCGTACCCATCGATCGAGCGTCGCGTTGTTCGTCGCGGTTGAGCAGCGCTACGGATTGGAGCCGCAAAGTTGGCGACTGAACCATCGCTTCGAGAAGCCGCTCGTGCATCGCGAGCAAGTCGATAATCGTTTCCCGATCAAAGAGATCGGTTGCGAAGGCGCCAGTGAGTTGCACGGACTCAGGCGTCAGCAAGTAACACACTTCGAAATCGAATTCGCTGGCTCCGATGACCTGCGGGGCGGCACTGGCGATCTGCGGATGAGTGATCCGGGCGTCACTCATCGTCACTTGCATGATCGGATGCCGGCTCGTGTCTCGTTCTAGCGCAACGGAATCGGCAATCGTTCCAAACGGAACTGCGTCATCGGTCTCGCGTTGCGTCAGAGCGATCCGAGCGCGTTCGCGTAACTCGCCGAGCGTTGGATCATCGGAAGCGTCGATTCGTACTGGGAGTACATCGAGCAGTGGGCCAATCGCGGCGGCGGGAATGTTGGCGGCTCGGCGATACGAACCGATCACAATGTCGTCTTGACTGCTGTAGCGAGCGAGCACGCCGGCGAAGCTCGCCATCATCAGCGCTTCGCGTTCAATGTCGGTCAAATGTTGCAGGTGCTGCGTTAGCTCCCCATTTTGGAGCGACCGCGACACCTGATTGGTCGTGTAACTCGGTTGGGCTCGGCGTCGCCGATCATTGGGCAGCTGAAGACCGGAAGGAATGCCGACGAGGTAACGCCGCCAGCGCTCAATCGCAGCCGCCCCATTTTTGCTTCCCAGCCACGCATTGTTGCGCTCGAAGTATGCGGCGCACGCGAGCCGGCGCTCAAGAATCGCCACAGGATCGTGTGTGTCGGTTGTACCTTCTGCGCGTTTGGCCAAGGTGGCTATTGCTTCGAGAACTTCGATGCATCCAGCAGTATCGAGCGCAACTCGATGTGCACACACCAGCAGTTGCACGCTATCGATGCCCTGGACGACGGCAAAGCGCAACGAATTTCCGTCCACGGCCACGAAGGCTCGCTCGAGAAAATCCGTTCGTGCTTTCCCATCGCCAGCGACGAATTCGATGATCTCAATCGTTTCATTCGACTCGCTCGTCAGTACCTGGGCGACGATCCCGCGTATTGCTTCGACGTCGGGCGATCGCATGAGCGTCACGAAAGCGGCAACGTGGTGATGGGCCCCGCTGAGCCCGAGCTGATCGAGGAATATCAACCGTTGTTGGTTCGGACTGTTGGGCGCCAAGCGATCACTGTTCATTGGTCGCTTCGTTTCTGCGCACGACGGTACGCTCGCTCACCGTGACCGAATTTGACTCGCCAGATCATGTTCCCGCGAATTTTCCTGCGAATTTTCCCGCGGATTTGCATTCGCGTTGTGATGCGAACTTGGTGGCGTATCTGCGCCATTTGGCCACGACGGCACCCGGAGGCAGCTTCGATGATTCGCAAGGCGTCTTGACGTTTGCCGGAGGTCATGCGTACCCCGGTACGTACACCAACGGCGTCGTGAGGATCAACAATGATGTTCCGGCCGAGACCGTGATGCGACGCGCCCAAGATTTCTTTCGTCCATTGAAACGGGGCTACGCGGTTTGGATCCGGGACCACGCCGATTCGGATCTGGAAGTTCTCGCACAAGCCGCGAACATGTTTCAACGTCCACCGCTCGAAGGCAACCCTGGTATCGCGTACTGCGGCGGCCCAATTCCGATGCCCGTGCTTGACGCCGACGTTGTGATTCGGCGGGTTGATTCCGACGAACTGCGCCGCCAATACCTCGAAGTCATTGTCGCGGGATACGGCATCGAAGGTATGCCATTTGAGTTGGCCGAACGGGTTGTGTTCAGTACTGCCAGCGTGAACGATCCGCGGGTCGCGGCATTCGTTGCCTTTGTGAATGACGTTGCGCTGAGTGGCTGCATGGCCTTTAGCGATCACGGCACCAGCGGTCTCCAGTGGGCCGCGACCTTGCCCGCGGCACGCGGTAAAGGTCTTGGTAAGGCAATGTTTATCGAGGCCAATAATGCCGCGATGAACGAATTTGGCTGCGACTTGATCGCAGGCCAGGCCTCGCAGATGGGGGTTCCGTTGTGGATTTCGCTCGGATTCGAAGTCGTGACTCGCTATCGGCGTTACCTTGCGAAGCCGCCCAAATAGCTGACACGGTTGTTGGCGAGTGAACATCGGCCTGCTTCGCTTACCGACGCCGAGAGCGAATGCCGCCGCTGGCTTTAGTTTCCGCCATCTTCAGCTGGCTGATCGGATCGTCCGGTCGTTCCAAAGCCTCTTTGAGCAACGCTGCGAATGCGCTCACTAACGATCGACCGGTTCCGGGTTCAAACAGGGCAACGTTGTATTCCAAATATCCGGCAAGACCATTCGCTGTTTGTTGGAGCTCCATCGCCAGATCGAAGCGAGCAAACCCAACGTCGACGTTGAGCGGAGTTGCCACCACCCCCGGCAAATCCAGGAGTGCGTCGCCGCCGCCAGTGACCCTAAAGTTCACTTGGAACAGCGGATTGTAGGCCGGGTTCCGCACCGGCTGGGCTGCTTCGACGATGCGGTCAAAAGGGAGTTCTTGGTTCTCGAATGCGGCAAGCGCCTGTTCGCGAACGTGCCGAACGAGTTCTCGCATAGTCATCGAGGCTTCCAACCGGCTGCGCACTGCAAGCGTATTCGAGAAGAACCCGATCAAACCTTCGAGTTCGACTCGATTTCGATTCGCGATAGGGGTGCCGATCACGATGTCCGTCGCACCACTCCACCGGTGCAGCAGCGCGTCGAAACCTGCGAGCAGGACCATGAATGGAGTTGCGCCTTCGGCGCGTCCGAGCGCGGCTAATGGTTTGAGTATTTCGGCATCGATGTTGATATAGACGCGCGCTCCGTTGAACGTCTGCCGTTCGGGGCGCGCCAAGTCCGTGGGCAAGGCAATAAGTGCCGGGCTTCCGGCGAGATATTGCTTCCAGAATGTCTGCAATTCATTGAGGCGATCCTCGGTCAATCGTGCGTGCTGCCACGCAGCGAAGTCTCCGTATTGAATGGCGAGCTCCGGAAGCTTCGGTTCGACTCCCGCGAGATGAGCTTCGTAGGCAGTCTTTATTTCACTGCAGAGAATTTCATCGGACCAACCATCGAAGGCAATGTGATGCTCCATGATTAACAGGACGTGATCAGTAATGGTGCGGCGGATCAACGCGATCCGCATCGTTAAATCAGCTTGCAGGTTGTACGGCAACCGAGGCAACTCGTCGATGGCTGTTTGAACTCGAACGTCGAGATCGGTGTCGTCATACTGCGAAAGATCCACAAGCTCGATCGGTAAGGACCACGATTCCAGGATTCGCTGTTCGGGCTTTCCTTCTACGCTCGGATAAACGGTACGGATGACTTCGTGACGGGCGACGACACAGTCAATTGCTGCTTGGAGCGCATCGAGATGCAAGGCGCCACGCAATTCCATTGCTACACAGGCGTTGTATGTGATGTTTTGGGGTTCGAGCTGATCAAAAAACCACAGCCGTTGTTGAGGAAATGACAACAGTGTCGGAATCGACAGATCGCGTTTTGGTATGCGGCCGGGGTCGCCATTCGCGCCGCGCTTCGCAAGCAAGGCTCGCTCTAACAGCGCACGCTTTTCTGGAGTGAGCTGCGCGAGGCGCTGCGCTCGAAGCGCTTGCTGCGACCGCGATGAGTCGCCGGTATCCGGCGACTCCGTTGCGTCTCGGGCGGAAATAGCCATCGGGCTCAACCCGCAGTGTCATCGGCGAGCAGTGCGGCAACTTCCTCATCGGTGAGGCCTTCCAATTCGTCGAGCATTGCCGCGATCGCTTCTTCGCCGCCGGCCGCTTTGATCTGCTCCTCGGCAATCATGGCGGCAAGGGCCTCGACGTTCGAAGCAATAAACAGAGTGTGGAGCGGCAGATGCACTCCGAAATCACGCAGGATTCTTGCGATCACTTGCGCGGCTAACAGCGAATGACCACCGAGGGCAAAGAAGTCGTCTTCGATGCCAACTCGCTCGACGCCGAGCAGCTCAGACCAAATCTCACAGACCGAGCGTTCTACCTCGTCGCGAGGAGCGACGTAATCGTCGTCGTCGTTGTTGCGAATCGAAGCAGGGTCCGGAAGCGCCGAACGGTCCAGTTTTCCGTTGGGCGTCAGCGGCATCGATTCCAAAACGAAAATGAGCGACGGAATCATGTGGCTAGGCAGTGTTTGTGCGAGCGTTGCGCGCACTCCTTCGACTCCACCTCCCGCGGCCACCGATCCGGTCAGGTACGCCACTAAACGAAGATCGCCACTCGGCTCGACGTTCGGCACGACGGCTGCCTGGGATACGTTCGGGTTCTGCTCGAGCGCGGCTTCGATTTCACCGGGTTCGACGCGATAGCCGCGGATCTTGAGCTGCCCGTCGATACGACCGAGAAATTCAATACTGCCATCAATATGCCGTCGCACAGAATCGCCGGTGCGGTACATGCGACCGCCGAGCGGGTCTGCGACAAACCGTTCGGCCGTGAAATCGTCGCGTCCGAGATATCCCTGCGCGACTCCAACTCCCCCGAGGCACAATTCGCCCGGGACGCCATCCGGAGTGAGCGTGCCATCGGAGGCCACAACGTACGCTCGGTATCCGGGTAACGCAGTTCCGATCGGGACAGTCGCGCTTTGGCTGTGGCGTGCGTCGCGCTCGATCGGCGATGTAAGCGCGCCGATCGTCGTCTCGGTAGGGCCATAATGATTTGAGATTCGACACTGCGACAATGACTCCACCGTGCGAACAAGATCCCACGGCAACGCTTCGCCGCCCACCACGAGCAAATCGCTCGGCAAGATTCCCGCGCCGCCAGCTAACAATGCCCGCAAATGTGAAGGCGTGACCTTTAACAATGAAGCCGGATGTTGGATATTCCATTGTGCGTATGCGATCGCATCCACGGCAATTTCGCTCGGCACGATCTGGAGGGTCCCGCCGGTCAGCATTGCGAGCGCCAACGAGGTGTTGCCAAGATCTGTCGTAAACGATGTGACCATCGCGAAGCTTCGCGCCGCGGCATCGCCGTTCAACAAGCGTTGGTGTGCGGCCGTCGCGTAGTGCATGAGGTTGGCGTGCGTCACCGCTACGCCTTTCGGCACTCCTGTCGATCCAGAGGTGAAGATGACGTACGCGAGCGAGCTTCCGGCGCACGACGGGTCGATGGCGCCGGCCCTGTCGTCTTCGCCGATATCTTCAATGATCACACTCGTGATTCCAGCCGGAAGCTTCGGCGCCAGGGCCGAAGACGTCACCACGACGTTGGCTCCTGCGGTTCCCAGCTGGACTGCGAAACGATCGGTCGGGTGATCAAGGTGCAACGGCACGTACGCGACGTTCGCGAGCCAGCAACCGATGATGCTGGCGGCGATGTGAACTGAACGATCCAACAAGATACCGACCGGTGCTGCGGCGACTGGTTGCGCGGAGAGAATCGCACGAGCCGTGCCCTGTGCGTTCGCCCACAGCTCTCCATAGGTCAGCGTCCCATCGCCCGCGACGACGGCAACGGCGTCCGGCGATGTGCGCGCGTGAACCGCGACGCAGTGTGCCAACGAACTTGGTCCGGTTGCGTTCGCGAACTCCGGCTCGCTCACGGCGCGTCGCAACGCGGCGTCGGCATCCGCGGGAAGCCATATCGAGATCTCGCGCACCGTCAACGCCCCGGCGTCACGGCCATCGGGTTTTGTAAACGCGCCGAGCAACCCGCGCAGGTGCCGCACGAACCCCGCGGCAGTGTGCTGCGCGTGCGTATCCGTTGCGGTGACGCGTACCGATGTAGACGCCACCGATTCGTTGACCTCAATCGCGACGCGCGCGGCGACCGAGGTGTCGCGCAGACTCAGGACTTCACCAGCCGCGAGCTGCTGACCATCGAGTGTGTGATGCGCGAAATGCAGAGCAGCGTTGGTCGCTACTGCTGGAGGGAGTAGCGAATGAGCGACGGCTTGTTGCCTCGACGCGGTTGCCTCGGCGATCAGAAGGGAAATCGTCTGATCGGCAACGTCGGCGAAGCGTACGGGTAGCGCCATGTTGTATGCGCCTACTGCACCGATCAGTTCGTCGTCTTGGCGCCCATCGATAGCCACTGTGGTCTCGACGTCGTTGGTGCCGGTCAGGCGCTGCATCAAGGCCACGCTCAGCGCGAGCCATGCGGCTTCGGATGGCGCTTCGCTCGCGCCTCGCATGGCGCTGATCGCGTTGTGTTCCTCATCCGATAATGCATAATCAATCGTGACGGAGTCGCCTTCGATGGAAACAGATGCAAACTGTTGGGCGCGCCAGTGCGCTGCGGCAGCCAGTTGTTCAGCTCCAGCTTCGGCGGCCTTTTCGGCCTGCCACCCGGCAAAGTCGGCGTACTGCAGTGGCTCTAGATTTCCAGAGTTGGCGCCGCCTACTACCG
This sequence comes from Actinomycetes bacterium, assembly GCA_025360585.1. GTDB lineage: Bacteria > Actinomycetota > Acidimicrobiia > IMCC26256 > PALSA-610 > F1-120-MAGs023. The sequence continues at coordinate 72,446 of JANYBW010000029.1, read as the reverse complement.
ACGAGACTGCGGCCTGTAACACCATGCGTAACGACGCGGCGTCCGCGAGCGTCGCAGCGCATCTGAGCACGACGTGGGTCGACGCATCATCACTGCGCACATCGCAGCTCAAGTTCGCTTCGGGTGAATCGCCAGCGCGGTTGTCTGCCTCGCCATCCCAATGCAGCGCTGCCTCTGCGTGGACGACCTGCAACGCGTTCAGCATGCCGCTCGGAATCACGAGCTGGGTGCGAAAGATCTCGTGGAGTGCGACTTGCGCGAGCAGTGCCGATTGCAGCGCCGCGGGATCGATTGAACCCAGTGGCAGCCGCGCTGTACACACCGATTCACCATCGCGATTCCGATCTGCCAACAGCCATTTCTGCTGCACTGCAAGATCAAATCGGCCAACTTCCATAATGCTTCCTCACTCGATGATCACGAACAGCCACCCGGCGGCGTTGAGCTTGAGCTCGCGCTCACCCTAGGGAGTCTTCCGGGCAGTTATCGGGTCGCTGACGACTCCGGTACAGAGGAAATTTATCGCGTCGGTGACTCGATATCGGCGCCGTATCCGACTTCGTACCATTTGGCCATTGAGCCGGGCCCTCGGCGCGTCGATAGCATCGCCATATCGGTTTGGGCAACGAATCGCTCGCGATCTACCGCGGGCCCGAAGCGTGAGTGGCTCACATTAACTATGCGAAGGAATCAGCAGTGATCGGCGACTCCGACGAACACCGGAACAACGCGTCGAAGCATCCAATAAATGTCACTCCCCCGCCCGCGGACGGTCAAGGCACGGCAGGCGCGCCGAGCGCCGCGCGTGCGCTACTCGCCCAACGCTTGGCTCAGAAACGTACGGCACAGCAACGTGCAGCTCAGAACCAGACGGCAGCGAAATCGGACGGCCCCATTGCGCGCGAAGTGCGCGACGCTCCAGTTGCATTGTCGTCGACGCAAGAACAAATCTGGCTCGCCGATCGCGTCTCCGACGGCGCCTCTGCGTACAACGCTCCCGAGGCGGTGCGCTTCACTGGAAACTTCGACGTCAGTCGCTTCGAGCGAGCGCTGAACGCAACGTTGTTGCGCCACGAAATCTTGCGCACCAACTACGCCCTTGATACCGATGGCATACCGCGCCAGTTCGTCAACCGCGACATCAGATCCGTACCGCTCACGCGTGTCGAAATCGCTCCTGAAGCAGTTGCAACCATTGGTCTGGAAGCTCACCTGCGTGCCGTGCTACGCGACGCGGCGGAAGAACCGTTTGATCTCGCGGCTGGCTGCGTTATGCGTGCCGTTGTCGTGCGCATCAGCGACACCGATCATCTCGTGCTTCTGGTGATCCATCACATCGCCGTCGACGGATGGTCGCGCGCGCCGCTCTGGCGAGACATCACCGCTGCGTACGCCCGCGACGCTGAACTTGAACCGTTGCCGTTGCAGTACAGCGACTACGCGCTTTGGCAACGCGACGAGCTCAACCAAACGTTGGCGAATCACCGCGCGTATTGGGCGCAAGCGTTAGCCGGGATTCCGGCGTTGTTGCAACTGCCGAGTGATCGATTTCGTCCTCCAATGCAGAGCTTTCGTGGGAGTCACCACCATCATCTCCTCGATGTGCAGCTCACCGACGAGTTGCGCGCCCTGAGCCGGGCCAACGGTTGCACCATGTTCATGATGCAACTCGCGTTACTCGCAACGTATTTGCATCGCATTACGGGCAACGACGACATCGTCATCGGTACACCAACGGCGCAACGAAACCGCGTTGAGCTCGAATCGATTGTCGGGAACTTCGCCAACACCATTACCGTGCGGATTCGCTTCGACGACGACACCACGTTCGTCGATGTGCTTGCGAACGTTCGGGAGTCGCTCGCTCAGGGTCTGGCGCACCAGGAACTCCCATTTTCCTCAGTGATCGAGACGGTTTCGGTTGCGCGCGATCCCTCACGGACGCCCGTGTTCCAAGTGTTTTCGATCGGCCACACCCAGTCACGAGCTGCGTATCAGTTGGGCGATGCGATCGGCGAGCGTTTCGACTACCAACGCGCATGGTCCAAATTCGATCTCACGCTTGCCGCGATCGAACAGGACAACGGCTGGTTCTGTGAGTTTGAATACTGTGTAGATCTCTTCGACGCAGACACCGTCGAGCGAATGGCCCGCCAATTCGAACAGCTCGCCCGCAGCGCGTGCACGAATCACACAGGATTCGTTCGTAACCTTCGACTTCTGCCCCTCGACGGTGAGGAACAGCTCCTCGTCGAGACTTGGAATGACACCGGAACCAAGTTTTCGCAGGGCGCGACAATTCACGAACTGGTCGCCGCGACGGCGCAACAATTTGGTAGTCGTGAAGCGCTCCGGTTCGGTGGCGAATCGCTGTCGTACACCGCGTTATTGCAACGAGCAGCCCAGCACGCGAACTACCTCATCGAACGGGGAGTTCGGCCCGGCGACCTCGTCGGCATCTACCTCGAACGCGGGCTCGATATGGTCGTGAGCCTCCTCGCGATCTTGCAGTGTGGCGCCGCGTACGTTCCGCTGGATCCGAGCTTTCCCGCTGACCGGTTGGCATTCATGGTCGCCGATTCGCAACTGACGACGATCGTGACGCAACAAACGCTGCAAGGAACTTTGGAAATTGCCGAGGCGGTTGCCGTCGTTGACCTCAACCGGGATTCAGCGTTCATCGCTGAATGCGCCACCACAATTCCTGCGGTTGTCGTCCAGCCCTCGGATCTTGCGTATGTGATCTATACCTCGGGATCAACCGGTATGCCCAAGGGGGTCATGCTCGAGCACTTCAGCGTCGTGAACTTCCTCGAAACGATGGCCGAAACGCCCGGCCTCAACCTTGATGATCGACTCCTCGCAGTCACCACGTTGTCGTTCGATATCGCGGGCCTCGAAATATTTCTGCCCCTGCTCGTTGGCGCTACTTGCGTGCTGGCATCACGCAACGATGCAAGCGACCCTCGCGCGCTGGCGGCACTCATCCGCGACGAGCACATCAGCGTCATGCAGGCAACGCCAGCGACCTGGCGGCTGCTCATCGAATCAGACTGGGACGGCGCCGTAGCGCTGCGAGTCTTGTGCGGTGGCGAGGCGCTCCCGCCGAGTCTCGCTTCCGCGTTGCTCCCCAAAGTCGCGGAACTCTGGAACCTCTATGGACCAACGGAAACAACCATCTGGTCCACGGTGCAGCGGATCAATGCCGATACTCCGATTTCGATTGGGCGCCCGATCGCGAACACCACGTTGTATATCCTCGACGAAGCCAAAGTACCTGTGCCGATCGGCGTCGCTGGCGAGCTTTACATCGGCGGCGATGGGCTAGCGCGGGGCTACCACAATAGAGCGGATTTGACCGCGGACCGCTTCGTCGCAAACCCGTTTGCCGCGATTGAGCATGCGGCGATTCCCTCCGAGACGGTCGCTGCGAAGCGCAGGGCTCGGCTCTACCGCACCGGTGATCTCGCGCGCTACCGTAGCGACGGCCGCATTGAATTTCTCGGACGTATCGACCACCAAGTCAAGGTACGCGGCTACCGCATTGAATTGGGAGAGATCGAAGCTGTCCTCGCTCGCCACCCCGATGTTGAAGAAGTTGTAGTTCTCGCCCGACCAGATCAGGTCGGTGAGATGCGTTTGGTTGCCTACGTCGTGCTGACGCGCAGCGACGGTGCCAGCGCAGTCGACCTTCGCGGTTCAGTTCGCGACGCGCTGCCGGCATACATGACGCCATCCATTGTGGTATCGCTCGAAGCGATGCCGCGCACCCCCAACGGCAAGACCGATCGCAAAGCGTTACCGGAACCTCAGTGGTCCCTCATTGCCCGCGACACGCCGCACGTTGCGCCTCGCAACGACACCGAACGCACGATCACCGACATCTGGCGTTCGATACTCGGGCTCGAACAAATTGGTGTCGAAGACGACTTCTTTTCGATTGGCGGACAATCACTGCTCGCCGCGCAATTGATGTCGAAGGTTTGGCGGGCGTTCGACATCGACTTGCCCGTTCACACGATCTTTAGCGCATCGACAATTGCATTGCTCGCCGCCGAGGTCGATGGCGCTCGCGCGGCGCTCGCCGCCGAAGCTGCCGAGCTTGGTGAAACCGGTGCGCTCAAAGAAATTGCCGTCGACGATATTTCGGCTTCGAACCCACAACCGCAATCCGGCGCACAACCGCAGTTCGGCTCCGTCGCGACAATGAGCCCTGCAGAGCAGCGCGCGGCTCTAGCAAAACGGCTCGCCGCCAAACGCAAAGCTGCGGCGGGCGCCCCGAAGCCCATCGGCCGCCGGGAACCGAATGCGAATGCCGATGGCAACGATGTGGTGCCGTTGTCGCATCCGCAAGAATTGCTGTGGCTGTTAGAGCAAGTCTCCGGCGGTGGCTGGGCCTACAACGCTCCTGAAGCGGTTCGGTTCCGTGGCCCACTCGATCTTGATGCCCTGCACCGTGCGTATGACGCGATGATCGCTCACAATGAAATCCTTCGAACCACGTATCACCTCAACGAACGCGATGAGCCAATCCAGATTGTTGGCCCCGCGCAACCGACTGACTTCGACATCGTGGATCTGAGCGATCTCTCGGCGGAAGCCGCCAACGCACAACTGCTTATTTTGCTGCGCAATACCGCCGAGACGCCATTTGATCTCCGCCGCGGTCCAGTCATGCGGATTGTCGTAGTGCGCATCAACGCTGAAGAACACGTGTTGCTCAGCGTGATGCATCACATCGCGGTTGATGGTTCTTCGCGGGCGCCGTTTTGGCGCCAGCTCAGCGCGCTCTACCTCGATGCGCTTACCAACGCAGTGCCGTCGATCGAAGCACAACGCATCGAGTACGCGGATTTTGCGGTGTGGCAGCGTGCGATGTTGGCCGGAGGCGTGCAAGAACAACAGCTTGCCTATTGGCAGGCCGAGCTGAGCGGGGCGCCATCGATGCTCGAGCTGCCGACCGATCACCCTCGCCCACCGATTCAGAGTTTTCAAGGTTCGCACATCCATCGCATTTTGCCGACGACCGAACATCAGTCATTGCGACAACTTGGCCAGAATGAAGGCTGCACGTTGTTTATGACTGCGCTTGCGTTGTGGGCAACGTTCTTGGCCAAGCAAAGCGGTCAAGACGACATCGTCATTGGAACACCGATAGCGAACCGAAACCGCACGGACCTTGAAAGCGTTGTCGGGTACTTTGCGAACACGCTGGCGATTCGCACCCAGCTCCACGGCGACCCAACGTTTCGTGAAGTTCTGCGCAACGTTCGGGCCAAAGCCGTCGACGCACTGCAACATCAAGAAGTTCCGTTCGGCAAAGTTGTTATCGCCGTTTCCCCAGACCGCGATTTGTCGCGCACGCCAGTCTTTCAATCGATGCTGGTCGTGCACACTGAACAAGCCGCACACCGAGTACTCGGAGATGCGATCGGCGAACGAGTTTCTTTCGAGCGACGCTGGTCAAAGTTCGACTTGACCCTCGCGATGGTGGAACTCGCGGACGGTCTCGTGATGGGATTTGAATTCGCTACGGATCTCTTCGACACTGCCTCAGTGCAACGGATGGCTGTGCAGTTCGAGCATCTCGTGCGCAGTGCGATTGCGAATCCGGATCAGCCGATTTCCGCGATGCTGCTGCACGATCCGGTCGATGAAGCCAAAGTGTTGGCCCTCGCCGCCGGACCTCCTTTGGTGAACGATCCGAAGACGGCGCTATTGCATCAGCTGTTCGAAGACCGCGCGGACGCGAACCCAGACGCGGTCGCGATCGAATTTGAGCAACTTGCAATGTCGTACGGTGAGCTTGACCGCGCGTCGAATGCGCTCGCCCACCGGCTTCAGGCCCTTGGAGTCGGGCCTGATATCGCAGTCGGCATTTGCGCACCGCGTGGTATCGAGATGGTCACAGGACTGTTAGCGATTTTGAAAGCCGGCGGCACGTGCTTGCCGCTCGATCCTGAATATCCTCAGGATCGGTTGGCCCATATGCTTCAGGATTCCGCGGCAACGGTATTGCTGCACATTGCCGCCACCAAAGATTTGTTTGGCGATGCCGCATGTGCTCATGCGATCGCCATGGATGGATTGTGGCCCGCACTCATCGCCAGTGATGCCATCACAACTCGCCCGATCGCGCGCTCCACCCCCACCGATTTGGCGTATCTCGTATACACGTCCGGCTCGACGGGCAAACCCAAAGGCGTTATGTTGACGCACGCGGGGCTCGTAAATCACGCCGCTGCCGCGGTTGATCTGTACGGCCTTACCGACCAAGATCGAGTCCTGCAGTTTTGTTCGACCAGCTTCGATATCAGTATCGAAGAGATATACCCGACCCTGGCCGCGGGCGCGACCATTGTCGTGCGCAGCGAGCAGATGCCGCTCGGCGGTATGGGTTTGTGCGATTGGCTACGCCAACGCGCGATCACGGTGCTCGATCTCCCAACTGCGTTCTGGCATGAGTGGGTCGGCGATCTCACAAATCTTGAAATGCGCCCACATGAGGCCCTGCGCGTCCTGATTGTTGGTGGCGAGAAGGCCAACGCATCGACATTCGCGACGTGGCAATCACTCGTTGGCGATCGGGTTCGCTGGTTCAACACCTACGGACCATCGGAAGCGAGCGTCATCGTTACCGCGTACGAAGGTTCGCAACACTGGGATGTTGCCGCAGGCCGCGAATTGTCGATTGGATGGCCCATCGCGAATGCGACCGTCCACGTTCTCGACGCACACATGCGCCCCGCCGCGATTGGCGTGCGCGGTGAGATCTTCCTCGGCGGGCCGGGTATCGCTCGGGGCTATCTCAACCAACCCGCACTGACTGCCGAGAAGTTCATCCCCGATCCGTTCAGCAGCAAGGTCGGGGCGCGTCTGTACAAGACCGGCGATGTGGCTCGACGCCTCCCCGACGGATCGTTGGAATTCATCGGACGTTCGGATCTCCAAATCAAGATTCGGGGCTTCCGGATTGAACCCGGAGAAATCGAAGCGGCCATGGCCGAGCACCCTCAGGTCTTTGAGGTCGTGGTCGTCGCCATCGAAAATGAACGCCGCGGCAAAGTGCTCGTTGCCTACGCGACGGTGGATCATTGTACCGACGGAATTGAACGCGAGCTTCGTCGCTTCGCGAGTGAGCGGCTTCCGGGGTACATGACACCAGCCGCGGTAGTGGTGGTCGAGTACCTCCCGCGAACACCCAACGGCAAAATCGACCTCCAGGCATTGCCGATGCCCCAGGAATTTTCCGGTGGTGGCGAGGACGTCATTGCGCCCCGCGACGACACTGAGCGCCGGCTCCATGCGATGTGGTGCGAGATCCTTGGGCTCGAATCCATCAGTATTCACGCAAGCTTTTTCGATGTCGGCGGGCATTCCTTATTGGCGGTTCGCATCTTTGGAATGATCGAACGGCAATTCGGCGAACGCTTACCGCTCGCCGCGCTCATCCAGAACCAGACGATCGCGCAGTTGGCGGAATTGCTGCGCAAGGACAGAGTCGTTGAATTCGAAACCTTGGTCGCGCTCCAGCCCACCGGAAGCGGAACTCCGATCTTTTTGGTGCATGGGCCTGTGGGTGAGGGAATCATCTACCTCGATCTCGTGCGCCGTTTAGGCGGCGATCAGCCTGCATACGCGTTCCAAGATCGTGGCCTCGACGGGACCCGCGCCCAATTTCCATCAATTCCTGCAATGGCTGCGGCCTATATCGATGAACTCCAAAGCGTGCAACCGCACGGGCCCTACGTTCTCGGTGGCTTCTGTATGGGTGGTGTCGTTGCGTACGAGATGGCCCATCAGCTCGACCAGCGCGGCGAGACCGTCGCTTCGGTGCTTCTGCTCGACGCGGCGCCGTTGGGCCACTTGGCCGGTTCACGGGTGTACACCACCAAGGGCCGCATCAAAACCCACGTCAAAGAGTTCGCGGAATTCAAAGGCCGCGAACGTTGGAAACATGTCGGCGAAACTGCCCGCAACGTTGCCGATCGCTTGATCCGACCGTACTGGTGGGAGTTCGTGCGATCTCGCTACCTCGATCACGGTAAACCACTCCCGAAATTCCTCCACGACGTAGAAGCGGTGAACTGGCGCCTCGCCACGGATTACGTTGCGCCATCGTTTCGCGGACACGTCGCGTTGTTACGCAAATCCGACGGTATCGAGCTGCCGCACGAACAGTTCCGACGTGAGAAATGGGAGCAACTTGTCGGTGAGCGATTCAAGGTCTACGACATCGATAGTCCTGCCGTCAGTCACATGACGTTGTTGAAGGAGCCTCACGTTCGGGTCCTCGCCGACGCGGTCCGAGACGCGCTGCATGATGCCGCCAACGCAGTGGCACCCGAAGTGGAACTCGATCCCGCCAAGTAATTACCCCACACGTAATTCCCGCACACGTAATTCCCGCACACGTAATCCCCGCACACGTAATCCCCCACGCGTAATCCCCAGGTCGTGCACAAGAAATTCATAGGTTTCACCACTTCCAATCCCCAGGCTCGTCGGGGTACAACTGTGACCTACTCGCGGCAACGGAGGTCTCGGACTATGACATTTGCAATCATTACGCTCGATGGTGACCACGAACTAGTAGAGGATGCGAACGCCTATCAACTCGAAGGACCGTTCACAACGTTTTTTCAAAGCGACGGCGGGCACGGCAAAATTTCGGGATGGTCGCTGCGGGTGGCAAGCTTGCGTACCGACCGCATCGCCTCGATTCGCCGCGTCGACCCCGGTGCCCCACCAGCGGTGACGCTGCACGAGACGCTGGAACCGGTGGGATTGCGCGCAGTGTGACGCCCGTGTCGGCGACGGCACGGTTTCCTACCGAAATGCCATTGCGTGCTGACCTACGGTGTCCACCATGACCTCTCGCAACGCGCTGCGCCAGCTCGGCAACACGGACCTCCGGGTTGGCAATATTTCCTTTGGGTGTTGGCGTTTTGCCGGCACCGACCTTGCGCCCGCGACGGCCAAGATCGATGCCGCACTGAGTTACGGAATGACGCTGATCGACACCGCAGACATTTATGGCTACGGTGATCCCACGGGCGGCTTCGGTGCCTCCGAAACGCTCTTGGGCAAGGTGCTGCGCGGCGCACCGTCGTTGCGAGCTGAAATGGTGATCGCAACCAAGGGTGGGATTCAGCCCGGCGTGCCCTACGACAGCAGCCGCAACTATCTCTTGGATGCGTGCGATGCTTCGTTGAGCCGTTTGGGTATCGATACCATCGATCTCTACCAAATTCATCGCCCTGATCTCATGGCCCATCCAGCGGAAGTCGCGGCAACGTTGGCAGAAATCGTTGAGAGTGGCCGCGCCCGAGCCGTCGGAGTTTCGAATTATACGGCATCGCAATTTGCTGCGATTGTGCAATCGAGCCCCGGGCTCATCGCCACGACACAGCCAGAATTGTCGTTGTGGCATTATGAAACGATCGATGACGGTGTCCTCGATCTCGCGATCCAGCACAAGGCAACCCCACTCGCTTGGAGCCCGCTCGGGCGCGGTGCCATTGCCGATACAGAATCGCCCCTCGGCGTTGCGCTGAGCGCGGTTGCTGCGGTCCATGAAGTGAGCACCACCGCGATCGCGTTGGCATGGATCTTGCATCATCCGAGCCGTCCGATCCCCATTATTGGCACCCAAAACATTGAGCGAATCCGCGATGCGGCAACGGCGGCCGACGTCAAGCTTGCACGATCAGAATGGTACGGATTGCTCGCGGCGACAGGACGCCCGCTGCCGTGAACGACGCGCCGAGAAATGCGGCGCGCGAGGTGCCGATTGAAGTCGCTTGGTTCGCCGCGCTCTGCGATGATGACTACGAATTTCTTGGTGTAGCCGATCCCAAGTTGCGGAGTTCCTGGGAACATTGCCGCAACATTGTGCTTGATGCCCAAGGCCGCGGATACGACAATATTTTGTTGCCCTCGGGCTACGAACTCGGCATCGACGCAGTTGCGTTCGCGGGCGGTATTGCTCCCCTGCTCAACGAGGGCATGCGGATGTTGGTCGCGGTGCGAATGGGTGAGCTTTGGCCGCCACAGCTCGCACGCCAACTCGCAACGCTCGATCAGATGAGTGGCGGGCGTTTAACCATCAACATCATCTCGAGTGATCTGCCGGGCGCAACGTTGGCGAGCGCACCACGCTACCGCCGAACGCTCGAAGCGATGCAGATTGTGCGCGGGTTACTGAACGGCATTGCTGTCGACGTAGACGGCGAGTTCTACCAAATCGCACTCAACGCTCCGACCGTTCGCCCACACAATGCTGCGTGTCCGCCCATGTATTTCGGAGGGCTTTCGGAAGCTGCCCGCGACGTTGCGGCCCAAGCCGCGGATGTCTATCTCATGTGGCCCGAAACCGAACAGAGCGCAGCCGAGCTCATCGCAGATATGCGCGACCGTGCCGCGTTGTACGGCAGAACGCTGCGATTCGGTTTCCGAACCCACGTCGTGGTCCGCGAGACTGAACGCGAAGCCCGATCCGCCGCGCAACGCTTGTTGTCGCGGCTCGATGATGAGCAAGGAGAACGCATCCGCGCTCGCTCACTCGACAGCGCCTCGGCCGGAGTCAACCGTCAGCGCGATCTCCGTGAACAATCAGACAACGATGGCTACGTTGAGCCGAACCTCTGGACTGGCATCGGGCGGGCCCGCAGCGGATGCGGAGCGGCCATTGTTGGCGATGCGAGTCAAGTACGCGACAAGTTGCTGCGGTATCGCGACCTTGGCATCGATAGTTTCATCCTTTCTGGATATCCCCACCGAGACGAGTGCAACCGATTCGCGGATCTGGTCTTGTCAGAGCTGAACCATTGCCCGCTGTGAACATGACCCGCCCAAGGCTTGCGATGGGCGGAATCGTGAGTATCGCCGCGTTGTACTGCGTATTCGTGCTGACGTCGTGGGGTCAGCGCTTCGACGATGCCGCGAAGTTGTATTCCACGCTGCATCATCTCGGCCGCCATTTCGGCGAGAACCGAATGTTTTCGATGCGTCATTGGTCGAAACTTCTCGTGCTCGGCAGTTCAAGCGCAATGCTTGTCGCTATCGCGTTGTGGCGGCGCCAACATGCAGTATTCACAACGGTGCGCGATCTCGTCGTCACGGTCGTCCCACCGGTGGTGTTCGCAGAGCTGCTCAAAGTTGTCCTGCCGCATCCTCGGCACTCTCCCGTACCCGCGTGGATCGGGGGCGCGACGTTCGCGAGCGGCCACACGGCGTACGTCGTTGCCGCTTCGATTGTCGTCGTGCGGTTCGCTACGCCTCGATTCCGAAACTTGGCAATCGCGTTCCATGCCGTCTCAACGATGACCGTGATGACGGCAGTGGTATTGCTCGCGCGGCATCGGCCCAGCGATGCGATAGCCAGCGCGATGGCGGCCACGATCTGGGGGGCTGTTGTGCATGGGCTCGTCGTCGAGCCAACAAGACTGAATATTGACGCGAGCGCGGCGCGCTTCGGGCGCGGGAAAACTTCGATGCACGCTGGGCTGGGTGTGCTTCTCGGTGCCAGTGGATTGGGGCTTGCGGCAGTGAGCTCCCCAGCGCGCTTTCCGCCACCGACGGCCACACTGAACCGCGCATTCGTTGCCGCAATGTTGTTGATGGCCGCGACCACGGTGGCGACAACATTCATCGCCCTGCGGTTTGCGAAACCTGAATTATCGCCGCGACCGCCGTTTCGCAGTTGCAGCGCCACGTAATGTCGCTAACAGTTGCAGATCGAGTTCCGGCTTCGCGGCGGCGGCGATACGTTGCGAGAGAAATTCTTCCCAAAACATAAGCGTTTCGGCGCGCATCGGCATGATCACGGCTTTGCCACGCAACGTCGCTACTGCAAGATGCCAAAACGTTGTATCGGCATCCGCGGGGCCGTAGCGGGCGTCTTCGAAATCAAAGAGTGTGAGACCGGCGCCGAACAAACGCCGCAGATTCCAAGGCGCAAAATCGCCGTGGATCGGAACCCAACCAGTGGGTGCGACACCAGGTAAGCGGCCGGCCAATTTGGATTGAAACCAATCCACAATCGTGCCTACGTCGGCCGTCTTCGCGGGGCGATGAGGCCGAGGAGGTAGTGCCGACATCGCGGTCCAGCGCATGCCGCTGAACTCACCAGCTCCAAGCAACGTTGGCACAAGCACTGGTGAATCGGGCACTGGTGAGCTGGGCATTGGTGCATCGGGTCGGGCCAAGCCGCTCAGGCATGCGTGTTCCGCATCGAATCCGCCGGCTTGCCCCGCCTCTGCGATTTTGAGAAACGCGAATGGGCGCCGCTGCCGATACGCAAGTACAAGGAACGCGCGACGATCGGCTTGCCTCCGACTGCTGACCGCGAAACCGTCGAGTCCGCCGATCTCCGTTTGAATTACCGCAAGGATCGCGCCGAGTTCGGGCACGATCGGCGACGCGGCCGAGCGACCAACGGGCGCAAGGTTGCCCAAGAGCCGTACGCACCCAAACGCCAGGTGATGAGCGAATACCGGCAATGGCTTGCAGGCCATCACCGTTGCAATCGCGGCGGCATTTGCGCGCCCGAGTTGCTTCGGCATGACCAGTCTCGGAGCGAGACGGTACGCCATGTGTTGATTTGCTGCGGTCGGCTCAGGCATACGAATCGTTCACGGCCATTCAACACCCGTCAGTCGCAGCACCGCGGCGCGATCTTCGGCAAAGTAGCGCTCGAGTTCGGATCGAGTTGCCTCGTCGATCGGCAGCTTGGGTGCGGGATTCCACGGGGTCGTGTCTCGCAATACGAACCGGGCGAGGCCAAGATGGTCGGTCACTCGATCGAACGCATGCTGGGTGTCGCGGTAAAAGTCTTCACTCCTGAGCACCAAGATTGCTTCGCTGGGAAAGTGACTAAACCAACGTGCCAACGACGTCGTGTATTTGCTCTGGGCTGCGTACGTCTGCTGTTCGTGCGCAAAGCTGTACCGGGTGCGCCCCGCAATGAGCGAGCTTTCGGCATCGTGGGTCCGGGTTGGTTCGGCAGCCAGCGCCGCAGCAAAATCGAGTGGCTCCACTCCGTTGCGACGTTGTTCGCTCCAATGCGAAAACGTCCGCTCGATCGGATCGCGAAGCAACACAATGATCTTGGCGGCGGGAACCAACCGCGCCGCGCGTTGCGCACTCAGCGGATGGTACAAGTAATACGGCGAAGCCTCGCCGGCAATCAGTTTGCGATCGTTACGCAGCCGGCGCGTCAAGAAGTGGCCTCGATACCAGTGAGTTGAGCGGTGTGCATTGCTATCGAAATAGTGCACTCCCTTTTGGTTCTCTCGCATCAGCGGAAACCGCGCGGTGGGAAATAGCGACGCGACATTCGGGTGCTGTTCCAGGTAGCGGTACATGGACGTTGACCCAGTGCGCTTGGCGCCGATGATCAAGAAATCCGGAGCGGAACGCCAGGCCGCAGTCGCAGTCCCAAACGCCTGAACCGCGCTCCGACCGTTACGACGAATCGCGACGCCTAAGTTCAGACGTCGCGATTCCGCGTTACCAGATTGGTTATCAGCAATACGCGCAGTCACGCACTCAGGTTACGACCACGGTTTGGCTCGAGACCGTCTTGGCTCCCAAGTTGTCCGTAACGGTGAGTGTCACCGTGTAGCTACCAGCGGTGCCGTAGGTATGCGTTGATGTCACGCCGGTCGTCGAGGTCCCGTCGCCCCAGACCCACGTGTAACTCGCGATACTGCCGTCGTCGTTCGAACCCGTCGCGTCAACGGTGCACAATGGGGTCGCGGCGCAGTTGGCCACAAAGGTTGCGACCGGTGGAAGGTTCGCGGGGCGGACCATCACGTCGTCGACACTGAACGCGATCGGGAACGACGTTGCCCCCGGTGCGTAGGCCAAGAACCCAGCCGCACCTGCGGCTTGCAAGGTTGCTGAGCTGTCCGTCTGGGTGACGTTCCACGCGATGGGTTCGCTCGCGTTATCGGCCCACACCTTGGCTTTGATCGTCGTGGGGTTCGTACCGCTCACGTTGATGCGAGCGCGGTACCACGTATTCACCGTCGCCGCGAGGCCGGTGTTCACATCAGTGCCAATGAGCTGAGCGGTCCCGCCGGTGACTCGATAAATACCAACGAACACGTTGCCGCTGCTGAAGCGAATTCGAGCGCGGTATTCCTGGTTCGCGCTGACGTAACGACCAACGAGGTTGACCCAGGAGCCGGAACCAGTCTGGGTCTTATCGAAGCTGACCCGAGCAGTCAGATCAAGATCCGTCCCGGTGATGCTGCCCAAGCGCGCACCGTTGTTGCTGTTGTTGGCGGGAACTGAGATGCGCGCATTCGAGCCATTCACCGAGAAGTTTGCGGCCGCGCCGGTCAAGCTCCATGCTCCACCCAGATCGGCGGTACCCCAACCGTTCGCAGTCGTTCGACCAAATGCGTCTTGGCCAAAGACACTCGGCAAGACAACCGGAGTAACGGTCACCAACTTCGTGATGGATGCTGTCGCACCAAGATTGTCGGTGACAGTGAGCGTGGCTGGCCACACGCCGGCGATGGCGTAGACGTGGTTAGCCGTCGAACCGGAGCCGGTCGTGCCATCGCCGAAGTTCCAGGCGTAGGTTGCAATCGAACCATCGCTGTCGCTCGATGCATTGCCATTGAATCCACACGACATCAAGCTGCACGTCGGCGTGAACGCCGCGACCGGAGCGGCATTGCTGACGATCGTTTGCGATTGTGTCGCCGTCAGCCCGAGATCGTCGGTGACCGTAAGCACGACTGTGTGAGTACCGCCGGTTGCGTACACGTGGTTGGGCGTCACACCCGAACCGGTCGTGCCATCTCCGAAGTCCCAGCCGTAGGAGGCGATTGAACCATCGGAGTCGCTGGACGTGGTTGCATCAAACGTGCAGCTCAACAGGGCGCAGCTACCGGTGTACGCGGCTGTCGGTGCGATATCGGCAAGCACCGTGTGTTGCACCATCGCGGTGGCGCCCAAGTTGTCGGTGACCGTCAGGGTGATCTGGAACGATCCCGCGGTCGCGTACGTGTGATTTGCGGTCACTCCGGAATCTGTTGTGGCGTCGCCGAAGTCCCAGGCGTACGAGGCGATCGAACCATCGGAGTCGTTGGAACTCGTAGCGTCGACAGCACAATCGTGGTTCGTGCAAGTCACTGTGAACAGCGCGTTCGGGGATGCATTCAGGACCACAGATCCGTTCGCGGAACCGGTCAGGCCGAGGTTGTCGGTGACGGTCAACACCACCGCGTAGGTGCCGCCCGTAGCGTAGGTGTGCATCGGGGTTGATCCGCTGCCAGTCGTGCCATCGCCGAAGTTCCAGTCGTAGGAGGCGATCGTTCCATCGCTATCCGCCGATGTTGTCGCATCGAAGGAGCAAACGACCGCGGTGCAGGATTGCACGAATGCCGCGGTTGGCGCGAGATCCGCGAGCGCCACATGCTGGGCGACCGCAGTGGCCGCGAAGTTGTCCGTAACGGTCAGGGTCACGGTTTCGATCGAGGCCGCGCCATAGACGTGGTTCGTCGTTGCGCCGGAGCCCGTTGAGCCGTCGCCGAAGTCCCAGGAGTACGTAGCGATTGAACCATCGGAATCGCTTGAGCCGGAACCGTCGATCGCGCATGAATAGCCAGTGCAATTCACGGTGAAGCTTGCACTTGGGGCGGTGTTGGCCAGGATGCCATGGGTGATCGATCCAGTTGCGCCGATGTTGTCGACGAGTGTGAGCGATACCACGTAGTTCCCAGCGGCTACGTAGGTGTGGGCAGTCGTGACCCCAGTGGCAGTGGTGCCATCTCCGAAGTTCCAGGCGTAGCTTTGAATCGTGCCGTCGGCATCAGTTGATCCAGTGCCGTTGAACGTGCACGCATGGTCGGTACAGCTCGACATGAAGTTTGCAACGGGCGCCAGATTGGCGACGGCACTGCGAGTGGTGATCGTGCTGATGCCCTGGTTGTCGGTGACCGTCAAGGTGACGGTGTAGGAGCCCGGAGCCGCGTAGGTGTGTACCGGAGCGACACCGGTTGCAGTACCACCGTCACCAAAGCTCCATACGTACGAACTGATGGAGCCATCGTCGGTGGATGCCGCAGCATTGTTGGTGCAGGAGTAGCCCGTGCACGCAACGGTGAAGCTCGCTACCGGCGCCTGATTCGATGGGCCGACCATGAAATCATCGATGCTGAAGACCACTGGAACTGGAGTTGCTGACACAAACGTGCTGAGGCCAACAGAACCCGGAACCTGGATTGCCGCAGTCGAGTCGGTGCGGACCAACGCCCATGTCGCGGGCTCGCTTGTTCCGTCTAGCCATACCTTGGCGCGAATCGTGGTTGGGTTTGTACCGATGGCTTGTGCGCGCACTCGATAGAACTGGTTTGGCGTATACGCCAACCCCGTGTTCACTTCAGTTCCGATCAAGGTGCTCGTACTCGAGCCCGCCAATTTCGCGGCCGCGATGAAGACGCCACTGGCCACCATCTTGATGCGGACTCGATATTCGTTAATTCCAGTTGCTCGGCGCACCGTGAGGTTCGTCCAGTGCCCGGCACCCGATGCGGCCTTGTCGGTGGCGAGCCGCATCTGTACATCGAGATCGCTGCCTACGACGCCGTTGAGCGACGCGCCGGTTGATCCGCCCAACGCGGATACCTTTTGGGTTCCGACGGTCCCGTTGACGTTGTACGCCGCGACCGTTCCGCTGGTGGTCCAGGCGCCGCCACTATCGGCATTGCCCCAACCGCTGACGATCGTTCTGGTGAACGTGTCAGCGGCGGTCACCAACACCGGTGCGCCGGGTGCGACCACTGCGAATATCGATTTCGTCGCGGTAGCGTTTTGGTTGTCGGTGACCGTCAAGGTCACTGGCCAAGTGCCTGCGATCGCATAGGTATGCGAGGGGTTCGTTGCAGTCGAAGAAGTGCCGTCGCCGAAGTTCCACGCGTAGCTCGCAAGAAAACCGTCGGGGTCGTTGGAGCCGGTCGACGCGAAATTGCAGTTCATCTGCGTACAGCTCACGGAAGCTTGCGCGATTGGAGCCGCGTTCGGTCCAACGATCGTGAGCTGATGCGACACCGTCGCCACACCAAGGCGATCGTCGGTCACGCTCAACGTCACGGTCGGGTTCGAGGTGAAGCCGAAGCTGTGGGCTGGCGTGGCACCGGTTCCGGTGGATCCATCACCAAAAGTCCATGCGTACGTTTGGATGACACCGTCGGGGTCGGTTGAGGTCGTGGCGTCAAAGGTGCAGGACAAGAGTGTGCAGTTCGAAGTAAAGGCGGCGGTCGGCAACTGATTGGGTGGGAGCACCGTGACCGTTTGGGTTGCGGTGTCGTTCGCTCCATCATCGTCGGTCACGGTCAAGGCGATCGTGTAGACCTCGGCTGTGTTGTAGGTGTGCGAAGCCGAAACGCCGGTCGCGGTATAGCCATCGCCGAAGTCCCAGGCGTAGCTCTGGATTGTGCCGTCGAGATCGGTTGAGGTTGCGCCACTGAACGTGCAGGACAAATCGACGCAGTTCACTGTGAACGCGGGTAACGGGATCAGGTTCACGACGTTGATGGGCAGCGACATCACACCAGTGGCGGTGTAGTTGTCCGTGACGGTCAGTGTGACTGTGTGCGGGCCGAATGCCGATCCGTAATCGTGGCTTGGGTTTGCACCGGTGCCAGTAGTGCCATCGCCGAAGTCCCAGGCGTAACTCTGAATCGTTCCATCGGGGTCGTTCGACGCCGACGAATTGAACGTGCACAAACTATTCGCACACGATGATGTGAACGTAGCAACGGGAGGCGTATTGACAACCTGCATCCGATAGTTGTCGAAGCTCCACACGACTGGGGTGTTCGTTGTGCCACCACCGAGATACGTCCGCAGGCCGCTCGGAGCAGAAAGCTGCAACTCTGCTTGCGTATCGGTAACCGAAACGTTCCACGCACCCGGTTCGGCAGTACCGGCGGGCCAGGCTTTGGCTTGCAACGTCGTTGGGTTAATGCCGGTCACTCGGAAGCGAGTGGTGAACATTTGGTCGGGTGCATAAGTCGTGCCGGGGACGTTGACTTCGGAACCGATTTGGACTTCGGTCGAGGAGTTCACAACCTTTACGATCGAGATTCGAACCCCGCCGCCGACCGGAAAGCGAAGTCGCAGGCGGTACTCCAACGCGGAGCTGACATGGCGTGCAGTTTGACCGGCTACCTGTCCCCAGGTTCCTCCGGTCGGCGTCTTATTTGTCGAGATATCCACGATCGCGTCGCTGTCGCGAACGTTCGTTGGAGGCAAGTAGGCCAATCGTGCAGTCGACGCGGCGTTGGTTTGGATCTTGGCGACACCGGAGTTGACCGAATAGTCAGCCGGCGCTGAGGAGATTGAATAGGGGCCGCCGATTTGTGCGGTGCCCCACGAATTCACGGACGTTCGAGTGTACGTGTCGAATGCAAGCGTGCCAATCGGCAACGCCGTCACCGCGAACACTTGTGACGATGTGTTATTCGCTCCGTTGCCGTCGTCGACGGTGAGCGTCACTGTGTAGTTCCCGCTCGCGGCATAGGTATGGCCCGACGTCACTCCGGTGGCTGTCGCGCCATCGCCGAAGTTCCACGAATAGGTTGCGATCGGCCCATCGGGATCGGTTGACGTGCTGGCGTCAAACGAACACAGCTGGAATACGCAGGAGCCCAGATAGGCCGAGACGGGCGGCAAGTTGATCGCGTTGGCCACATCGTTCGCGGTGCCAGTCGCAGCATCGTCGTCGGTGACAGTCAACGAAACGTTGAATACTCCGCCAGTCGCGTAGGTGTGCGAGACGTTCGTGCCTTCGGCGATTGAGCCATCACCGAACACCCACTGGGATCGAACGACTGAGCCATCGGAATCGCTCGACGCCGCGCTGCTGAACACGCAGGTGAGGTGGCTACACGATGTCGTGAACGAAGCCGTAGGGGGAATGTTTCCTATCGACGGCTGCGGGATAGCAACGTTGCGCGAGAACTCCGACGTGCTACCCGCTGGATTTGTCGCGGTCGATGTAACGGCCTGTCCCTGCGCGCTCGCCGGTACAAAGACGCGAACGAACCCGGTCGAATCAGCAACGCCACTCGCGAGATAGGTGGCACCGGATCCGAAGTAGCCGACGCCACGGTCTGAGATAAAGACTTCTACTTTGCAATTGCCGCACGTTTGCGCATCGACTGCAGCCGCTTTGGCATTGGACAACGTTGGCGGCAACATCACTTCGTTCACATTGATGTTGGCGGTGCCCGCGGTGTTCACAATGCCGAGCGGAGATAGGTCGATGCCGAGCGCGGATACGCCACCGAGCCCGTTGTCATGGATCGAGTTTTGGGTAATCGTGTTGAAATCGGTCGGCGACTCGACGGGGTTCGGGGGGCTCGCGCCCGTGGGAACAATCTGGAGACCGTTGTCGTTGTTTGCGATTTCGTTTTGCGAAACGAGATTACTGAATGCCCCAGCTTCGATGCGTAGGCCAACGATCGTGTTGCCGCCGTCGCCGCCATTCGCGGTGACCCCAATTTTGTTGCCCTGAATCGTGACGTGGTGGGTGCCTTTGTCGACAAAGACACCCGCTTCGCCGGAGTTATCGATCACGTTGTTGATGACCGATTGGTACGACGTATCGGGAGGACAAATCGCGACACAGAACTGAATTCCCTCGAGCCGCACACCCACTTGGCCGTTGACGGTGTAGGGCGCAACCGCGGTGCCGTCGAGTGTGGTGCCGATGTAGTTGCCGATGATCATGTTGTACTGCGTGCCGGTGCCGTGCGAAACCTCGATGCCATTTCCGTAGTTGCCGGAAGAAACATTGCGTTCGCTGGGCAGGTAGCCGCCGATCATCGTGTGGCTGGACCAGGTGTTGATATCCACGCCGTGAGATTTCGCGCCTCGCCGCAGCGTGCCCGTTGGGTCGAGCCCGATGATGTTGTTTTGAATGGAGTTGTAATCGGTTGCGTTGTCGTAGGTCGCGATGTTTTGATGGGCGCATCCGGACACGACGTTGCGGTTTGCGTCGCCGGGAATCCCGATGTGGTTGTGGTGCGCTCCACCTTGCATGACGATGCAGGATTTGCCGACGGCCAAGGTGATCAGTGGGTCGATCGAGCCATCGGGCAGCAAACCGATGAGAGAACCGACGACACTGTTGTTGGTCGCATTGGCGCCCAACATCCAGATGTGACGGCCGAAACCGTGTATGTCGAGTCCGCGGAACGTGATGTTGGCGCCGGTGACGAAGAAGGCATCGATCGAACCTGGGCCCATGCCTTTGATCTCAATCGTGTACACCGCGTTCGATGCCAACGGATCGGTGTTGGGGGCTGACCCCGGTTGGGTAAAACCGTCGATGGTGATTGGCGCAGTAATATTCGTGAGGATCGGGTAGCGAGTCGCGGGCGCAAGCGTGTGCACACCACCGCCAGGAATATTGAAATTGATCGCAACCGGGACAGTCTTTGAATTCGCTTCTTGGATGGCTGCCCGCAGCGAACAACCGCCACCGGAGATCGCGCATACGCCGTCGGTTGCGAGATCGCTGAGATCCGAGGTGGTGTCGACAACGAACGTGTAGGAGGTTGGGCCCACTTGGGCTTTCGCACCAAAGGCGCGCGCACCATTGGTTGGTGATTGAACAGCATTGGTTACGTGCGCATCAGGAGCTGACTGAACATCAGCGACAGTCGCGCATGCTCCGTCGCGACACGATCCAGCTTCAGTCGCAAGGGTCCACTCGGCCTGAGCCGCACCGCGGTCGCGGCGAGCTTCTTGGGTTGCCGTGTAGCTCGAGCTTGCGACTCCACGGCGAGCGACCGGCGCCCGAAAGCGTTGGTTCCCGCTGGCGACAACAACCGTTGCCTCGGATGAAACCGCCGCAGCAAAACGGTGGCCACTGTCGTCGACGACGACGACGTCGCGCAGCGACAACCCGTAGGTGCCAGGGCCGTGCGGCGCCAACACCACATCAGACGTCAGCGTCGCCTCGTGGGCGTTCAACGAATGAGGAGTAAAAAAGCCAGCCGTGAGACCTTCAACGTGTTCAACCGTATTCAGCGCGACGCGCGCGGTCGGGACATCCAAACCGTCGAATTCGACGTGGCTGCGGTCGTAGGCGACCGTAAATTGCGCGCCCGCAACGTGCTGAGCCCTGCGAATGACTATGCGTGCGTGAATGGGATTGCCGGGAGCGACCGTGGAATCAGTTTCCAACGAGACGGAGACCCCACCGTTGGTGTTCGTTGGGCGATCCGACGCGCGAGACCGCTGCACTGTGGCAGCAGTCGTTGACGCAACGATCATTCCGGCAGCAAGCATTGTTGCCGCTGCCGACCGAGCACGCTTCATACCCACAGTGATTCCTCGATTGTTTATGCGCACAGCAGACGTTGCCCCGTCCGACCGCCGTGCCTGCTTTTCGCGTCGCGAAAAAATGGCTGGCTCCTCACGCATCTCGCCCCTTCCGCCCGCAGCCAGTCTGGCGAGATTCGACTCGGCCGCGTGAACCAAAGTATGCGCTGCGCGGTCAACAATGGCAAGCCGGGCTCAAACAGAACGTGACCGAGGCCCATGTTTCCTGAGAATTGGCCAAGTGGCTGAATTCAACCTTCACGACGACCCCCCGGAAATTGGCTCCAGATCACCCGTCGACCGGCCGAGGATGCCCATGGTCCATAATGACCGTTGACCGAACGCGTTCGGACCCATACAAGAGGCACGATGACCGCAACCGTTTCTGATTCGACACATTGGCAGGATGCGCTGCGCGGCGCGCCCGCCTTCGCGGATCTGCCCACCGACCGGCCCCGCCCGGCAGCACCGACGCTCGAGTACGCGCGCAGCGACGTTGTGGACATGCCCGTTGCCTCGACCTCGGCGTATATCGCCGGAGTAGCGGCCCTACTCCACCGCTATACCGCGCAAGACGACGTGCTCATCGCGTTGCCGGCATCTGAAGCCGGCTGGAGGGTTCTGCGCAGCGATCTCAACGCAGGGCTGACTTGGGCCGATCGCCTCGATGCCACGAGTGCAGCGCTCGCGGCGACGGCGACAGCTCCCGCGATCTCGGGGCCCGAGTGCGCAGTTGGTTATGCGCCTGCGCTTCCTGCGGTGCACGTGGCCGTCATCTGCGCGGATGATCCGCAACCGTTATCACTCGATGGATTTGATTTGGTCTTCGAGTTCGATATCGCCGGGCTACGCGTCCGGTACGCCATCGAGCTTTTCGATGCGGCATCAATACAACGGCTTCAGGGCCATCTCGCGACAATGCTGCAAGCAGCGTTGACCCACAAAGATGAACCAATCGCATCGCTGCCAATGCTGTCGGCGCCAGAACGTCGGCAATTATTGCACGATTGGAACCAGACTGCAGTCCCCTTCCAGGCGGCATCCACAGTTCATCAGCTCATCGAAGCGCAAGCCGTGGCCACTCCGCTGCGCACCGCGGTTGTGTTCGACACCGTCGAGCTCACCTACCAAGAACTCAACGAGCGCGCCAACAAAATCGCGCACTTGTTGATCGGACAGGGTGCGTGCCAAGGTGCATTCGTCGGGGTGTACCTCGAGCGCAGCGCAGACATGCTCGTCGTGCTCATCGCCATTCTCAAGACGGGAGCGGCATACGTTCCGCTCGATCCAAATTTTCCGCCCGACCGTTTGGCCTTGATGCTCGAGGACTCTGGGTTGCGGTTGCTCGTAACCCAGTCGTCGCTTGCGGGCGTGCTCGAAACCGGCGAAGCCGTCGTGCAGATTGTCCTCGACCGCTGCGCCACAGACATCGAGGTTTCGCCAGACGCCAACCCAGTAGTCGAGATGACGAGCCGTGATCTCATGTACGTGATCTACACGTCCGGATCAACGGGCAAGCCCAAAGGCGTGATGCTTGAGCATCGCAGCGTCGTCAACTTTCTGGAGACGATGGCGCGCGAACCTGGCCTTGGCTCCGATGATCGACTCCTTGCAGTCACCACCCTTTCCTTCGACATCGCAGGCCTCGAACTCTTTTTGCCGCTCGTGGTGGGAGCCACCGTCGTCATCGCTCCCCGCACGGTGACCACCGATCCGCAGGCACTTGCAACCGCACTGGATCACCATCGCATCACGGTTATGCAAGCCACTCCGGCGACTTGGCGGATGCTCACCGAAGCTGGATGGCCGGGAAATACCCGCCTGAAGGCACTTTGCGGTGGGGAGGCGCTGCCGCAAGCGCTCGCACAGGCACTTAGCGAACGAGTCAGCGACGTGTGGAACATGTACGGCCCCACCGAAACCACAATCTGGTCCACGATCCAGCGCGTCGTTCCCGACGCTGCCGTTTCGATCGGCCGTGCGATCGCGAACACAACGCTGTACGTCTTGGACCCGCAGTTCGAACCCGTGCCGATCGGTGTCGCTGGAGAACTTCTCATCGGAGGTGATGGGCTCGCTCGGGGTTATCTCGGGCTCGAGGATTTGACCGCCGATCGATTCGTTGCGGACCCCTTCGCCGCGGCAATACGCGACCCGCAAGCCGATGAGGTCTCCACAAATCCGTCGAATGCGGAAGCGCCGCGCCCGCGGCTGTATCGCACCGGAGACCTCGTGCGCTACCGCGCCGACGGACGCATCGAATTCATTGGTCGCATTGATCAGCAAGTCAAGGTGCGAGGTTTCCGCATCGAGCTCGGCGAAATCGAAACTGTGCTTGGGCGCAGCGATGGCGTTGAAGAAGTCATCGTGCTTGCTCGCATCGATCCAAACGGCGATACCCGGCTCGTTGCGTACGTCACTGCACGTTCTGGTTCAGGCGAGCTCACCGCAAGCGCATTGCGCAACGCAGCCAAGGCCACGCTGCCGAACTATATGGTGCCGTCGCTCGTGGTCTTCCTCGACGACATGCCGCGAACGCCCAATGGCAAGACCGATCGCAAGGCGATGCCTGAGCCCGACTGGGCCAACATCGACCGAGACACACCATACGTAGCTCCCCGCGACGCGACCGAGCAGCGCATGACGGAGCTTTGGCAAGATCAACTTCGCATCGAAAACATCGGCGTACACGACGACTTCTTCGATCTCGGAGTCGAGTCGATTGTGGCCGCGCGGCTGTTTGCTCGGATCGAATCAGAGTTTCGGATCTCGCTGCCAGTCGGCACAGTGTTCGCCAACCCGACAGTCGAAGCGCTCAGCAAGATCATCAACGGAACGGCCGACTCCGCGCCGACGTGGAAGTCGCTCGTACCCATTCAAACTCACGGCACGAAGTCACCGATCTTTGCGGTACACGGCGGGGCTGGGACAATCTTGTTATACGGCGAACTTGCGCGTCGACTCGCGCAACATGATCGCCCGTTCTATGGCCTCCAAGCGCAAGGATTATACGGCGGGGATCCGGTGCAGGCGTCGGTTACCGCGATGGCCACGGCGTACGTCCCGCAGATTCAAACAATCCAACCGCACGGGCCGTACATCATCGCCGGCTATTGCTATGGAGCGCTCGTCGCCTACGAAATGGTGCGGCTATTGCTCGCGGCGGGCGAAACCGTTGAGCTACTCATTAGTTTCAACGGACCAACGCCGCAGTACATCAAGCAACATGATCCTGGGGGGATCGCTGATCGTGCCGAGACAGCATCGGCGCAGCGACGAGCAATCAGTAAGGTCGAACGCATTCGCAATGCAATCATGTATCGAGTTCGCAATCTGCAACTCGTCGCACTCATCGCATTGCGGATGCCGCTACCCGAAGCAATGCGAGAGAACTACTTTTTTCAACGGATTTCGATTCGGGCCCAGTTCCGATACGTGCCCGAGCCGCTCGATGTTGCGATGGCCACGTTTCACGCCGAAGGGTTGTATCGCGAACCCGACTTAGGGTGGAACGCGTTCCTCACCCATCCAGCAACGAGTTACTTGGTACCTGGACAACATCGCATCGCCCGAGATTCCATGTCTGAACCAAACGTTGCTTCGATTGCCCAAAATTTGCACACCATGCTCGCCGCGATTGAGCCCGATTTGATCGGGCCAGAGTCGATCGGGCCAGAGTCGCGTCACCCCAAAGGAGATTGAGATGACCACAAGTGAAATCGCTGAGGCCACAGGTTCGTCGCCCGCGGGGGCTGCGAGCACTGGTGGATTGCGAGGCCGCCGGCGCGCGGTCAATGTCGATGACACGGCAACGCTCGTGCAGACTTCGTTGCTCGACGGTGCCGAAACGACGATGCCGCTGGTCGTTCGCCCCACTACGCCAGGCGTTGATTTGGTGGCTTGGGCTGCGGACAACCAGGAGCAATTCGAGACCTGGCTCATTGAACATGGAGCCGTACTGTTCCGCGACTTCGGCCTGCAACATCCGCCGGAATTCGAAGCGGTCGTCAGTGCGTTCGTTCCGGACCTATTCGGCGATTACGGCGATCTTCCAAAAGAGGAAAGTGGTCAACGAATCTATCACTCGACTCCGTATCCGAACGACATGGCGATTCTCTTCCACAACGAGAGCTCGCACCTCCCATCATGGCCAACGCGCCAGTTCTTTTTTTGCGTAACTCCTTCGCCGACGGGTGGCAACACTCCCCTGCTCGATTGCGAAGCGATCATGCAAGCGATCGATCCTGAAGTACTCGCGCGATTCGCGACCAAGAAACTCTGTTACGTAAGAAATTTTGTACCAGGTGTCGATGTCAGCTGGCAGGACTTTTTCAAAACCGACGACCAATCTGTAGTCGAAACCCAATGCGCGGCTGAAGGCATGACGTGCGAGTGGATCGACAGCGTATTGCGAGTCAAGAACTTCACCGATGCGCTGCGAATCCATCCGCAGCGCAACACCGAAGTGTTTTTCAATCAGGTCCAGCTGCACCATTCAAGTTGTCTCGATCCAGCTACTCGTCAAGCGCTGCTCGACTTGTGCGGTTCGGAGATCGCGCTGCCTCGCAACGTGCTGTTCGGTGACGAAACCCCAATCAGCGACGCCGACATGCAACACCTCAATGATTTGTATTTCCAACATTGTGTGCAGTTCACATGGCAAACCGGCGACATCATCGCGATCGACAACATGCGGGCATCCCACGCACGGCTGCCGTTCGAGGGGCCGCGCAAGATCACTGTCGCGATGGGCCGGATGGCAACGAGCAAAGAGACCCAAGCCGCGGACAACTAGTGCCGCCAGACATTTCACCAGACATTTCACTGGGGTTAGACGGCGACACGGTTCACATCTTTTCCTTCGACCTCGATGCGCACGACCGGCCTGCGTGGTCATACCTCAGTGCCGACGAACGAGAGCGGGCCCGGCGTTTTCACTTTGAGATCGATCACGATCGTTACTGCCAGGGCCGCTCGCAGTTGCGAACAATCCTTGGGTATTACGCTCAGCGTGCGCCGAATTTGATTGCGTTTCGGTACGGAACGCAAGACAAACCAGCGTTGGTGGATCCCTTCGGTCTGCATTTCAATCTTGCGCATAGCGGCAACCTCGCGGTGTTGGCGGTCGCGCGCTTTGCGCTCGGGGTCGATGTCGAGTTGCCGCGGCCAGGGTTCGCCGATGATGAGATTGCGGAACGGTTCTTCGCTCCTCGCGAGGTCGCGGAGCTGCGGCGCCTTGCGCCCGAACAACAGGAGGCTGCATTCTTTCGCTGCTGGACTCGCAAGGAGGCGTACCTCAAAGCGCTCGGAGGCGGGCTTTCCATTCCGCTCGACGATTTCACCGTGACGTTTGCGACTGCGACCGAAGCCCCGGCCGTCACTTGGGTCCGAGGCCTACCTACAGAGCCGAGCGCGTGGACGATCCTGGATATCTCCCATGCCAGTACGCAACCGGCCACCGCCGCGCTCGCCACCCGCCGCACCAAACCCCCCACTTTGGTAGTGCAACCGCATCAGTTTTGAAGCTTTTCCCGTACCAAAACGCAAGATCAGGTTTCGGCTGAGCAACGGCTTCAGAACCGATGCTTTTCGCGCACCAAAACTGGCACGTGGGTTACTCGCCTGAGCTGAATTCCCATTGGTTCGATACTTGAACTGGTGAAAGTCGCACGACCGCGCGAGGGGTGTCTTCGACCTGAGGGCCGATCACGTCGAACGATCGCGCTGGGTGCCAGGGCACAAGATCCCGCGCAATTCCGCCGCTCGGTTCATGCATGGACGTCCACAAGTAGAATCGGCCGTTCGGCAGCGGAACGTGATCCAACACACACCGGATCGTGTTGCGGCCCGCTTTGATATACGAAGCGCCGCGCGCCACGAACATCGGCGTCGCGGGTCCTTCGCTCACTCCGAGATAGACCGCGCAGTCGCGCGACTCGTCGGAGTCGATCGTAAATTCGATCGTGACTGATTCGTATGAATGCACGGACCGACCATCGGGGCCATCGATTTTCGTTTGGAGGAGCTTCACCGGGCCGTCGTGATCAGAGCCGAGTTCCGCGAAACGTTCCACCCAGGTTCGGTATTCGCCGAGAACTTCGCGAATCGGGGCGTCCATCGTGAGCATGCCGTCGCGAAGCCAAAGGCCCCGGTTGCAGGTCGCTTCCATCGTCGCAAGGTCGTGGCTAACGAACAACAGTGTCGTGCCCTCGGCGAGTACTTGGCGCATGCGCTCAAGACAGCGTTGTTGAAACGCCGAATCGCCGACCGCGAGTACTTCATCGACCAACAAAATATCGGGTTCTAGATACGCCGCCACCGCAAAACCAAGCCGCAGCTGCATACCGGTGGAATAGAACTTCACCTGGCGATCGACGGCTGCTTCGATCTGAGCAAAGTCGACAATTTGATCGAACACTTCGGCAACGCGTTTGCGTTTCAGGCCAAGCAAGGTTCCGTACAAAAAGATGTTTTCGCGGCCGGTTAGGTCTGGATGCAACCCGGCACGAACTTCAATCAGTGCACCGATACGGCCGCCGACCGAGACCTGGCCAGCGTTTGGATACATGACGCCGGCGATCATTTTTAACATCGTCGATTTACCAGCACCGTTCGCACCCACGAGTCCAACTGCCTCGCCCGGCTCGATTGCGAAGTCGACGTCGCGTAGTGCCCACGTATAGCTGTTGCTCGTATCGCCACGCCGCCGGTCGCGCAAGTACTCAAGGCGGTCGATCAAAAACGGCTGGCGCAGATCGGCACGGAATCGCTTCCAGACGCGCTCGCTGCGGACGGCTCCCAGCTGGATCGATGAGGTCGCCAGTGGCGAACCGGACTTAGAGGAGATCGGCAAAGCTGGCCTCCAATCGCTTAAAGACCCTGAACCCGAAAAAGAAAACGAACACCGACGACAGCGCCGCGTATCCGAGTGTCGTCAAATCCGGTCCCACACCGAGCAACGCCGTTCTGCGTAGTCCATCGATGACTGGCCCGATCGGGTTTGCTATTGCGTACGCAATTTCACCGCCACGTCCGATTTTCTTGCCAATGACCTCGAACGGCCAAATGACAGGCGTTGCGAACAAACCCATTTGAATGACGACTGGAAGCACGTGGCGGATATCACGAAGATGAACGACCAGTGATGAGACGAGCAAGACGATACCCATCGTGAACACGATTTCGATCGCAACGAACGGGATCGCCCAGAGCAACACCAACGCGTGCGGCATCGTCGTTTTGATCGCAAATAAAAAGATCACTGCGATCAGCGACGTCATGGTGTCTACTGCTGCGACACCCACAATCGACAATGGGAACACTTCTCGCGGGCAGCTAATTTTGTTGATGAGCTGAAGATTCGCCAGGAGCGACATTCCGCCCTGGCCAATCGCCGACGAAAAGAATGTCCACGGCAAAAGTCCGCAAACCGCGAACAATACGTACTCTTTGTATCGACCCGTGTTGATCTCCGCCGCGCTGCTGAAAAAGATTGTCAACGTGAAAATGAGAATGACGGGTTGCAGTAACGCCCAAGCAACGCCGAGAATCGCTTGTTTGTAGCGGATCCGCAGTTCTCGTTCAGTCAGCGTCGTGACCATTTCCCACGAGCGGCCGAGGGCCTGTAGCGAGCCAACGAGCGACACCTTGCGGCGAAAGGCCAGCTCAGGGGGTGGCGATGCTCCGATAGTGGACGGGTCGAGCAAGGAAATATCTCCAGGAGTAGATGACAAACCGCGGATCGCGAGCGTTTCCGTGCCGAACAGTAGACGGCACGCCCCTTCTATCGGTCGATAGCTGGTGTGGTTGAACGATGTTGGAGTGGCTGAAGTTCCCCTTGAGAAGTTCGAAAAAAAGGTCGACAGATCCTGGCGTCACGCTACGTGACTATGTATGATCACAACGTCGCACCTGCGCGGAGCAAGGTGAACATTTGAAAGGGCTGAGCCATGTGGGGCTCACACGAAATATCCGAACAACAGCTCGACTCAACCACACAGAGCGCGAATCGACCGGAGCTGGGAACGCTCTACGTCGTGAGTGCTCCAAACGGCGTGTACGTCAGCATCGTCAAGCCCACGATCGACCGCATCATCGCGGGCGCGGTCCTGATACTGGTACTTCCCGTCATGGCTATGTGCATGATCGCGGTACGCATCAACCTCGGCAGCCCGATCTTTTTCTCCCAGGAGCGGGTCGGTCGCGACGGGCGCCGATTCAAGGTCTATAAATTTCGCACGATGCACCATGATCGGCGCGGACGCGGCGACGACCGTGGGGATCTCGACCAGCAACGATTCGAGACGTACATCCCCGAGCCGGAACCGCTGGAGCTTCAGGACGCCGTCTCCTTCGTCGGCGACGACCGCCGCAAGACCCACAAGAGCCCGATCGATCCGCGGCTTACGGGCGTCGGCCGATTCCTGCGCAAGTGGAGCCTCGATGAGCTCCCCCAGCTCTGGAACGTCGTACGTGGCGATATGAGCATCATCGGCCCGCGGCCTGAGCTTCCCCAGATTGTCGCGAACTACAAAGATTGGGAACACGCCCGCCACATGGTCAAACCTGGCTTGACGGGGCTCTGGCAGGTTTCGGCACGCGGCGAAGGTCGACCGATGCACGAACACATCGGTATCGATGTCGAGTACGTCGCGGGGCTGAACGTTGCCCTCGATCTGAAAATCATGGTCCGCACGCCAATCGCGCTCATCACTAAGCGCGGTTTCTAGCAACAATTATTTCCTAAACGCAGGCGAGTCCATTGCTCGTCGGTACGATCCGCGCCATGCACATCTTGGTCGTCCACGCCCAGCATCGCGAGCTCGGCGGTGAAGATGTCGTCGCCGATGCGGAGGCCGCGCTGTTGCGCGGCGCCGGACACACCGTTACGGAATTCCGCGATCAAAACCCCAGTGGCGGTGCGATCCTCGCATCGTTTGGCCAAGCGCCCTGGAATGTTCGTGCAGCTCGCGCGATTGGCGCGGCAATACGTCAGACCCAGCCCGATGTCGTGCATTTCCACAACACATGGTTCTGCCTGTCGCCGTCGGTGATCCACGCCGCCCATCGGTGCAATGTCCCCGTTGTGGCCACGCTGCACAACTACCGCATGCTTTGTGCCGCGAGCACGCTCTTTCGAGACGGCCAGACCTGCACCGACTGCATCGGCGGCAGCTCGCGGCCCGCAGTACAGCATCGTTGTTACCGAGGGTCGGTCCCCGCTTCGATCATTGCCGCGGCCACGATCCGCACGACGGAGTTCGCCGGCATCGCAGCCAAGGTGGATCAGTTCATCGCCCCCACCGAGACGATTGCGCGCATACATCGAGAATCTGGATCGATCGACTCCGATTCGATCACGGTCAAAGCCCACTTCCTTGAGGATCCCGGCGTTCGATCGACTCCGCCTTCGCACTCCAAAACGTACGTGTGGGCCGGGCGCCTCGCCGAAGGCAAAGGCGTCGAGCTGCTCCTGGAGGCTTGGCGTCATGCCCAACAGGACTCTTACAGGCTCCTGATCGTCGGCGATGGTCCACTGCGATTGCAGCTCGAACGCGACGCTCCCGCGGGCGTCACGTTCGCGGGCTTTCGACCATTGCCTGAGACCCGTGCAATCATTCGCGACGCTCGGGCGTTTCTTTTTCCGAGTGTGTGGCTTGAGCCGTTCGGGGTCGTGCTTATCGAAGCGCTCGCGGGCGGAACTCCAGTTCTTGGCTTCAACACTGGCGATACCGCCGCCATCATTGGCCTCGGTGGCCGCGTCGTAGCGAACGGCGACGTGCAGGCACTGTCTGACCTCATCTCGCGCACCGCCGATGCGGACCTCGACCGGCTGAGTGCCGCGGCGCGGCAGCGGTACCTAGATGGTTACCTACCGGAAGCCAACCTGACACAACTCGAAACGATCTATGCGAACGCGATTGCGCGGCGCAAGCAACGGTAAGCGCCGCGGTTGCTACCGGCCAACTGGCCGGCGCATGACCCGCACCGCGAACCACAGCTGTGCGTAGCGCACTAAGAACTGCGTGTTCGTGACCAGATAGCGACGCCACAATCTCCCCGGCTCTTGGGCCAGACGATGGAGCCATTCGAGCCCGACGCGTTGCATCCATCGTGGTGGTCGTTGCAATATCCCGCCGAGATAATCGAATGCGGCACCGACTGCGAGCATCGCGCAAGGAACCGAATCAAGATGAGCCGCGACCCATCGTTCTTGGCGCGGACAGCCGCGCCCGACCAGCACAATGCCGGCTCCTGAGACACGAATTCGTTCAATATCTTCAAGGTCTTCTGCTGGTGTCGCGTCGCGGAATCGGTCCGCCTGCTGGTCAACAATTTTGATGGTCGGGTACCGACGTTCGAGCGAACATCGCAATGCCTCCAACGTCGATTCCGTGCTCCCGAAGAGGAAAATGCCAATCCCTTCGGCGGCAGCTGCCGCACAAACTTTGTCGGTGAGATCGGGCCCGTAAACTCGTTCCGACAGCGGCGCATCGATGAGTAGATTCAGCGCCCATCTGACGGGCTGGCCGTCGGGCGTTACGACATCCAGACGATGCAGCGCCGAGCGAAACTCCTCGTCGTGCGCTGCGGTCATCAGGCCGTGGGTCGCCAACGCAGCTACGCCGAATGAGCTCCGACTCGCGGCCGCATCCAGCACTGCCGCGATAACGCTGTCGTAGGTACACGGCGTAACCTCGACATCGAACACACGGATGCGATCAAACGATCTGGTCACTCACACCACCGCGATCGACCTTCAACGTAAATCGCTTCCAATATCGCGGGCACATCGTAAACCGGCGACCAATCGCCGAAATCTTTACTAAACGCGCGCGTGTCGCTGATCCACCACTTGTGATCACCGATTCGAGCGGTGTCGTCGTAGGTAATTGCCATCTTCGTACCGGTGATGCTCTCACACATTTCGATCGCTTCCAGCATGGAACAATTGGAATGCCGACCACCACCGATGTTGTACGCGCGGCCCGACCCAGGATGTGCGTAGATCGCGAGAAACGCCTCGGCCAGATCGTGTGCGTGGAGATTGTCGCGAACTTGGAGTCCGTCGTATCCAAAAATCGTGTACGGCTGGTTTGTCGCCGCGCAACGCATTAAGTGCGCAAGGAAGCCGTGAAGTTGAGCGCCACTATGCCCGGGGCCCGTGAGGCAGCCACCACGCACCGCGACAGTCTTCATGCCGAAATATCGGCCATATTCCTGCACCAACAGATCTGCAGCAGCCTTGGAAACCCCGAAAATGCTGTGCGTACTGTCGTCGATGCTCATCGACTCGTCGATGCCGTATTCCGCATACTCGTGTTCGGCCGCGAGCTCATAGCGCTGTCCGACGGTGATGAGCGGCAAGGAATTCGGACGGTCGCCGTAAACCTTATTCGTCGAACAAAAGACAAAAGACGCGGCTGGGCAATACGTTCGAGTCGCTTCGAGGATTGCGAGGGTCCCGTTGGCGTTCACCGTGAAATCGGTAAACGGATCGCTCGCAGCCCAGTCGTGGGAGGGTTGCGCGGCGCAGTGGATCACCGCGGCGATATTTGCTCCGAAATCGCCAAACAGCGCGTTCATGGCCGAGATGTCGCGGATATCAGCGTCGACGTTTCGGAAGTTAGCGAGTTCGCCACGAAGCTGCTCGACAGACCATCGAGTCGATGCGTTGGCACCAAAAAAGTCCGCACGCATGTCGTTGTCGACTCCGACAACGACATCCATGATCGGAGAAAACGCACGAGCCGCGGCAGCTCCCACGAGACCGCCAACTCCAGTCACGATCGCTACCTTCATCGAACCTGAATCTCTCCGTTACCAACGACTGTTGACTTGTTTCGTCGCTGCGGGTGAGTGGTTATGCCCTCACTGCGCGTATGCGTTCACACTATCGGTCGCTGCGACCCGAAAAGTAGGTTAAAACCTGAGCATTTTGGGGGGTTTTGCGAAGCGACATACCGGAAATCACATCATTCACGCACTACCGTAATTGTCGTCTTGCGCCAAACCTACTTACGTCAAGACGCAACCCGCCGATAAGGCTGCACCAATCGCTCACTGGAGGGCTCTGTGTCCAATTCCCGATCCGACTCCCGTCCGCCCATCGAAGGGCCAGGACTCCTTGAATCCGTGCGCCAATACTGGACGATCGCGTTCGCGCTGATCGCTTTCGGCGTTTTGGCAGGAGCCGGCTCCACCTTTGCGCTTTCGGCAACGTACGAATCAACGGCGCGCGTCGGTTTGAAGGAGCCTGCGGGCATCAACGGATCCAATGGAATGCCGCGATACCTCGCATCGATCGCACAGTTCGCGAGCTCGGATGTCGTGCTGGCCCCGGCGGCCAAAAAATTGGGGCGCGGCACCACCGTCGATGCGCTACGCGGATCGCTCACGGCAACGCCGGATCTGGTCGGCGACATCGTGTACCTGACGATGTCCAGCGACACGCCCGAAGGCGCGGTTACCCGTGCCAACGCGATGTCGGTCGCATTACAGAACGCGTTGACTGATCGAACCAACAAAGTGCTGCAGGCCAAACTGGCGACGCTGACGCAAAAGATCACTGACCAACAAACAATTATCAACGACCCCAAAGCCACGCCCGGCGCAAAACAAACTGCCTCGAATCTCGTGCAAACCTTTACGACGCAAACGGTAACGCTCCAAACCGACAACAACAGCTTCGCCAACGGTGTCGATTTCGCGAGTAACGGCCTGTTGCCGGCCAAGGGTCGTCTCCGTGCCGCGGCCCTCCAAGGCGCCATCGGTGGACTCGTCGGCTTTATCTTCGCCCTCGTTGCGTGCTGGATTATTGCGGACCGTCGCCGGATCGTGGACGACGCCGCAGTTGCGGGCATCATCACCGATGCTCGGTTGCTTGGCGAAGTTCCCACACTTCGTGGTGGAGCGAATGCCGCACTCAGCAAGTTTGGCGACATGCCCGCCGCATCATTTGAGTTTGCCGCCGCAGGGCTGTGGAGCAGCATCGAGTCTGGTGTGGTGATGGTGTCGGGTGTTCAAGTGGGCGCAGGGAGCACGACGACTGCTGCGAACATCGGCGCCGCTTTTGCCCGCGACGGTCGCAGAGTCGTGATCATCGATGCGGACGGCACCGACAAGTCGCTCAGCAAACTGGCAGGAATTGCCGATGGAACCGCAGGATTGTCGGACGTCCTCACGCTTCGCTCACCGCTCGAAGACGCACTGCGAGCCGTCGACCTCGGCGACGCAACGTCGGTCGCCGTGCTGAGTTCGGGACGCCCGGAAGCCGACCTCGCGAGCTTGCTGCGTGGCCGCTCTATGAGCGAGACGCTCGAACGCTTGCGTGAATGGTACGACATCGTCATCATCGATGTGCCTCCCCTTGCCGACGCAGCACACGGCGCTTCACTCGCCCGGTGTGTTGATGGTGTGTTGTTCGTAGTGCCGCGCGGCGTAAAGATGCGCCGTATCGAGCGTCTCCGTGAACGACTTGATTTGTTGGCGATTCCGGTATTCGGATACGTGTACAACCGCGATCAGGCGCTCGACGCCTCGATCAACCGAACGCGCGCCAGCAGTCGCAACTAATCCATACGAAGACCGTCGCGCAATGACTGTGATGAATGAAGACGAACCGCAGATGACTCCGTCGGCCGGGCGGAGTCGCGCGGTAGCAGCCGTCATTGATCAAGCGGTTGTGGCGGGGACGAGCTTTATTTTGATGCTGTTCGTACAGCGAGAAATTGGGAAATCCGCGCTCGGTACCTACGTGTGGCTCATCATCGCGATGAGCCTGATTACCGCATTGCATACCGCGTGGGTCGGCGACTCGCTCACGGTCATGGACCGTTTCGCCGCGGACGTGCGCTCGGGGTTGGTTGCATCAACCTTGGTCTTCGCGACGTTGTCCGTCGCGATCGCGACCGCGTTGGCCTGCACCGTATTGTCATGGGTCGACGCACTTACGTTTGGCATCATGGTCGGCCTGTGGGGTTTCGAAGAAATCGGTCGCCGTATCTTCATGGCTCGAATGACGTTCGTCGCGCTGGTCACCAACGACATCGTTTACGCGATCGGTACGTTCATTACGCTCGGAATATTGTGGACACGTCACGGATCACTCACGTTGCCGATCGTCATCTACGCAATGTTGGTTGGAGCTCTCGTTTCAATCCTTGCCGCACGGGTACAGCTGCCAAGCGTTGAGCGCGCTTGGCAACGTCCATCACTCAAGGAAGCCCGAGGCCTTGGATCATTCGCGATATGGCGTTCGGGCCAAGCTGGCATTCGGCCGCTCGCGCAGTTTGCCGTCCGGACCAGCATCATCGTGATGTTTTCCACCGCTGCTAATGGCGAACTCGAAATTGCGCGGCTGTTCGGCCAGCCTGCAATGACGTATGTGTCCGGTGTGGCATCCCTCCTGCTTCCGATGTACGCCGCACAGGAAAGTGGCCGGCGCAAAGCCTTGCCGCTTCCGGCTATGACTGCATTGCTGGTTTTGCCCGTAGCGATCTACAGCGCGCTGATCATCGGGTTCAAGACTCCCATTGGAAAATCCGTGTTTCACCACGCGCAGGTCTCAACGTTCGCGGTCTTGGGCTGGTTGGCCATCGCGGTGATGTTCGCCGCCGGTCAACCAGTCGCGAACCTCTTGGTCGCCCGCAAACAATCGAGGCAGGTATTTGTGGTCCGAGCGGTCGATTCGGCCATTGGCGTTGTCGCTGCCGTGTTGTTAGTGAAATTCGTGTCCGTGAATGCCGCGCCGTGGGCCCTCGCGGCAGGCATGCTCGTCGGCACGATTTGGCTCGCTCGTTCAGTTGGGAAATTCCCTGCACAGTTCGAGATGCCTGGGCTGCCCGCGGGCGATGGAGAACGGTTCGAGCGGGAGGTTGCGATATGACTCGTTTGAACATTGGTGTCTTTGGAGCCCGAGGTATTCCGAGTACCTACAGCGGATACGAAACGTTCCTCACCACGTTGCTTCCTGAACTGGTCGCACGCGGTCACGATGTCACGATGTACTGCCGACGCGGAGAAACCGATGGCGACGACGTGTACCGCGGTGTGCGCCGAGTCGTGTTGCCGGCCATTCCCGGAAAGCAGTTTTCAACGTTGAGTCACGGTCTTGTTGCATCGATTTGTTCGAGGTTTGCTCGCCACGACGTTGTCCTTAGCGTCAACGTCGCCAACGCGATTTTTTGTGCGCTGCACCGGTACACCGGAAGCCCGATTGTGCTGAACACGGATGGCCAGGAATGGCTCCGCGGTAAATGGGGCAGTGCAGCCAAAGGGTTCTTCAAGGGGTCGGCGCGTATCTCGGGACGGTGTGCGACGGCGTTGATCTCGGATTGTGTAGCGATCCAAGACATCTACCAGCACGACTTCCAAGCGACGACAACGGTTATCCCCTACTGCATTCCGGCGACCGCGACGGTTCGCTCGCCGGGCGTACTCGAACGGCTCGGTATCACCGAAAATGAGTACTTTGTCGTCGCGGCACGGCTGAATCCAGAAAACAATGTCGACACGATCGCTCAGGCGTACAGCACAACTGATCTGAAACAACCGCTCCTCGTGCTTGGCGCCGCGAACTATGCATCGCCGGTTGAAGGAAATTTGGCGACGATCGCACATCGTGACCCTAGAGTTCGAGTTGTGGGACACGTAGACGGTCGCGACGAATTTTTTGAACTCCTTGGATCGGCACGGGCATATCTACATGGCCATTCGGTGGGCGGCATTAATCCGTCGCTCGTCGAGGCTATGCATGCCGGTGCAAACATCGCCGCGTTCGACACGCAGTTCAATCGTGAAACGCTCCAAGAAACGGGACAATTCTTCACCCTGGAATCACTCCCGAACCTACTGAATTCGGTGATTGCCGAAGATGGTGCAATGGTGCAAGTGCGTCGCCACGCAGCGCAGCGCCGTGCATCACAGACCTTCAATGTGAGTGATGTGGTTGATGCGTATGAGGAATTGCTCGTCGCAGCTGCCTCAGCTCCTGCTCGGCGTTCACTCGCGATCGGTACTCGTTGGAGCACGCAACCGTGACCGCTAAGCTTCCGCGAATCTGTGTTGTGGCCCATAGCGCCGATCTCTACGGCGCTGATCGGTGCCTTCACGCGTCGCTGCCGGATCTACTCAAACACTTTCGGGTCACCATCGCGACACCTTCCGGTGGACCGGGCGTGGCGGTGCTGCAAGCTCTTGGTGCCGAGGTCATTCGCCTCCCCGATTACGCGTTGCGCCGCCGCCATCTCACGGCGGCCGGGTTGCTTCCCTGGTTATTGCGACTCTTCAGCAGTGTTCGCACCTTGACGAAATCCCATCGCGATGATCCCTTTTGTGTGATCTATTCCAACACGCTCGCCGCAGGCATCGGACCATTGCTGCGCTGGCGCTGGCGCATTCCTCACGCCGTGCACGTGCACGAATGCCCCAACGAGCCGACCTGGCTTCCGGGTGCTTTATTGCGGGTCGTCGACTGGTCGACTCAGGTTGTGATCTGCAACTCCAACTACTCGTGCACATGGGTCCGCACCCGACGACCGCAACTCGCCCAGCGGACAGTTGTTGTCCACAACGGGCTCGATCTCGTCCCCGCTCCCGCCGCGGCGCCAAAACCCCACACCCCATTCACGATCGCTTGTGTCGCGCGGATCCACCCGAAGAAAGGGCATCCAGTCCTGTTCGAGGCGTTGCGAATGGCCAAGGAACGCGGACGGGATTGGAAGGTGCAGCTGTTTGGCGACACGCTGGATGAATATATGCCGCTGTACGAAGAACTCATTCGTTACGCCGACACACACGGCCTCGCCAAGATGATCGAATGGCGGGGATTCGTCGCTGATGTTCAGATCCAATACGCCGATGCCGATTTAGCTGTCGTGCCGTCGGTCATTCCAGAAGAATTCTCACTCGTATGTTTGGAAGCCCAAAGCATGCTCCTGCCCGTTATCGCGACGGGCCCAGGAGGCGCTTCGGAGGTGCTCGTCGACGGCAAAACCGGTGTCATCGTCGCTCCGGGAAATGCGCGCGAACTTTGCGACGCGATCTGCCGGCTCGAAGACGACGCTGCCTTGCGTGCAACCATGGGTCTAGCTGGCCGCCAGCGCGCAGAAACAACCTTTAGCCGTGAGGCATTCGCGAACGGGATTTGCGATCAGATCCTCGCGCTCAGCAACGGAGCGTCGGTAAAACAATGACCATGACTGCGCCCAAAAGCGATCTGCGTTCAGACGTGCGCAGTGATCTATCACCATCCGGCTCCGGGTCATCGTCGCACCGCCGGATCGCGCCGGCTTGGCGTTCCCAGTTTAACCGCTGGTGGGTTGCGTACCTGATCTTGCCGATGATGATTGCGAGTGACTGGAAATTCCGACGCCGGGCCGCAGCTTCGTCGCTCGGCGGTAGTGCCGACCTTCAAGTACTGCTCGAAGTCGGTATCTATGGCCTCGTGGCGCTGTACCTCGTGCTCGCACGCGGGCGCGCACCTCGTTGGTTGCGTACGACGCCGATCCTCGCGACGATGTGGGCTTTTGCCTCGATTGTCAGCCTTTCAGCGGTGTACGCCGTCTATCCGAATATGGCGATCGTGCGGGGCGCTCAGGTGATGATCGTGGCCGCGCTCGCGCAAACGATCGCGACCCGCGCCACCGTGGCGGACATGCATCGATTCGCGCACGGCTATCTCATGATGTTGTGCGTTGCCGTGGCCATTGGGCATGCCCATACGTTCAACGTCTACAACCACGTCAATAACCGGTTCCACTGGCTCTATATACATCCAGTTCCCGCGGCGATCTACCTCATGATCGGTACGCTGATTTCGTTGGCGTACGTACGGTCCTCGGAGCTACGCGGCATCTTGTTGCTCTGGCCGCTCTGGGTCTACAACGCGATTGCGGCGTGGATCATCCTCGCGTTGTTGATGTCCAAAACCCGTGGTTCTGTCGGTGGCGCGGTAATAGCCATCTTCATTCTCTTGGCCTTGCACACCCGCCCTAAGACGAAGTTCGATATCGGCACAATGGCAACGGCGTTCATCGCGTTCGTCGGTGTGGCGTTCGGCGCCGCGATCTTGTCCTATATCCAACGTGGTGAAGACATTAACAAGCTGTCCACACTGAACGAACGTACAAACCTTTGGAAGTTGGCGTTTCAAGAAGTGTTGAAACGTCCGATTTTCGGCGACGGGCTCGGAGCCTCCCGCGGAATATTCCTCGACACCATTGGTTTGGGTGGCGGTCATAACGCCTTCGTGAACGTCATGGTCGATGAAGGTCTCCTCGGAACTGTGGCATTCTTGTTACTGCTCGGCTGGATCGGACACGCGTTGTGGACATTCAAACCCGGCACCCACGGATACCGCGACGCATTGATACTGACACCGATATTTTGCGGAATGTTGATCAACTCGATGACCGCGGAATTCATGGCGGTACCGGCCAATAACGCGAGCATGTGGCTGTTCATCTTTGTGGCCTGGATCAGCGTGGTGCACCGAGCGCAACGGAGCGACGATCTCTCAATGCAGCCGCTCAAACCGCCGCAGCAGAGGTCGTCGAGGATTCCTGCTAACGCGGCGGCGAGGCCGCTACGAACGGGAACGCGACCCGACGCGCCGGCAATAGCTTCGATCGAACACTGATCGAGTACTCGATCGCACCGCCGCGTTCGGCCACATCGCGATCGACGAAGGCCAACGCAATGCCGTGCCCCAAGATCGGTGAGAAGTTGCCGCTGGATACAACGCCTACGACGTTGCCATCGACCACGATCTCCGACTCGGCTCGGGGCGGTTGTCGGCCCTCGATCGTGAGCCCAATGAGCTGACGATCCGCTCCGCGTTCTTTGAGCGCCAGGAGCGCATCGCGGCCACGAAACGCAGTCTTGTTCCAGCCAACCACCCACTGGAGGCCCGCATGCAATGGGGTTATGCCGGGGCCTAAGTCATGACCATGTAATGGGAGTCCAGCTTCTAGGCGCAGCGTGTCGCGGGCACCCAGACCCGCGGGCGCGATCCCCACATCCGACAACGCGTCCCAGAGCGCCTCGGCGGCTTCCTGCGGAACGTGAATCTCGATGCCATCTTCTCCGGTGTAGCCGGTTCCTGCGACGAGGAGATTGTGGCCGTTCCAAATAACCGACGCAACGCGGAAACGACCGACATCAGCGAGCGCCGGATGAACCAGTTTGACGAACGAACGGGCCGCGGGCCCTTGCACTGCAATCAGCGCTCGACCTGCCGTGATGTCCTGCGAGCGAACCTTGGTCGCGCCAGCATCAGATGGCGGCGAGCTGATACCGAGTGCCTCGGCGACCCGATCGGTGTTTGACGCGTTCGGCATCACGAAGAACTCTTCGTCATCGAGCCACCAAACGATGATGTCGTCGACGACATGGCCGTCGTCGGCGTCCAGCAGATGCGTGTATTGGGCTCGCCCGATTGCGATGCGCTCGAGGTCGTTCGACAACGTTGATTGCAGCGCCGCAAAGGCCCCGGCCCCGTGCACCCGCAATGTCCCGAGATGCGAGACATCGAACATGACCGCCGAACTGCGACACGCATGGTGTTCATCCAACACGCTTGAATACTGCAGTGGCATATCCCAGCCGCCGAACTCCGTGAGCTTTGCTCCCAAGGATCGGTGACGGGCATCCAGCGGACTCAGCTTCAACGGGGCTACGGGCACCCTGCCACGTTACTGAGCGAGAGGGAATTCGTGCGCAGCAACGATTGACGGCGCGGACGGAGCGATACTTTCCGACGATGCTGGCCGTAACGCGATGATCTTGTCGTCGATCGAATCGACGACCGGTCCCAGCGCAACGATGTTCAACACGCCTTGACCATTGCGTAACAGGTCAACGATCTCGTCTCCCGAATACGCCAACAACGAAGTTGGGCCTTGCAGGACGAGGTGTGCCGACGAAAGCTCAGCTTCGAGATTCTCACGCAGGTAATCGATGGCCCGACGCGCGGCCTGGAGTGACACGCCAGCATCGATCAAGCTCTTGACGACCTTGAGCTCGACAAGGTCTCGGTAGGAGTACAGCCGTTGGGTCCCAGAACCGGCAGCATCTGCCAACGTGGGCCGGACAAGGTCGGTACGAGCCCAATAGTCAAGCTGCCGGTAGGTGATTCCTACCACCACACAAACCTGCGGCCCCCGAAAGCCTGCTGCATCGCCGAGTGGTTTCGCCAGATTGGTCATCATCGCTCCGAAAATCAGGGGCCAAAAACGGTGCGGGAATCTAGAGGGACAGCAGACGCAGCGCCATCAAGATCACAACCCCGTAGTTACGTGGATGTGAACCTAAACACGAGCGCGTGAACATGTCAATGTCCAGTAGGGGTCGAGGGTGAGACATTTCCCAAACTCTCAACCGACATAAATCGCCCAGGCCAGCGAGTTGTACCTGTTCAGAGACCTGCAAGCTCAGAGATCGGCGAGCCGAGATTCAGGCAAAATCTTCGGGTGATACCTGGTCAAGAAAGCTTCGGAACTCCTCGATTTGTTCATCCGCCAACTCCGGAGCGGAAGGATCCGATCCGTCGTCGACGATACCCGC
This sequence comes from Actinomycetes bacterium, assembly GCA_025360585.1. Classification (GTDB taxonomy): domain Bacteria; phylum Actinomycetota; class Acidimicrobiia; order IMCC26256; family PALSA-610; genus F1-120-MAGs023. Next base: position 30,530 of record JANYBW010000029.1, on the reverse strand, counting down.
TTCGGCCAGGACCGCTTCATCAGCGAATATCGGCACCGAATCGACACCAATGCGAACGAGCAAAGCGATCGCATCCGATGGCCGGACGTCGAGGCGGCTCACTACCCCAGCTTGTTCGAGCTCGAGTTCTGCATGAAAGGTGCGATCATGCAGCTCAGTGATCTCGACCCGAAGCAACGTGATCGCCTGTCGATCAAAGACCATCTTAAGGAGATCGTGGGTCATCGGGCGTGGGGTCTCAATGCCCTGCATTGCGTGCACAATCGAAGTGGCCTCAGGATTGCCAATGAAGATGGGCAACGTGCGTTCACCATCGACCTCGCGTAGCACGATCACTGGCTGGTTCGTAGGAATCTCCACGCGAACGCCTTCGAGCGCCATTCGAATCACGCTATGACGGTACCACTCACCGCAACGTTCGCGACGCGGGCATCGCCAGGGAATCTCAACTGCCGGCTTGCCGACGCGAGGATTGTGTTCGTTACTTCGATGTGCGCACCGTCTGTTGCAGCAATGCCGTTCGCAAGGTACGGCCCAAAGTCGCCAGCTCGGCACGGGTCGCGTCGGCACGTGCATTCGCCTCAGGATTCCGTTGCCTACGAAATGGCCCAACAACCTGCTCGAACAACACCAGCTCACGTTCCACGAACGCCTTGTACATACGAAGATGGCGAGCCTCGATCCCAACCTCTAAGAACCGCTGTGCCGCACGAGAGATCGTCAACGCTTCGTCGCCGAACAAAGGGCGTTGGCCGTCGCTCATATCCGCGACGACCAAGCCAAACGATTCCAATTCGCTGAGCTGCTGATCCGTGATCCCTGCGGCCGTAGCCAGCTCGTTGCGGGTCAACGAAACACCCGACAGGGCCTGCGGCGAGTCCATTGGTTCGGTCATTCGATCCGCAGCCGTTCGAGCCTCGTCGGTGCCTTGTTCCTGGCGTGCTCGCTCAAACAACGCCTGGACGGCTTCTTCTCGTGACGGCCGTTGTTCCGCCAGGAGCTCATCAAGCGTCAGTTGGCCTTCATCGAGTTCGCTGAGGAGTTCCTTGATGATCTTCAGCGGCAAAAAATTGTCGCGTTGCTGGCTCAGAATCCATCGCAGCCGAGCAACGTCAGTCGGCGCAAACTTCCGGTAGCCCGATGGCGTGCGTTCAGGGGCAATCAGCCCCTGGCTCTCCAAGAAACGGATCTTCGAGATCGTGACATCATGAAAGTCCGGACGCAATTCGTTGAGCACGTCGCCAATCGAGAAATGACCATCAGCCATTCGGGCTACGCCTTCGCATTTTCAACGAATCGCAAACGAAACCGTCCGACTTGCAATTCGTCGCCGTGGTGCAAACGAGCTTCATCGCAACGCTGCCGATTGACGTACATACCGTTCAACGATCCGGCATCACGCACGGCAAAGCCCGCACCCGTGCGGGTAATCGTTACGTGTCGGCGAGACACCGTGATGTCATCGAGAAAAATCTCAGAACCAGGATGACGCCCGACTGCGATGGTGTCGCGATCAAGGCGAAAACTGCTGCCCGCAGCCGGGCCATGTTGCGCAACGAGGAGCGCGACCCCAGCCGGTAGACCTTCGAGGTATTGCGACAGGTCATCGGCGTCGTCCGCGGCATTGACTACGGCAAGCGTCAGCGTCGTGTCGTCCTTCACTGCTGCATGGGCGAGCCCGTTACCGCAGCTCGAACAATAATTTGACGTCGATTCGTTGCCATGGCCGCAACGGGAACACACACTCACAGATTCGAGGCTACCGCCTGCGGTCGCCGAAACCAACCACACTCGAGCAACCGTAATTCAACGCTGACGGTAACGCGGAGGTTGAGGCTCCGAGACTGGCTACATCACGAGGGTTTGGTAGGACTCAGCACTCATGAGCGGATCGAGATCAGCAACGTTCGCGACCTCAATCTTTAGAATCCAACCGTCGCCGTACGGCTGCTGGTTCAACAACTCAGGTTGGGTATCCAGCAATTCGTTGCGCTCACAAATCGTGCCGGACACCGGCGCGTAAATCTCCGAAACGCTCTTCGTCGACTCCACCTCCGCAACGGACGCGCCAACCGCGACCGCATCGCCGACTTCGGCGGGAGCAACATAGACAACGTCGCCGAGCGCATCCTGGGCGAAATCCGTGATCCCAATCGTGGCAATACTTCCGTCGACGCGAATCCACTCGTGATCAGGGCTATAGCGCAATTCGTTGGGAAAATCCATCAGCGAAACAATAGTTGAGGCTGCCCCACGAAGTCAGCCCGGAACGCGCGCGCTGCGACCTTCACGCAACGCTGTGCGAGCCTGAGGCACGTACTTCGCGGCGGCGTAGTAGCCGATCATCACACCCAAAATGCCGCAAATCCAACCCACCACAGTCATCTCGGTGTGCCAGAACCCGCGAATATAGGCAGCCAACATAAACATTGGCAGCGACAGCATCACAAAGAACGTGCCCGTCTTTCCCACCCACAAGACATCGATTCGCCGAGCTCCCGCAAGACCCAAGCTCACGGTCACCGCGGCCACCACAACCTCGCGGACCAACACCACCCATACGAAAAGCTTCACCGAACCCGGCACAACATCAACCGCGAGCAAACTGATCGTGCCCGCAATCAACATCAATCGATCCGCAGTCGGATCCAAAATCTTGCCGAACTCCGAGCCCTGATCCCACCTCCGAGCAATGTAACCGTCGATCCAATCGGAGCCACCCAAACCCGCAAGGAGCCACGCGGCGATCGCCGGATGATCGCTACCGAAGAGCAACCACAAAAACAGCGGGACGCACAACAAGCGTACAAACGAAATCAGATTCGGAATCGTCCAGATACCATTATCCGCGCTGCGTACCGGAACGCTTGTCGAATCCTGGAAGCTCACCGGATCAGTCATACCTCAAGTTACCTAGTGGTGCGCCTTCGGCGTGAGATCTCGAGGGCTACGCCTTCGGCGTGAGATCCCGAGGGCTACGCCTTCGGCGCTAGATCCCGAGGGCTACGCCTTCGGCGCGGGAATCCGTGCCGATCTCGCAGGCCCCGTCGCCCAGGAAGCGGATCGCGTGCGCGTGGCCCATTGCATCATCGAAGTCTCGCAGGACCGCGATCTCATGACCGCGTTGACGCAATGCATCGATTGTGGCATTCGGGATCCTGGCCTCGAGTTGCACCAGTGCAGTCGACGGATCGACATGGAATCGCGGCGCATCAATTGCGGATTGAGGATCGAGACCATCGTGCAACATTCGCAGCAACAACTGCAGATGAATCTGGGCCTGGGCATGGCCACCCATCGTGCCAAACACGTGGGTCGGCACGCCGTCGCGCAGGACCATCGCTGGAATCAAGGTATGCAGGGGCAGTTTCGAACCCGCGAAACCATTCGGGTGATCAGGTATCAGATTGAATGCCGAGCCGCGGTTATGGAGATTGATTCCCCATTCGGGAACGTGTACGCCCGAACCGATCGCGGTGAAGTTCGATTGAATGAGCGAAATACTCAAACCGTTCGCATCGGTGCAACACATGTACGCGGTGCCGCCATCGGCCACGCGGCGAGCCGGCATCGGCATTGCATGATCGCGGTTCAGCTGCGCGCGGCGTTCCTCAACCCACGAACGACTGAAGAGTTCACGCGGGTCAATATTCATGGCGGCCGGATCACCGACATATACGTCGCGGTCGGCAAGCCCAATCTTGGCAATTTCAATACTGAGATGAAGCCGATCCACGTCATCGATCTCCATCGCAACACCGTCGGCGATCCGCAGCATTTCGAGTGCTGTCACGCCTTGGGTCGGGGGTGGCAATTGTGCGATGGTGGAGCCACAAAACTCCGCGGTATACGGATCAAGCCACGCACTTTCGTGCGCCTTGAGGTCTTCGCGATCCATCACGGCGCCCGCTCGTGCGAGCGCCGCGACAATCGAGGTCGCGATGTCGCCGGTGTAGTAGCGCTCCGGGCCGTCGGTGCAGAGCGCTCGTATTAACCTGGCGAGTTGCGGTTGGGACACTCGATGATTGGCACGAACCTCGGGGTAGTTCGCACGCAACTGAGCGTCGTCGAATCCCATCGCCCGAATCATGGCGATGCTGCCAGCCAAACGAAACGCGCCGGGTTTGGTGAGCACGAAACCCCGTTCCGCGAGCTGAAGCGCGCGTCGCGCGAGTACCGAAAACTCTATGGTTCCGTAACGTTCGAGCAGATCGAACCAACCTCGAACGGCACCAGGAACGGTCACCGCATGTCCCCCGAACACTGGCATCGACGTATGCCCCTGGGCAGCGAGTTGATCCAACGAAGCTTCCGAAGCGCTGCGGCCGGTGGAGCGATAGCCCTGCAACGATCCATCGAAAACCATCGCCAAGATATCCCCGCCGTAGCCGCAGTAGTACGGTGCGACCACTCCGAGCGCGAGGTTCGCAGCGACCATCGCGTCGACCGCGTTGCCCCCAGCCAGCAAAATTTCTAGGCCAGCTTGGCTAGCCAAGTAATGCGGCGTGGCCACGGCCCCATTGGTAAACGCACGACTCGTACTCATAGGTCAATCCTCAACGCGGGTCACTAGTAGCGAACATTCCAAGCGCTCATCCGGCGCCGATCTGAGGCTTGCCAACAATGTGGATTCGACACTCGTTGCGGAGCCGGTTATCGAGGTGCGGCGAAATATTCCCGTAAAACGTTGCCACGATACGTTCCCGTTCAGATGCGGTTGCGTTGGGTTTCATTTGATAGAGCAGGGCCGCAAAATCCCGCACTCCCTGCAAGTCCGCTCGATCCTGTTGCGAACCCATGGTCGAGATCAGTGCATCAATCGCGGCGACGTGACGGCGCACATCGATTTCGGAGCCACGGCCGGGTTCAAAACGAGCTTCTGGAGCTCGCAATGCCGCGCAAAAGGCACTGCTCTTTGCGCCGCAGCTGGAGGCCACGGCCGCGGTGCACAATATGGCGAGTACGACTCCGCGGCGACAACCTCGTTGCTTCACAGCGCGTCAACCTAACATCAGGCAATGGCCTTTCAACTTGCAACCCTGTTCGAACTCGTCGCCGACGCCGTACCGGAACGCACCGCATTGGTCGCGGGCGACATCTCGCTGACCTACTCCGAAATCGACGAGCGCGCAACGCGATTCGCAAACCATCTCCTTGCCAGTGGGGTCAAGGTAGGTGATTGGGTTGGTATCTACGCCTTCAATCGCGCAGAGTGGATGGAAGCCATGATCGGCTGTTACAAAGCCCGCACCGTCCCCATCAACGTGAATTATCGTTACGTTGCTGAAGAACTCCGGTATCTGTTCGATAACGCTGACCTGACCGCAATCGTGTACGAGGCCGAATTTGGCCCGGTCATCGATTCGATTCGAGCCGACCTCCCGAAGTTGCAAACGTTCATCCGCCTCGACGACGGCTCCGGGATAACTGATGATCTCAATGCCGACGACTACGAGACTGCGCTCGTTGGCGCTTCGACGAGCCGAGAGCCGTTCGGCGAACGCTCCCCCGATGACCTTTACGTGCTGTACACCGGCGGCACCACCGGGATGCCCAAGGGCGTGATGTGGCGCCAAGAGGATATCTTTTTCGCGGCGCTCGGCGGTGGCAACTACGGCGGCCCGAGAATCAGTTCACCGCAAGAAATCGTTGCCAACATTGGCGAGCGACCCGGCTGCGGAATGGCGCTGGCGCCACTCATGCACGGTAATGCGCAATGGACGATTTGGGCAACGCTCTTCAACGGCAACAAGGGTGTGTTGTGGTCATCGCGCAAGTTCGACGCGCACGCGGTATGGGATTTGTGCGAAGCCGAAGGCGTGAACTCAATCAGCTTGGTCGGCGATGCCATGGCGCGTCCTCTAGTCGACGTGCTCGCGAACCGCGAAGCCCCCGCGTCAGTCTTGGCCATCGTGAGTGGCGGCGCAATCCTGTCGCCCGCGATCAAAACCGAGATGAACTTGCGCATGCCCAACACGATGATCCTCGACAGCTTTGGTGCGAGCGAGACCGGCTCGAACGGGTCGGTCGATGTCACCGATAAAGGTCCGCGTTTTCGCATGAACGAATGGACGACGGTCATCGACGACGCCTTTCAGCAATGCGAGGTTGGAGTGGTCGGGATGTTGGCCCGGCGCGGCAATGTGCCGTTGGGCTATTGGAAAGACGAATCAAAGAGCGCGGCGACCTTCGTAGAAGTCGATGGCGAACGGTGGGCGATTCCTGGCGACCAAGCGATTATCGAATCCGACGGATTGATCACGTTGCTCGGGCGCGGCAGCCAGTGCATCAACTCTGGCGGCGAAAAGATTTTTCCAGAAGAAGTGGAGGCTGCACTCAAGAGCCACCCGACAGTGTTCGACGCGACGGTCGTCGGGGTAGCCGATGCGCGCTGGGGCGAACACGTAAGCGCGGTGGTGCAATTCCGCGCCAGCACGACCGCAACCATCGAAGAGCTCGCACAACATTGTCGCGATCATATTGCCGGCTACAAAGTGCCCAAAACGTTAACGGTTGTTGAGCTTATGGTGCGTTCCCCATCGGGCAAACCCGACTATCGCTGGGCCAAAGAACTCGCAGCCCAAACGCACGCCACCTAACTTGTTGCATTGGTCGGTCGGCTCGCCGCTCAGTTTGGTTTAGAGCAGGCCGCTCACCATGCCGCCGTCGATCTGGACACTGGTGCCGGTGATGTAGCGAGCCGATGCTGAGCACAAAAAGGCTGCGACGCGTCCGAAATCGTCCGGGTTGCCGATCACGCCGGCCGGAACCTCGCGAGCCATTGCCGCCAACGAATCCGGGGAACCGCCGCGTAACCCAACCAGCCGATCGGTCGCGTGCAAACCCGGACACAAATTGTTGACTGTCACACCGTCGGGCGCAACCTCGCGCGCGGTCAATTTCAAAAACGATGTCAGCGCGGCCCGCGCCACCGACGATGCGGCCAACCCCCCAATGGGTTGTTTCGCTCCGTATGAAGTGATCGCGACTACACGACCCCAATGCTGCGCGCGCATCGCGGGAATCAGCGCGATGCATAACGCCATCGCGCTGCGGCAATCTAGATCGAACGCGTACTGATAAGCGCTGAGATCAGTGGAGGCGAAGGTCCCGCCGGGAGGGCCTCCTGCGTTGGCAATGAGAATGTCGCAACCGCCGAGCAGTGCTTGTGCTTCAAGCGCGAACCGAGTTGCATCGGTGGGGTCGCTGAGATCGGCGACGACGCCCATTGCTCCCGCCCCGAGTTCCGCCACTGCACGTTCGAGTTTCGCGGCATCGCGCCCACAAATCGCGACCTGCACCCCTTCCGCTACGAGCGCCCGCGCCGTCGACAAACCGAGGCCGGCTGAGCCGGCGGCAACGATGGCGCGCTTCTGGTCAATTCCGAGATCCAAATCAAATACCGTCCTGATCATGAATCGGGCCCGCAACGGTGCTGAGCGGCGAGCCGTCTCGGCCCGTACGAAGTCCGATGATTTCCGCGCAAATCGAAACTGCGGTTTCTTCTGGCGTGCGCGCACCGAGATCGAGACCAATGGGTGATCGCAATCGAGCGAGCTGCTCCTCGGTGACGCCAACTTCGCGGAGCCGTTCCAATCGGCTCGCGTGAGTTCGGCGGCTCCCCATTGCACCGAGATACCCGACGTCGGTTGCCAACGCGCCCGTAATCGCGGGTACATCAAACTTAGTGTCGTGGGTCAAAACGCAGATCGCGTCGCGCGTCGTCAATGGGTCGGCAATCATCGTTAGGAAACGATCCGGCCAATCATTCGCGACAACGTCTGCCATCGGGAAACGCGCGGTCGTGGCGAACACCGGCCGAGCGTCGCACACTGTGACGTGGTAGCCCAACAACTTCGCGACTCGGCCCAAAGCTGCCGTGAAATCCACCGCCCCAAAGATGATCATGCGCGGCGGCGGCGCAAACGACTCGATGAAGATTGACAAATCGCCTTCGCGGGCTTCGCCATTGCGGCCGTAGTGGCGAGTGCTGGTTATTCCCGCGGCCAGTTCGCCCAACGCGTCGCGAGCGACGACACGATCGAGCTCGGCGTTGCCGAGCGTGCCCAACACCTCGGCGCCCGGTTCGATCAGCAATTTCGCACCGATCGTTGCGCCTTCGATCACTGTAGCCAGCACTACCGGGCGCTGCGCCGCCAACGCGTCGCGCAACGCTTCGTAGATCACCAAGCCAGCTCCTCCACAAACAAGTGAATCGTTCCACCACACGTGAGGCCGACAGAAAATGCGTCGTCGTCGGAGTAGCCAAACGAAATCACGCCGGCTTCACGCTGCCCGTTGAGAACCTCAGTCGCGGCAGTGACGACCGCACCTTCGACACATCCCCCGGAAACCGATCCCGCGACTTCGCCACGATCATTCACCACCATCGCAGCACCGGCACCGCGCGGGCTCGAGCCTTCTGTGGCGACGACTCGAGCTACGGCGATTCGACAGCCCGAGGTGCGCCACCGTTCAATATCGAGAATCACATCTTTCATCGGGCTTCCGTTCCTATGACCGTGCTCAAGTTGGCGAGTGCATCGAGTGAGTGGCCTTCAATAAAGGTATCGATATACGGCATCGCAGCAGCCATTCCTTGGGCGAGCGGCGCGTAGCCCTCAGATGCTTTGAGCGGATTCACCCAGATCACGCGATGCGCGACACGCTGCAATCGTTGCATCTGGTCGCCAAGGAGTTGTGGCTCGCCGCGGTCCCAGCCATCGGACAAGATCACGACATCAGCTCCGCGGGCCATCCCCCGCACTCCCCACTCATCGTTGAACGCAGCAAGTCCTGCACCGAGGCGCGTGCCGCCGGCCCAATCGGTAACCCGCTGCGCCGCAGCTCGCAGGGCCGCGTCAGGATCGCGCGACTGAAGCTCCCGAGTGACTCGCGTGAGCCGAGTGCCTAGCGCAAACACTTCAACCCGCTTCCGGCTCAACACCGATGCGTGAACGAACCGTACAAACGCGCGGGCGTACGGCTCCATCGAGCCCGATACGTCGAGTAACAACACAATTCGGCGCGGCTTTGTGGACCGTTCGCGATAGAAGCGACGAATGGGCTCGCCTTCGGTACGCAACGCAAAACGGACCGTGCGTTGTACATCGGGGTGGCCGCGACGAGCTGAGTGTGAGCGGCGTAACCGTCGCGAACGTTGCTGTGATGAGCCAAGACGCATCGCGGTCATCAGTTCGGCTGCTTCGTTGAATTCGTCATCGGTGTAAGCCGCAAAATCACGCTGCTGGAGAACTTCTCGGTCGCTCCAACGAATGGTGATGGTTGGGACATCGCCCGCATCGTCGACTGGCGACTCATTGGCGATGTCATCAGGGTCGTCGGCATCAGGGTCGTCGATCGCGATTACGAAGGGCTGCACAATTTCTTCGTGCATCTCTGCGAATGCATGTTGATGTTCCCAAAAGACTGCGAACGCGCGGTCGTAAACAACTCGGTCTTCCGGCTTGCGAAGCAAGGTAGTGAACCCCGCCCAATACACGTGATCGCGCCGATGCAATCCAACCGCTGACAATGCTTCGGCAAACACGACGGTGGCACCAACTGGAACGTCGACCCCCGCGCCACGGAGCAACTGAGCGAACGCGACTGCTACTGAGGAATCGATCATGGTCGTTCGGGTCTCGGCCGCGGCTTGGTCGTGGTTACGACGCGCGCTCAAACGCGGCGCGCATCAAGGTTTCGAGGCCGTGTTCGTGGACTTTGGCTTGATCTTCGCGATACTTCACGACGGTGCCAAGCGTCGCGGCAATCGTCTGGGCATCCAGTCGCGTTTTTCCCAATGCGGATACCGCACGAGCCCAATCGATTGTCTCGGCAACGCCCGGCGGTTTGTAAAGCGCAAGATCACGCAAGGCGCCCGCGGCTCCGGCTACATCGCTCGCGAGGGCAGCATCAACCTGCGGAGCTCGCAGGCGCACGATCGCGAGTTCACGCTCGAACGTTGGATGATCAATCCAGTGGTACAAGCATCGCCGCTTGAGCGCGTCATGGACGTCGCGGGTTCGATTGGAAGTCAGGATCACAACCGGCGGAATCGTTGCGTGCACTGTTGCGAACTCAGGGATCGTGATGCTGTTATCCGCAAGTACCTCCAGCAAAAAGGCTTCGAATTCGTCGTCGGCGCGATCAATTTCGTCGATGAGCAAAATCGGCGGGACCACACCTTGGTGGCCGATTGCTGCCAGCAACGGCCGGCGAATCAGAAAGCGTTCGTCGTAGAGCTCGTCTTCATTGACCGTTGCCCCCGAAGCCTCGATCGCTCGGAGATGCAGGAGCTGACGGGCGTAATCCCACTCGTAGACCGCTTGGGAGGAATCGATTCCGTCGTAGCACTGCAACCGAATCATTGGGCTACCCAACCAGGCGGAGAGAACCTTGGCAATTTCGGTTTTGCCCACGCCCGCTTCGCCCTCTAGGAACAGCGGCCGCTGCAACGTAAGCGATAGAAACACTGCCGTCGCCAAGCCTTCGTCGGCGATGTATCGATGCGCGGCGAGGCCGTCGGCGACGGCGTCGACCGTCTCGGGAGGAGTCCAGACCATCCGGCCAGGGTACCCTCCCCCGCCATGACGACCGGAGCCTTCCTTCACCCGTACGCAAAACCCACACGGGCCGCTGACACGTACACGCGCATCGTGCGCGGCGATGGAGCGCGGGTGTACGACGATCATGGCAACGAGTACATCGATGGTATGGCTTCGCTGTGGTACGCCAACGTCGGCTACGGCCAACGATCCATCACCGACGCCGTCGCTAGCCAGATGAACAACATTGCGGCGTATCACTGCTTCGAACCGTTCAGCAATGAACCCGCGGAAGCGATTTCACAGCGACTAGCGGGCTACGCCCCGTTTGAAAACGGGCGCGTGTTTCTCACATCCTCAGGTTCCGAAGCCGTCGATTCGGCAATGAAACTTGCCCGTATCGCGCATGTCCGTGCTGGCAATCCGCAACGCAACGTGATCGTCACCCGAGGTCGGGCCTACCACGGCGTGACCTACGGCGGGCTTTCAGCGCAGGGCTTGCCCGCGAACCAAGAAGGTTTTGGGCCGTTCGTTGAGGGCATCATCAATATTGCCGCAGACGATATTGAAGCGATGGCTTCGTACATGGCCGAACACGGCCACACCGTCGCCGCGATCATGACCGAGCCCGTGCAAGGCGCAGCTGGGGTGTATCCCCCCAGCGACGGCTACCTCGAAGGGTTGCGCCGTCTCTGTGACCAACACGGCGCGTTTCTCATTTTCGATGAAGTGATTTGCGCCTTCGGGCGGCTGGGCGCGTGGTTCGGCGCACAACGCTTCGGAGTGACCCCCGATCTCATCACGTTCGCGAAGGCAGTTACGTCGGGCTACATACCCCTCGGCGGTGTCATCATGAACGAGCGCGTCAGTGCACCACTCGAATCGGACGCAACGTGGATGCTGCGCCACGGCCATACCTACTCCGGCCACCCCACTGCCTGCGCAGCTGCACTCGCGAACCTCGACATCATCGACGAACAGAATCTACTGGAGCGGGCACCCGCGATCGGCGCCCGACTCTTCGACGGATTCGCGGCCTTGCAACGAGACGGCATCATTCGAGAAATCCGCAGCGACCGCGCAATCGCTGCGACCGTCTTGGCCGAAGGCCTCGACGCATTTGCCGTGCGCGACACCCTGTTGGCCTCAGGCGTTATCACCCGGGCGGTCAACCCCGAGACGCTCACGTGGTGTCCGCCGTTGGTCATCACCGACTCCGAGATTGATCGCATCGTCGACGGCCTGGCTGTCGCGCTTCGCACCTAACGCGTACGCTGGCCGCTATGAGCGCTCCCGATACACACACGCAAGCCGTTGCCGACGAACTCGCAATCAGAAACTTGATTGGCCGGCTTTCACTCAACGCCGACATGGGCACAATCGACGAATATCTCGCGTCCTTTGCGGACGATGCGGTTTGGAATCTCCCAGGCAGTGTCTCACACGGCATCGCCGCGATCCGTGAAGGCCTGCTCGCTCGCCGAGCCTCCGGAGCCGTAGGACCAGGGAGCAACGGCCGGCACATGGTGTCGTCGATCGACGTCGTCATGGACGGCGATCGTGCCACCGCGCGTTCGTACTTCCAATTCGTCACGAATACGAAGACGGCACCAACGCTGGCATTAGTCGGCGCCTACGCTGATGGATTCATTCGCACGGCGAGTGGCTGGAAATTGCAGCGTCGCGACATCACTATCGGTTAGCCCGTTACGGCGCGTCGATGCCGGCAAAGTTGGGTGTGCGCTTTTCGGCAAACGCGGCCAATGCTTCGAGATTCGCGGGCGCACCCATGAGGCGTTGAAAGGCCGCGTTTTCGCGTTCTCGAGCGGCCGCAATTTCACCCTCAAACGGCGCGACAATCGTGCGTTTGATTTCGATCAAGGAAGAGATCGGTTTCGCCGCGAGTGTCTGGGCCGCGGCCAGCGTCGTCGAAAGCAACGCTTCAGGTGGTGCGATCTTCCACGCGAGGCCCATTTCGAAACACTCAGGCGCGGTCAGCCATTCCGAACTCATCAAGGCCCACGTGGCGTGCTGTCGACCGATCAACCGAGGAAACGTAAAGCTGCTCGCGGCTTCCGGTGCTACCGCGAGGCTCGAAAACGGGCATTTCAAACGAGCACTCGTCGACATGATTGCAAGATCCGCAAAGCCCAACATCGTGGCACCGATACCCAGACCCAAGCCATTGACCGCGCAGATAAACGGTTTTGGAAACGAGATCATCGCGTCGATCATGCCCATAAAGCCGTGCTTGCCCGCTTGGAAATCTCCAGTCATCCGCGCGGCCATCTCCAATAGGTCAGTACCCGCGCTGAAGGCATCACCCGAGCCAGTCAGTACGAACACCGCAACACTGGAATCCGCAGCCGCGGCTAAGAGTGCTTCGGTGGTTGCGTCGTAGAGGGCTTCGTTGAATGCGTTCTTGGCCTCGGGCCGATTCAGGGTCGCCATCCGGACCCGACCGTGGTTTTCGATAATGAGCATGTGGGTGAGTCTCCACGGTTGGCTCAGGTGAACGCCAACCGAGCACCCAGCGCATGAGTTCAGCGAGGTGCTTCGGCGCGTTGGGTTCCGTTCGGATCCGGAGCGACAACCGGCACAAGCTCTGGGAGTCCCGCGAGCGGATCGTGCGGATCGTGTTCGAGCGGGCCCCGGAATCCAAAAAGATGCTTTGCATACACGAGATAACTCAAAATCGCGAGGTTGATGACCAATGCCCCGACCCGAACCACCGTGATGCGTTTGATCAGTTCATCAAATTCGAGTGGCAAAAATGCCCCCGTGGCGAGGGCCGTCAGATACTCGGCCCAGCGCCGTTCGCGCCACAACCCGACCGTCTCAGCTACGGCAACAAAGCCATAGACACCGGCGAAGATCGCGATCGTTTTCACGGAGTGCGACGGCAAATGGTTGAGCCGAGTGAGTAGCCCCGACAACACGCCATGGGAGCTGACGCCGCCGCCACCTTTACGAGCGCTCCCGAGCGCATTCAAAAGGTCTTGTGACCAGCCGCGAATCGCGCTCAGCCGGTTGAGCGCTACGAACGCCGCGACCGAAACCGCCAGCATCACCACCGCATGTAGGCCCTTGTCGATCGCTATCGCACGCATGATGATCGCTTCGCGCAAAGCACGGCCCCGACGTGGGTGTTTCAGCGTTGACGCTGTGTATGGCACGGCATGTTCATTCGACGAGCGCGACGGTTCGCTGGCGAGAACCCAACACCGACAACGCAGGCACTGCACTAGCCGCCGACCATCGGTCGCTACCCGTGCAAACTCATAGTGTTCGTGAGACACCTCGGCGAGCTCCGCGCCAGGCGCAACGTGGCCGCGCCACGAACACAACAACAACTCCGGACGGCGCAAGGGATGTTCCACAGCGAGGAGTTTACGGGCCGACTCCTGCGTACACAGCCGAAATGCTCAGGACTCGCTACAAACGCATATCGCCGGCCACGACGTTGAGGATTCTGAGCGCGATCCTTGCCGGCAGTGTGACTATGACCGTTGGAACAACGCACGCCCGAACGAAATAGTTCACGCTCCCGTGAGTGCTCGCGCGATGAGTACGACGCCTCCACCGGTCACGACGACTCCAGTCAGGATCGGCATCGCGGCAGCGTATCGAAGCGCACGTTCGCTCGCTTGGTGTAATGAGTACCGACGCCGAGCCCAGCCCAACGTGAGCCCGGCTGCAATCAATGTCGCAGACATTCCAACGCCATAAAACACGACCAACACAATCCCGAACCAAGCTCGCCCGATCGCAGTCGCGCCTAACAGCACAACCACGGCGCTCGGCGTCGGCACTAAGCCCCCCGCAAAGCCAAGCGCAACCAAACTGCGCAACTTGATCATTGGCGAATCACCTCGCACCGACGACGCCGATGCCGCGCCGGAGTGTTCGTGACCGTGCGAGCCCGCGTGCTCGTGATGTTCGTGCTCGTGATGTTCGTGACCCAGCGAGCCCGCGAGATCGTGATGTTCATGGTCGTGATGATTGATCACGGTTGCGTGCGCGTGGTTATGACCATGATCGTGATCGCCGTGCGAATGCGAATGCGTGAGACCCAACGAACGGTTCCGAAGAGCGCGTACCAACAATGTGATTCCAAGTGCCGCAAACATTGCGCCGCTGATTGCGCCCAGGTAGGGATACACCGATTCCGGTGCAAAGGACTGCGTCGCTGTGAGCACGAAACCAAGCACGAGCACACCGATTGTGTGGGTCAGCGCAACGGTTCCGCCCAGCACCAGACCATGGCGCATCGATCCCCGCTCCCCAACCAAGTATGCGGCCATCACGGTCTTGCCGTGGCCTGGAAACAGTGCGTGAAACGCACCGAGTATCAATGCTGCCGCAATTGCGAGCAACGCGAGGCCAAGCGTTAAGCGACGGTGCTGTACGGAATCTGTAAACCAGCGGGTGAGACCCGAATACCGTTGGGTTATGGGATTGTTATACGCGGTGCGCGGCGCGGCTGCCCCTCCAGCCACATACGAAACCGTCGCGGATCGAATGTCGAGCGGTGAATGCAACTGGCCCTGTGGATATTTCGTGAGTCGTTGGCTAGAAGAGTTCTTTGCCACGTTGGAATTTGTAAATCGCGTCGAGTCTGGTTGTGCCGTGATTTCTCGCCATCCGATGAGGGCAGCGAAATTGTCGTCGCGATACGTAATGGTGCTGTGGGAGCTGATCCCTGTCCACGTGTAAGTACATTCGGCGCGCAAGGTCGGTAAGCCTTGGCCGGGGAGCGAACGCAGGCGCTGGCTCGTTCGTCGCAAGGCAACGTCTCCGCTCGGAGTCGTTAGGTGCAAGCCGCGTTGAAAACCTGCGCATTCTGGCGTGGCACGCTGATCGAGCTCAGAGGTTTCGAGTTCACCATTGTGATTTGCGTCGATCATGGTACGGCGTTGAAATGTAGGAATCTCCGCGTAGTCGACGACGTAGTCGATCGTTCCGTAACCCGGCCCAACGAGGAGTCCGCTGTAGCGATTGGTGGTGAAATTCCCTAAAGGATGCGCGCTCGCGGGAGTCGCACCGACCGTGATGATCGCGACAAAACCCACGCAGACCGCCACAATCACTTTCCGCAACGCTGGGTTCCGCATGCAGGATATTCGGAGCGGTTTGGCAATCGGATCACAAAATCGCCCGAAAATATTCACGGATTCGTCGCGTTGATCACGGGAATGCACCCGGCGCCAAACGACGGCGCCGCATATTGCAACGGCGGTGAATTTCGAATTTGTTTGATCCACCTAGCACACCGTCTCCGAACACACCATCGAGTGTCGCTGACCAAATTCGCCAACGCCAGTTGACGAACAACGTTCGGCGAATCGGAGCAAAGGCGGAATTCGAATGGCACGACCCATCCCGAGCCCAGGAGCAACCGCTCCCCGGAGTCGCACCAAAGCGTCGCTCGTCGCGCTGCTGGCGCTGGTCGTTGGCATCGGAGTTGGAGTCGGACCGAACATTTTGCGCAGTCACGGCGCCACGCCCCCTACGAAGTTTCGCGTCGATTCACACCGATCCGTGAGTCGATTACAACTCCCGGGGAAGGGGCACGCGTTGTCGGCAACCGAAATCCAAACCCGACTGCTCAACAGTTCCGCAACCTCGACGATGGTTGCAAGCACGCCTCGCGCAGCAATCACATTATTCCTCGACGCGTTGGTTTCAACGAAGCCACGAAACGCGCTTGATCTCCTCAGCCACCGCGACCGATCAAAATATCCGACGCTCGCCATTTGGATTCAGCAACGCCAACGAATCATTCCCGATGTCATTGGCTACAGCATCAACGAGGTCATCGAACGGGGCCGTAAGGCAGACGCGGTTGCGGAACTGATGCTCCAACCTGCGTTCGACGAAACGATCGGTTTGATCCCCGCTCACGCAACGGCAACGCTGCGCGTCGTCCGCGAACAATTCGATTGGCGCATCGAGATTGGAGCCTCGAAAGTCGCCTTCCACTACCTGTCGACCGCGACGATCAACGCTGCAGCGCACATCTGGTATGCAGCGAAACAGCATTGCGGCTCCGCACAGCAGTGGCGCACGACGCTGTACGGCGAAGGCGCCAACGCGATCGCTACCGGTCTGTGTCGAAGCTCGGAATCACCGCGTTTTTCCGAACCGGCAACCCTCGACGGACGCACAGATCTGGCTTCGTTCATCGCCGCGTTTGGGCCCGTTGTTGGTCGATGGGCGCGCGTCGTTCGTGTGCAGTCGCCCACCGCGTTTGATCTTGTTCTGGCACCCGTGGACCAGCAATGGCTCGTCATCGGTGTGCTTGCAACTCCGCAAGGTTCGGGCCAAGGATGAGCCCGTTCCGCGGCACGGGGGTTGTGGCCGGCGCGCTGGCGGCCACACCCTCACCCCAGCGCACTACCCCAATACCAGCGCATTTTCCATGGAGGCACTACACAATGCAAACTAAACCCAAGCGCACCGCGCGGGTTTTGGGATTCGTAGGGCTTGCGGCTGCAGTCTCGATATCGAGTGTCTCACTCGGTAGCGCGTCATCACACCGCGAAGCTCCACTCGTATCGCAAGACCCTGTGGCTGACCATACCGATCTCTACGCGTTCGTCGCTCCTGATGCACCCGACGCAGTAACGCTCGTGGGCAACTGGATTCCGTTCGAGATCGCTGCTGGAGGACCGAACTTCTACCGTTTCGGCGATGACGTCTTGTATACGTTCAACGTCGACAACAACGGCGATTCAGTGGCAGACGTTGAGTACGAATTCCGATTCCGCACGGTCGTGAACAACCCTAAAACATACTTGTACAACACAGGGCCAGTCACGTCGCTGAATGATCCGGATCTCAATGTCCATCAGTACTACAGCGTCACCGAAGTGAAAGGCTCAAGCCGCACGACGTTGGCAACGAACCTTGAGGTTGCACCCGCGGCCGTCGGGCCCCGATCCACGCCCAACTATGCAGGTACGCTCGCAAAGCAAGCGACCTACTCGTTGGCGAATGGAATCAAGGTCTTCGCTGGACCACGCGACGATCCGTTCTATGCGGATCTCGGGTCGATCTTTGACCTCGGTGGTCTTCGACCACTGAACCAAGCGCACGCCATTGCGCTCGGTACCGCAGCTGGCCGTGACGGCCTCGCAGGTAAGAACGTGCACAGCATCGTCTTGCAGGTTCCCAAAGGCAAGGTTGTCAGTGCTGATCCAGTGATTGGCGTCTGGTCCGATTCGTATCGGCGCCAGGTTCGGGTGTTGTCCAACGATGGCACGAGCACCAGCAATGGCGATTGGGTCAAGGTTTCACGGCTCGGCATGCCGCTCGTGAACGAAGTTGTGGTGCCAATCGGCGCCAAGGATCGATTCAATGCTTCCGATCCCAGCAACGACGCCCAGTTTGCGGCCGGTGTCCTGGATCCAGAACTAGCACGTTTGGTTCCGATCTTGTACCCGGGTGTGACCGTTCCGGCGGCACCACGAACCTCGGACATCGTTCCGATCTTCCTGACCGGAATTCCGGGATTGAATCAGCCGGCAAATGTGAAGCCTTCGGAGATGCTGCGACTCAACACGTCGATCGCACCAACGGCGTGGGCCCAACAAAACCGGCTCGGATTGCTTGCTGGTCAAAACGATGGGTTCCCGAACGGTCGGCGATTGGTCGACGATGTCGTGGACATCGAGTTGCGCGCAGTCGCGGGAGGAACACCGTTTACTCCGGCGTTCAACAAGTTCCCGAACAACGCGTTGACCGACGGTGTGGATGCGAATGACCGTGCGTTTTTGACGTCGTTTCCGTATCTGGCCGCCCCGTTCGCGGGCTACGACCAGCCGTAACACACCAACCCAGCAATACGACGCGAGGTAGCGACAATGCGAACAGTTCACATCGACGAAGCAACCGAACTGGTCGCAGCAACTGCGGTGACGGGGAAGGCCGATACCCATCGGCCTTCCCCGCATCGGTCTTGCGTCCACCGGTCTTGCGTGCACCCGTCTTGCGTGCACCGGACCAGAACGCCTCGAAGGCTGAGCGTCGTCGCGGCCGCGCTGACGCTCAGCGGGCTGGCCGCAGGTCGGTTTTTCAGCACCCCAAGTATTGACACAAGCCCTTCACGTACACGAGCCCCTGCATCCATCATCGCGGTCACGTCCGATGAGATTCCAACGCTCGAAGCGCACCTGACTCGCGACCCCAGCGATCTGCGAGCGCTACAACAACTCGGAGTTGCGTACGTGCGACGAGCCGCGTTCGGCGACCCGATGTTTTACGAACTTGCCGATCGCGCATTGGTGCGCGCCGAATCGTTAGCGCCGAACGATCCGATCACGATGATCGCACGCGCTTCATACCTTTTGAGCCTGCATCAATTTGATCGGGCGCGTGCGCTTGGGCTGGCCGTCCATCAACGTTTCCCGGACATCAACGATGCAAATGCTGTACTCGTCGACGCGTCAGTTGAGCTCGGCCGCTACGACGATGCCCAGCAATATCTCCAAACGCTTGTCGATCGTCGAGCCGCGTTGCCGTCGTACGCACGGGTCTCGTATCTCCGCGAGCTGCACGGCGATCTCGATGGCGCAGCGTCCGCGATGCAGCTCGCGATTAATGCGGGAAGGGTCGGGAGTGCGGACCACGCGGCAGTGACATCTTTGCTCGGAGATATCGAGTTCAACCTCGGGCGATATGCACCCGCAGAAGCCGCTTACACCAGCGCGTTGCGCGAGGCACCCGTTCTGCCGTTAGCAACCCTGGGTTTGGCGCGCGTCGAGGCGAGCACCGGCCGGATACCACAAGCCATCGAACGTTTACAAACGCTCACGCAGCAGTATCCGCTCCCAGCCGCGATTGTTCTTCTCGGCGACTTGCAGCAACGGGTCGGCGATGCCGCACACGCAAAAGAATCGTTTGCGCTCGTTGATGCAATCGCAACGGTGCAGCAACGCGCTGGGCAAGTGGTCGACCTCGAGATGGCGCAGTTCGCGCTCGATCATCAACGCGTCGCGCAAGGCGTAGGGCTCGCAGAGTCTGCCTACGCGGCGCGACCGAGCAACGTGTACGTATCCGATGTCTTGGCGTGGGCTCGATTCCGACAAGGTCGATTTGTTGAAGCGCAGTCGTTGAGCAGCAGTGCGCTTCGGCTAGGCAGCAGCGAGGCAACCCTGCAGTTTCATCGCGCCGCAATCGAATTCGCCCTGGGCAATCGCTCCCAGGCGAAACAACACCTGTCGCTGTCGTTCAAACACAGTCGGTACGGCAACTTCGCCGAGATCGCCGAACGCGATGTACTCGCGCACCAACTTGGAGTTGACGCGCCGATGTATGCGGGCCAACTGAACGCACTCCCCAATCGTCCAAACGATGGCCCAGCTCCGTACACGTCGAGAAGCCATGCGGGTAACACCATACAGAGCGGAGGTCGGCGTGCACATTCCTGACGGATATCTCAGCCCGGCCACTTGCGGCGCGTTTGGGGTTGTGATGGTACCGATTTGGGCACGAGCGGGCAGAGGCGTCCGCAAGGTCGTGACCAGCCGATACGTACCGCTGGTTGCGATCGGCGCGGCGTACTGCTTTGTGGTCATGATGTTCAATGTCCCGATTCCCGACGGCACTACGGCCCACGCGGTTGGGGGCGTGCTGATCGCCGTCTTGCTCGGCCGTTGGGCCGCAGTGATCGCCGTCAGCGTCGCGTTGTTGATACAGGCACTGTTTTTTGGCGATGGTGGTGTCCTTGCGTTCGGTGCGAACGCGTTCAACATGGCCTTCGTGATGCCGATGGTCGGCTATGGCGTCTATCAACTCCTGACGCGACGCGTTTCGTTGACTTCGCCGCGACGAGCCGCCGCCGCAGGGCTCGGTGGATACATCGGGCTCAACGTTGCCGCGCTCGTTACTGCAGTCGAGTTCGGATTGCAGCCGACGTTGTTTCACACCGCGGACGGCACGCCCTTGTATGCCCCGTTTCATCTTGGCCAAACGATCCCCACGATGGCACTGGCACACCTTGCGGTTGCGGGCTTTGTCGAAGCGATCCTTACCGCAGGCGTGATCGCGTATTTGCAACGCGCCAATCTTCCTGTGCTTCGCATCAATCATTCAGGAGTCGCAACCACCGATGAAGATTTGGTCGCCGCACCGAAGCTGGGATGGCGCTGGATCGCGGTAGGGATGGGAACGATGATCGCGCTAACGCCACTTGGGTTGGTCGCACCGGGAAGCGCGTTCGGTGAAGCGGCACCCAAAGCTCTCAACCTTCGCAAATACCACCTCAATGCAGTGCCAGACGGACTCCGCCGTTACGCCGGTTGGTGGCATCACACGATCTTCAACGGTTACGACTTCGCGAACGACAAACATCCAGCCATTGGATATCTCATTTCTGCCGTATTCGGAATCCTCGCAATCGCCATCGTGATCGCGATCGTTCTCGGCTCGCTCGGCGTGTATCGACGCCATCAACGTCCCGATCGGATCCCCGCATGAGCACCGCTGCGCTCGCACCGGAATGGTTGACGGCCCGGGAAATCGCGCTGTGCCCTTGTGGATGCATCGGGAAACGCCGCAAGGCCAATTTTGTAGAAAAGACCATCATCGGCGCGGCGAACGTGCTGAAACAAGCGATGTTTTCCGCCGACGTTGCCTCGCAACCTGGTCTACTCCAACGCATACAACCCGCGGTCAAAGTCGTTACGATGCTTGCGCTCTTGATGGCCACAGCCGTTGTACGGCACCTATCGATTCTTGTCGCCCTCTATGCGGCAACGCTTGCCATCGCAGTCGCTTCCGGATTGCCGTTGTGGTTTTTCGTGAAACGTGTATGGCTATTCATCCCGATCTTCACTGGGGTCATCGTGGTGCCAGCAACCTTGAATTTGATCACTCCCGGCCGCGTTGTGATCCCACTCGGAACATGGTTCGGGCACTCGGTTGGAGTCACCGCGCAGGGACTCACTAGCGCCGGACTCATCGTGGCGCGCGTGGCAACGTCGATTTCGTTGGTGGTCTTGCTGACGCTGACGACGCCGTGGAACAAACTCCTCGCGGCACTGCGGACGATGCGAGTGCCCAAGATGTTCGTGCTTGTCCTCGGTATGGCCTACCGATATATTTTTTATCTCCTGGAAACAGTCACCGATATGTACACCGCGCGTAAATCTCGGACCGCCAACCATCGCAACAACACCAGCTCGGGGCGCGCCTTTGTGGCCGCTACCGCAGGTGCAACTTTTGGCAAAGCGCACGCGCTCTCGATTGAAGTCCATGATGCGATGGTTGCACGGGGCTACACCGGAAACGCACGAAGCATTGACCATTTTCAGATCGTGAAACGCGATGTTGTTTGGGTACTGGCGTGCAGTGTCACGATCGCGGCAACTCTAGGAGTAAATTATGCCCTCGGCAGTTGATATAGCGGCCTTCGATGCGAGCGTTTGCGCTCGGGAAGACCAGGAGATTTTTCGGGTCGAACACGCAACGTTCAGTTACCTCGAACGCTTTCCGGCACTGAACGATGTGTCGCTGACCGTTCGCCGAGGAGAAAAAGTTGCGTTGCTCGGCGCGAACGGGTGCGGCAAATCGACGCTACTCAAAGTCCTCGATGGTCTGCTGTTCGCCGACCGCGGATCATTTCATGCGTTCGGGGCTGAGGTTACCGAAGCAAACCTCGAAGACGAACAATTCAATGAAGGTTTCCGTACCCGTGTCGGGTTCGTATTCCAGAACTCCGACGCTCAGGTGTTCTCACCGACGGTGCGTGAAGAAATCGCGTTCGGACCCTTGAACCTCGGGCTCAGCATCGATGCCACCCAACAACGCGTGCACGATGTGATGCGCATGCTGGAGATCAGCGACCTCGCCGAGCGCGCCCCATACCAACTCTCGGGCGGCCAAAAGAAACGAGTCGCGATCGCGTCAGTACTCGCAATGAACCCCGAAGTGCTGCTCTTCGATGAACCCACCGCCGCCCTCGATCCCCGCACGCAGTCGTGGCTCATCGATCTGATCCTCGAACTCAACCAGTCGGGCAAAACGATCATCATCGCGACCCACGATCTCGCGACCCTAGATGTGCTAGCCGACCGCTGCGTTGTCTTTTCCGAAGACCATCAAATCGTCGCGGACGGTCCACCAGGAACCATTCTGCGCGACACGGAATTGCTGATTTCGGTGAACCTGCTCCATGATCACGCGCACGATCACGGATCGACCAGCCACACCCACCCGCATGACGAAAGCCACCACGACAGCCACAGGGAACATTGATCCGAGACGACTCAGGTGATTCATACGACCGTCGTAGATCTCGAGTGCCTGTGCTGGGCCGAGCGACGGATTCGTCGTGCTTCGAGTAGCGACGTCCGACTCAAGCGTCCCGACGCCTGCTAACCCAGGGATCGTGGACGCGTGTGCGCTGCGGCGGCTACGGCGAATGGCTTGAATCTTTTTCGGGGTTTTCCCAAACCTTGCGAGTTCCTGAAACGTCAATGTAGTGGTCCGTGATGGCCACCACATTCTCTGGAAGGAATCACTATGCATCTTCGAACAACAAAGCGACTTCGTGTTGCGCTGTGTGCTGTAAGCGTCGCCGCCATTTCAGTGGTCGGCGTATCCGCGGCGTCGGCCAGTGGCGGATCCGGCGGCAGCGGTGGTGGTGGTGCTGGTGGTGGCGGGACCACGCCGTCGTGTCTCACCATGACACCAGGCTCAGTCCAATCTGAGCCGCTGCTCACGGTCCGGCGCGGCGTCGTTCGCATCATCGGCTGGGAAGTCGTTGTGTTCACGTCGCTCACGAACTGCGGAACAACATCTGCGCAATACACAATGCGCCTGACCGACATCTCGACGCACGCAAATCCGATCTGCACCGTTGGCGCAACGCAATACGGTGTCAGCCTGGTAGCTGGCGGTTCTCAAGAATGGGGCCAGCGCACCGTCACGAAAACGACCAATAGATATTGCCCCGGTGAGCACTACGACATGGTCCTCGAAGCAACCCAAGGGACAGCAGTTGTGCCGAGCAATACCTACAGCCTCAACTAACAGCGCGAGTCAAATGCCCTCGACACTCGGCGCGACCGACCGTGCTCTGAGCTACCGCCCACCGGCGTGCTCAGAGCACACGGTCCACCGTTTTGATGACGCACCAGTCTGGGGACTGTCAGACGCGACTGGACTCATTCGGCTACTTGTCCGGTGTTGCTGCGCTGCGGCGTTGTTGTGCTGTCATGAACACGATGACGGCAAGGATGGCGCCGAGAAAGATCAGACTTGTTGCGGTTGTGCCGAGCCCGAGACCAGGTTGGAAGCCGGCCGGGTCGCCGCCGGGAGCCAGCTTGCGGGGCTGTGACAGCAGGTCACCGATCGACGCTCCGAGCGGACGGGTCACGACATAGGCCGCCCAAAACGCGAGGATCGCGTTGAGGTTCGCCTTGAAGTGAGCGATGGTCACGATGGCGATCACGCCAACAAAGAGCAGCATCGACTTGGTATAGCCGAGACTGTATTTCTCCGCGATCAAGTCGCCGGCCGCGGTTCCGAGCGCGAATGTAAACAGGATCGACAGCCAGTAGAACGCTTCGCGTTTCGCAGTGAAGATCGTGTGAACTGACAAGGTCTTTTCGCTGAGATACCAAGTCCCGAACGATGCGAGCATCGCGGTCGCGAAGACGATCGTGCTCGTTGTTAGCGTCACGTGGAAGTGCTCGACCATGTTGTCGGTAATCAACGTTCCAACAACGCTAATCAAAACCACGGCGATCCAATACACCGCCGGAATGTATTTGCGGACGCGGAATTGAACAATCAGCGCCACAACCAAGAGGCTGCCCATCGCCGCTGTCGTCTTGTTCAGGTCATCGCCAAGTTTGCCGTTAACAAAATCTGCGAATGTTTCACCGACTGTCGTGCACAGAATCTTGATGATCCAGAAATACAACGAAACCTCTGGGACTTTACTGAGCTGCGCTACAACGCGCTTGTCTTCGAACTTGATTGCCGTTGCCGTCATCGAAACTCTTTCATGTCGCGGACCGTTACGACACAATCGGCATCGCGGTTCCAACACTCACCTGAGTTCGGCAAAATCAAAGCAAAATGACCGCGAAAGCTTCCTCATCGTAGACCGGTCTACCAATGGCCTCAATGTCGTGATATGGTCATGTCATGACATCACGACAGACGACGGTCCGACTCCCCGAAGAACTCGCAGCCGAGGCCGAAGCAGTCGCACGCGTCCAGGGCACCAGCGTCAACGCCCTCATCGTGGACTCACTCGCAACCGAGATCGCCCGCGTGCGCGCCGACAAGGACTTCACCGCTCGCGCTAAGCGACTCCTCAAGCGCGACAAAGAGCTTCTCGATCGACTCGCTCGTTGACGCGATACGTAACGCTCGCAGAATTCTTCTGGCTCTGCGAGCAGGTCACCACGCTCGACACCGGAGTTCTTACGTCGAGCGCGCGCATCGAGTTGGCCGAGTCGGCGTTGCACGCGCCAGCAGCCGAGTTCGGTGGCGTCGAATTCTACCCCGACCTCGTCGACAAAGCCGCTGTTCTCGCGTGTCGCATCGCGTGGAATCATCCACTTCCGGATGGTAACAAGCGCGCGGCTTGGGCATCACTTGTCATGTTCCTCGACCTCAACGGCTTCGACTGGTCCGATGGTCAACCCAACGTCGATGAAGCCGAACACGCCATGCTCGAGGTCGCAGCACACAACGTCGATGAAGCGTGGTTTGCGTCATGGCTGAGATCGCGAATCCAATCCCGCCCATAACGCCCGCGGCCTTGATCATGCCGTTACCGCGCCACTCCGGCGGCAAATCGCCATTCGCGCCACACGCAGATCCGCTTCAGCAAATCGCAGCCAAGCCGTAGGGTCAGTCGGCATGCTCGACCGGTCGGTGATATACCGAAGCGCCTTCGCGCAACGGCCAGTAGACCGATGACCCGACGGCATCGCGACCGTTGGCGATATCCGCAAGGTCCGCCACGACAATATCGACAGGGACAAAGGTACGGATCGCCCCACGAATATGGCGCATCAACAATCGGCGAGCGTCCTGCTCTACGCAATCGAAGACCACCATCAGATCGATGTCTGAGTCGGGGCCTTCCTCCCCGCGAGCAACCGAACCAAATACGATCACTTCAATCGGGTCAAAAGCATCGACTATTTCCCGGACGACCAATGGGAGAGCATCGCGCAACGTCAACCCGTCGTATCGACCGCTCGGATCAACTGCGTGCAAAGACGTCATAATCAAGAAGTTTAGACACCGTTGGCAGCACGGGATGGCTCACTCAATACTCACAGTGTCATGCCGCTCAAGCCGGGAACACCCGCACGAGAAATCGCTCATCAGAGCAGAATCCGCACCTACAGGCAAACCCCCTGCGATGACTCGAATTTGCCAGCATCACAAAAGCTGTTTCTCGTTTCGTATGAACGAACGATCTGAGGCCCGCTCAATTTGCATCGCAATCAATGCAATGCGTTTCGCGACGCTGGCACTATTGAATCCAATATGGATGGCGAGCGCGTCCTTGTTCACATGAGCCCGTTGTCGCGCATCGTAAAAATCAGGCGCCGTCGTGGCACGCTTGACCGAGACCCGCGTGACGACAGCACCTGATCGTTCCCGCGTCGCAAGAAATCCCTGCTTTGCGAAACGCTTAAGCAAAAACTTTGGAACTGAGTGTTGATCCTGACCATCCACAAGCATCGACGATATCGGTCGCTTCGATGTGAGGGCGTGGAATTCTCAGCCAAGCGGCTCTCGATTGAGAGCTTGCGCGTGGGTCCGGACGGCAGCCCACCGACCCGGCTACCGAAGTGCGAGGGGCGCACACCGTTGAAGTCGCGTCGATCGAGCGTCGCGATTGTCGTGATGCTCATGCGCTCTGCAATCGCGATCACAGATGCATCGACGAGTCCCAATCCAAGATCGACGTATTGACGAATCAGCTCGACCCGAGTGTCCGATACCTACGAAACTCAATCCCGACAGAGCTGACTCCGCCGAGATCGGCAACCGCCCCACGAGTTCGGTGACGATCTTGCGGCCGGAAGCATCATGAACGCCACAACGCTGCTCGTCGGACGCTCAGGGCATCTGGAGTTGCGACTCGGCCAAGCATGCCGGGACCTCCGCAAACAGCTCGGATTGGCGGCGTGGATTGCTCTTGAAGAACTCGTGCTCGAAGCGGTCGTTGAGCGTGACGGCACGCTAACGGTTGCCGCTTCGGCACGTGATCTCGCCGAGCGTCTCGGCATCGGCAAAGACCGCGCCGCGGCAGCTCTCGCAACTCTGCGGACCGTGCGCGTGATTGTCGCGGTCAATGCAGAACGCGACCGGTCGTCTCGTTTCGTTTCGCACACCGCTACCGGATCGAACTCCCCATCGACAGTAACGCTGGCACAGTCGCATCGCCGCGGCCTGCTCTGCCAACGGCAACAAGCGACATGTTGAGACCGGCGAAGCCCAACCGGGTCGTGCAGCGGCGTGATCCGGTGGCGGATGGTTTCGACGACGCGGACTGGTAGGGACGGTCGTTCCAATGAGAGACAGCAGAACTTCGTGGTGTGAAGGAACGGGTGGTGAATATTGATGTTTTTCGTACATGGCGAACGCGCTGATCAAGCAATGAGCAAACGGATCACAAAGTGTGGTGGCAAAACGGTATAGCGGGGAGGCCCCGAACAGCGAGAGACCCTCCGAAGAGGGCCTCTGACCTGGTCTTTCTTGGAGCGGACGACCGGATTCGAACCGGCGACCCTCACCTTGGCAAGGTCGGAACAACCGTCCGCGCGCTCATCTGCAATGCGTTGACCTGCTGTTCCGTCCGCCAAATCGTTCAATAGATACGGCCAATATCAGCCTGTCGTAGACCGGTCTACCAACGGACGAACATCGTTGTCGCGAAGATCATCCCCCACCTTGGTTGCGTATCCGTAGGT
The DNA here is from genome assembly GCA_025360585.1 of Actinomycetes bacterium. Classification (GTDB taxonomy): domain Bacteria; phylum Actinomycetota; class Acidimicrobiia; order IMCC26256; family PALSA-610; genus F1-120-MAGs023. The sequence continues at coordinate 3,031 of JANYBW010000029.1, read as the reverse complement.
CTCGCGCCTTGTCCAATATCAGGCCAACAACTCGAGGGCGTCGCAATGAATTGGGCGCACAACCGAGAAATCGCGAGTGTTCATGCTCGCGATCGTCGTGAGCCCGAGACGTTCGGCGACCGCAACGATGCACGCATCCATCACATCAAGCCGAAGATCGCGATATGTCTCACACAATGAAATCGTGCGCACCCAGTCTTCACTCGTGAGGTCGATGGGTAACAAGTCACCAGACGGAATCAGGGCAAGGAAACGTCGCTGAGCATCGACACCGAGACGGTCGAGAATCAGCCACGACGCCTCGGCGATTACTGGCACGGGTGCGCCAAGATTCTGTCTCTGCGCGGCCAACAGTTCAATGCATTTTTGAGTGGTCACGCGATCGCCGATCAGCCACGGCCAGCCAGACATTCGTATCAACGATGAGCATGAGCCTCAAGCAGATTCGGTGAAACGGCGTTGCGCGAGCTCGTGTCGCAACTGATGGATGTCACGGCTCGCCCATTCAGAATCGCCGGAATCACCCGCGCCGAAGAACCCGTCGAGTGCCGAATCAGATGACGGCGCGGCCGAACCAAGACCTGCGGCCAAGTCGGCAACCAAGGCGTCAACGGTAGTTCCCCGCCGCGCAGCTTCAGCTTCGAGCCGAGCCAGTGCATCAGGTGGCAGATCGAGCGTGATGGGCATCCTGAGAGTTTACCTCGCAAAACGACGCATCGATCGCGGCGACGCGTCCGTCATCGGATATCTGGCACTTTCCCCAGAAATCGGTTCCGATCCGGCGTGATCGGGGCTCACTACCTATATGGGACGGCTACGGGACGAACGATGCGGTGTTCGCCGCTCGTCGGCGCCTGGTTTCAATGACGCGTTTTCGCGTGCCGATTCACGCTTCTCGTCCGGGTTCTGCGGACGCGCGAACGCTGCCGTCAGAGATTTTCGCGGTTTTTGATTCCGATTCGGTCTTTTTTCCGGCACATAACCCATTGGGAAGCACCGCGTCGCCAACTTCGGTTCTGGTTCGGGTCTTCCCATTCACGCTCAAAGGCGACAGCACCTGCTCGTCGCTGTCGTTTGGTGCGGCCGTCCGGCCGTGCCAGCTATTTGAACTGGAGAAGCTTTGAAGGCTCTCCGCGTTTCAGGGTTGGATTGTGGGTAGGAGATCCCAGTTGGGTTTGCCGGCATAGAGCAGGCAACGAACTCGGTAGTGCCTGAAGTTCGTCAGCCCGAACGCGACGCGTTTCACGCGTTTGACGAGGTTGTTGATCGCTTCGGTCGGCCGGTTCGTGACGCGACTGCGATGCCACGCACAGATCTGCCTTGCCCATTTAGCGATCGTCCTTCCGAGCCGACGGACCTCGAAAAGCATCTCGCGGTCAACGAAATCGCGGCTGATCGCGGCGACCCACTCAACCGCGAGGTCAGGGTCGGTGTGGTCGTAGATTTGGCGGACGACTTCTTTGGCGTTCCAAGCGAACCAGACTTCTTGGTGCGGGTCACCGCAACGTAACAAACCCAGTATCTTTTCGTGTTGATCGTCGGAGAGCCGTTCTCGAGCGATCGTCAACCGGCGCTGCGCACGGTAGAGCGGATCATGACGGCGGCCACGGTGACTGACGGTCTGGTTCTGCACCCGGTGGCGGCATTCATCAAGTGCAGTGTTCGCGAGGCGCACCACATGAAATGGGTCAGCGACCTGCGTCGCACGCGGGAGCATCGTGTCGAAGACGTTGCGATACGACGTTGAGAGATCGAGGGTCGCCCAATCGATCGATGCTTTCCATGCATCAGTACGTGCTGCGAGCCAACGGCATGGTTCCGTGCTGCTGCGGCCTGGGACAACATCAAGAAGCTGACCGCGACGGACGTCAACGATCTGTGTCGACCAGCATTGTTGGCGGAATGGCCTGACTCTCGCGAAGAGTGTCTCATCGAGTCCGAGCGCGTTGACCATGTTGAACCGGTCGGGATCATCAACGAGTTGTTCGCCGACCGCAACGACCGCGTCCATCACGCAATGCCAGCCGCATCCCAGGTCACTGGCAACGTCACTCACTGCACGGCCGCGCTGACCGACCTGCACAGTCGCCCAACGCGCCGCGCGTGTCGTGAGCGCACAACGAGGACTTCCGATCTCGCCGTTCTCATCGCTCCAAGTGCGGCCACACGCGGTGCAACGCCAACGTTGCTTGCGCCATGCCAGTCGCGTCGAGCGGCCGAACGAGTTGAGATCGACGAGCACGACTTCGCGTATGCCGTGGCGATGGACCACACCGCAACACGCAGACGCTGGGCCAGGAGTGGTGATCGTGACCAGCAGATAGTTGTCGTGGTCGATGACGTCAACGATCGTGACTTCGGGCAGGCCAACAAGCAACGCGCACATGCGCGTAGCATCCATATCCAACAGGGGCTCCTCGGAACAGGCGACTTAGACACCGCCAGATTCGCAGAGCCCCTGTCCCACATCGCGGATCACCCCAAAACCATCCACCCCACCCTCAAACGCGAAGAGCCAGTATCCGACTTGGCCGCAGAATCGTCGTGGCACACCGCACGATCGAACGACTCATCGACCCGACTCCGGGGCCGGTGATCGCATGAACGGCCCGCAGATCACGTTCAACGCCACCACAAGCGACTTCCGGCGCAGCGTCGGTGCACTGCCATGGATGGTCTGCGAAGAACTCGCCGTCGCATCCACACGTGCCCGCGACGGCAGATGGTTCGCGGCGCTTGGCGTCCGTGAAATTTCGGCTCGTCTCGGTATCCACAAAGAGACCGCGGCCCGCGCTGTCGGCGTGTTGCTCGATCAGGGTGTAGTCCAACGAGTCACGCGACCCGCGTGTGGCTATCTGATCATCGCGATGCCGACGGGCTGCGTGATCACCGGACCAAGCATCGATCAGCACGAGAGCACCGTCGCGCTCATCGACGCAACGCCGGTCGTCGAGACAATCCTGCCGAACAGCGAACCGTCCACGATCACACCGTCGCCGAAACCAACAACGAGCGCGTTCGCCATCCCGGC
>JANYBW010000088.1 GCA_025360585.1 Actinomycetes bacterium | reverse complement strand
GTTTGTTAGTGCCGCGTCCGCGAAACGGTCGACGATCAATGACACAGGGGTTTCGTCGACCGGCACCACGAACTTGACTGCCGCGCCTCCCGATGAGATGTAGCTATCGAGATACTCGTGTTGCAGCGTTGTGATGTAATCGTCCACGTTCAGAGTTGCGGTCATGAGTTCGCCTTGCGGAATCGGATGCCGTAGTAAGTATGTGCGTTGCCGTCGGAGCCGACGATTGTGAGCGTGCCCGACGATGATTTGGTTCCCGTCGCGGCAGGCAAGCTCAGCTCGTAGCCCTGTTTGGTGGTGGTCATTCCGCTGCGATCGAGCAGGTGAAGGTCTCGGGTGAACTCGTTCTTGTCGTATTGCTTGCGCATTTCCGGGTGGATCGTGAGGATGTCGTACAGATCGACAAGTTTCGCACCTCGCTCCAAGTTGTCGGAGCCGACAACTTGACGGTACGCGTCGAACAAGGTCGTGAGGAATCGCTCAGGATTGAGCTTGGGTTTCGCGCCTTGCAACGCGACAAGCCGAGCAGCCACGACCGATGGCCGTAACGCCGAAAGTCTCTTCGCGTCGATGCGGATGGAGCGCTGGCTCGCCAGAATCTTGAGGAGCGCAGGAAACGCACTCAAACGGTCGTCCAGTCGTTCAATCCGCACACCCGATCGTGATGCCGCCTCAGTCAGTTCGGTTTCGTACTCGTCTTGGAGGTACTTCTCCTCGTCGATTTCCGACCAGCTCCAGGCCGTCGCAGCATGATCGGACGCGTGCTGCAAGGCCTCGCCAAGCTGTCCTAGCTGCAGGCTGGCCTTACGTATCTTGGCTATGTCGCCGTCGGCCGCCGCCTTCGATAGGGCACGTTCGGCGCTGATAGCTGCCTTCAACGTGCCGGAGAGCGAATTACACGCACGTTCAACCGTTGTGCATTGTTTCTCAAATGCGTTTGGTTCGAATCCCACAGATACCTCAGTCTTAGAGTGGCGAGCCGTCAGTTTTGCACTTGCGTGGGACAGTGTCCATTCGGTTTCGGACTGGTTCAAAACGGGCGCTGTGAGCTGGCAGCGCTTCAGCATTCCTTCGTCGAAAGCTGCTTGTGGGCCACGTATTCCCTGTCCGAGTGTCGAAGCGCGTGAACGCGCCGGGAAGCCATCTGCCCGTGCCGCAACGGGCATGGTCACGGCGAGCTGCTGGCGTTGTGACGCCGAAGTCATAATCGGCCAGACCGTCGCGAACAAAGATGCGGTTGCGCGGGCATCGGCGAGCGCGCTGTGGTGATCTAGCAACGCGACGCCGTGGCGTTCACAGGCATCAACAAGTTTCAGACCTGTCTGTTTGTAGGTGCAGAGGCCTTCCGGCAGCACGGGTTGCTGGTGGCGTTCGAGCTCCTGGTTCAGCATGCGACGGTCGAACGAAGCGTTATGGGCCACGATCACTCTGCCAGCCAGCACCGAGATGAGTTCATCAGCGAGGTCACCAAAACACGGTGCTGCCGCGAGATCTCCAGCACGAAGCCCGTGGACCCAGGTCGGTCCGACGTCACGGCCCGGGTTAACGAGACTCGACCACTCTCGTTTGATCTTCATATCCGTATCGACGTGCACGACCCCGATCTCGATGACCCGATCGTTACGGCCGAAGCCAGTTGTTTCCACGTCGATCACCGCGAACTGTGTTGCTCCCATTGAAACCCCTCTGGTTGATGAGAGTCAGATCATGATGGGGAGGTGGGACAAGAACGATGGAATCTCGCTACGCGCGAGGAATCGCCTGGAGGAACGCGCTCCGCTACGTTGCTGAGATGATGACTGCTGGGGCTGAAAATGTTCAATTGCTTGATCTCGTTGTCGTAAAGAGCAGCAATGAGGATCGCTCACGTGGGTGATCGACTGCTTACCCCGTCGAAGATCACCGCATGGCTCGATTGTGAGCACTACCTCACGTTGAATCGACAGGTCGACGAGGGATCGCTCAGCTTCGAATCGAGTGGATTCAACTCGCTCGCCCGTCTCCTCGCGGATAAGGGTCTCGAACACGAACAGGCCTGCCTCGACGCGTATCGCTCACAAGGCCTGAGCGTCTTCGAAGTTCCGGAGCGCGCGAAAACAGAACGTTTCGCGTCGTGGGTCGATCGCGTCGGCAATCCGCTTGATGCGGACTACGACGTGATCTACCAAATGCCGCTCATACACAACGGACTACGCGGCGTCGCGGACTTTTTAGTGCGAACAACTGACGCAGAAACCGGCGCGTGTTGGTATGAGCCCGTTGACGCAAAGCTTGCACGCGCCGAAGCCAAGCCCGGTCACGTCTTGCAACTTTGTTTCTATTCCGATGCTCTTGAAGCGTTGACGGGCGTACTGCCGTGCGATGTGCACCTCTGGTTGGGATCAGGACAAACCCAAACGATCCGCCTCGTCGAAGTACGCGCATACTGGCAGCGCTTGCGTCTCCAGCTCGCGTCTCTGATGAGCAACGATGAGCAACCCTCTGATACGAAACCCGAACCCTGCTCGCACTGTATGTACTGCGAATTTGCAGGTGTCTGTGAAAACGAATGGCGTCATAGCGACTCACTTGTCTATGTGGCAGGGATTCGATCCTCGGATCGTGCCGCGCTCGAAGGCTCCGGCGTGGCAACGTTGGAGCGGCTCGCCGAGCTCGACGAACCGATAGCAGACGTCCGCGCAGAACGACTTGCGGTATTGGTTACCCAAGCTGAATTGCAACGCGAAGCGCGCGACGCCCAGTCGACAGTGCCGCCATTTCGATTGATTAACGAGGCAACAGATCCCACGACGATTCAGGGTTTTGCAGCGATGCCTGCGCCTGATGATGGCGATGTATTTCTTGACTACGAAGGCCATCCTTTTTGGCGAGCCGACTGCGGACTGTTCTTCTTGTTCGGCCTGATTGAGCGTTCGTCAAAAGGCAAATGGGTCTACAACGCTCGTTGGGCCCATGACCGAGCGGAGGAAAGCGACGCAACTCGATGGCTCATTGAGTACCTCGGCGACCGCCGTGCGAAGCATTCAGGCATGCACGTGTATCACTACAACCACACGGAACGGTCCTCGCTGGAGCGACTCGCGGCAGACCATGGCCAGGGTGAGCTGGAACTGAATGATCTTGTCACCACAGGGCTATTCGTTGATCTGTTGGGTATCACGAAACGTGCATTGCAGGCTGGCGTCGAGTCGTACGGGCTCAAAGAAACTGAACGACTCTGTGCGTATCAGCGCAGCCACGACATTGATCAGGGCGCAGGCGCAGTGGTCGAATACGAGTCATACACCAAGACCCTCGACGCATCGAGCCTTACACGTATCGCTGCATACAACGAAGACGATGTCCGGGCAACGCTCGCGGTACGCGACTGGCTCATTGAACATCGTCCCGATGGTTTGGCATGGCGCACCGCCTATGTCGAACTGCAAGAAACCTCCCGGCCCGACCTTGACGAACAAGTCAGGAGACTGCACGAGTTTGAAGTTGGGACTCCCGAACGTTTACTCGGCGATCTCCTCGGCTACTGGCTAAGGGAGCATCGAGCAAGCACAGCACCGAAAATTGCAAAGTTTGACCTCGACCATTCGTCTCTCATCGACGATCCGGAAGTCCTAACTGGTCTTCAATTTGTCGGCGAATGCGAACGACTCGGCAAGAATGGGAAGAGGCTCGATCCCGGCATGGAGTTCGCGTATCCAAGTCAGGAGATCGCGACGAAGTTCATCCCCCATGACCTACTTCGAACTCCCACGGTCATTTTTGGCGCAGACGAAGGCGCATTGGGCTACGCAAACATTGAAGCCATCGACGTCGAGGCACGCTCCATGCGCATGACATGGAGCGAACGATCGCGTGAACTTGGCGTAGTTCCAACCTCGGTAGTGCTCGATGACTGGGTATCACCGAAACCAAAACCCGACGCGATCTCGACCCTTGCAGCGGCGCTCCTTGATCTGGTGAGCGTCGTTACGCCGCATGCCTGCGCGCGGGCGCTCCTGGCTCGCGACTTGCCCAAGTTCAACCCCGGCTTCGGACCGCACAAAGGCGTGTTCACGGACGTTCTTGACGAGATCCTCGCGTGGGCTCCAGAACTCGATCACGGTGTTGTCGCGATCCAAGGCCCACCAGGGACCGGCAAGACCTACACCGGCGCGCACATCGTTCACGCTTTGATCAAAGCCAACAAACGGGTGGGCATCACCGCGATGAGCCACCACGCGATAGATAACTTGCTCCAAGCTGTCGTTGAAGTATTCCGTCAACGTGATGAACTGAGTGAATTACGTGCTGTGCGACGCGGTGCAGTCCCCGCGGGCGGAGCATTGGCAAGCACCGAGTATGTCGGAGCGAACCCGCAATGCGCGAGTTCCCAACACAACCTTGTGGCTGGCACGACATGGCTTTTCGCTGGCACAGACATGCGAACGCAACCCGTTGATGTACTCATCGTTGATGAAGCCGGTCAATTAGCTCTCGTGGACGCGATTGCTGCTTCGATGTCTGCTCACAACCTCATTTTGCTTGGTGACCCACTGCAGCTTCCGCAGGTCTCGCAGGCGGTACATCCAAACGGATCAGGCAACAGTGTGTTGCAACACATCCTCGGTGAGGACACCACCTTGCCCCCAAACAGAGGAGTCTTTCTCGCCGAGACGCGAAGAATGCACCCTGATATTTGCTCTGTTATTTCCGAACAGATATATGAAAGTCGGCTCACGAGTCACGAAAGCTGCTCCCGACAGAACACAAAACTTGGCACGGGCCTGCGGTGGCTGCGAGCTGAACATCAAGGATGTAGCACGGAGTCATCGGAAGAAGCAGCGATCTTGCATGACGCGATCGCTGGCCTGATCGGCGCGAGTTGGACCGACCACAACGGTAAGCGCCGCAAACTCTCAATGAGAGACTTCATGGTGGTAGCTCCCTACAACGACCAGGTGGCGTTGATCCGCGAAAAGCTCGCTGAAGACGCCGCGACTAGTGACGTGAGGGTCGGAACGGTCGACAAGTTCCAAGGCCAAGAAGCAGCAGTGGTGTTCTTTACGATGACGACATCGAGCGCAGCCGACATGCCGCGCGGCGCTGACTTCCTGTTCTCGCGCAATCGCTTGAATGTGGCGATTAGTCGCGCCCGATGCCTCGCCTACATCATCTGCACCGAAGAACTCTTGAATAGCCGCGCCCGAGATCTAGAAGATATGAAACTGATTTCGACCCTGTGCGGGTTCGTTGACGCAGCGGAGACACAAGCCACATAAGCCGACGCCACGAATGTATGGGTGTGTATTGGTTGTGGATCATGGCATGTTCAACGTCACCTCTATTATTTGGTGCCGCACCTGAAATCGAATTTGAGAAAGTTGGCACTCGCTTCGAGACGGTTACTATTCCCTGATGTCGATGGTGGGTTCTTCGGTTCTTGGTCGTGGCGTGATCGTCAATCGCGGTGATGCTCCGCCAGTCGGATGGGAGAATTCGCGTCGCGTATGTATCGATGGCGCAACGGTCGCGGACCCGGGCAGTGCAGTGGCTCAACTTCATGACGCGTGGATACGTCGTGAGCCGGTGGTGGTCGAGTTATGCGTCGATTCACGTATCTTTCGGGAACCGACGTCCATACGGTGCGAACCTTGGACACTGCCGTATTCCACGGAGATGTGGACTGATCGGTTGCAGTTCCTGATTTGGGCCAACAACTACGACGCACGCAGTGGCGAGTGTTTTTGGTCATGGGGCCAGCGCGCCGCGGTGCTCGGAGCGACACAAACTCCGGATGGCCCGGCCGACGTGATGCTGTCGGACGGGACGGCAGCATGGATTGACGGTGGCCCTCGCAGTACATGTGATCCACAGCGCGTTGATAATCCAATCGTGCACTTCGAGACCGTCGAAGCCGGCAGCCTCGAACTCGCCCGAACACCGAGCGATGTCGGAGCGCAGCTTGCTGCGGATCAATTGGCAGCCGTGGCGCATATTGGTGGTCCGGCGAGAATCCTGGCACCCGCTGGGTCTGGCAAAACCCGGGTTCTGACAGAACGGCTCCGTTATCTGATCAAGGACCGCGGCTATGCAAGCGGCAACGTTGTGGCGATTGCCTACAACAAGAAAGCCCAACTCGAAATTGAACAGCGCTGCTCTGATTTTTCGCCAAGAGTTATGACGCTCAATGCTTTGGGCTATTCAGTGTTGACTCGCGCACTTGGGCGCCGGCCGCGCGTAGTGGAAGACCGCGACGTACGCGCAATCTTGCGGGACCTCGCGCCCAAGAAACGACAACGGGCAAATACTGACCCGCTTCGGCCCTACATAGAGGCACTCTCGTTGATTCGCCTGGGCCTGCGGGATCCGCAAGAGGTGGAAGCCAGCCGAGCCGACGTGCCTGGCATCGCAGCAATGGTCTTCGACCCATTTCGCGTCCACCTCATCGCGATTGGCGCAGTGGACTTTGATGAACAGATATATCGTGCAATCGAAATGCTGCTTTCCGATGGCGCACTTCGGCGCGAGCTTCAGCAAGAGTTCAAGCACTTTCTCATTGATGAGTTCCAAGATCTCACGCCGGCCCACGTGTTACTCATACGGCTTTTGGCGAGCCCAGAACTGGATGTGTTCGGAGTCGGTGATGACGATCAGGTGATTTACGGGCATGCCGGAGCAGATCCGGCATTCTTACTGGACTTCGACCAACTATTCCCTTGTAGTTCGCAGTTTCAGTTGCAGATCAACTATCGCTGTCCGGCGACCGTCATCGATCATGCGCGCACATTGCTCAGTTACAACCGACGGCGGGTCGTCAAGCAAATCACACCCCGACCCGATGTCAACGACAACAACGACGCCTACGCCGTGGAGATATGTGCGCCAGATCGCGGCGCCGCGACAACGGTCGAATGCATCGCTCGCTGGATAGATGTTGGAATTGCTACCGAAGACATTGCGGTATTGGCTCGAGTCAACTCGTTGTTGCTCGCCCCGCATATTGCCCTCGCAGAAGCTGGCATTCCGCTGATGTCAGTCCTCGGCCCTGAAGTGCTGCAGCGCACGGGTCTGCGCGCGGCACTGTCATATCTGCGAATTGGTGCTGCACCGGAGGGTTTCTCGCCCACAGATGTAGAGGAGGTTTATCGTCGTCCATCGCGAGGTCTGCCGCCGTGGTTTACGAAATGGCTCCGCGGACGAATGACAACCGACGATCTCCGTGGGGTAGCTCACAAGATCGAAGATCCAAAAGTTGGCGAAAAAGTAGTTGCACTCGCCGACGAACTCGACCTCGTCATTGCCGCTACACAATCTGGAACCACGCGTGACGTTGTGCGCGTGATCAAAGACGACATTGGACTCGGTACCGCAATGGGGATGCTGGACGCGACTGGGGCAACCCAGGGTGGGTCGAGCCACCTCGATGACCTCGACGCGCTCGACCAGGTCGCCGCACTGCATCCGAATCCCACAACCTTCGATTCATGGTTGCGCACAACGCTGCACCGCGAACGGGCGGCTGGTGGCGTGACGCTGTCGACGGTTCACCGTGTCAAGGGGATGGAATGGGACAATGTGGTGGTCTATGGCATCACAGCTGGGATTTCTCCTCATCGGCTTGCGGTCGATATCGAGGAGGAGCGTCGGATTCTTCACGTTGGGATAACCCGGTGCCGAAAACGAGTGGTAATCGTGGGCGACAAGACACGACAGTCTCCGTTTTTTGCGGAGCTCGACGGTACTGCACCCCACCACACCGAGGCGCCAACGCAGCCGTCTCCGGCTGCCAATCCTCCGATTCTCGCGGCGAAACCAGCCAAGAAAACTATTTTGGTTGTGGAGCTCGACGGGCCTGCAACCTTGCGCTTCGATGCGCTGAAGAAGTGGCGTCTTGATCGAGCAAGACGCGACAAAGTTCCCGCCTACGTCGTGTTCAAAAATACAGACCTGGAAGCGATTGCCAGTGCGGCGCCCGCTTCGCTCGCCGACCTTGGGCGCTGCTCTGGAGTGGGCCCGGCCCGTCTTGATCTCTACGGTGACCAAATACTCGCCGTCATTGCTTCGAACGAATTCGTCCTGCCCACTGCAACCGTCCAGAGTGCTCCACCCAAAGCACCAGCAGTTACTGATAACCGATGGAATAATCTTGACCCTGAAACCGAGATTGTCTTCGAGAATCTAAAACAGTGGAGACTTGAAAGATCAACAAGAGACGACATTGCAGATCATTTAATTATGACGAAGACCTACCTCCTAGGCATTGCGAAGGCTCGTCCCGGTTCTCTTCGCGCACTCCAGGCTTGTCCAGGTGTCGGACCCAAGAAAATGGCGCTGTATGCAGACGAGATACTGCAAGTCATCGCAGAGTCCTGAGGCGCGACCTCAGTTGAACCTCTCCCGCTTGCGCTGATGTCGGTGGACGGTGCAGACTTCACGACTTCGGTGTGAGGATAGGCGTGTCGCGTTCCGCGGAGCGTGCGACCGTCATCGAAATGCGATGAATCGTTGATCTGTCATTGAATTGTGGCCGACAGGGTGAGGGAATGAACGGCATGACTGACGAACGTATGACAGGCCAACTGCAACGGTGGCGGGATGAGTTGATTGATCTCACCCGTCGCAATCGTCTGTTGAAAGCCGCTCCGAACAAGGCCTCAATCGTTGAGATTACAGAGCCGTCGCTTGCAACCGTGCTGGGACGCCTTGAATCAGCGGAGGGTTGGCGATTCCATTACCCACCCCATGAGATCGATAGCACTGATGACGCAGTGCTCCGAGCACTCGCTGCCGAAGACCCAGATCTCGACGACGAAATACGATTCGACGAACTCGTTACTCACATCACAAGCGCCACACAACTCTCACGAGTATTGCACAACCTTGAGCGCAGAGCATCGCAAGAATTTTTGGACAAAGGCCTTCGGGTTCTGTATCTCGGGGTCGGTGCGCTCGATTGGATCGACGGAGACGGTGAGCGGCTACTGAGCCCCGTCGTTTTGCTACCAGTCGAACTCAGTCGCCCGAACCCGCGCGCTCCGTTCAGGCTCCGAAGCGCCGAAGAAGACGCAGTCGCGAACCCAGCACTGATTGTGAAACTTGCGCGAGATCACGCTGTGGACATTCCAGCTTTTCTCGCGGACAACTCTGTAGGGGCACACTTGGCCGCAGTTGCTTCTGCAGTCGCGAACATTCCAAACGCGACGGTCACCGAACGTATCTTGTTGTCTTTTTATACCTTCCAAAAAGAAGCTATGTATCAAGACTTGTTGGCCAATGAGGCGACAATCGCGCAGCACGCTGGTGTGCGGGCGTTGTCCCTCGGCCCGTTGTCGGACAGCGACTTCACATTTGATCCAATCCCAGATGATCGACTCGACGAATTGGCGCCGCCAGAACAGCTCGTTTCAATTCGTGATGCCGACGCGACCCAACGGGCTTGTATCGCCGCTGCTGCGGCGCAACGATCGTTCGTGATGGACGGACCACCAGGGACAGGAAAGAGTCAGACCATCGCAAACATCATTGCGGAAGTGTTACATCAGGGACGGACCGTCTTGTTCGTTTCGGAAAAAGCTGCGGCACTTGAAGTGGTCAAGTCTCGACTCGATGACGTGCAACTCGGGCATTTTGTGCTTGAACTGCACAGCCACAAAGCCACCCGCAAAGAAGTTGCGGGTTCGCTGGGTACTGCACTTTCGGAGCGGCCACGAGCAAAACAAGTGATGACGAGCACTGAGATCGCACAGGTCCAAAAACATAGAAAGAATTTGTCCGACTACGCGCGTGCCCTCAACGAACGTCGGGAACCTCTGGGGCAGAGCCTCTTCGACATGTTGGGCGACTGGGCGTCGCTTGATTCCGCACCCATCGCCCCGCTTCCGGAATCGATCGGCACCGAGCTCCAACCGAGCGCCCTCGCAGATGTTGTCGAAAATGCCGCGGCACTGGCGAATGCTTGGGGACCGGTCGAACAGGGCGACGAGTTTCTCTGGCGTGACCTCGCCGACTCGGCAGACGCGACTTTGCGGTCGAACGAGATCTCTAGGCGGCTTCACGATTCGATTGCCGCTCTCCAAAAGCTTGCGAACCGAGCGGAAGACATCGCGCTTGATCTCGCGTTGGATGTCCCTGAATCGCTCGACGAGATCGGCAACCTCATCCGGCTGATCCGGATGATCGAATCTCGTCCGCTGCTTGCTCCCCATTGGCTCACGACTAATGACCGACAGGATATAGAAACTCGAATTTCCGAACTCGAATGGGCGCAATATCAACGAGACGAACTCACTACTGAACTCGATCAACTTTGGACGTCATGGGACGAGATTGATCCTCAATGGGCTAGTCGATGGAATATCGCCGCCTCTCGACTTGCGGACATCAAACCGCCGGTCGGATTCGATGGGAGTAACGCAGTTCAAGCGCTTGTTGGGCTACCTGACCGGCTTCGCGTAGTTTCGGTTGAGCTGATCGACGCCGAACGCACCGCTCGGGAGCTTGCGGCCCGGCTCGGTGCCACAATGAACATGGATCCCGATGTCGCCGAAATCCGGCGGGTGCTGGAACTCGGGTCATTGGGTCTCAGCGCACATCGACCGGACGCCCGCTGGTTCAGCGCTGAGAACGCGGGGTTGGCCCGTTCTGCGGCAGCGATACTTAGACCGATCGTTGACGACTATCGGCGTTTGCAAGCCCAGTTGGTCACACATTTCAATGAACATTTGCAAAATGTCGACATTGAAGCAATGTACGAAAACGAAACTGCTACCGAAGCCCAGCTTGGTCGTCTTTCAAGCTCGGGTCGTCGCAATCGCGCCGCGCTCGGCAGCTGTACCAAATCCGGCAAGATCGATGCCGAAACGAAGCAGTTGCTTGGCGCCGCGCGCTCGTCGCAGCGACTGCGTATCCAGCTCGACGGCCTCGAGCTCGATCGTGCGCTCGACCTGGCGAGCTACTACGGATCACGCGAAGCCGTCGATTGGTTCAGCGTCGATGCTGCGTTGAATGTTGCCGACCAAGTGCTGAAGCTCGTCAGCGGAGGAGGTGACATGCGGGTGCTTGGCGAACACCTAGGTGTTCAAGCCGCCGACGCGCATGAACTCGGGAACCGAGCCAAAACCGCGATTGGAGATTTGGAGCAGTGTTGCACCATCGCCGACGATTTGCTCGGCGGAGCATTCGGTGCTGCGGTTCGCCGTCCACTGAGTTCACTGCTCGAATGGCTCGAGGAAGTATCGCAAGAAGCTACGCCGATCGACGAGATTGCCGCAGCCGCGTTGGCACTTACCGACCGACCACGCTCGATCAATGAACTGACTACAACGCTTTTGCGATGCCTTGAGCTAAGGGATCTATTCCATGACTTCGAAGGCCGTCAGGAGCAGGACCTCGCACTTTTTGGTGGACAATTCGATGGTTTGCTGACACCGATATCCAAGCTTCGCGACGCTATCGAATGGAGCGCAGCGATCATGGCTGCACTCGGCGGGCCTGTCGAGGAATACACCGCAACGCGAATACTTGAAAGCAGCGTGAATGGTGACGAGATCGAACAGTTTGCAAATTCGGCCGAAAAACAACTCCTCAGTGTTACATCGTTGTTCGAAGCAAAGTACGGCTCGGAAATCGCGGCAGATTTTTGGGTCAGTATCGCCGCCGCGATCGCGTTGCTCGAAGAACTCACCGGAACGATTGGAGACATCAGCGAATGGACGGCTTTCGTTGCGGCGCGGTCACGGCTCACCGAGCTCGGACTGGGCGAAGCATCTGAATTTTGTATCGTCAATCGTTTGTTGAGCACTCAGGTCGTTCCTGTAATACGACGGGCCATTTTGTCTGCCTGGATTGATTCGGCGTTCGCGAACGACGCGCGCATTCAACCGGTGCGTGCGGTTGACCGAGGTCGCCTCATTGGTGAATTCCGTCGTCTCGATTCGATGTTGCGCAGCGACGCCGCGGCGCGTGTGATCAACAGCTGTTCGGCGCGACGCCCATCCACGACGATCGGCGCCGCGGCAGTCATCAAGAGAGAAGCTGAGAAAAAGACCAGGCACATGCCGATCCGAGAGCTGTTGACGAAAGCCGGTGAGGTCGCCCAAGCATGCAAGCCCTGCTTCATGATGAGCCCTCTGTCTGTGAGTCAGTTCTTGCCCTCCGACCTGATCTTCGACATTGTGATCTTCGACGAGGCCTCCCAAGTCCGCCCATGCGATGCCATCAACTCGGTGTATCGAGGTCGTCAACTCATAATCGCAGGTGACGAAAAACAACTTCCTCCTACATCGTTTTTCGCTCGCGTTGCCAACGAAGACGATGACGAATGGAACGAAGAACAATTCGACGACTTCTCGTCATTGCTCGAACTCGCTAAAGGTTCAGGTCGTATTCCGTCGCTTCCATTGCAGTGGCACTACCGAAGCTCGCACGAGAGTCTGATCACCTATTCGAACTACTCGTTCTACGACGGCAAACTTGTTACGTACCCCGGCGCGTTGGAGACTGGCGATGGCGTAGGCGTGCGACTGCACCAAGTTCCGAACGGTGTATACGCGCGCGGAGGTGCACGTGACAATACGATTGAAGCCAGAGTGGTCGTCGAACGGGTGCTCTGGTTCGCCGAGAACCAACCAACTCTTTCCGTGGGAGTCGTTGCTCTTTCCGAAGCGCAGGCATCTCGCATCGAGTACGAACTTGATTTTGCTCGTCAAGGGCGGCCGGATCTTGACGAATGGTTTACGAGCGATCGACTAAATGGCTTTTTCATCAAGAATCTTGAGAATGTGCAAGGCGACGAACGCGACGTGATTCTGCTTTCAATCGGCTACGGACGCGATGAAGTCGGAAAACTCACTATGCATTTTGGCCCGATCAACACCCAGAGTGGACCGCGCCGCCTCAATGTTGCCGTGACGCGTGCGCGCAAATGCATTGAAGTCATTTCTTCAATTACTGCAGGCGATATTGTTGCCACAGGTTCCGAAGGGGTTGCTCACCTTAAGCGCTACCTTGATTATGCACAGCGTGGAGTGGGCGCGCTGTCTGTCGAGATCGGTGATCATCGCAGCGATGCCGAAAGCCCATTCGAAGAGGAGGTTCTTCGGACGGTCCGGAGTTGGGCCTATGACGCGGTCCCGCAAGTAGGAGACGCGGGGTATCGCATTGACCTTGCGATTCGTCACCCCGAATACCCGGGCCGATTCGCGATCGGAATCGAATGCGACGGGGCCGCCTATCACTCGTCGAAAGTTGCGCGTGATCGAGATCGTCTTCGTCAAGAAGTACTCGAGAATCTCGGGTGGACGTTGCACCGGATCTGGGGTCCGGCATGGTACAGAGGCCGCCCTTCTGAAGAGGCGCGACTGCGGAACGCGATCGAAGCGGCGATTGCTGGACGATCAGTAGCGCCCGCTCAAACCGTGGTCGAGATGGGTATTGAGGTGGATGTTGATACGCACGACTTCAGTGCGCCGCCACCATGGACTCGGCCGTACGTTCTGGCTCGTCTCCAATTCAAACCGCGCCTGACGATGGACGACCCTGCGAGTTCGGGCGATCTTGAACGTGTCATGGTTGCCGTGATCGATGTCGAGGGGCCAATCGTGAAGGCCCTGCTTGTGGAGCGTGTTCGAACCGTTTGGGGGGCCGCGCGGATGGGGGCCAAGATGCAAGGCGCGTTCGATGGGGTCCTTGATCAGTTGGTCCGTCGAAAGGCCGTCACAAAGGTTGAGCGTGACGGTTACGTCACACAGAAGAGCTCCGTCGATATTGTGCGCATGCCAACCGACGATCCGGCAACGCGGCGCTCCGTCGCTCAGATCCCGGCGGTCGAATTCGAGCTGGCAATCTCATTACTGATCGGTGACTCACACTTGCCGGATGTTGTGGAACTCGAAACCGGAGTGGCTCGCATCTTCGGATGGCAACGCAGAGGAACCGACATCCAAGCGGCTTTCAATCGAGCGATGTCTGCGTTGCAGGGTCGCGGAGAAATCGAGCTTCGATGAACGACAAAAGTGAACGGAAGATCGTGTCACAAGGACCAAATCGCGTGAAGGGAACGAGCCTATGAGCTCGTTGAAAACGTTCATGCGTGGGCTCATGGCGCTGTCGAAATCCGTTCGAACCCGAAGAATCAAGGCACCAAACAAACCTGCTACACAACGACAGGTCGAAGCGCTTGCGGGGATGCGTCGAGACCGGGTCGGCGGCACCCGAACGGGTGATCTTTCAGGAGTATCGAAGCGTGCAGCATCGCGAGAAATCGGTCGACTGCTTGACCAGCCTACGGTGAAGCAGGTGGAAGCAATCCAGCGGATGCGTTCGCAACGCGCAACTTTAGGAGGCAGAGACCCGCAGTCAATGACAAAATCTCAGGCATCTGCAGAAATCGATCGCCTAAAACGTTTGCCGCGAATACAAACAGGCATCCAAGGGCGTTTGGTGGTACTGACACCAAATAGTAAGGGCTGCAACGTTTCTGCAAAACTAAACGAAGGTGAGCGTCAACGACTCAGAGCGATCGCAACAGGGTTGGTCCCAACTGGATATTCACTCATTGTCCGTACTGCGGCCCAGGGTGCGACCCGACAGCAACTCGAAGCCGAAGTTCGACAACTCTTGGGCCGCGCATCGAGAGAGCTATTTGTCGAAGTGGCAGCGCCTCGCCAGTTACGAAGGATCGAGTCCTAAGAGTTCTGCAGTATCGGTGGGCGCGATCACGCTGAGCCAGGTTGTGGCTCGGCTCACCGCAACGTAGAGGATGTCGGGCAGCCAGGCCGTGGTAGTCGGCTCGAGACTGACGACGATGACTGCCTGCCACTCCGTACCTTTGAGACGGTGCGCGGTTTCGCACACGACCGAGGTTTCGTCGCGTTGTTCCCATCGAACTAGCGGCGCAGCGACGAGCGGTGTAATGAGTATTTCGTCACGCAACGTTGCACGGGTCGTGATTACGGCAATGTCGGAAGGCGCAACGCCGTGTTCGCGGCGAAGCGTGAGCAATTCGTTGCCGAGACGTTTTCGTAATTCCTTGAGTGCTTTCACTGCCACAAATCGAACGGGTGGGCCTAACGGACAGCGATCGAACGTGTCGCCACCACCGAGTCTCCGAGCGACCGCGGCAATCGCTTGCGTGTTGCGGCAGTTCGTTGTGAGTGGAAACGATACCCAGCCTTCGCGTGGGTCTTCTTCGATCCTGTATACGTTCTGCGTCCGGTCTCCGAGTCGGTAGAGACGGTTCGCTCCCTCTGGTTCGAGGAGGTTCTCGATTGCCGGAAACCAATGGGGCTGGATGTCTTGCACTTCGTCGAGAATGATCGTGTCGAACCCCGCGCCGAGTTCGCCACGGTGATCAAGTAGCGCGGTGGCGACGTCGTTATCCCAAAAGTCTTTGCCGTACTCCTCGGGAGCCTCGTAGCTGGTGTCTGCGAGGAGGCGAAGGGCGATCTGATGAAACCCTCCTGCGGTTACTTGCGGTTCGTCTTCGAATATGACTTCGAACAGCGCCGCCATTGGCGCGTTGTAACACAGGAGCAGCACAGTTTCGCCACGCGCGACGGCCCGTCGCGCCCAGCGGATCGCCAGACGAGATTTGCCCGCACCGGCCGGACCATCGACCCACACTCGACGGTTGGCATCGAACATCTCGGCAGTACGCAGCATGTCTTCGGTGCGTTCATCAAGCTGGCGGCTTGCGATGGTGAGGTCTGCGCCGATGCCAGTGCCGAATTCGAGATTGGGTCGCAATGTCCGTACCGTCGATTGCATCACTGAGTGTGACGCCGGATAATTGCGGCGTTCGAGCAGCGTTTCGAGCACGCGATCGGGCCAAGCCAGTTCTTGCTTTGTCATGACCATGTACGCTTCAAGGTCGGGGCCAAGCCACTCCCTCGGCACTGAAGGGGCGTCGGGGAACGCGACGGCGTGGGTGAAACGCAATGTTGCTGAGCTGTCGATGTCTGCGACTTGTTGCACTTTGCGAAGCAGCGCATGTTTGGCTCGTACCGCTTGCGCGGCGGGGCTGCGCTTCAGCAACTTGTCGTCTTGGAACCAAGCTCCGTCGCGCACCGAGATGCGTCCGCCTTTGACCTCGATGACGACCGCCCCGAAATCGGCGTGGAGGGCTACTAGATCTGCTTCGCCATCGCTGCCTTGATCAACGAACGCCACTTGCGGGACTAGATACCAACCCGCATCGGTTCCGTCGATCAGCGATTGCAGAATCCGTCGTTCCGAGGGTTCGATGACTGATAGATCGAAATTGTCGGGAATCAGCCTGCCCACAATGGGAGTCTGGCACAGTTGACCACGGAGCGCCATTGAGAGATACGGGATCAATCGGCGTGGTCCCCGAATCGTTTGTTCATGCGTTCGAACTTCATCTTGTAACGACGGCGAAGTTCGCGGCGAAACTGGAGATCGTGCAACTTAGGAATTGTCTGAGACCCCCCTGTCATCACTCTCGGAGAGCGACAGGATCACGGTGCTGAAAACGCACTGCTGCTGCGGGCCGATCTCCATCGACTTTTCGACGATGGCTTGCTTACCATTGATGCTAGAACCTTGTTGGTCGAGATCGCTCCGAGCCGGACGGATGAGGAGTATTCGTCACTATCCGGCAGGAAGGTGCATGTGCCGCAAGGCGTTACCGAGTTCCGAAAGAATCTGCGAACGCGAAAACGGCTGCATTCGCAATCTCGATAGCGATCGCGGTGTAAATAGAAATCTGCGGTTGTCGGGTTCAAAGGCATATTGACCTTGGCGCGCGAATGTCGGTTGCTAGTAGCTTTGGCAGTCGATCGTGTAGTCCGGAAATGGATGGAGACGGATGTGGGACTGAAGGACAAGTTGCAACAAGTGGGATTCAAGGAGAAGCTTCAACAAGCTGCCGCCGATGCCAACGAGTACCTCCACAGTGACGAAATGCGAGCGCACAGCGAATCGATCAAGCAACGCGCCACCGAGCTCGCCGAATCGGAACTCGGTCAAAAAGTAATTGCTGATGCCAAGGACGCGACCTCCGGTGTATTGGCCAACCTTGTCGACGGGGACTCACCAACGCAGGCCGCCGCACGCGTTGCGAAGGCCAAGATTGACCGTAACAAGAACTGACAGTTGTACGACTTCGACGATATTTTCGCGTCGCAGGCCCGGATGCATTGGCCCCGACCGTCGTATACGGTCATGATTCGGGGCCGTTCAGGCGCCCGTAGCGATAGGAATGTGATGAGCGAAAATATTTTCCCGTTTGGACAGCCAGTGCTTTCCTGCGCGCCGAAGGTCACGGAAGCTCGGCCATGGTTCGTCCTTGGTGCGTATCCAAGTGCTCTTCACGTGCGTTGGCAGACGCCTGAGCGCTTTGAACCGGCGGCGCGCATTGCCGCGATTCCCGTCGACAATGAGCCCGAACCGTTCTGGGATGGTGCCGACGAAGAAGCAAGGATCGAGCAGTGGCGTACCGACGTAGCGTTTGATTCAACGTGGGGGACCGTCAGCGCTGTGGGAAGACTCAACGGCTCATCGGGCATGTGGGTGCGAGACAAAGTGATGAAGAAATTTGGGTTTGAGCGCAGCGAATCTTGGATCACCGATTGCCTCGACACGTACTACGGAAGCATTGATGGCGCGACGGCTTTGCAAGAACGGTTCGTGCCGTTTGCCGAGGCAACGGGCATCGCAGTTCCACTGCTGGCACCTCACCCAAGCGAGAGCGAAATTGTGCGCCTGGCGCTCTCGGATCAACGTGCGCGTCTCGACGCTGATCTCAAAGCTGCCCAACCAACGAACATCATCACGCTCGGCAACGCAGCACTTCGCGTCTTCAGCGACTTCGTGCAGCAGTTTGGAACACCGCTCGGAAAGCTGTCACCACAATTCGGTCTCTATGGAAAGGCTGTATCGATATCGTTGAACGACGTCAGCTGCACTTGGTATCCGTTGGCGCACCCTGCCGCGCCAAAAAGTTTCCAAGCAGTTCACAACATGTTGCAGCCGAAACACCACTGAGTTCGTGGCAATGAGCAGATCTGTTGAACCGCTGCTCGTCGAGACCTTGGCATGACGTGCCAGGCGTATTCACGTACGTAACGCGAAAGAAGTAGCCATGCCTTGGAGCTATCGCAAACGTGTTCGAACTGGAAAAAACAGTTGGATCAACTTGTCGAAACGTGGTGCGAGTGGAAGCGTGCGCGCGGGGCCGTTCACGTTCAACAGTCGTGGTCGTACGTCGGTTCGGCTTGGGCGGGGCCTGTCGTATCGAAGCGGATGCGCGTCGACGTTGTTGCTCACGAGCCTTGCCGTTGTCTCGGTATCTGCCGCGACGAGACGAGCGTTTCGCGTCAGTCGAGATGCTTGAACTCGAGGTGCGCGAGTAGACGTTCGAAGCCGGCGTTGTGATGCTTCACGAACGGCCAAACTGATTTGAGCTGTTCCGTCGCTTCTGTGGCGGTGAGTTCTTCTCGTTGCATCAACCATGCTCGCAGGACCAACGCCGTGCGGCTCTCGCCCGCATGACAGTGCACGACGACATCAATCCCTCCGTCAACGAACGCGTTGATTTCTGCGACAGCATCACGCACCACAGATTCAAGCCCAGGATTCGCGTCGTCTTGATCGATAAGGAAGAACTCACGTCGCTGTGGCCGATCACGGAAACGGTCACCGACCCTGCATAACGACAGTGCTGCTGTGTCATCCGGCGTTTCGAGCGCACCGAGAATGTTGGCGGCCCACACGCCCGGTCGAATCTCAGTTGGCCCACGCTGCGCAATGTCAGCCGCAATCCCTGGTGCCGGTCGCCCGATGAGGCGCAGGGCGAGTTCTTGGAGGTCGGCGCTGTATCGGGTCTGGCCTTCGACCGTCCCATGCACATACGTCATCCATCGCGACGGAATGTGTTGCACTCCGTAGGTGGCACCCGCGAGCCCGCCGGTGACACAGGCGACCGTATCGACATCGTCGCCAACATCACAGACGAGCCGCATTGCTTCTTCAAATGATGATGTTGTCCGCAAAACGCGCACTGCTTGCGCGAGACAGGTCCAAACCGAGCCGTTTCCGGGCTCATCAACGAGCTCGACTTCGCTCATCAGCATCGCTCGATACCTCTCGGCATGCGGCGACGGCAACGGTTCGAGTAACGCCGGCAGCGCGTCGAGCGCCGATTCTCCGCGCACCGCGGCATGAATCATGCCGTGGTAGATCGCAGCGCCCCAACCCGCAGCAGGATCGCCGTGCGTTAAAGCCGACTGTGCGTGCGCAAGATCAAATGACTTGTCGAGGGTTCCGCCAGCAACGAAGAGCGCGGTGGTGGTCGCGCGCATGAGCGATCCGTTGCCAGCTGATTGACCTGTCCGTTCAAAATGCATTCGTGCGGAGTTTTGCCAGTCGCCGTTGTGCAATACCGCACGCGTTTGATTTCCAACGTCGGACGCGGTCTTGGCCCACGTTTGGAATCGCCGGAATATGTCCGAGCCGTTGAAGCTATCGTGATCGAGGAGGCTCTCGCCGAGGATGATTGCCATTTGTGTGTCGTCGGTGAACTCTCCTGCGGACCATTGGTGCTCGCCCCCTCCGATCATCTCGGTGTGTGCACCGTACTGGGATTGTGGGAAGCGCTTCGTGAACTGGCTGGCGGGACCGAATTCGAACGGCGCGCCGAGCGCGTCGCCGATCGCG
>JANYBW010000051.1 GCA_025360585.1 Actinomycetes bacterium | reverse complement strand
AGGCGCGATTCCCATGAGAGGGCGCGCCAAAAGGCGACGGATTCTGGCTGATCTCGACGAAGCGCGGCGCCGCCCGTGGCCCGAGCGGCCCCGGAGCGCAGCGACGAGAGCGCGAAACTGGATTCTTGCATCGGATTACCTTTCACCTATCGGCGCGCGTTCTTAGTACGCGATTGCTGCTTCGGCCGATCCGCGTAGCGTGCATCGGTGGGGTCCATCAATACTCGGCGTTTTGCACCGCAAGTTGATCTCGGGCGATCAGCCCCTGCGCTGCGGCCACGGCCGTGCTGAAGGTGGCTTGCAGAAGATAGCCACCGGTTGGCGCTTCCCAATCGAGCATCTCGCCCACGGCAAAGACGCCGGCGAGCTTGCGGAGCTGAAAGTCGTCGTCGATTTCGTGCTTGGCGATGCCGCCCGCAGTTGAGATGGCACGATCGAGCGGAGAAATTCCAACGAATCGCAACGGAACCGCTTTCACTGCCCGCGCAAGTTCTCCTGGGTCGTTCGGAAGTTCGTTGTGCAGGCCGTCGCGCAGTACCGCGATCGCCGCTGGAGTGAGCGCAAGTGTGCGCCGGAGCCAATTAGTGGTGGTTTCTTTGGATTTTCGTGAATTTAGGCGGGTCGCTACGTCGGCATTGGTCCGATCGGGTTGGAGATCGATCGCGACATTGGCGTCGCCCAACGTTTCGATATCGTGTCGGAGCTTTCTCGACAATGCGTAAATCGCGCCCCCTTCAACCCCTGAGTTTGTGATCATCGCTTCGCCGCGTACAGCGACACCGCTGTGTGTGATCGCGACGTTCTTCAGCGGAGTGCCGGCAAAGCGGACGACGTGTCTCGACCACTCGACCACAAACCCGCAGTTCGCGGCGCGCAACCCAACCACATCGACACCGGCATCGCTGAGGACCGGAACCCAACTCGCGTTCGATCCGGTTCCCGGCCACGACGCTCCACCCAACGCGAGGATTGTGTGCTCGGCGGCGTGGGCAATTTGTGCGCCTTCAACTTCGAACGTCGACGCACCTGAGGAATCCCAGCCCGTCCAGTGATGGCGAGTGCGAAACTCGACTCCCTGTTGCGCGAGTCGTGCGAGCAGTGCACGCAACAACGGGGTGGCGCGAAACGACTCGGGAAATACGCGGCCGCTGGATCCGATGAACGTCGCTTCGTCAAGACCGTAACACCATGCGCGCAGATCGTCTGGTGTGAATGCTCGAATCGCGGGTTCGAGAAATACTCGATCAGGCCCGAATTTGCTGAGGAATTGGTCGAGTGGCTCGCTGTGGGTGAGGTTGAGTCCGCCCCGGCCCGCGAGGAGGAACTTGCGGCCGACTGAACGCATTTGTTCGAACACGGTCACTGAATATCCGGCGCCAGAAAGTACGTCGGCCGCGAGAAGCCCGCCCGGTCCGCCTCCGATGATCGCTACTCCTCGCGCTGCGGTCATGTCTTGAGGCCGAGATAGCTGCGAGCCAGCGCGAGATTGTGTTCAACGGAATCAGCCGCATCGATGGTCAGCTTTGGTTCGGGCAATGGCACGTACTTTGACCGGGATGCCAGGACGTCTTCCCAAACGAGTTCGTCCCAGCCGGGAATGTTTCGTTCGCGCCCGCTGATGCGCCGTTGGTGTTCCGCGGGATCGGTGAGTGAACACTCGACGACGTACACCGACGCGTCGTAACGAACGGCCAATTTCTGCCACCGATCGAGTGCTGATTGCCGAGTCACGCAATCCGCGACTGAAGATTGGCCCAAACGAAACCGCGATTCAATCATGCGCGCCATGAGCTCGTAACCAAGATCGCGGCGCGTATCCCAATCTGCTGAGGCCGCATCCCAAACGCTTGGGAAGACGCGCACGGCCGACATCAACCAGTCCCAGTTCAGGAGTGCGCTGTTCGTTTCGACAGTGATTGTCTCGGCGATCGTGGATTTTCCGGTTCCGGGGACGCCCGAAATGACACACAGAAATGGTGTCACTGAACGAAGGTCCATCGGGTTGCAGTGTTTGGGAACGTGTCGTTGTCGATGAAACCGAATGCGGTTTCGGCGCGTACGCGAAATGATCCTGAAGCGTTCAAAGCTTCGATCGGGAGTTCGTACTTGGCGGCGTATGCCTCGAAATACTCGTCGAGCATTTCGATTGGCATTGCTTCGACCGTGCCTTCGATGATCACTGGCTCGAGGGTGTCGTCGATTGCGACCGAAACCTGACGGTTCTGCTCAAGATTCCTTGCCTTGCGCGACATGACGTCGGTACCGAAACAGAACCAACGATCAGCAAGGAACACGCCCCAAATCGGTATCAACTGGGGACGGCCGCCAGCACCTACGGTGGTCAGCCAGTAGCCGCGTGATCGAACGAAGCGCTCGTTGGCCCACGACCACGGCAGTAGTTCGCCTTCAGATTCCGGCACGATCCCATACGACGACGGTGCGACTGGCCGCGACGCGCGCAAAAAGTCGGGGTCCGAATCCATAGCAAAATTCTACGACCGCGGTACTTGACTCCAAGGAAGTTCCTTATCGACACGAGGCTCGCCCGGCAATCCGAGGATGCGTTCGCCCAAGATATTGCGCATGATTTCGCTCGTGCCGCCTTCGATCGAGTTGGCTCGCGCGCGCAAGAACATGTGGCGACTTGTGCCGGCTTCGCCGTCGAGGCCCACAGATTCGGGTCGCCGGAACGTAAAATCAAAACCGTCGAGTGCTCGCGGGCCGAGCAAATTCATGCAGAGTTCAAAGATTTTTTGATGGTTGATCGCCAAAGCGAGTTTCGCGATCGAACCTTCCGGGCCCGGATTTCCGGTGCGAGCTGCTGCAGACGCGCGCATGTTGGTGAGGCGGAGAACTTCAGCGTCGACCCACACTTTGAGGAGCTGGTCCTTGCGGGCGGGAGATTGCGTGGTGCCTTCTTCGCTCCAGATACGAAGGGCTTCAGCGATCGCGCCTGAACCGCGCTTTGGCCCGCCGCCGCCACCTCCGCCGCCACCAATTGAGGTGCGTTCGTTCGCCAACGTTGTGAGCGAAACTCGCCAGCCCTCGCCAACATCGCCGATGCGATAGCTGTCTGGGATGCGCGCGTCGGTGAGGTACACCTCATTGAATTCGGCTTCGCCGGTGATTTGGCGCAGAGGTCGCACATCGACACCGTCCTGGTGCATGTCGACTGCGAAGTAGGTCATGCCTTTGTGCTTCGGAATTTCGGTGTCGGTGCGGGTGACGAGCATTCCGAAATCAGCAAGGTGAGCGAGTGTGTTCCAAACCTTTTGACCGTTGACGATCCACTCCTCGCCGTCACGGATGGCTCGGGTCGCGAGCGACGCGAGGTCCGAGCCTGCACCCGGCTCGCTGAACAGCTGACACCAAACTTCTTCACCAGTAAACATCGGCCGCAAGAATCGTTGCTTCGCCCATTCGCTTCCGTGGGTCACGATTGTCGGGGCCACTAAAAAGAGGCCGAAAAATAGGCGTGCTTCTCCACTAGGCGCACCGGCAGCGCGCAGCCTGCGGTCTACTTCGCGCTGGAGCGCGGGCCGCATACCAAGGCCGCCGTAGCCGTTCGGAAAGTTGATCCACGCGAGGCCCTTGTCGTACTGCGCGCCGCGAAACACGATGACATCAGTGGTGTTCGGGTCGTGTTGCGCGAGGAGTTCCTCGACCGCAGCGACGACTTGCGCGGTGTCGGCATCGAGTGAGGTAGCAGTCGTATTCATTGAGGCTGAAGCGTAGGCTGTGTTGTGATGATGGCGCTCAGCGAGGCTCGCCCACGGTGACCGAGGTACTCGCGGGATTGGTGGGGTATCTGCTCGGTTCTTTTCCGACTGCCGATCTCGTCACGAAATTGGCGACGAAGGGCACACTCGATTTGCGAGCCGCGGGCAGCGGCAATCCCGGTGCGACGAACGCTGCGGCAGTGCTCGGAAAGCGCTGGGGGATCGTTGTGCTCCTCGGCGATATTGCTAAAGGCGCGATCGCTGGCGCGATCGGTTTGCGAATCGGCGGTGATATTGGTGGCTATCTGGCCGCAACGATGTCCGTTGCAGGCCACATCTTGCCGCCGTGGAGCCGGTTTCGTGGAGGCAAGGGGGTCGCCACTTCTGCGGGCGCATGTTTGGCAGTATTTCCTTGGTACTTTCCGGCCGATCTCGCGGTCGCAGCGATCGGTGCGATTGCCGTTCGCCGAGCGGAACGCGCCACCCAGATCAGTGGCTTCGTGTGGTGCACCGTTTCGTTGGTCTGGTGGCGAGCGGGATTCAGCAATGGTTGGGGCCCGAAGCCCTCCTGGGGACTGCCCGCATGTTCGGTGCTGAGCTCGGCCATGATTCTCTGCAAGTTTGCAGTTGCCCGGAGGCAACAGGTTGCGATTGCGGATCCTGCGGTATAGGCAACGGATTTCGCAGCTCTTCCGCTCACAGTGTGTGATTTATCCCTTATATTCCTCAGCGAAAACTCAAACAATCCCT
This sequence comes from Actinomycetes bacterium, assembly GCA_025360585.1. Lineage (GTDB taxonomy): Bacteria > Actinomycetota > Acidimicrobiia > IMCC26256 > PALSA-610 > F1-120-MAGs023. Next base: position 22,838 of record JANYBW010000051.1, on the reverse strand, counting down.
GATGAGAGCACTCTTCACAGAATCTTCGGATTTCGCAGCCGATAAATCACTATGCACTGCTCGACCGGTCCTAACGTTTCGATTGTGACCAACGTTTGGGAACGGCCCGGCTATCGATTCGACGCATCGGGCATCGATTCCATCCCCGCATCTGATTTTGGCAACCCGGCGGTCTACGAGCGCGAACGCGCGACGATGTTTCGGCCCGGGAAAGGATTGATGTATCTCGGCCATGATTTGTTGATGCCTGGCAAAGGTCATCGAATGTCCGATGGCGACGATCGTGTGATTCTCACCCGCGATGAAGACGGCACCGTACGTGCGCTCGCGAATATATGTACGCACACATTGCGGCCGCTCACCGATTCGGCTGAGTTTGTCGATAAGTCCTGCATTACGTGCCCGTTTCATCAGTGGTCGTTTCGCCGCGATGGTTCACTCATCGGTGGCCGTGAAATCAATTTCGGAACTGGCGACGAGGGCGCTGCGCTCAAGGCGCGCCTTGCGGTGCCGAGCTTCGATGTGTTGTCGTGGCAAGGCTTTCATTTCGGGGTCGACGCCGAACGGCGTGCCGAGTACGAACTTGATTTCCAGCGAATCTCCGACGACTTTGGCGCTCGCGGCCTGAGCGATCACCTCGATTTCGACGGCTGGTCGGTGTACGCGAGCGAAGACACGCATTACCAAGCCGACTGGAAATCGTTCCTCGAGGTCTTCGGCGACTGCTACCACGTTCCGCCGTATCACCCCGGCCTCGCATCCTTTTCGGACTGCGACACCCTCCAATGGACATTCGGCCCGAACTATCACGTGCAGTTTCTCGACATGCACGAGACGCGCGGCGGCGGTTCCGAGATGTATACGCAATGGGTCAAGGGCCTCGAGACGTACTCAGCGGCTCGCGGCGAAACCATGGGCGACTTCGCTGTCGCCTGGCTCGGGATCTACCCCAACATCATGATCGAGCTGTATGCAGGGTTGCGTGTGCTATCGATTGTGATTCCCACTGGTCCTGATACTCATATCAATCGTGCGCATTATCTCGTGCCGACGGATATGGAATCGTTGGTACCGGGATTACCCAAGATCATGAAGACTGCGTTCGACGAGACTGGCGAAGAAGACAACGTGCTGATCGAAAGCCGCCACACTGGTGCGATGACGGCAAAGTCGTTGGGCTTGGATATCGAGTCGTATCACGTAAATCTCACGGGCCCTGCGCCCGAAGCTGGCACCGCGCACTTCTATCAGTGGTATCGGCACCAACTCGCCCGACAAACCCCCTGACCCCTTCAAGAGCTCCGGGAAAGGCTGGTTGGGGTGATTGGCGCGGGCGGGTTCGTTGCTATGAGTTGTTTGGCGGCGATGCACCCCGCGAGTCCTGCGACACTCGGCAGTGCGAACGCGAGCATGACTCCTGTGCCTAATGACCATCCTTGCGTGTCCGCGAAGTGAATCAGCGCGCCTCCGATACCCGTCGCGATTGCAGTAAAGAGCACATCGGTGACTGCAAGTGCCGCGCTGGCTTCGCCTTCGCGCCCAGGGGCTGCGAGCGCGAGCATCGCAACCGACACCGCGGAATAGCCGAGCCCCATTCCGAGCCCAGCAATAGAAAAGGCAACAAATACAGTAGCTATTGGAGCACCGTTTAGCGAGCTCGCGATGAGTCCTAGACCACTCATGCCGACGATGCCCAGGCCCGCCCCGACAAACGTTCGTGGGGAGAAGCGGTTGTGTTGGCGTTCTTGAATCCACGCGCCAGCAGTCCACGTGAGTGAAGCCCCGGTGATCGCGAATCCGCCAGTGCGCAAGCTGTAGCCCTGAACATCATGCACAAGGTGCGAGACGAATGCGTCGAGCCCGAACAAAGAAAACGTTTGGAACGCTCGCAATGCGATGGTTGCCGGAAGCCCTCTCCTGAGGCGGGTCGTTCCGGCCGGTACCAAACGAACGTAACCACGAGCTCCCATGACGATGCCGATTCCGATGCACCCGACGGCGAGTGGAAACGCGATCCCGCCGGTTCCGAGGAACACGAGAGCGACCCCAGCAGCGCACAACGCCGCAGCAGGTCGACGATCAATCCGCGGTGTCTGCGGCGCCCCCTCTCTTGCGGAGGCCGCATTGTCTCTGGTGTCGCTACTGTCTTGCGGCACCGCTTCGCGTGTGAGTGAACGAAGCGCGGGGACGGTCGCAATGCCGACAGGTATGGCGATTGGTATCAATGCCCAAAAGGTCCAGCGCCAGCCGAACGTGTCGGTGATCGCTGCGGCCACCACTGGACCAGCCAGACTGGGCACGACCCACGCGCTCGACATAATCGCGAACACGCGCGGCCGCAAATCTGGGGGAAACCCTCGGCCGGCAACCACGTACGCCATCGCAGGAATCGCGCCTCCACCGAGACCCTGAAAAAATCGTGCAGTAACCAGCAGTGCCATGTTGGGAGCAGCGCCGCAACTGAGTAAGCCCAATGTGAAAATGCTCATACCGATTGCGAACGGTCGAGCCGGGCCAAAGCGATCCGCGCTTTGTCCGGCGATGACCGAGCCCAACAGTGTGCCGAGCAAATACGCGCTGAATACCCAGCCGTAGAGCGCGAGGCCATCAAGGTCGCGCGAAATTGCGGGCAACGCCGTCGAGAGCGCCAGCGATTCAAAACCCACCAACGTGATGGTTGCGACCAGCCCGACCAACAAGATGCGGCGCCCAGGAGCCAACACGGATTCATGCGCTGCTCTGGTGCGACTAGCCATCGCCGCGACCCTAATTGCGGCGGTCCAAACATTTCTCAGAATTTGGGCATAACCAATTGCCGCGCCGTGGTTGGCCAACCCTGATATGACTCATTGTGTCCATCGTGGGCACACGCAACCTCGCCTCGTGGGAGGCGAATCGAAGGAGCGGGCATATGGGGCCTGTAATCATTGCTGGGATCGTCCTTGGGGTGCTCGTGCTCCTGGTGCTATCGCAGTCATTTACTCAAATTGGCGCGAGCGAAATCGGGTTGGTAACGAAACGGCTTGCGTTCAAAAAGCTCAACGACGACAATCCGATTGCGTTCAATGGCGAAGCCGGCTATCAAGCCGATTTGTTGATGGCAGGATTGCGATTCAAGTTGTGGCCGATCTATTCGGTGAAAAAGCACTCGTGGGTGCAAGTGCCAGCGGGCGAGATCGCAGTCGTGGTTGCGCAAGTCGGCAAGCCGCTGCCAATTGGTAACAAGTCGGGGGCCTACGACCTCAAGTTTGGGAACTTCTCAAATGTGCGCGCGTTTGTTGACAACGGCGGTCAAAAGGGTGTGCAGCGCCCAGTGCTTCCCCCAGGAACACTGGTACCGATCCACCCGGTAGCGTTCTTGGTGCTCACCGCGCGCCAAGCGTTTGGTGTGCCCGTGGCGCCCGAGATGCAACAACGTGCCAAAGCGACGGGCGGTGTACTGCGCAGCGAATCGTTCGGGTTATCTGCGGATCAGCTGCGCGTCGTTGTGATCGCTCCGAACGGTCCGCAAGACACCGTCGGAATCGTGACCGCGCTCGAAGGCGAGCCATTGCCGTCGGGAGATATTGCGAGCCGGCTGGGCGCGTTCGAAGACATCCTTGCCGCCGAAGCGACGGATGCGTCGGACGCCGACATCATCGAAATGTTGTTGGGAAACAAGAACAATTTGCATAACAACTACCAAGATTTCCAACGTTTCGTCGACAATGGTGGCAAGATTGGTTTGCAACACGACCCTCTTCTCTACGGCGCGTACTTGTTGAATCCGTTTTTGATCCAGGTCGAAATTGTGCCGATGCTGGTGGTGAATCAGGGTGAAGTCGCCGTCATCAAGGGGTATGTCGGTTTGCCGACTTCCGATACGTCGGGCGAGGAATTCAAATTCGGTTCGATTGTGCAGCCGGGCCATCGAGGGATTTGGCAGGAGCCGTTGCGCACCGGGAAGTACGCGATCAATCCGCGTGTGTACGCCGCCGAAATCGTGCCGACCTCTATTCTCACCTTGAACTGGAGCGAATCGGTTTCGACGGCACACAGCCTTGATGTGAACCTGCAACCGATTTCGGGCAAGAGTCGTGAGGGTTTCGTATTCGGAATCGAACTGCAAGTGCAGATCCATGTGCCGGATACAAAGGCGCCGAAGGTCATCTCGATGGTCGGCACGATGCTCAACCTTGTCAATGAAGTCTTGCAATCCGCCGTCGGGAACCACTTCCGTAACACGCTGCAAGATTCTGAAGCGGTGAAGTTCATCGAAACTCGTATGGAAGTGCAACAGGCCGCGCTCCTCGCGGTGTCGCAGTACCTCGCGCTCTACGACGTTGAGACCAAAGGCGTGTACCTCCAGGATGTTGTATTCCCGCCTGAATTAGTTGAGGTTTTGACGAAGCGAGAAATCGCGAACCAAGAAAAGGCAACGTTTGCCGAAGAAGAACGCGCGCAGATTGTGCGCGTTGAAATGGAAAAGGCGAAAGGCACCGCCGATATGCAGGCTTCGCTTGCGCAGGCGCAAGTTTCGGTAACGATTAAACAAGCGCAAGCTGAAGCCCGCAAGGCTGAAGCTGACGGTGAAGCGAGCTACGTCGAGCGCACAGGTATCGCGGAAGCGACTCGCCGTAAAGCGGTAGGTGTTGCGGATGCGGAGGTGCTCGAACGGACGGGTGCGGCCGAGGCGGAAAAGCAACGCAACGTTGGTCTGGCTCAAGCCGAAGTGCTGCAACGCACGGGTTCGGCCGAGGCGGAAAAGCAACGCAGCATTGGTCTGGCTCAAGCCGAAGTCACCGAAAAGATTGGTGCCGCCGAGGCTACGAAGACTCGGGCCGTCGGTCTCGCTGCCGCCGAAGCGACCCAAGCGTTGGGTGAAGGCCGGGCCCGCGGTTACGCGGCGCAGGTCGTGTCGCTCGGTGCGGCGGCAACCGCGGCGGTCGCGGTTGCTGATGCCGTCGCGACGGGTGGCATCGACATCATGCCGGAGGTCCTCGTCACTGGCGGTGGAGGAGCCTTCGACGGTCTGGCTGCGGTACTGATGCGAGCGTTTGGCTCCGGTAGCTCGGCACAAGGTTCGCTAGCCAAAGTCATTGGGTCGCCATCTACGCCTGCGGTTACCCCGTCGATGACCGACGGAGCCACGCCGGAGGGCGATGCGGCGATCGCGGCCGCGCCGGCGCCGTCGCTGTCGGGCCAAGACGCAGCCTCAGCGTGAATGCCGCAACCTGGCCGGACCCCACCCATCCACCCCCCTGCTGGTCCCCGCCGGATGCCGTGACGGGCCTTGCGTAGGGACCATGGGCTGGCTGGTCCCTGCCGGACGCCGTGACGGGCCTTGCGTAGGGACCATGGGCTGGCTGGTCCCTACCGGACGCCGTGACGGGCCTTGCGTAGGGACCGTGGCGGTAGGGGGCGGTTCGGGCTCGTGTAGACAGTGGCCGTGGATATCTATGAGCCAGAAGCGGCGGGCCTTGCCCGAGACAAGACCGATGCGCTGATCGCGCGAGTGCAACACGAGATCGATAGTGGCTTGCTGCCGTCGTGTCAGATCGCGTTGATGAAAGACGGTGTGATTGGCGTCGCCAAGACGTTTGGCGACGCTGATCCCGAGTCGCGCTACACGATCTTTTCGGCGACGAAAGCGATTGTCGCGATGGCGTTCTGGACGTTGCTCGATGAGGGCCTCTTTCGTATCGAGGATCCAGTGAGTGATCACATTCCCGAATTCGCGCTGAACGGCAAACGCGACATCACGATTGAACAAGTGATGCTGCATACCAGCGGTTTCCCAAGAGCGCCGCTGGGCCGGAATCGCTGGACCGATCGCGAGGACCGGCTTACGGCCTTCGGTGAGTGGCGGCTGAACTGGGAACCGGGCACGCGCTATGAGTACCACCCGACAACTGCGCATTGGGTCCTCGCGGAGCTCATCGAACGCGGTGCGGGCAAGAGCTACCTGGAATACATTCGATCGGCGATTATCGACCCGTTACATCTGCACCGATTCCAACTCGGCACCCCGAGCGCGGACCAAGGCGATATCAACGAACTCGTGGCGGTCGGTGAGGTGATGACTGTCGATGAAATCGAAGCGGTGTTTGGGGTTCGCGAACTCCCGGTGAGCGAAGTGACCACCGAATTGCTGTTGGAGTTCAACCGCTCTGAGGTGCGCGAGGTTGGCGTGCCTGGGGCTGGTGGAGTCTCCAATGCGGTTGATCTGGCTTCCTTTTACCAAGCCTTATTGGCTGGGAGCCGCGAGATTTTGTCCGAGGAAGCGATGGCTGATTTCACGGAAAACGTACGGTGTTCATTGCCAGATTTTCTCGGCACTCCTGCGAGCCGCAGCCTCGGTTTGGTGATCGCCGGCGACGACGGCAAGAGCGGCATGCGCGGCATGGGCAAAACGGTGTCGGCCGCGGCGTTCGGTCATAACGGCGCGGGTGGCCAGATTGCGTTTGGTGATCCGGCAACGGGGATTTCGTTTGTGTATCTCACGAACGGCATCGACGAACACATGGTGCGCCAAGCGCGCCGCACAACCGCGATCGCATCTCGAGCGGGAGCGTGCGCATGAAAGTACAACTGACGGTCAATGATTTCTTGCAGCGCGCCGAGACGGTCTACGGCAACCGGATCGCGGTCGTCGATGAACCAGAACAACCGGCTGAATCATGGGGCTCGCTGACCTGGTCTGAAGTTGCGCGTCGTGCTCGTGCCCAAGCCGCGGGGCTCGACCGGCTCGGCATCGCCGAAGGTGAACGCGTCGCGATTGTTTCGCATAATTCCGCACGCCTGCTCGCCGCTTTTTTTGGCGTGAGCGGTTACGGCCGAATTTTGGTGCCGATCAACTTCCGTTTGAGCGCGACCGAAATCGAGTACATCATCGACCACTGCGGTGCGTCGATGGTGCTGATCGATCCCGAACTGGATGATTCGTTGCGATCAATCACCGCCAAAAAACGTTACGTTATCGGCGCGGAATCCGATCGGGAGCTGTACGACTATTCCACTGCGCCGAAACCGTGGACCGCGCCGGATGAAAACGCTACGGCAACCATCAATTATACGAGCGGCACGACCGCGCGCCCGAAAGGCGTGCAGCTCACGCACCGAAACATTTGGTTGAACGCCACGACGTTCGGTTGGCATGCCAGTGTGAGTGATCGCGATGTGTTGCTGCATACGTTGCCGATGTTCCACTGCAACGGCTGGGGAATGCCGTATGCAGTCACCGGAATGGGTGGCAAACACATCGTGCTGCGCAAGGTCGACGGAACCGAAATTCTCAAACGGGTTGAAGAACACGGAGTGACGTTGCTGTGTGGTGCGCCAGCGGTCGTTGCTGCAGTGCTCGACGCGGCGACGACGTGGGATGGTGCGATTCCTGGCCACGGCCGCACACGTGTTGTGGTGGCGGGTGCGCCTCCGCCGACGCGCACGATTGAACGTGTCGAGACGGAACTTGGTTGGGAGTTCATTCAGATATACGGCCTCACGGAAACCACACCGTTGCTCACGATGAATCGGGGGCGCGCGGAATACGACTCGTTGACTCCTGGCGAGCGTGCCTCGAAGCTCGGCCGCGCGGGTGCGCCTGCGATCGGCGTGACGATGACCGTCGATGAACAAGGGGAGCTGCTCGCCCGTTCAAATCATGTGATGGATGGGTATTGGGAACAACCCGATGCCACCGCGGCTGCGATCGTCGACGGCTTCTTTCACACCGGCGACGGCGGCATTATCGACGATGAGCACTACGTAGCGATTCTTGATCGTAAGAAGGATGTGATCATTTCGGGTGGCGAGAACGTGAGCTCCATCGAAGTTGAAGACGCGGTGTTTTCGCATCCTGCAGTTGCAGAAGTTGCGGTGATCGGTGCGCCGCACGACAAGTGGGGCGAGACGGTGATTGCCCTAGTCGTGCTTGCGCCGGGCGTGACCGCGACCGAACAAGATGTGATCGACCATTGCCGTTCCAAACTCGCCCATTACAAGTGCCCGACCAAAGTCGAATTCCGAGACGAACTCGCGCGGACGGCAACTGGCAAACTCCAGAAGTTCAAACTCCGGGCTCCGTTTTGGGACGGCCGAGACAAGCAAGTGAACTAGTGCACTGAGTCAGAAGTTCACTTGGTAATTCGCCGGTTATGAACGCCGATTCCAGCGTCCTCGTCCTCGACGTAGCTACGGCTGCGTCCTGCGTCCTTGTACTCGACGCCCATGCCTCGCCGAATTCCACAACGAACTTATGATGCAGCACACTAGTGACTTGTGCTGGCTTTGCGATGGTGAGCTCGCCAAGTAGAGTTTGCATACCTTGTGCAAAATCGAAAACGGGAGAATCCGTATGAAGGTTCGTCACTCACGGCTGGCGCTCATCGCTGGCGCATCGCTAGTAACCCTTTCCCTCGCAGGTTGTGGCTCCTCAAAGTCGTCGGCTTCGGATGCAGTCAAGCCCGCGGGCAACGCCACCACGACGTCGATGAAAATGGACCACTCAGGCGGCTCGCACGATACAACGTCGCCTACAGGCTCGGGTGCGCACGATATGGCAGGCCACGGGGATGTGCTCACTGGCACGGCAACGGGCGACTCGCCGTGTGAGAAGTCTTCACCGAAGCCGGCTTCGCCCGGTCAGGTCAACCAAAGTGGCGCGGCTGGTACCGATGCTGAAGGGGGTCACGGCGGTCGAGGAATGCTGAAACAGCTCGCGGTCACCCACGCCGATCGCGTACTGCTGAGCAAGCAGATGGTTCAGGCCCGCGCGGTAATTGATCGTTACCCGACGGTGAAGTCTGCAGAGGCTGCTGGCTACAAGGAATCCACGGTGTTCGTGCCGTGTATTGGCGCTCACTACACCAACTTGAAGTATCTGGCCTTCGACCCGTCGAATCCCTCCGAATTGCTGTTCGACGGAACGGATCCGAATTCAAAAATCATTGGCCTGAGCTACTTGGTCTTTAGTCCTGGCGGTCAGCCAGAAGGTTTCGCGGGCCCGAACGATCACTTCCACCAGCACAACGCGAATGGCGGGCTGTGTTTGAAAGATGGGCTCGGCGTCGTGGGTGGCGAGGACGTATCGGTTGCGGAGTGCACGAAACGCGGTGGCAAAAAGGGTGGAAAGATCATGGAGAACGTCTGGATGGCCCACGCTTGGGTTGCTCCGGGTTGGGAATGCACATGGGGCGTATTTGCGGGTGAGTGCCCGGAACTTGGTGGCCGCCTCGGTGGCACCGCGTTCGACGCTCCGGCGCCACAGAAGTAAAGTACCAAAACTTCAATAAAACGGGCGCCTTTCGGGGCGCCCGTTTTGCATTTACGAGGCTTCGGAACCTCAGCGACTATTGCAACGGTGAATGCTTTGTGGTGCGTAGGATTTGGCTTTCCCAATCGTCGCGTACGTTCAGTGCGTCGTGCATCCACGTGCCCGGAGCCGTTACGGCTTCAGGCAGATCGCGAGTGAAGAGACCGGGCAACCGTTCCGGGTACTCAACCCGTTGCCACAAAAAGATCTCGCGTCGGCGCGCTGCTCCCCACGCGGCTTGCAAGACAGCAACCATTCGCAGCAGTGACCGATCGGAGTGCACTTCGAGGCTCGGCGCGTAGTGCGTGCGCGCGGCTTCGATGTATTCGTCGAGCATGGCTTCGTGCGGCCAAGCTCGATCCTGCATGAACAACGCTTGTTTGCGTTCGGCGCCGTCCGTCGGGATGTCGTCGAGCGGGGTCACTTGTGGCCCCCAACTCATCGGCAGCAGGATCGTGCCGGCGACGTCGTGGCGCAACGTGTCGGCGTGTGCGGCCCAGGTTCGAAGATCGCCGTCCTGAACGCGACGGGCGAGCGTTTCGTATGCCGCGCCGTCGCGCAACGCAGTCACCGTCACGTGAAAATATGCGCGCCCGGTGCCGTGTGCAAGCTTGAGGTGCCACGCGAGGCGAGCTCCGTCAGAGCTGCTGAGCGCCTGCATCCAGTCCTGGTCGATGTGGGTCTCGAACGCGACTTCGTGGCGTCCGGCTACTCGATGCACTTCATGTAAATACAACATAAGGGAAGTCTGGAACTACGGAGCGAGCGCGCGCAAGAGTTCGTCGAAGCATGCGTCCGCGAGCGCTTTCATTTCATCGTCGGTGCGATCCTGAATCGGGTGGGGTACGAACACGACTGCAGGATCTGCGCCGAGAGCAACCGATTGTGATCGTGCAGCTTCGACGAACTCAGTGGATGCCACAAATACCATTGGGATTCCAACCGATTCCAGGTTGACGGTGTCGTGCACACTGCACGACGTGCAGGAGCCTCAGTCGGCGAGGGCTTCAATCACGACATCGCATTTCGTTGCGATCTCGTGGCGGAGATCTACTGGCGCGGGTTTCGTGAACGTGGGTTTACGGAACCGTTCGACCGTGCACCCGTGCTCAGTGAGGAGTGCTTCGATGCGATCGAGAAAGACGTTGCCGCGCGGTTTGGTGATATCGAGCAGGCCGACTCGTTTCCCCGTCAGTGAATCGGGGCGAGCCGCTCGAGCGCGAGTGGTTGCGGCGCGTTCGCCGGTTGGGTCTAACAAGATCCGTGTGCTCATAGCCGCACCTCATGGGTCACGATTTCGCTGCCGACTGCGCCGCTCGCCCAGCCGGGTATCAATGCCGAGAACATACCGGCTTCGCCACCGGCATGAACGATGAGTAAGCCACCGTCGCGAAATTTGGGCAACGTTGCGCTGGCAAAATTCTCAGGCAGGCCTTCGGCGATGCCACCCGCGCCGCGAATTAACTCGCTACCAGGAATTTGCAACAAGCTCATGAGTTCTTCGTGGAAGCGCTGCTTCGACCATCCGGCTTCGCGAAATACTCGGGCGTGTTCGGGGGTGACGATGACAACGGTATCCCAGACCATGACGTTTTTGGGATGACCAATTGCGCGCAGCGCGGCCGCGAAACTGCGCGCGAGCGATTCGGGCTCGCGACTGAGTTGATCGACGATCGGGTGGAGCCCGCCCGCAGCAAACAACGTCACCGCGCTTTGGGTCTCGCGCATTGCCGCTCGCGAAACGTGTAACGGTTCCCACGGCGAATCGTGTTCGCGTTCGGCAAAACAAAATGTGTATTTACCGGGGTTGCCGAGTGCGGCACGGTCGATTTCACCGGGACGCCCCCCGCCAACATTGCGAATGACAAGTTGCAACGCGCGTCCGATTGTTGCGTTGGCGCGGTTGCCTTGCCCGAGCGCATTCACACCTGAGTTCATGCCGATCGCTCGCGCAATTGGGCCGTTCACGATCACCATCGGGCCCGAAAACCAGGTAGTGCACAACAAGCCGTGGGCGTTGAACTCGTCGGTGCACGCAGCCTCGACTGCGGCCAAAACTACCGGTAAATATTCAGGTTTACAGCCAGCCATCACGGCGTTGACTGCAATTTTTTCGACGGTGCACTCGATCAAATCTGGCGGCACGATCGCGACAATGGCGTCGGGGGCGCGGGTGGTGCCACCCAACATGCGCGCGACTCGCTCTGGCGTAGGCGGAACCACTGGAAGCCCATCGGTATATCCGCGATCGAAGAGGGCTTCCATTTCGTCTTCGTCGCTACCGATTTCAAAGGGCCGACTCCGCAGTAACGGGATTCGTTTCGCGACGGCTCGGGCCTCCGCGATCCGTGGATCGTTCGTGAGCGATGCACACCCAGGCCGAAAATCGGGCAAGCCAGTGCCGAGAGACGTGGCTTCGGTGAGCGACTCCCACAGTTCACGTGACCATCCGACGGTGGAGTCGACGACCCGGCCGCCGGCGACTTTCAGCAACGTTGGTACCGTGTCGATTTCGAGCGCAAACGAAATTTCGAGATCGCGGTCGTCAATTACTGCGAGCGCTTCGGGGAACTTGGGGTCGTCTTGCGAAATGACCGTGTGGAGCCCAGAGCCAACCAACTGTTCAAGTACGGGCGCGATCAGTACACACGTAGGGCAGTCTCGTTTGACAACGGCAACCAAACCATCCGGCAAACTCGAACAATCAAACCCCTTGGTATCCGCAGCTCCCATAGCAGCAACGCTACCGCGCACCCAAAGCGCTCTGTGTCCCACTGGTATTCCACATGTGGAATACCAGTGGGACACAGAGCTAGGGCAGGAGGTGTTGGATGGTGTGGTCTATGGCTTTGGTGAGGGTCGCTATGTCCGCGGGTTCGATTGCCGGGAACAATGCAATCCGTAATTGGTTTCGGCCGAGCTTGCGGTACGAATCAACATCGAGGATTCCGTTCGCTCGCAGTACTTTGGCCAACACCAGCGCATCGATGGAGTCGTCGAAATCGATGGTCGCGGTTACATGACTGCGCGCGGATTCAACCACGAACGGCGAGGCCAGCACGTGGGCATCGGCCCATTCGTAGATCGTGGCCGCGGACGTATCGCAGCGATTTGCACACCACTCGAGCCCACCTTTGCTCACCATCCACTCCACTTGGTGTGCCAATAAAAACAGCGTGGCGAGTGCGGGAGTGTTATAGGTCTGGTCGAGGCGCGATTGCGCGAGCGCAGTGGTCAAATCGAGCGATGCGGGAACCCACCGCTTCGTTGCTTTGATGCGTTCGATCCGCTCGACTGCCGCGGGCGAACACAAGGCCAACCAAATTCCGCCGTCGCCCGCGAAACACTTTTGGGGAGCGAAGTAGTACACATCGAATTGCGATGGATCGACTCGCAGGCCGCCGGCGCCCGAAGTCGCGTCGACCATCACGAGCCCCTCGGCTCCGGCGGGGCGCGCAACCGTGCACATCACCCCGGTGGAGGTCTCGTTGTGAGGAAAACAGTAAGTATCGATGGATGAATCGGCGTGATTGCCGACCGGAGCGAGCCCAGGCGCAGTGGTGATGACATCTGGGCTGTCGAGGTGCGGAGCTGCGGCCATGACCGCCGCGCACTTCGATGAAAATTCACCGATAGCTACGTGTTGGGACTTGCGTTCGATCAATCCAAAACTGGCAGCATCCCAAAACGATGTGGATCCGCCGTTGCCCAGCAGAACCTCGTAACCGTCGGGGAGATTAAAGAGTTCCGCGAGGCCGCGCCGCGCCTGGCCCACAACGTTTCGCACGGTTGGTTGCCGGTGACTTGTCCCGAGGTAATTGCCGCCGACCGCAGCGAGTGCCTCCACCGATTCCAGCCGAACTTTGGAAGGGCCCGAACCAAACCGCCCGTCGGATGGCAACAAATTGGCAGGAATGGTGATGGCATCAGCAGCAGTAGTCACGCGCCAACGCTACGGGGAAGCAGTGATTGGGTCCGAACTGTTTTCGGCCTGTGAGCTGGTGGTGTTGCGAATCATCTCCGCGTGCCAGCGGGGATGTTCGTGCGCGGCCCATTGGTCGCTGACGTCGCCCCGCAATATCGCGCGCATCGCTTCGGGTCGGGCAAGCGCCATCATGATGTGACCGATCGTGATGGCCAACACGGCGATTGCGAACCAGCTGTGGGTGAAATCGGCGCCGCGTCGCATCCATAGTGGAAAGATGTTGGCCCAACGCATCGCGGTACCGGTCACTGGAAACACAACGAGGCAGGCTCCGATGAACACGGTGTTGAGCTTCTGGCCTGGGTTGAATTTGCCGACGTTCGCGGCCGGTCGGGTTCGTTTGCGCCACCATCGCGAATCATCCGCGGTCCAACGACTCACGCGCCGAAAATCATCGCGCAAGGGAGCGCCGGCTCGGATCGCAATCGTCAACAGCACCGGAATTGGCAGCGCGTATCCGACCCATAGGTGCAAGAACTTCACCGTTCCGCGGTGCGTGAGATACCGGAAGCCCGGCGCACCGTACAAGCTGAAACCGGTGATGATCAGGAACAAAAATAGGGTTGCGTTGGCCCAGTGCACAGCGCGCTCGACGCGGCCGAACCGGGGGAGCCTTACCCCGCGCGAGACCGAGAGTTCGCCAGACAAACCGGCTTGGTCGCCGAGCTCACTCGGGGCACTAGGTGGCTGCATCGTCTCGCCCGTTGCTCTTGCCGACCCAGGCATCGATGTCGTAGCCGCGTTGTTCCCAATATCCAGAGGTCGCGGAGTCGACAACTTCAATGGATTCAAGCCATTTGATCGACTTGTACCCGTACATCGGTGCCGCGTACAGCCGGACGGGCCCGCCGTGCTCGCGGGTGAGGTCGCGGCCTTCGAGTTGATAGGCAACGAGCATGTCGGGGCGCATCGCTTGTTGCATCGTCAGGCTCTCGGTGTATTCACCATCGAAACTTTTGAGGCGGAGTGCTTTCGCCGACGGTTTCACCCCGGCCTCGTGCAGGAGATCGCTCAACAAAACCCCGACCCACGGGACCCGCTCGACCCGCCAACCCGTGACGCACTGAAAATCTTTCGTCATGTGCGTGGCTTTTCGGCTCCGGAGCTCGGCGTAGCTCAGATCCAGTGGCCGGTCGACTAACCCAGTCACGGCGAGGCGGTACTTCGCGTGCGATCGCGATGGATAGCCATCGGTGACGGTGAAGATGGTCCAACGGGTGTCGTTGAGCGGTAGCTCTTGCGCCAAGCCGGTCGGGTCGTACTTGGCCAACTTGCCGACTGTCGCCTTGGTTACGGCAGCTTCACGATTACCGATCAAGATACCGAGCGAACCGAGCGTCGCGAGGCCCAAAAAGGCGCGTCGACCATAGGGCTTCGACGGAACGTCGAGTTCCGGGAGGAGTGCGTGCGCCGGGTTCGGTTCTGGAATATCCATTGGTTTCACCTTCTACGGTGCACCAGTCGGGTTGGATGGATAATTTGTTACACGCAATGTGGGCCCGCGATTGGCCCGCACCGAAGCGAAGGGTCAGACCGCGCCCAGCGCGACGATTTCGTCGAAACCGGCTTGTATATCTTCGATGAGCTGATCCACGTCGGGGACGGCCGCGGTGTCGGTGACGATCCCAATGCAGCACTTGTCGAGGTGCGACAACAACGTGACGTTGACTGCGGCACCCGAGGGTGGGCCAAACGCGAACAGTTCCGTCATCTGAGCGCCACCGATGAAGATCGGAAACGGTGCGCCCGGAACGTTGGAGGTTACAAAATCAACGCACTTCAACATGCCGCCGAACAACGCGGTGGTGGTGGAAGTGGGGAGACGGTTGATAACCCCTGCGAGGGCCTCGGTCAGTGCGAGCGCAGGTTCGGCTCGCCAGACTTGTACCAGCGCGCCCACGGCGTGCATGCGTTCGACTGGGTCCGCAATATTGCTCGGAACCCCAAAGCGAGCGGGTGCGAAATGGTTTCCTCCGGCATCGGCACCTTCGGTGCGTAAGTTGATCGGCATCGTCATGCGGAGTTCGTCGGTGGGGCTGTCGTGGCGTTGGTGATAACGCATGAGGCCGCCGATGACTGCTGCTACAAACGCGTCGTTCAAGCTGCCCTGAGCGGCTTTCGCGGCCCGTTTCATTTCATCCAGGGTCACGGTCAGCGAATCGAGGCGGCGGCCCATTCCTCGTTGGGTCATCAACGGCGACATCGGTGCGCTCGCCGGCGCAACGGTGCGACCGATTGATTTTGCGGTATCTACGGCCCGCACAGTGGAGCCGAACGGATCGCGTGCCGCGCTGAGCGCGGTGTCCATCGCCATCGACGGGACCCGGCTTCCGATGCCGAGCCACCGGCGCGTGGTGTGCTCGATCGACTCGCGCATGAGTGCAGCGCCACCGATGGTTTCATGCGCGGGTGCGGCCGGCGCGCTGGTTGGCGGTTCGGCGTCGGCGGCCAGATCGACCAACTGGGCGAGGATTTCGACTCCGCCCACACCGTCGGTGACAGAGTGATGGATCTTCATCACCATCGCAGCGCGGCCGCCTTCGAGGCCTTCAATGACGGTCGTTTCCCACAATGGCCGAGCACGATCGAAACTGGTCATTGCGATAGGAGCAATGAAATCAAGGAGTTCTCGATGACTTGAGCCGGCAGGAATTTGGATGCGCCGCAAGTGAAAGTTGATATCAAAATCGCGTTCGAATGCCCAACGGGGCGGCCCGAGCCGTAGCGGTGGCGACAAGACTCGTTGACGCAAGCGCGGTACTTCGCGAGTTGCGATTTCGTAGCGGGCTTTGAGCCGATCCCAATCCGGCGCGTGTTCCAGAATGCCGACCGCGATGATCGTGGAGCGCAAGATCGGATCTTTTTCGATGTTCCACATCAACGCGTCGGCATCGCTCATATGCGTCGAGAAATCTTTGCTCATGGGCCAACGCTACTGTTTCGTGCATGCGTGAACGCTTTGTAGTCGCGAACGGAATTCGTCTGTATTGTCTCGAAGCGGGCAATCCCAGCGACCCTTTGGTGCTGCTGCTGCACGGGTTTCCGGAAATCTCGTATTCGTGGCGGTTCCAAATCGATGTGATCGCGGCCGCAGGATTTCACGTGGTTGCTCCCGATCTCCCGGGATACGGGCGCAGCGACAAACCGGATGTCACCTACGACATCGAGTATGTCAACGGCACGATCGCAGCCATGGTCACGGCCATGGGCCACAACCAGTGCGTGATTGCCGGGCATGACTGGGGTGGGATTTTGGTGTGGCATTTCGCCCGCCAATTCCCAGAGCTCACTGCGGGCGTCATCGGCGTGAACACCCCCGACTTGCCTCGCACGCCAATTCCTCCCGTAGAAATGCTGCGAGCGATCTTCGCGGATACGCCGATCTACATCATCCAGTTTCAGCAACGGGGGCTGGCCGAGTGGGTGTTCAGCTGGGGCCGCGGCGCCGACGATTTCATCGAGATGATTTTCATCAACGAAATGAACAAAAATCTCGCGGCGTTCTCTCCAGATGTGTTGGAAGTGTACAAAGCGGCATTCCGGCCTGCGGGCGCGCTAACTCCTCCGATTGAGTACTACCGCAACATGGATCGGAATTGGCAGCTCTCCGAAGCTTGGCACGAACGCACGATTGAAGTGCCGTGCCTGATGATTTGCGGCGCCGATGACCCGGTGCTGCCACCCGCGATGACGGTGGGCATGGAGGATCGAATTCCAAAACTCACCAAAGTTGTGATCGAGAACTGCGGGCACTGGACCCAACAAGAGCAACCCGCAGCAACCAACGTAGCGATTTTGGAGTTTCTCGGCAACTTCGGCTCGGGTGCCGAAGCCTTGCGCTAATTGCTCGAGGTATTCACCACGAGCAGTTCCCCGATTTCATCGAGGATTCGGAAGGTTCCCGTCGCGAGGGCGTGCACACGTACCCGCGGTGTCGAGTGATCTCGAGCCAGTTGCGAGGCTTGAGCATCATCGGTCACGAACACGATTGCTCCACCGCCAGATTGTTCGATCTCGTTGGCTCCGTGCTTTAACAGCGTCTCAAGGTGCTGCGGCGGGCACGACGCGCACTGAACGATTGCGTGCAAGCCGCCTTGAAACTCTGAAGTCGCTTCGATCATCGCCGCGACTTCGCCTTCATCAGCCACATCGACCGTTTCGGCGTACGCCTCGCGACCAGCAGCCCGCAAATTATCTGCGACTTGTTGACCGAGTCGTTCGAGCTCGTCGCTATCGGCAACGATAACGATCCAGTGATCGCGCGCCAGCCGTTCAACCACGGCTTCGCCGATGCCCGATGCGCCGCCGATCACAATCGCGACTTGTTGTGGAATTGATGTCGTCACGACTGCTCCCAAATTTGGTGACGAGCCCACCGTACGAAAGTTCGGGTCAAAATGTCAAGTAGCACCTGAGAAGGTTCCCAGTCGCGGCTTGTTTAACTGCGCCAGGAATCCGGGTCGTAATCGTCGTCGGTGCTCGCCGGTGCGCGCTCAATGTCGGCGGCCGATAAGTAGAACTCGGAATTGCGCAGTACCAACATTGCCGGACGGCCTTCGAGCGGCGGACGCAATCCACCGCGTGAGGTATCGACCCGAACTCGAATCGTGCGCTTTCCTTTGGCGGTAGGCATCGCGACTTTGCCGTCGCTGCTCCATTTGAATGCGCCCGCCGGGAACGTGAGGGATTGGAGGCTGGAGAACTTGGGCTGTTTGCCCGCTCGTCGGGTTAACGACGCCGCAACCCGCTCGGTGATCGGTGTGATGAAGGGATCGGGCAGCTTTTGTTGCTCCGCGACTTCTTTGACGACCTCGCGCAGCTCTTTGCCGAAAAACGCGTCGCGCTGCATCGCAGTCGCACGCGCAAGATTGCTGGCACGGTTCACACGCTCAAGCGTGGAAGTGAGCAGTTGGTGGGTGTCGGGATCCGGCAGGATCTGGACTTCATCGATTTCAGCCATATTGACCGGATGGTAGAGGTTCCGGCTCAGCGGCCTAGGAACAAATTCGCGTCAGGACCGTTTGCCCGCAAGTGGCTTCTTACCGTGATTGGCTTTTTTGCGCTTGGCGTTCAGTTTGCGCATCTTTGATTTCTTACTCACGGCAGTGCTCTTTCTATCGGGACAGCGCACATGATTCTGATGATCGCGCGGCGCGGTGGAGGTTACCCGCGCGCAGGGGCCTGGTCTCCAAACGTGGAGTATCGCGGTGTCTCGCTACCCTTAATCATGATGGCCTGGTTGATGCGAGGTGACGATGTACTGGCGACGGCGGTCGTCGCCGCGTCCCGCTCGGAGCGCCGCCGAGGTCTGATCGGCCATGAACGTTGCGACGGCGCTTTCATCCTGACGCCGTGCCGCAATGTGCATACCTTCGGGATGAAATTCTCCATCGATGTGATCAGCTGCGATCGCGATGGCACCGTGTTGTGGATGCAGACGCTGCGTCCCGGCCGAGTCTCGAAGCTTGGCTTGCGAGGACATTTCGTGATCGAGGTCGGCGCGGGATTTGTGGACCGCTGGACGATTCGGGTTGGCGACAGTCTCGAAATTCGCCAATGAAATCCCAACCTTGAATCAGCGACGATGAACCACGCCGAAGGCAAGCTTCTTTTGGTCGCCACTCCCATTGGGAATTTGGGCGACATCACCCTGCGGGCGATTGAAACGTTGCGGACCGTCGAGTGGATCTACGCCGAAGACACCCGCCATTCAGCCGGGCTTCTGAATGCGCACGGCATCGACGCGAAAGGCCGGTTGCGTTCGTTGCACGCGCACAACGAAGCACAACGTTGCGGCGAAGTCATTGAGATCGTTCGCGCCGGGGCCACCGTCGCCTACATCAGCGATGCGGGTACTCCTGGCGTCAGCGATCCTGGTGAACGCCTGGTCGCCGCATGTGCGGTTGCGGGGATCACGATCGAGAGCATCCCCGGCGCGAGCGCGTGTATCAGCGCGTTGGTCGTCTCCGGATTGCCCACAACACCCTTTTGTTTTATGGGGTTTCTCGAACGCAAGGGCGCATCTCGTAACGCTCAACTCGCGACGATCGCGCAATCGAGCATGACGGTCGTGTTGTACGAATCACCAAAACGATTGGCCGCGACACTTGGCGATCTTCGCGGGACCTGCGGGGGCGCGCGGCGCGCAGTGGTCGCTCGGGAGCTCACCAAGATGTTCGAACAAGTGGAGCGCGCCACGCTCGCCGAACTCTGCATCGCGATTGCAGACGCCACAATCCCCGATCGTGGTGAGTGCGTTATCTTGGTAGCTGGTCGTGAAACGGGCGAAGCGACAGCGCTTGATGCAGACTCAGTCTCCGAAGAGATCGCGGCGCTATTGGTCGCGGGAATGCGTTCGCGCGATATCGCCGATGGGATCGCGACGAAGTTCGGTGTGGCCCGTCGGGATGCTTACGAGATGGTGTTGCAGCAGGCGAAAATTACGGGCCGACGCTAAGCGTCTCGACGCAGGTGCGACAAACCTGTTTGTCGCGGTAGTCGCTGAGCTGATCGTGCGATCCACAAAGCGCGCAATGCGTCCAGGCTTTCGACAATACGATGCCCTCGCCGTTGACTTCGATCGCTAGAAGATCGCCGGGGTTCAACCCGAGCACTTTGCGAACGTCTGCCGGAAGCACTACACGCCCGAGAGCATCGATTCGCCTCGCGGTTGCAAAGCTGGTCATAGTCATTCTCCCACCTATCTTTCGGTCTTGCGGCTCGTTGCCCACTGAACGAACGTGAAGCAACCCTAGCACATATGCTGTATCGCGCAAAAGCTCGAAGATGTAGGACTCGGTGCTGCGATAATGGGGAATGGCCCAGCCGTTTTACATCACGACCCCGATCTACTACGTCTCCGACGTGCCCCACATCGGACACGCCTACACCACGGTTGCTGCCGATGTGCTGGCCCGGTGGCGGCGGATGCACGGCGACGATGTCAAGTTTGTGACGGGTACCGATGAGCACGGGCTCAAGATCCAGCGTGCAGCCGAGCAGCGTGGGGTTGCTCCCCAGGAATGGGTTGACCAGACTGCACAGCGGTACCGAGAAGCCTGGGCCGGGCTCGATATCACCTTCGACGACTTCATTCGTACCACCGAACCCCGCCACGCAGCCGCGGTAGCTGAGTTCTTGCAGCGGGTTTATGACGGTGGCGACATCGAACTCGACCGCTACGAAGGTCAGTATTGCGTTGCGTGTGAGGCGTACTACAACGACGACGAACTCATCGACGGGAACTGCCCGATCCACAACCGCGCGGTAGATCACGTGGTTGAGGAAAACTATTTCTTTCGGCTTTCTCGCTACGAACAACGGTTGCTCGATTACTACGAAGCGAACCCGCAAGCGGTCCGGCCCGAGAGCCGGCGCAATGAGGTACTCGGGTTTATTCGTCAGGGCCTGCGCGATTTTTCGATGAGCCGCACCTCGATCACTTGGGGTGTGCCGCTGCCGTGGGACGATCGCCACGTCGCTTACGTGTGGTTCGATGCGCTGATTAGCTACTGCACCGCGGTTGGGTTCGGCAGCGATCAAAATGAGTTCGACAAGTTTTGGCCGGCGAACGTGCATTTGATGGGTAAAGACATTCTGCGCTTCCACGCGGTGTTTTGGCCCGCGATGTTGATGGCTGCTGGCATCGAACTGCCACAGCAAATTTTTGCACACGGATGGCTGCTTGTTGGCGGCGAAAAAATGAGCAAAACAACGGCGAATCAGATCGCGCCCGCGACGCTGGTCGAAGAATTTGGGGTCGACGGATTTCGATACCATTTCTTAGCTGATCAACGTTTTGGCCCGGATGGTGATTTCAGCTACGAGTCGATGGTGTTGCGTTACAACTCGGATTTGGCGAACAACTTCGGCAACCTTGCGAATCGTGTACTGAACATGGCGACGAACTATTGCGACGCTGCCGTCCCAGGGGTGCGGGCTGATGGGCCATTGCAATCGGCTGCGGCCACCGCGGCGACCGAAGCTTCGCGCTGCATGGACAACCTGGATTTTTCGGGCGCGTTGAACGCCACGTGGGAATTGATGAACGCCGCAAACGCGTACATCGAAGCGAGTGAGCCTTGGAAGCTGAATAAAGCCGGCGATGCCAACGCGTGCGCGGCGGTCCTGGGTGATTGCCTCGAAGCGCTACGAATTGCGACGCTGCTCGCAGCACCCACAATCCCGAATGCGGCTCGCGAGCTCTGGGTCCGGCTGGGTTTCGCAGACACGCCCGCAGATCAGCGCCTGCCCGAAGCGTTGCAATGGGGAGGTTTGCCCGCCGGGAATCGGCTGGTGAAAGGCGCTCCGTTGTTTCCTCGCAAAGAGGTCGCGGAGTAATCGAGTGTGGGTCGACGCGCATTGCCATATCCAGCCTGACTATTCGCGAGGCCAAGAGGCGAAGGCGCTGATCGAACGTGCGCGTGCAGCCGGTATCGACTGGATGGTCTGTGTCGGTACCGACTTGGCTTCGTCGCTGGCCGCGATCGCCTTGGCTGATGAATTCGAAGACGTTTACGCGACGGTCGGATTGCATCCCCACGATGCATCGAAACTCGATGACGAGTGGCTTGCCCTGGTCTCGGCCGCGGACCACGAAAACGTCGTTGGCATCGGGGAAGCTGGCTTCGACTTGTTCTATGAACATTCGCCATTTGACCAGCAACGGGTGACATTCGCTCGCCACATCGCGTTGGCAAACGCTCTGGATCGGGCGTTGGTTATCCATAGCCGCGACGCGTGGGATGCCACCTTCGAACTCTTGGCTGAGCTTGGCGTACCGCGCCGAACGGTGTTCCACTGTTTTTCGGGAGGCCCGCGTGAAGCGCGACGGGCTTTGGAAATGGGCTGCTACTTATCGTTTTCGGGCATTGTGTCGTTTAAAACTGCCGACGAGCTCAGGGCCGCCGCGGCGATCACACCCAGCGATCGTCTCCTCATCGAGACCGATTCGCCGTTTCTCGCGCCCGTTCCTTTCCGAGGCCGCGACAACGAACCGGCGTACGTAGCGGTCGTCGGTGAAGCCGTGGCGTTGGCCCGTGGAGAATCAGTCGAGCAGATAGCGGCCGTCACGACCGCCAACGCTGAACAGGTATTTGGCGTCTCGCATCGCTAAGCACGCGCGCCGATGGGCGAGAGGTAATCCGATGCAAGAATCCTGTTTCGCGCTCTCGTCGCTGCGCTCCGTTCCCGTTCTCGTCGCTGCGCTCCGGGGCCGCTCTGGCCCCGGGCGGCGTCGCGCTTCGTCGAGATCAGCCAGAATCCGTCGCCTTTTGGCGCGTCCTCAAAGCGGCGCGACCCCAGGCGTGAAGTCCCAACAACCAAGCGAGCATGAAGAGCAACATGACCAGCGAAACAGAATCCAGCGAAACACAAACCGATACGACGCGCGAGGCGCTCGGCGCGTTGTTCGAGCTGCACCGTGTGCTCAACCATGCGCCGCGCCTCGCGTGGGGTGTCGTTCGCGATGGTGAGTTGGCCATGGCGGATGGTACTGAAGCCAATGAACACACGGTGTTTCGCATCGCCTCGATGACCAAAAGCTTCACCGCCGCTGCTGTG
>JANYBW010000033.1 GCA_025360585.1 Actinomycetes bacterium | reverse complement strand
CACACCCTTTGGATGCGATAATTGCTGCGTTATCTGGTCTTGTTGTCCGAGGTCAGCAGTAGTCTGACCGCATGGCGAGGCGCACTGAAGACTTTGAAATAGATCCAGCGATCGTTTTGATCGATGATGGCACCGATATCTCGCCCGCGGCGATGGACCTATGGCTCGCAAAGCTGCACCGCGACGAGCCAGTCACGATCACCGTTTCCACCGCCGAAATTATCCGCGAAATGCGTGAGCGCGGCGAAGAGTGACCCCAATCGTTCTCGACGCCTCAGCTGGCGTCGAATGGTTGCTCTTTTCCGAGGCGGGCCAACGCGTCGGACTCGTCGCTGCAGGCCATTCGATATGGGTGCCTGAGCACTACTTCGTCGAAACAGGCGCGACAATCCGACGCCTTTAAATCGCGGGCCAGATCTCCTCCGATCGAGCATCCGTCGCCATGTCGCGCCTGCTCGTTGCGCCGCTCCGCCGCGTTCAGATTCGGCCGCTGCTCTCCGAAGCCTGGACGCTGCGCGAAAACATCACGATCGCCGATGCTCTGTACGTCGTCATGGCCCGACACCTCAACGGTCCGCTCATCACCCTCGACGCAAAACTCGCAGCGTCACCAACTATCGACGTTTCCGTCATCGTCCCTTAACGCGTGACACTTCCGGCGCGGGACGTGAACGTGCTCACTTAAACCCCACACTTGATCAGGCACAACGTTGTCAAACCGACAACAGCAGTGGAGGTGACCGGACTTCTTTCGAACCAGGCCGACAGGTTCACGAGCGTGATTCGATCTCGCTCCTGAATCGTTACATCCCCGTCGTGTCGATTGATCACACGTTGTTCAGGCAACGCCTTGATGGCCAAGCAGGTGCACATTCGCGCTCACTGGACCTGGCAAGGGTCGCACGTGGACGACGCCATCACTGCCAACGTCGACAATTTGAGCGACCGCCGCAACATCGCCGACGCCAGGCTCATCTACGAAGGTAATCGTAACGTGCGGATTGCGAAACGTCGCGACCACCTCGAATCCAGCCGCCACCAAATCGCTGAGCTCGAACACAAAGAGTCGAGGGAGGCTGTCAAGGTGGTGCGC
This sequence comes from Actinomycetes bacterium, assembly GCA_025360585.1. Lineage (GTDB taxonomy): Bacteria > Actinomycetota > Acidimicrobiia > IMCC26256 > PALSA-610 > F1-120-MAGs023. The sequence goes on along the minus strand of JANYBW010000033.1, from coordinate 75,473 downwards.
CCCGAGGTCAACAACCTCATCATCGTTAGCTGCTAGAAAACCCGAAAGGCCGAACCGGCCGAAATCAGGAACCTTCGCTGAAACTGGACAGCCTGGCGAATCGAGATCGCGGGCTCGTCCTGCGTCATCCCTCACACCATTACGCAGTGCACCGGTTGGAAGTGCTGCACGTCGGATCCGCGGAATCAACTCATCGGCCACAGGATTGAGAATACGCCTGGCCTACGACAGCGGCATCAGCAGAATCTCCCGGCGCTCGAGTTCGCGTGTCGAGCACGAGCCAGATTTGATGACATGATCGCGGTGCTCTCACACCCATCGCAGGCGCTATTCATCACTCTCGGGTTCTGGATTAATTGACTGTGCTGTAGACGAGCGACATGCCGCCATATCATGCTGACATGTCTACAGCGAAAAAGCAGGTCGATAACGTCGATTCGACGCGGGCGCGTCTCGCCGGCGCGGAGGCCGAGTACCGGCGTGCGTTAACAGAGGACTACATCACCCGCCTGATCCGCGACGACGCCATCGTCGAGGCGCACCGCGCGGGACTGTCGTCACGCGAGATCAGCGAGATCGTCGGCGACATCGGACAGCCAAACGTCGTACGCGCCCGCAGGCGCGCAGCCACTCGCCGCGAAATGATTCCCGGTGGTCTGCTCTCGCCCGCGGACTCCGTACGTGAGTCCGGGCTGTCGCCGTCCGACTTTGTCGGCGCAGTGCGCGAAGGACGCATCGTGGCAGTCGAACTCGAAGGCGGTGTCCGAGCATTTCGTCCCGAGGACGTGAAAAAGATCGCCGCCAGATCGACCGCACGCACTCGGTCGAAACGTGCCGCTACGGCATGAGCGGCGTCGAGTTCAGCTTCGCCGAAGCGATGGCAATGATCGAAGATCTCATGCGCGTCGCAGACGATTTGCTATCGGCAGGCGACGAAGTCAACGCGTTCCTCGTAGACCAGGTTGCAAACCAACTTCTCACCCGCGCATTCGGGTCTGACTGAAGCGCCGAGCGTGTGAAAGACGAACATTGTCCCTGGATCAGTTGAGGTAACCAGACGACTTTCGAACCCCACACCGCGGTGGCGAAGCCAGCAAGGGAGCGAGGAACGAGCGACTTTGTGGCGAGCCACTCGCCGCGCCGGGCGAAGCAGGCGCCATGTAACAAGTGGAGGTGACCCAACGTCTTTCGAACCGAAAAGACGTGTTCGAGATACGTGATTCGATCTTGATACTGAATCGTTAGATCCCAGGCGCGTCGATTGATCACACGGTATTCAGGCAACGCCTTGATGGCCGAGAAGGTGCACATTCGCGCTCACTGGACCTGGCAAGGGTCGCACGTGGACGACGCCATCACTGCCAACGTCGACAATTTGAGCGACCGCCGCAACATCGCCAGCGCCGACGATGACATACCGGCCGGCCACGATGACGCTCGGGTCGCGGGCCTCATCCAGAAAAGTCCAGTGCAGCCCTGTGTCGTCTTCAGTGTTGAGATCGACAAACAGATCAATATCGATATTCATCGTCCCTCCTCTCGGAACGCCGGATTATTTCGAATCTCATGACGGAGCGCGAGCAGACGTCCGACACCGGCCTCAGGCTCCTCTACGAAGGTAATCGTAACGTGCGGATTGCGGAACGTCGCGACCACCTCGAAACCGGCCCCGATCAACTCGCTGACCTCGAACACGAAGAGCCGCGCGAATGGATCAAGGTGGTGCGCTCCGAGGTCAACAACCTCATCGTCGTTGGCTGCAACAAAACCTGAGAGGCCGTAACGGCCGAAATCAGGAAACCGTCGCTGAAACTGCACGGCTTGGCGAATCGATATCGCGGGCTCGTCCTGCGTCATCCCGCGCACGACGACCAGCGCACCATTTGGAAGCGCCGCGCGCCGGCTCCGCGGAATCAACTTCGTCAGCCACCGGACCAAGAATACGCCTGGCCTAACGTGATCAGGCAACGTCGCGGCGCAAAAGCTCGCGATATCGCTCGACCGGCCCCGGCAGCGGCCGAACTCACACGAGTTCGGCGTCACATTGTACGACCTGTGCAACGGCGCGCGTCGTGCCTGAACCGACAACAATCCAAGCACCCTCCACGATCAGGTCCGGATCACGGGCATGGCGAAGGAACGCCGACGGGAGGCCTGTGTCATCTTCCGTATTGAGATCGACTCGTTGGGAACTGCCGCGGAATTGGTTTCCGCGATCCGATCCGAGCGCGGCCGGTCAGCACGGGATCGAGCTGACAGTCGCCGGGTGGGGCGGCTCGCCTTTCAGCGCCCACTCGAACGCAGCACCGAGCCCGGCGACGTCGCAGTCCGAAAGGATGGGCGTGGAGTACACGTACACGTACTTGCCGGTATCGGGGTTCGTCGCGAGCTGCACCCAGCCGTACGCCATGATGTCCGTCGAAACCAGCAGCGGCGCTGCGTGACCGAGGCCGAGCGCGTGGCCGAGTTCATGCACCGTCGTCCGCACCGCGCGCGTTGTGTCGAAATCCGGGTACGGGCCGCCGGGCGGCTCTTCGGAGCGGAGCATCACATTTCCGCACCGTTGCGGGCCGCATACCGCGTTCCCGCCCCACACCACGCCACCTGAATGCGGCGCGTAGTGGAGCACGATGTCAGCGCTTCGTGCACGGGCTGTCCCTGTCACATCGGTCAACGAAACGGTCGGGAACCTGGCTCGGAGGAACTCGCTCCAGGTCTCGATGCCATCGTGGACGGCTTGCACAAACGCCGGGTCGGCGCCGGGCGCCGCAGCGACTGCCACACTGAGGTTGGTGTGATCCCACCAGAACTCCGTGCCTGGACCGCCGCTGTGATTGTCCACGCCGCTCAACACAGCGAGCGAATTCGCGTCCGAAGGTCCGTATCTGAACAGGGCCGGGCCTGCGGCGTGCGCTATCGGAGACGAGACGGCGCTGCCAACAAGTGCCAACACGACGCCCGCCACGCTCACACGCGCTCGGCGACCCCGTCGTCGCGCGATGCTCTTAGTCACTGCGTATCTCCGATCTCGTTTGCATAGGAGCCGCACCTGCCACAGCGCCCCGATGCACTGAGACCTTAGCGATCGCTTCTGTCGATGCGCAAGAGGGTCGAGCCAGCGGATTCCCTGCTTCGGGGAGCGAGATCCACGATGACGGCATCTGAAAGACTCACGTCCCTTTTCGTCGAGGTCAGACCGACCCCAACCACAAACGCCTGAACCGGTTGATGGTCGAGGACTTACTCCGATGTCTGGAGATATCAGTGGACATGATCGCGGTGTTCTCAAACCCATCCGTCAAGTCACAATTCGGGCATCTCTTACAGATCATCAAAGACGGAGAGCTGGTCTGACGACCATTTGGACACGACGACCGTCAATTCGATCGTCGCTTCGGAGAATGGGATCCTCTGAAAGTACTTGCACAAAGCTCTATATTGTGTTTTGCTTCTGCAAAGAACAAACACTTTGCAGGAGGATCATGCAATGACAGTAGCTCCCGACACCTATCCGAACCCGAGAGGCGACAACGCGTGGGACAACGACGCGGTGCATTGGCTACTGGAACATCCCGATGTTTCCGCCGTGTTCACCAGGCATGATCTTGCCGAATGCACACGCCGCCAACCCAAGCGCCTCGAAAATGACCTCGACAACGTGATCCTCGCCGCCAAGATCTGCGAGCGCTACGGTGTCGATCAAATCCAAGTCGTCGATCGCGCGATCGGCAAGACGGTGTGGCGCTTGCGCAGGACAGACCCCGATGCGCCTGAGTATCCGCCGTATGGGGAGGCTTCTGCGGCCACGACGCAGATGGTCACCACTTCCGACGACGTCGCCGCAGCGAATCGCTTGCTGCGCCTGGTCCCTGAGTACGCCGCAGAACTGACGGCAAGCGGTAAGTCACCGAACACCGTTTTCACATACACCGACCGCGCCGAGCGATTTCTCCGACGGGTCGCAAGACCATGACTGATTCTGAGCCTTCGCAGAAGTTGCCAACGACCTTCGACCGGTAGGGGCTCGAATCGACCGGCTTTCTTGACTTCGTTGGTTTCGCTGACTTGGCCGCTGCAAAAGTCCCAGATGCCAGTGGCGTTTACGTCGTGCTCCGAGAATCCACAGCAGATCCAGTTTTCATGGACGCGAATCCAGGTGGTCGATTCAAGGGCAAGGATCCAACGGTTCCGCAAACACTGCTTCCTTCCCAGTGGGTGACTGGTGCCACGGTCATCTACATCGGCAAGGCCACGAACTTGCGCAAGCGATTGGGCCAGTACCGCGACTTTGGTCAGGGAAAGCCGATCGGACATTGGGGTGGCCGCTACGTCTGGCAACCTCAAGGTGCCGCGCACCACATCGTTTGCTGGAAAAAGGATGATGTCTCACGCAACATCGAAAGGCAGATGCTCGCACAATTCCGTACTCGCTTCGGCGCGTTGCCCTTCGCGAATATCAACTCCTGATCATGGGACCGTTCGAATCGTTCGTCGCCGTTGCACTTGATGCCAAACGTTTTGTCGTTTCGAACTGAAACACAAACAAGTTTGCAGTCTGACGAACGCGCCACCGAAAAGAACTGCACAGCGTGAACGATCAGCGTAATGCTCTGAGCGCGGACCGTATTTGCCGACGGACGGTGCTGCGATTTTGTTCATCTTCGAGCATGTGCTGACGAGTGTTGCCACCGCCTACATCTTCACGAAGCAGGTTGACGCATTCCCTTGCCGCGTCGCGCAGCGCAATCCCGGCGTCCACGCGCTGCTCACACCACTCTTCGATCAAATCCGTTTCCTCAAATGCTGCGCTCGTCACGCGCTGGTACGTCATCGTGGGGACGACGGCACGGCTGTTGTGATGCACCCATCGCTGCATCAACAGATTTACACCGATCTGGGAAAGACTTGCTATTCGTATTTCGAGCAGCTCAGGCGCGACCAAGAAAAGCTCTTCAAACAAAGCTGCTTGGTCGCGCTTCTGTGAGTGGAGCTCTGGGCGGAGCTCCGGCAGCGGCATGAGTTTCGTGTAGCCGAGCCATCGATCACGATCGATGAGCTTGTGAGGCCGTACCTCTGCGACGAGGACGCGCTCGACAAGATCGACTCCGTTGGTCCGCAATGCACAAGGATGCTGCAGGACAATCACGGTCTTGTGCTTCGGGACTTCGCCACCGGCGACTTCAACCTTCTCGAACACATCACCTGTGACTACCGGCCGGTACGCAACGACCTCTTCGCCCCGCGCGCGATATATCGCGCCCCATTCGGGTGCGCCGTCGCTTCCCAAACCGGGGGCTTCAAGATCAGTCACAGCGCTGCTAAGAACTTTTGGACCGCACGGAAAGCGACCCATCTCCAGATCGAAAGACCTCGAAATCAGATCGGTATCGGTCGCGCCATTCAGAGTCGAAGGACGACATGATCTGCTCGGGGTCAGCGCCACCACCCGCATACTCGAAAACCAAGTCCGCTCGCTCCGCTACGTAGATATCGATCGGAGCGATCGGAACACCCGCAACCATTGGCATTTCGAACCATGAAGCAATTTCTTGAACCTCGTAATGATCCACGATCAAATCGCACGCAGCGAGAATGCTCGCGACCTTCCGGCGATTCTCGCCTGTCGCCCTATCTCCCCTCCGCCACTTCTGGATTGCGGGGACACTGACACCAACAAGACGGGCGACGTCGCGCCACGCAAACCCGAGGTCGCCGAGTTCAGTCAACATCTCTGCGGCACTTGCACGCCCTCGGTCAACAGTTCGCGTTCTCCACTCCACTGAGTGGCTCCGATGATGGAGATCTTCGAATTGTTCGGTCAGGACGCGTACCTTGCCGCGGTCGAAACCAATGTCTTCCGTCAGCAGCTTGGCCGCGGTCCGCGTCTCAGAGATCGCCGGAGGTGGCGTGATCTCGCGCGCTGCAGTTCCTGGATCGGTCACGTGGACGGCCGATCGTCGCGTAGCCAGCTCAACTTGCATTGCGCAACACCTCATCCCGAAATCTGTCGGTTATCAGCGATTCAAACAACGTCCGCACTGGAGCGTGAAGCTCGTCGCAAATCGTCAACATTTCAGATACTGCAACCTCCGGAACCGATCCCGATGGTGTCCAAAAACTGTCAATATCGAGCAGGAAAAACGGTCCCGGTGGTGGTGCTTGCCTCTTGAGTTCCCCAGCAGGGTCCACTGCGTAGCCATCGCGCGGCCCGTATCTGAGCACGATCGCTCGCTCACTCGCCGGCTCGAACACAGTGACACCTTGCCATTGCGTCGCTTGTAAACCCGCCGCCTCAACCGTCGATGGTCCGAGGAGAGTTGAGTTCAACCACGGTTTCCAACTGATCGATGGAACCTCGCCATTTTCCGGAACCCGCATCTCATCGATGTATCGCAGACCCATCCGCTCAACACCAGCTACCGGCTCTACTAACTGGCGTACCTCGATAGCTAAGGCGACAAGGTCGCGTAACACGGCGTAGCACTCGTGCACAGTCGTCTCGACAACGATGGCCTCCCTGCGGTAGGTCACCGCCGTTGACAATTCGCGACTGAAGTATTTCGGGGCCCGTTCGATGTCGACTTCCGGCTGCGAGCCGAGCGTTCCCTGAACGTTGACAATTTGCGTTTCTCGCTGGACAGGCAAACGGTCGCCAAACGCTTGCTTAATCTTCGCGTGCGACGCCTGCGAGATCTCACCGGCCACAGGGTGGCGCAGCTCGACCGCGACAAGAACCACGGTTGCGTTCGGATAGATCTCGGATTCAGCCATCGATTTCATGGTATCTATTCGACAACCAAAACAGCAACCAGGAGTAATACTTCTCAGTGAAGCCGCAGCCCCGGACCAAGCATGCGCCTTCTGCGTGTGCCTCACCCAGGCGAATCGCTACAAGTCTTCGTCCGCATTCCCTGAGCGAAACGAAAACCTGACGCCCTCGCCGACGCCTTCTCCGCTTCGCTGAGCAAGGTCGATCTGCACGATTGGCCAGGGCCGTGGCACTCGATCGATGGCTCGGGCCTGCCTCCGCGTATGCAAGCAGCAGCTGGGCCTGTGAACGCGTCAGCTGAGCACTGATCCCGAGCGCCACGCGAACAGCGCTCTCTCAAACCCACCGTTGACCGAGACAATCGTTGTCGAACCGACAACAGCAGTGGAGGTGACCGGACTCGAACCGACGACTTCTACGATGCGAATGCGATTAGCCCTGTGTTTACTGTAGTTTTTCGTCCGTTTGGCCCGCTCAGGAATAGTCGATCGTCAACGGGCTGTCGTCAATTCCATGCAGTTCGACGTGGTGCGTTGACAAAATGTTGACAGAAGCGGCCCAGCGACTCCTCGATCACGCATTGCTTTGAGATCCGGTGTTCTATGTGCGGTCGCGGTTTGTGTACAGATCGGGTGCGATCAAGAAGGGACGACGTTCCAACTTTTCGACAAAACCGGGATGGACCAGTCCGGCTCCGGTGTCCACTGCGGCCACGGGTCACAGAAGGGTGGCCTTCCGTCTTCAATACTCGCTACGACCGTCTCGGCTTCGCTCCACACCTGCCGGATCGTCTCGCTATCCAGCAGGTTGAGGAGCTCAAGTTGCTCGAATTCGTGCTGATCCTTCCAGCGCCACGAACGGTCTGGTTCAACTACCAGATCGAGCATGAGGTCCATCGCCTCGATTCCAAGCGGAGTTCTGCGGTACGGCCGTTGAAAGTTGACGTACCAACCGAGGTGCTCACGGCTAGGTAGCCATGAAACCCAAACGGCGCACCAGGCTCCGGGCTGAAGAATCCAAAGACTCTCCACGTCCCACACCTGATCGGTGTGGGTCCATTCGCCGTTCTGAAGATTCTCGATGACACCACGATGCGACGCTTCGGTCGGTAGTGCCTGAGGGTCACGCTCACTGCCGGTGGCCCCCTCCGGAGGCGCGGGAACCTTGCGCCGCGTGCCAGCAGGGATCCACAACACCAGGCGTTGCTCGGTGTCGCTGACGACGGTTAGCGGTCGGGCGGCCCAGATACGACCGGCCCAGACCTCTTGATGAATAATCGCGTCGCCTGTGGCCCATCGCACCACCATAAGGAACGCACGCCGGTACGTCGATTCATCTGCTCAGGTTGCCCCGTCGACACCCGTCATGCAAGTACCGAGCGGCATTTAGTGCTCCGATCAACTCCTGTCCGGCTGAAGCAGCCCGATGATCTCGGATAGGGCTCGGGACGGTGCTTTGCGCGCGATTCGCATCGCTGTGGCCAGTACAGTCTCGTTGTCGTTGTTGACCAGCGATCGGTCCGCGCCGTTCATCAGAAGCAACTTGACGCCTGCCACGTTCTCATGTTCGACGGCACAATGGAGCGGTGCGTTGCCAGTGCTCCTCATTCGGCCGTTCAGGTCCGCGCCTGCCTCAATGAGGAGGGTGAGCGCTGGATGATCCGCCCGAGTTGCAGCGTGTATGGGCCGCATTCCGTCTTCGTTGCTGGCGTCTACAGATGCACCCGCGTGGAGAAGCGCCCGCGCTATTTGGAGTGCGTCATCATCGAAGAATTGAGAAGGCTCGTCGACCACTTCTAAGAGCAGCGTACCTGTGCCCCACGGTTCGTTTGCATCAGCCCCGTGGGCGAGGAGGTGACACACTCTCGCCAAGTCGCAAGTGAATACGGCGTACCCCAGCGACTCCTCGATCACGCGATCAGATTGCCAGTTCGGTGAGCGCTGCGCAAACGCGATCCGTTGCACCTCACGGAAATCGAAGACGCCATCAACAATTAGGTTGCGAGCGCAACAGCTTTCCAAGACGCGTCTGTCGATTCACCACTGAGCATCACCAAGGTGAAGGTCGAACAAACAAAACCTCTCAGCGATCGACGCGCGGCGATGTGGGGCCGCGCAAACAGAATTCAAACAGAATTCACACAGATGCATCTGCGATCCCCGCCACGCATACGCAAGCGAGTCGGTCACCAAAACCATCACCAGACTGTGGGCCGGATCGAAGATGCCTCTGTGTGTAAAGTCATTTGAAGCCAATCACGCGCCACTCGCGCCGTCTACAAACTCCCACCACGACGACGATTTTCATTAACGACCGCGCAGCTGAACCGTCGATACTCGCGCTCCGAAAACTGACATCGCTTCCCCGCCAACGGCGATCACGCGCCGCGCCCACGCATCGACGTTACGAACTGTCCAGCGATGCCACGGTACGGCTGCATCAACACCAGAACCAACGCACGCGCGCAACGCGCGCGTGCGTTGGTTCTCACGAGGACAGCGTAGAAGCTCGCCAGGACGGTTCGCCACAACGTCGGGTCGATCAAGTGCCGACAACATTCCGGAACCGCTCACAACGCAAACGAGTGCAATGCGCCAGGTCAAGCCGCCCCAATGAGCGGCTCGCATTTCGTGCCCAACGAAACCGTGTCCGACTTCTCCGGAAACAGTAATTCAATATCGTAAACATTGATCTTTTCAACCCCAGTCGCAACGCCAACATCACCCAAGACATCACCCGAAACATCACCCAGAACCTCACCCAACGTACGAACAGTGGCAACGAGTCCAGTGTCTCAGTCCTCGTCCAGCACCGCAATGACACGGCAATTGGCGATCACAACGCGCCGCTCCACAGCATGTGGAATCGTTGAACACCGACGTAGACGCACAATCGAGCCACTCGCGACGCCACTCATAACGCCACTCGCGGTTCACCCTGTTTTGTTGCGTAGGTCCGCGTCGTACTGATTCCCGATCGCGATTGCATTGCGCTCTGTGGCAACGTGCCAGCGACCGTCCGACAAACCGGAATAAGCATCGATCCGAAAAATTGCATGCGATGGCGTTCACATAGAAGCAGCGACCCACTCGCCTGCCGCCGCGAACCTCTGGTGCAAGTGTGTGCAATTACCCGCACAGACTTTTCACCCAACAAGACGATCAGTGCTACCAATCTCGTGCGACGAAAAAGAAAAGGGCCCCGTGAGATCCGGGGCCCAAAGTGCTGCGGTACTTCGGTTGCATTCGGCCTAGACCTACTAACCGAACCGTCAGCCTCTTTATCGTACTCGACCGCTCCCCGGTTTAGAACAGCCGTATTCGATTCTCATACGGCCGCCCGTGGATCGTCGGAGCCACAAAGCCTGTTGGCAGCGCTCGGGTCGCGGTCAGCACCGTATCGAGATCGCCGAGGCCCGTGTCACCCTCGGCAATACGCCGACAAGCGCCAGCGATGAGATCGGCGGCCTGGATCGCAAGCGTGGCGCTTGAGCTTGCGTAGTAGACGCCGGGATGGATCTGTAAGCCACGAGCGGCGACGAAGCTCGCCACGCAGCGGCTCGCATGTTGGTCGGCGTGTTGCGACGACCAATCAGCGACGACCATGCCCGTTTCACCGAAATGAGCGCACTCAACGTGGAAGTGCTCGACCAGCGCCTGGAGTTGCAGCGGCATCGTTTGCACGAGCGTCATCGGATGATGCATCCGGCTCTTGTCGATTGTCACTGAATACACCGTCCCGCCCAATGAGCTCACGATGCGGACCACTTCGAATGCGAAGTCGCGATTCTTACGGCGCTTCCACGGGTTCGGTTTGATCACGTCGGCCGCTTTGATCTCCCACGACGACGGCTGGCCTCGGGTCGAGAAGTGACTGGCTTTCGCTCCCAGCAGGCGACGCGAAAGTGTCGGCACCGCAGTCGACGGAATCGAAAACCCCGCCATGACCACAGCACCGGAAGCGTGGTTTACGTCGGGCTTTCCCGAGTCGTCGATGAACAAGATTCTCGTCGTCATTTCCCGATGCTCCGAGCATTCGACTTCGCATCGCTCGCGCCACGGTCCAACAATTCTCCGAGCAGGTCGGCGGCGACTTGATCGGTTGCCTCGACGAAATGTGAATAGACATTCAGCGTTGTTGAGGAGTTTGAGTGTCCGAGACGACCGGACACGGTCCGCACGGACACGCCCGCCGCGATCAATCGCGTCGCCACGTAGTGGCGCAGATCGTGCAACCTCACCGTGTGCAGATCGAGATGGTCGCGAATACGACCGAACCGTTGTGTCACGGTATTCGGCATCCACGGAACAGCTCCGTCGACCTCATACGAAAACACATATGAATCATTGGAGTAATGCGCACCGCAGCTTCCAGCGCGCGCTCCACAACGCTCACGAAGCGCAGCAAGCGCGCCGAACGTGCAGGCATCAACCGCGATACGACGGGCCTGATGGGTCTTGGTGTCTTTCTCCACCACACCATCGACACCGAGCACGACGCTGCGCGAAATCAACACCGCGCGGTGCTCGAAATCGATCGCGCTCCAACGCAACCCAAGCAACTCACCGCGCCGAGCACCCGTCGCTGCAGCGAGCCGAACGAAGGTCGCGAAATCGGGATCGGTGGTTTCGCAATACGCCAACAACGTTGCGACCTCGCCGGGCGCCGGCGGCTTCGGTTCGATCTTGCGAGATCGCGGCGGCGAGGCGTTCGTGGCCGGATTCACGCCGATCCATCCCCATCGCACCGCCTGTTGCAATGCCGCGCCAACAATGCTGTGCGCACGCCGCACCGTTCGAGCCTCCAGCGCCTTGCCTCCTCGCCCACCCTCCTTACGCATCGCCGCGTAGAACTGATCGAGCTTGGCCGTGGTGATCTTTCGCAACGGCATGCTGCCCAGCGCTGGGAGGATGTAGCCATCGCAGTACCACTGCGTCACCTGAAACGTGCTCGGCGACCAATCGGGGCCGACCGTCTCAATCCATTTGGCAAGAAGGTCGGCCATCGTCGCGTTCGTCGAGACGTTCGTGCCCTCCCCCGCCGACACCAGCATCTTGGCGAGCTCGGCTTCAGCTTCCTTCTTTGTGCCCTTCACGGTCTTGCTGACCTGGCGACGTCGACCCGTCACGCCATCAGCACCGCCAGAGACAATCAGCTGCCAGCTCTCGCCTCGTTTTCGCATATGCCCACGCATGCGATCGAGGGTACCCGGTTGACATCGGGTTGACAAACGGTCCGTTGACACCGTTTGTGTCCGGATCAGACGGACTCGCAATGCTCTGACCTGGGCTTACTTGGTGGAGGTGACCGGACTCGAACCGACGACTTCTACGATGCGAACGTAGCGCTCTACCAGCTGAGCTACACCCCCGTTTGGGAGCCAGAAACTTATCACCGAGATTTCAGGGTTTCGCACCCGCGCCGCGATTCTGGTGGTCGTTTAGACGGCCGGCAGGGCGGAGACTTGTCGGGCCCAGTTGCGCCTGTTCACCCGCGGTCGAGCGAACGTGGGCAACGACGGCCAAATGTCAGAGCAACCGTCGTCCCGTTGCACGGCGTGGCCCAACGCACGACCGTAACGACGGCCCAATGTCAGACCACGACGAGCCCGCCGGACGGCTCGTGTCGCTAGCGGGCGGACTCGATCGCCGCTTGTAGCCGCGTCGCCACCACCGTCGTGGTGAGATCACCGCGAGTGCGCTCCAAGACTGCTCGTAGCGCGTCGGTCGTTCGCCGCAGCCCACCAGTGACACCGTCGGGATAATCAATTGTCACGAGCACGGAATAGACGTCGTCCATGACCACCATCAGCTCTTCGCCACGCTCGAGCTCTCCACGCCGCAAACAGTCCAGGATTTGGCGACGTAATTCCGAAGCGGCTTCGGCCATGCCGTTGAGATAAGGAGCGATTTCGATCCCGAGTTCGTCGGGGCCGGCCAAGGCGTCGCCCCGCACGAACGCGAGTGTAAGCCGCGCCTCAGCGTATTCCTTTTTGGCATCGGCCAACGGGCCCGTCGCTCGTACTTCGGGTACATCGGCGGTGGCCATCTCGGCACCGCGCAAAGCGGTCTCAGCGTCGTCGGCGAGCGAATCGGCTAAGTCGAACTCTCCACGGTGCGTAGCGCGAATCGAGGCGGCACAGGCTTGGATGGTTTTCCGAGCGGCACCGATCGTGGCTTCGCGTGCTTGGTGCTTGGCCTCAAATGCGCTTCGTGCACGTTCACCGAGTTGCGAAATTTCTGCTGACCGATCGACGCTAGTCACCGGGTCATGAACTCGCGATACGTTGATTCGCGAATTGTGCCGAGAGCGGCGCGCCCATGTAGTTCATGTTCAGTGGCCGAGGGCGGGCGCTGCGAGCAATGGTGGCCAGCATTGCGATATAGCCGACGAGCATCGCGAAGCTGGTCGAAAATACGATCCACAGAGACGACGAATTACTGAGCACTGCAGCGGCGAAGCTGAACACAGCAATCCCACCGAGCGAGTTGAAAACGCGGCGGCGTCGCTCAGCAGTTCGCCTGCGGATCAGTTGTTGACGCCGACGTTCCCGGGGATCATCCGAATGAGCGCTGTACGTTGCGCTCGGTTGGCCGAGTCGAGAAAGCGAGCTGTAGAAGTCGCTGAAGTCGGGTTGTTGGCGTCTCGCAGCTCGCGCCCGCAATACGGGCGTCGCCAGGACGGGTATCCAAATTACCAAGACTGCGGCTAGCAACAGCTGACCACCCAAGACTCGTACAACTTTCTCTCGACGACAGTACTGGAGGGTGCGCCACAACTGGTGGACCCGCGCCTTCGCTACCCAATGTCTAGGCGTCGCGTCGGGAAGCTCGCAAACCCAGGCACGCTGACCTGGACAAACGTTTTCGATGACTCGCAATTACCGATCGAAGTCGTCCGGTTCGGCTTCCGACCGCCGAAACACTCCAGAACGGCCGCCCGTCTTTTCCCACAAGGCCACGGCGTCGATTGTCATTGATCGGTCGATCGACTTACACATGTCGTAAATCGTCAGTGCCGCGATCGAACACGCAGTCAGCGCTTCCATCTCTACGCCCGTACGGTCGACCGTATCGACTTGCGATTCGATTTCGACGTAATTGTCTTCGATCCGAAAGTTCACGTACACGGACCCGACGAGCAGAGGGTGACACAACGGCAGCAGATGCGCGGTTTGTTTTGCAGCTTGGATGCCTGCCACGCGAGCAACTGCGAGCACATCGCCTTTGGAGATTGCTCCCGACGCAATCGCGCTCGCCGTGGCTTCTTGCATCATCACTCGACAGCGGGCTACCGCTCGACGATGGGTGGTGTCTTTCGCCGTCACGTCCACCATACGAGCGCGACCAAGTGGATCTAGATGCGTGAACTGCGAGGGTGCCATCGGAGAAGTCTAGAGGCGAACTGGGCGCGGTCGAACCATCTCGCAGGCCTCACCGGTAGCGTTTGTCGATGATGATCGCCGGACGCAACTACACGGTCGAGCGTCCTCACATTGCCGATCCCCGCTTCCATCTCGCCGCCGTCATCTCGACACTGCATGTTCTCGGCCAGACCAAATTGCACTTCGACGAGTCCATCGCCCAGATCCTCATAGCGGTGGGGAGCGCGGCTGTCTTCGGCTTCGTAATCGGCGCATGGCGCGATCAAATCATTGCGTGGCCAGCGAGCGCCGTACTTGCCGGCAATGGGATCGCGTTCGTGTTGCGCGTTCCGGGAACGCTCCACGGCGACTGGTGGAGCACGCGAGGGTGGTGGATCTACGTCGTTGCCGTCGCGATCGCGCTCGGCTCAAAAATGCTCGTTCGCGTTCGCGGATCACACGTTTTCAATCCCGCGAATATTGCGTTAGTCGTGGTGTTGTTGGGGTTCGGGTCTAAGCGAGTCGACCCTCTCGATTTGTGGTGGGGACCCGCTTCGGTTCCCGTCACGCTTGCGTTAACCGTTATCGGCATCGGCGGAGTCGCGATCTTGTTGCGACTCCAAATTGTCTCCATTGCGGTTTCGTTTTGGGTGACGTTCGCAACAGCAGCGGGCGTCCTCACCGCCGCGGGGCATTTCATGACGGCGCGTTGGCATCTGGGACCAGTGTGTGGACGAGACTTATGGTGGACGCTCGTTAGCTCGCCCGAGATTTTGGTCTTCATGTTCTTCATGATCACGGACCCGAAGACCTCACCCAGCGGTCGCCTGGCCCGCGTGATCTACGGATCCGCGATCGGTGGCATCGCTTGCCTTCTGATCGCGACCCAAACAACGGAGTTCGGGACGAAAGTTTCTGTACTCGCGACGCTCGCGATCGTGTGTGCGATTCGGCCGTTCGTCGAGCATCGGTTGCCGAGCCCAGCAAGCGCTGCGGATCATCTGGGAAGTCTCTTGCGCGGCCGTCGCACAATCTTCGCGGTGTCGTTCACATGCGTTGCGCTTGCGCTTGTGGTGCTGACGAAAACCATTCAGGGCAACATTGACCACCCAGCAATCGCGCAAGCACGGTCCGTGAATCGACAGCTGCCACCAATCACGGTCGACAATTCGGGCCGCGTTGCCGCCACGATCACACTGCAGGTTGCACGCACAATTACCAGCGACGTCATCGATGACTTCAGCGCCATCGAGCTCGCACAAAAGAGCCCTGAATCCGGGCTGGAATCAAAGCAGCTCGAACGCGCCGCGGCGGAGACCTGGCTCCGCCACCTTCGATCGGACCGAGCTGCCGCTCAGCGACGCGGGACACGCCGAAGCGATCACATCGTGATCGAACGAGCAGCGATCGCGCTCGCGCGGCGCCCGGGCCAAGGTGCTCCAGCGATCTTGATCACCGTCCACGGCCTTCAAAGCCAGACCACAACATCGTTATCCCGACATACATCACACTCAACGACCAACGCCCCATTCGCGCATACTTGGGAAGTGAAGTACTTAGACAACCACTTCGTTCTGGTCACCGACGAGCTCCCGCCGGGTTACGAACCCGCGCCTTAAACGTGCAAACGGCGGATCGTTCCGTTGGTTATTTCATGCCTGCGCACAGCGGATCGCCTGCGCATAGAGCCCGGTTGATTGTCGCGAACTCGCCATCTGGATTCACCCACCCCGGTACTGTCCAAAGGTGTGCCATCCACACGTCACGTCCCGCGATTAGCGCACCATTGCCGCCATCGCAGGCCGAGCGTCGAACAACTTGTTCGGCAACCAAGCGACCGTTCACGATGCACAAACCGACATGACGATGCCAATTTGCGTGACCGTCCACGAAGCCAAGTGGAACGTTCAACGACTGCACGAAATAGCTCAGCCCCGCCAGCTTCGCGTTCAAGCCATTACCGTCAAACAACAACATCGCGGGATGCGCAGCGTCGAAGCGACGGTGGACCAACGACCAGCGAATCCAATGTGCCCCGATGCCAGGGATAAACCGCGACGCAAGGATGTAGCCCGCGGCCGCGGCATCGCGCGCCGTCGGGTAATGAGCACTCACGAGTTGTGCAGCGTCGAGATCGGCGCGCAATCGCGGAGTCATCGAGATCGGCGGCGATTTCGCCATGCTCGACATCGCGTTCTCGGCGTGTTGCGCGGCAGCGAGCTCGGCGCGAGTCGGTTCTGCTCCGCGTGCCAACGCAACGATTCCGGTCTGATCGGTTTGCGACGGCGGCGTGAGTCGATGCGCTTCATCGATCGAAAACTGTGCGGGGAGCGGACGCTGCAAGGCAGGCCCCCGCCGCGTCGTCACACTCGATCGCGCAGTTGTTGGGTCGAGCGCCTTGTGAGTACCACCTGAACGCGATCGTGAATCTGCTGAGGTCGAGCTGCAACCCACTGCGATCGTCATCAGCCCGAATATCGCGAGACCGAAGGCGACCCACTTCGCTGGCGAAAAGGGACTTCCCGATTCAGCGCGACGGTTCACGAACAGTCAACGTTGTATTCGCAGAGACGTTCGTGAGCCGCGAAATGCGCCCACTCGGCCAGCGCACGAGGAGTTCCGCGACATGGGTGGCGCCCGAGCCCAATCCAATGTGTGTGTTGGTTTCACTCTGGCCGAGAAAGTGGCTCACGCTTCCGTGTTGGTACCACGCACGCGACGTGCCCGGTTTCGTGAGTACCTCAATCGTGGCTCCAATTCCGGCCCGGTTTGACGCAGAGCCGACAAGCTTGACGTTGAGGTAGCCGCCGACATCGGAAGATTCATTGTGGTACATCACTGGAGTGGCGCCGTCGCGTGCGATGAGAATGTCCATCCGCCCGTCGCGGTCGTAATCCAGCAGTGCCAGCCCTTTTCCCGGGCCCGTGACAGTCATTCCCGCACTCAACGTTTGGTCCGAAAACGTGGCCCGGCCATCGTTGCGAAACAAAAAGCTTGGCCCCTTGGCGTACTCCGTCGCGGTCGATTCCCATGGAAATGCCACACCACTCGTCATTACAAGATCGAGCAATCCGGAGTTCGTCATGTCTACGAACGCGGCGCCCCAACCCCATTGCCCATTGCGAACCTTTGCCTCGCTCGTAGCATCGCGAAATTCGCGACCCCCAAGGTTGGCGTACATACGGTTGCCCGTGGATCCGTGCACGCATTGTCCGTAGGGGCACGGCTTTTTATCGAACACCGATGAAACAAATACATCTGGACGACCATCGCCGTTGTAGTCCCCGATCGTCAAACCCATTCCGTTTTCTTCGGTCGCGAAGTGTGCGGCTTTCGTGCCCTCGCGGAATTTGGCGGTGCCGTCGTTCCAAAACAATCGAGACGTCAAAAAATCGTTTGCGGATACGAAATCCGGATGCCGATCTCCATCAAGATCGGTCAGCGCAGTCGCAAACGCAACTACCCCGAAGCCTCGCGTCTCGAGCGCCACGCCGGCGCGATCGGTGACATCCTCAAAGAATCCAGGATGGGCGCGCCCTAGGTTTCGAAACAAGCGGCTATGCGAAGGCTGCGAATTTGGTGCGAGTTCAAGGAGCCGCCACTCCGACGTCGCGAAATCAATGAATCCGTCGCCATCGAAATCGCCAACGTTGACGCTAAAGCCACTGTGCACATGGCCATCGTCGTTGGCGACGCCCCGCTCGATCGCGATCTCACGAAAGTGGCCGTGACCCTGATTGTGAAACAGGTAGTTACGGTGCCCCGCGATTGTGGTCACCACAAGATCTGCGCGGCCGTCGTTGTCGATATCGAGCCACGCCGCGCCACTCGACGATTCCGATAAGCCGGATAAGCCCGCAGATTGCGTGACATCGACGAAGGTCGACCTGTGGGAATTGCGGTATAACCGCCCCGGGCCATCGAGATTGCTCAGATACAGATCAGGCCATCCGTCGTTATCGAAGTCGCCGACGGCAACACCTGCCGTCATGCGTTCAGGAATGCATTGCTCTTTCGGATACACCGAGGTTGCCCGCACAACATCGCGCGGAAATTTCGCTTTGAGCCGCGCAACGCTGAAGAGGCATGCCGCGCCGGTTCGACGCGCCGATTGAGTGTGGGTCAATCCAATAGCAGCCGAGACGTCGCGAAGACGCACCGTTCCAATCGGCGGTCGGATGATCGGATGCAATGTTGTCGTAGTCGCGCGCTTTGGCACCGACCGATCGCGTGCTGTCGTTCGTGTCGGAGACGTGCAGGCAACCGCGGCAACTGCGATAACAAGCATGGCCGCCGATCGCCGGAGCGACCGATGGCCATGCCTTGTATCGGAAGATGTTTCTTGCATTGCGCCAGCGCGCATTCTAAAAACCAAAGGCTCAGAACGTGTTCAGGGCAATACCGGCCGTGCCGCTCGTGCCGTTCGGGGTGCCGCCAACTCCACCAGCGCCACCCGTGCCGTGCGCGATAGTTGCGCCGGTTGTGGTGATGGAGCCGGTACCGGCGTGGAAGACGCCCACACTTGGTCCGCCTGCACCACCGCCCCCGCCGCCGCCTTGACCACCTGCACCACCTACGCCACCTGCACCACCTAGGCCACCTACACCACCGGCACCACCAGTCGCTCCGGCTGCTCCGTTGCCACCTGCTGCGCCACCGCTACCGCCAGCACCACCGCTACCGCCGGCGCCACCAGCACCACCGGTGCCACCCGTGCCACCGTTTCCGGAAGTCACCGAGGTGAATGCATCGACGACTACCGACGAGTTAAAGGAATAGACCCCAAAGGATCCGCCTCCGAAGACACCCGCGGCACCAGTCGTGCCGCCAGTACCCGCCGAGCCAGACCCGCCGACGGTTCCGGGGTTACCAGCGCCGCCGCCACCACCGCCGCCACCACCGGTGTCTTGGAAGCAGCCGAAGCAGCTCTGACCGCCGCCACCACCGCCGCCACCACCGCCGTGACCGGCAGTTCCAGCATTACCGCTAGTCCCGATGGTTCCCGTCGCGCCGCTGCCACCGGTCGAGCCGTTAACTCCCGCCCAAGTCGCCGCGGCGTTTGTCGTAGCCGCCGACCCACCAGTTCCTGCAGAACCGATGCTGCCCGCCGTACCTGCGGTTCCTGCGGTTCCTGCGGTTCCAACGGTTCCAACGGTTCCGTTCTTGGCGCCGGTTGCCGAATTTGGTGCCGCTGGAGTACATCCTGAACTAGTGCACTGCGCTCCGCCGCCACCACCAGCACCGCCACCAGTACCACTGAGCAGGCCGGTCGCGCCAGCGTTGCCGTTGTTCCCCAATACTCCGGAACCGCCAACGCCGCCATTGCGACCGTTACTTGCGGATCCAGCGCCGGAGGTGCCGCCCGCGGAGTTCGGACACGTCGTGAACGTTCCGTTCTCGCACGCGTTGACACCATTGCCACCGTTGGCTCCCGCGGTTCCTGTCGTACCTGCGGATCCGGTCCCGCCAGCTGCACCGGACGAACCACTCGAACCGCCCGTTCCGGCGACGCCGGCCGCAGCAGTCACTGTGCTGCGGTTGATCGTCACGCTGGCCGAGTTGATCGCACGCACGCCATACACGCTTGAACCCGCGGCCAACGCCGCGTTCGTAGCGCTGATTGTGAGTTGCTGGAGTGACAAACCGGTGTTGCCGTCAACCAGCACAGCGGTTCCAGCCGCGCTGACCGTGACGGTATTCGTGCCGACCGCAGCGTGTTTCCAGTTCGTCGAATCGAATCCACCGCGAACAGTCTTGTTGGTTCCGTGCGTCGCGGTATTGATCGAAACCTGTCCGTACGTTCCCGCCGCCACGATGACTCGCGAAAGCGAGTTCGTTTTAGCGATCGCCAAACCGCTAGCGATCGAACCCGTCGGCGACGCGGGCGTCAATCCAGTGCCCACGCCGGTCGGGGTAACGAACACGGTGTCCGTGGGGTTGTAATCAATGTAAAAAGTCTTGTTTTGATTGGTCGGATTGTCGTTGGTATTAAGACTTCCCGGCGTGTCGGTTGCAGTGACGTGTGTTGTATAGGACCCACCGGCGGTGAAGTTCGCAGCTGCGAAGCTCAACGACCACGATGTGGTTCCGGTCGCAGTGATGAGGTTCTCAGAAGCTGCGGCGAACGCCGAGCCGTCCCAGAACTTGCCGGTCGAGTCTTGTTTCACCGAAACCTTGACGTTCGCAACAGTCGAATCAGCGTCGCTCGCGGTACCGGTGATCGAGCCACTCCATGAGGTATCGAACAAGCTCTGCCTGTCGTAGAGCGTCGATGCCACCGGCGTTGAGATGGATACCAACGGATTCGACAACACGTTGAACACGATCGGACCCGCGGTACCCGTATTGGTTGGCGAGGTCCAGTCGGTTTGGGTTGCACAGACGCTGTACGTGCCAGTTGTGAGCACGGCAACCGTGTTCCATGTCCAGGTTCCGGCAGTCACCAACGCAGTCGTCGTTCGAACGGGCGAACCAGTGCACGTTGACGGTGAACCCGAATAAATATTCACCGTCACACTCGTTGCGTCGCCGAACGCGACTCCACCCGCTCCGGAAATCGTGGGTGATCCGGTCGTGGTTGCCGCCGCCGTTGGTGCAGTAATTGTCACCGCGGGGGCAACGTTGTCGACCAAACTCGTTGCACTGGCCGCGCTGCTTGCGAGGCCAGAACCAATCGCGTTCACTGCGCGGATCTGGAACGAACACGTCGTCGCGACATGATCGGAACCGGTAATGCCAGCAGGCGAGCACTGGTACGCAAACGACGTAGACGTGCTCCCCGTCGCGGTCCAGCTCGTGCCGCCATCGAGGCTGTATTCGTAGCCAGAGATCGCGAAACCACCAATATTGCTCGGCGCCGTCCAGCTCACGTCGACGTTGCGCAATGCGGTGGTACTGGTCGTCACGCTGAGTCCTGTCGGGGCGTTGGGGACGCTCGCGCTCTGCGCTGAAGCAACGTTGCTATACGGGCTGTACCCAACGACGGTGTTGACCCTCACCCGGTAGTTACAGGCGACGTAGGAAGGACACCCCGTAGACACGAGGCTTGTGGTTGGCGCCGCAACGGTCGCAACCACGGAGTAACCGGAACCGCTGTCTCGTTCAATCGAGTAGTTGAGCAGTGGTTGTCCGCCGTTGGTAGCCGATGCTTGCCACGCAAGATTGACCGTTCCGTTGGTAGAACCCGTAACCGCGGTCAAGTTTTGTGGTGCCGACGGACCATCAGCGCCCACTGCGGTGGCCGTATTACTAAAGACGCTTTGGCCGATTGCGTTATTTGCAGCGACTCGGTACTGACACGTCACATTCGCGCCACACGACGTACTCGTATACGTCAGGGTGCTCGCAGTAACAGTTGCCAGCAACGTGAAGGACCCAGCACCAATCTTTTCTTCAATGCGATAGGTCGTCAGCGGATGCGTCCCGCTACTGGCCGGAGCCTGCCAGACAAGATCCACCGCGCCGGTCGTTGATCCCGTGCTCGCGCTGAGATTTTGGGGAGCGGTTGGCACGCTGGCGCCGACTGCGGTCGCGGTATTACTGAAGCCGCCTTGGCCGATCGTGTTGATCGCCGCGACGCGATAGCTACAGCTCACGTTCGCGCCACACGTGGAGTCGGTGTAGATCGAGACATTGCCGACTGTCGTCAGATCGGCAAAACCGCTGCCCGTGTCGCGTTGAATCTTGAAGTTCGTAATCGGTTGTCCGCCACTGTTCGACGGAGCATTCCAGCTCAGGTCTACTGCGCCCAGCGACGAACCACTTTGAGCGCTCAAGCTCGTCGGTGCATCGGGAACATCCGCGCCAATCGCCTGGACTGTCGAGGTGTAAAGGCTCTGGCCGATTGCATTCGTTGCCGCAAACCGATACTGGCACGTCACCGCGGCGCCACAGGCCGTGTCGATGTAACTCAACGTCGATGCCGACAATGTTGCGATCAAACTGAACGCACCGGCTCCGATCTTGCGTTCGACCAAATAGTTCGTTACCGGTTGGGTGCCTGCATTCGCAGGCGCTGTCCACGAGGTTGAGACGGCTCCGCTCGCAGTACCTGGAATCGCGGCGGGCGTTTGCGGTGCGCTGGGAGCGCTCGCGCCGGTCGCGGTCGCTGTCGCACTATTCGCGCCGGTGCCGATGACGTTGATCGCGGCGACGCGGTATGTACAAGCAGTTAGCGCACCACACGTGGTGTCGATGTATGTCGTCGTAGCCGACCCGACAGAAGCGAGGTTCGAAAATCCGCTGCCGGTATTGCGCTGAATTTGGTACGAAACCACGGGCTGACCGCCGGTATAGACGGGCGCAGTCCAAGCAAGATCGGCCGCACCACTCGTGGTGAGGCTCGTCGTGGCGCTGAGGCCAGTCGGGGCATCAGAAACGTCGGCACCAAACGAACTCGCCGTGGAACTGTAGGCGCCGGCACCCAGCGCGTTCGTAGCACGAATCCGGTACTGACACGTAACACTGGCCCCACAAGTCGCGTCGGTATAGGCGAGCGTTGTCCCGGAAACCGTGCTGATCAGTGTGAATGAACCGACACCAATCTTGCGCTCGACTTGATACGTAAGTAATGCGTTGCCGCCACTTGTCAACGGCGCTTGCCACGTAACATCTACCGCTCCAGAATTCGTGCCCGGCGCTGCAGTTGGATTCTGCGGCGCGCCCGGGACGTTGGCGCCGGTGGCGGTTGCACTATTGCTATAGGCACCCGTTCCGACCGCGTTCACCGCGGCGACACGGTACGTACACGCCACATCTGTGCCACACGCAACGTCGGCGTAGCTGTTCACCCCTGCGGCCGGCGAGGCAATCGTGGTGAATCCTGATCCAGTATTGCGTTGCAAAACGTAGCCAGTAATGGCGCTGGTACCGGCGTAAGTTGGCACCGTCCAGCTCACGTCGACGCGGCCCAACACCGACGCCGAAGAAGTCGCGGACAGTATCGGAGCGTTTGGCTCGCTCGAACCGACTGCCGTCGACGAAGAAGAAATAGGCGAACGAGCACCGGCAGCATCAACGAAGGTCACGCGGTATTGGCAAGTCACTGCTGCGCCGCAAGGGTGCACGATCTGGATCGAAGTCCCGATGTTCAAACCAGTGTCGGACCAATTGCTGTCGTTCGAACACGAGGTGTTGCAGCTCCAAAGATGGTAACTGCCTGGCCCCGCGCCGTTTTCGGCTGTCGGGGTCCAGTTGACTTGCACGGACCCACTGGGAAGAACGGTCGTCGCAACTGGGCTGCTCGGGCCAAACGGGCTCAAGTAGGAATGGCGCCACGCCGCATTGCCAAGGGAGTTGTGCGCGCGAACTCGATAGGCGCACGAAGTGTTGCCTGCCGGACACGAGGGATTCCAGGTCAACGTGCCCCCAGGGCCGCTGACCGCATCTCCGATGTTGGTGATTGTCGCAGTGTTCCAATAGGTCGATGTGTCGGAGCACAAAGATGCGCCACCGGCGCACGCCTGCAATTCGTAATGGTCAATTGCTAGCCCGTTGCTATCCGGGATAGGCCAAGCAAGGGTTACCGCAGTGGTTCCGGCTCCCATTGAATACGAATCGACGGTTGCCGTGAACGATGTTGGCGCCCGAGGAACCGCGAGCTTCGCAAGCTTCCCTGCCGAAAACGGCCCCGTTCCCAGCGCATTTTCAGCCGCAACCCGGTACGTACAAGTCGTTGCACTGGTACAGGCAACGGACACCGGCGACGATGACGGGTTCGTGGATCCTGGCGTCCAGGTAGTCGACGGTGCGACCTGATACTCGTAGTGATACGCAGTGATCGCCAAACCACCATTATTAGGAGTTGCCCAGCTGAGGCCAACGACACCCGCGGTTGGGCCTGGGTCCGCGACGACTCCATATACCGTTGAGGGTTTCGCCCAATGGCCGGTCTTCACCGCGCTAAAAGCTCCATCACCATCGGCATTTTTTGCAAAGATGCGAAACTGACACGTTGCGATTGCGTTCATTGCTGCGCCACAGGGCACCGTGGCCTTCAACACAAACGGGCCGCTGAGAAACGCCGAGGCTGACCACGTCGCGCCAGAGTCAAGCGAAACTTGATAGTCGTATTCCGTGATGGCCGAGCCACCATCGGACACCGGAGCATTCCAAGCGAGCGTCATGTTTCCAGTCGTCGGGCCGCCAACGACAGGCTTCAACGTCGGCGCGGTTGGAGGGCTCGCAAAGGCCGCCTGCGGCTCGACGACAACCAACATCAGCCCGACGGCTGCGACCGCCGCGATGCTCTTACGCAATCGACTCGCCTGGATTGATCGTTCCACAGCCACCCTCTTCAGTACGGCAAACCTGCCACAACTGATTCGGACCATAGCGCCGCAGCCGAGTTTCTGTCACGGAAACAAAAGAAAAATCGACTGTTTACCCGCCGATTTGGCTCATCGACTTCTCCGGGCGCACAAAATTATCGGCACCGATCCGATGGCCTGACCATTTTGTACCCACCGCGCCCTGTATCGCAACCGAAAGCCGATCATCGAGGTCGTCGGCGTCGAGACCGCCGGGAGCCCGAAGTTGAGCCCGTAGGTCGAATTCTTCAACTGCGAAGAGACACGTCCGGAAATTGCCGTCCGCGGTAACCCGAACCCGATCGCAATTATCGCAAAACGGCTCAGTGACCGACGCGATCACGCCAACATCGCCAATGCCGTCGACATATTCATATCGATCCGCAGGTTGAACGTGCCCAGGGGTCACCGCAACGCGCCGCAACGGAAACGCCGCGTTGATCCGCTCCAAGATTTCGCCCGCGGGCATCACCTGCGCGCCGGTCCACTGCCCATCGGCATCGAGTGGCATGAACTCGATAAAACGCATCCCGACTCCGCGCTCGCGACCAAACGCCGCGAGATCGACAACTTCATCATCGTTGACGCCGCGAATCACGACCGCATTCACCTTCACGGGCGCGAGCCCAGCGTCAATTGCCGCATCGATGCCCGCAAGCACACGATCAAGTTCATCGCGGCGAGTCATCGCGAAAAAACGCTCACGGATCAATGAATCCAACGAGATATTGACCCGGCTCAAACCCGCCGCTTTAAGATCACGGGCGAGCTCCGGGAGCTTCACACCGTTCGTGGTGATTGCAAGATCGACGCCAAGCGGCTTGAGCATCTCGAACAGTCGCACCACATGCGCTCGAATCAGCGGCTCCCCACCGGTAATACGAATCGCATCGAATCCGAAGCGCTCAACACACACCTTTGCGATCCGCGCGATCTCTTCATAAGTGAGAACTTCATCACGCGGCAGCCATTGCATTCCTTCTTCAGGCATGCAATAGGTACAACGAAAATTGCAACGATCAGTGATGGAAATCCGCAAATCTTTGACCCTGCGCGCGAAAGGATCAATCAACGGGATCGCAATCGGACGGGTCACCATGCCGACCATCGTACGCCTGCTGAACTGGTCGCTCAACTTGGCTCGCTCCGCTTCGGCGCCCTGGCGGGACGCTCCCTCTTACGGGTCCGGGGTCGGGTTCGCTCTAGCTCCCCGTCAGCGCAGCGACCAAACTTCTGCTGACGGATCATCACTTCCCCGGGGTGCGCAACCGAACCCAGCCAGAGGGGTCGCGCAACCGTCCGTAAGGCGGTGCCTCCACTCGCTCTTGTCCGAAAGCCATCCCCTCACTGCGAAACAAACGCAGTCACGGTATTGCCATGGCTTCGGAGTTTCCGCCCACCCGGCGGTCGAGTTCGAACGTTGTACCACTCTGCGTGGCAATTAACAAGCAGAACGTGGTCACGCGGCGCAGTCCGCGGCCCAACGTGATCCGTGCCACAGCTTGCGAAACACCAGTTGTCGACGAGTGATTCGAAGCGCAAGATGACGGCAACGGCGGCCGCTCAATGAGTAGCAGCCGACGGGTGTCGGTACCCCCTTCCCGACACCCGCATTTCACAGAAACAACGTTCCCGGGGGTTCGGGCATTAGGGCTTCGTTGGTCGACTGCGGGCGGGTCGACCAACGAAGCCCACAGGCCACCGATTGTTCCGCCTTCGCGCGTTGAATATCTGAGACGACGGGGCTATAAGTCGGAAAGCAGCATCACGGTCGCGACGTCACCGGGCTGCACACCTTCACCATCGGACAACATCGCCAAGCCTTGCGCAGCTGCCATACCCGACAAAACGTTGCTGGCTTGTTCACCCGAGCGCTCACATTCCAAAGCGCCATCAACGCTCGCAACGCGCACCCGATCCAAATGCAGTTTTCCATCTAGCCGTCGTAGCAATCCGCGAGGAGCAACGCACTGCACGATGGGGCGTAGCGCGGTATCGGTGTGGCCCATCATCATCCGCAAAACTGGGCGCGCAAAGAGCTCGTAACTCACATGTGATGAAACAGGATTGCCCGGTAAACCGAATATCGGAACGTTCCTCGACGCGCCGCGAACCGTTGCGAACGCGAGTGGCTTTGCGGGTTTAATCGCAACTTGTTGCCAGCCATATTCACCGCCACGTTCGTTCGCGAGCCGTTCGATCGCGACCTTCACAAAGTCGTAGTCGCCGACCGAAACCGCGCCGCTGGTGAGCAGCGCATCGCAGGTATCGACACCAACGCGAATCGCAGCAAAAATTGTTGCTTCATTGTCGGGGGCAATGCCAAGATCGACCGGTTCGCAACCTGCTTCCGCGACCATCGCGAGCAGCATGGGTCGATTTGAATCACGAATTTTTCCCGGCCCCAGCGCGCCCGACGCAACGATTTCGTCACCAGTCGACAACACACCAACCCGAGCGCGGCGCACAACCTCGACCATCGCGATATCAAGACTCGCCAACACGCCAAGGTGAGCGGGGCGCAGTACCGTCCCTGCCGCAAAAACAACCGTTCCTGCATCGACGTCGCCGCCAGCACGCCGGACATGATCGCCAGATTTTGCCGCTGATTGAATCAGCACCGATTGATTGGCATCGTCGCGCTCAGTTCGCTCCACCATCATGACGGCGTCCGCGCCTTGCGGCATGGGAGCACCCGTCATGATTCGTATTGCTTCACCGCGACGAATCATTTGGTGCGGCGCAGCACCCGCAGCAAGGTCACCAATAACCAATAGACGAACAGGGTTTTGCTCCGTAGCACCGCGTGTGTCCGCGGCAATCAATGCGTACCCGTCCATTGCTGTATTCGCAAACGGCGGGACGGCTTCGGAGGCGACAATATCGACTGCCAAGACTGCGCCGATCGCGTCATCCCGTGCAATTCGAATCGGATCAAGCACGCTCACCGCGGACTGCACCATCGCTCGCGCATCATCGAGGGTCATCATGCGCGTGCACTCTCCAGATCCTCGCCCACGAGGGTCATCCGATTGGGATGTCGTACTTCGCGACGATGTCGGCGATGAGTGCGCGGGTTTGTTCCGCCAAATCGTCGCGGGCCAGCGACAGTTCAATGTTTGCTCGCAAAAAGCCGAGCTTCTGGCCAATATCGTGACGACCGTGGGTAAACGTTCTGCCGTAGACCGTTTGATCCTGGAGCAACAACGCGATCGCGTCGGTGAGTTGGAGTTCACCACCGCGGCCAGGCGTAATACGCGCCAACGCGTCGAAGATATCCGGAGTAAATACATACCGACCGAACACTGCAAGGTTCGACGGCGCATCTTCGGCCGGTGGCTTTTCGACGATGCCTTGCACCTCAATGAGTTGCCCGTCGCGCGATCGCGGATCAACACAACCGTAGGAACTGATTTCGTTTTGGTCAACTTCCAACAACGCGAGCACGCTGCGTCCGTAACGATCGTGAACGTCGAGCATTGAAAGCAACAACTCGGAGTTGTCGACCATGATGTCGTCCGCGAGCAACACGACAAACGGTTCATCGCCGACGTGTTGTTTCGCAACGGAAACCGCGTGGCCAAGGCCGAGCGGATCGCGCTGGCGTACATAGTGAATGTCGGCCATCTCACTTGAGGCCTGAACGTCGCGCAGCATCTCCACGCGGCCTTGGGCTTCGAGATAGTGCTCCAATTCGAAGTTGCGATCGAAGTGGTCTTCAACGGCACGTTTACTGCGGCCAGTGATAATCAAAATATCGGTCAGCCCGGCAGCAACCGCTTCTTCGACAACGTACTGAATCGAAGGCTTATCGACAACGGGCAGCATCTCCTTCGGGAGGCTTTTGGTCACCGGCAAAAACCGGGTACCGAGGCCGGCGGCGGGGATAACTGCTTTACGAACTGGACTCACGACAAACCTTTTTGTTCAGGCGAACTTGTTCAGGCGAATTTGTTGAGGCGAATTTGTTGAGGCGAATTTGTTCAGGCGAATACGAGGAACCTAGGACACGCGGCGATATGCCGTTCGCCAACCTCAACGCCGTTCTTAGCGAGCTTCTGGTGGCCATAGCGCGACATCAACATGTAAGAGTTACTTCGGCGCGTTTGTCTTAGCCACGAGGTCGTTTTCTTCATGATTCACCAAACGGCGAATATTTGCCGCATGGCGAAGACACAACATTGCCGCGATGGTCGCGATCACGCCGACTTCCCATCCCGCGTATCCGACCACGGCAACCGCAACGGGAAACGCAGCAATCACCGCTAACGAAGCGAGCGATGCTTTACGCGTCGTTTTCGACAGCAGAACCCATACTGCCAAGGCGCCCAAAACGATCAGCGGATAGAGCACCACCAACATGCCTCCCGCGGCCGCGACTCCTTTGCCACCTTTGCGCAGCATGGGAAAGGTGTGCCCCAAAATCGCAGCGATACCCAATAAATACGCACCAGGACGGCCCGATGCGGCCAATCCAATGCCGGACGCAATCGCGCCTTTGGCAAAGTCCATCAGCATCACGAGCGCTCCGAATTTCCACCCCAGAACCCGAATCACGTTCGAGGCTCCAGGATTTCCTGAGCCGGCCTGCGTGATGTCAATGCCTTTGGCGCGGCTCGTCAGCACTGCCGAAGGGAACGTACCGAGCAAATACCCGATAGGAATGAGTGCCGCCGCAAGCCACATGATGCGCTCATCTTCGCGCTTGGGAAGGCCGCCGAGTATCATTAGCACTCACCACCCGCGAGTGCTAGCGGTCATCTGCTAGCCCACGAACCGTCGTCTACGGGGATGAGATGCCAACTTACGAATACCAATGCGAAAAATGCGGTGAGCGGTTTGAGAAGTTTCAAACCTTCGCCGAAGACCCGCTCAAAAAACACCCCGGAGCCTGCAAAGGCAAAGTCGTCAAGGTCATGAGCGCGGCCGGAATCGTGTTTTCGGGGTCCGGTTTCTATAAGACCGACAACAAAGACTCTTCGCGCTCACGTTCTCGGGCGAAATCGAACGAAACGTCGGGCTCCGGCTCAGGTTCATCTGAATCGTCGAGCAGCGATAAAAAGACCGATTCGAGTTCGTCGAGCGATTCCGGCGCAAACAGTTCGACTTCGTCAGACTCGAAGCCCACAAGCTCGGGATCCTCCGATAGCTCAAGCTCGAGCCAATCATCAGGCCAATCATCAGGCCAATCATCGGGCCAACCCTCGAAGCAGCCCTCGACCAAATCCACGCCGTAGCCATGCCCACCAAGGCCACCGCTGAAATCGGCGTATTCGGTGGATCAGGTTTCTACGAATTCCTCGATGACGCAACCGAAATTGAGCTGGACACGCCCTACGGCGCGCCCAGCTCACCGGTGACGATCAGCCGTATCGGCGGTCGTTCCGTTGCCTTCATCGCGCGCCACGGCCGAGACCACACGTTTGCTCCGGCTTCAGTGCCCGCACGCGCGAATTTGTGGGCGATGCGGACGTTGGGAGTGACCCGCGTGCTGGGTCCCTGCGCCGCGGGGTCACTGTCGCCGAATGTGCATCCTGGAGATTTCGTCGTCCTCGATCAACTGGTCGATCGCACGCACGGTCGGCCCGACACTTTTTATGCATCTGGCTATGAATCTGGCCATGTCCATCACGTTTCGTTTGCTGACCCATATTGCCAAGAACTCTGCCCGTTAGCGTTCACGGCAGGAACTGACGCCGGTATCACGATGCATGCCGACGGCACGGTCGTCGTGATACCCGGGCCCCGCTTCGCCACTCGAGCTGAGTCGCGATCGTATCGGGCCCAGGGCTGGCAAGCGATCAACATGACCCAGTATCCAGAGGCGTATCTCGCCCGAGAACTCGGCATGTGTTATTGCGGGATCGCGTTGATCACCGATTACGACACGGGTGTGGAGCATGATTCCGACGTTGCCGCCGTGACCCAAGAACAGGTCTTCGCCTTCTTCAAAAGCAATGTCCATCGCGTGCGGGAACTCCTCACCGAATTGATCCCACGAATTCCGATCGGACGCGATCACTGCGAATGTGCTTCAGCCCTCGGCCCGCTACCGCATACTGATAGCATTCTTTAGCAATCTGTAACATCTTCCCCCATTTTTGATACGTCTGCTTCCGCGGTGCCGAGCTCCGAGCATCCCGAGGCGCGGCCGAGGGAAGATTGATCGTGAGAATGCAATCAGCGTCACCACGGGTGTGGGGATTACGCATTTTGGCCGCAGTACTGGTCGCGGCGACGGCACGGCTCGTTATCGTCGATCTCGCCGCGCTCGATGCCCAGGCCCGCAACCTTGGCCCGCTCGTTCCTGTGGTGATCGCTCGCCACCCGTTGGTACTCGGCGCGCGCATACGCACGGACGACATCGTGGTCGAGCAGCGCCATCGGTCGCAGGTCCCGGATCATGCACTACGGACCGTGGGCCAAGCGGTTGGCCGCACCGTGCGAGTGGCGATGGTTGCCCAAACCCCGGTGCAATCCGACAACGTATCGGCACAGCGAGCGCCGGGCGGGTCGATCGCCTCCGGATTCCGGGCGATTCGTATCGCCGACCATTCCGGGATCAGACCCGACCCCGGCACCGTCATCGACATCATCGCGAGTTTTCAAACCTCTTCGAGTGGACCCGCTGATACAAGTACGGATGCCGGTGGCTCCCATGCAAATACGCCGAGTTCCGTAGTTGCGCGCGGCGCGATCGTGATCCCCGACACCAGCACACAAAATTCACACCAAATTTCGGGCACATTCTCAGCTGGCGATTCTGCTTCGGCCATCATTGTGTTGGTCAGGGACCGTGAAGTTGAGCCGGTAGCGTTCGCTGCCGCCTTCGGCGTCATCACCATCGTGCTCGCGCCATCGGAGGAAGCATGCTGCGCAACAAAGTGAAATGTGGTCACGTTCTCATCGCGACGATGGTTGCAGTGTTCGCGACCCTCGCTCTGATGGGCCCGTCGGGTGCAGCCGCGGCCGAAGGCAAAGCCACTGCGGCCGCGAAAGCCGCGGCCAAAAAGGAACTGACCGCGGCCAAGGCCGCGGTGCTTGGTGTGGTCGAAGGCCTCACCGAATACCTGCCAATCAGTTCGAGCGGCCACCTCCTCGTCGCTGAACGGCTCATGCACGTCGGCGACAAGAAACTCACCAAAGACGCTGCCGATACGTACACGATCGTTATCCAAGCCGGCGCGATTTTTGCGGTCCTACTTATTTTCTGGAAACGAATCCTCGATGTGTTGCAGGGCCTCATCGGTCGCAGCGCCGAGGGCCGCCGGCTCCTGATCGTGCTGATTCTCGGATTCCTGCCGGCCGCGGTGGCTGGCGTCGCGGGCGAGTCCAAAATCAAGGCAAAACTGCTCGAGCCGGTTCCGGTTGCAATCGCGTGGACGCTCGGCGCGATTGCGATCTTGGTGATCGGTTCAAAACTGCATCAACGGGGCAAAACGCAAGGCCGATTGATCGGCGAAATCACGAACCGCGATGCGCTCATCATCGGTTGCGCTCAGGTGCTCGCGTTATGGCCAGGGACAAGCCGCAGCTTGGTGACAATCCTGGCCGCCCTGATGCTCGGTTTGAGTTTGTCGACCGCAGTTGAATTCAGCTTCCTGCTCGGTCTCCTCACGTTGAGTGCCGCCACTGCCAAAGACATGATCTCAGGCGGAAAACAGATGGTCGACACCTACGGTGCTGTGAATCCGACTATCGGATTCCTGGTGGCGTTCGCGGTCGCCTTCATCGCCGTGAAGTGGATGATCGGCTACTTGCAAAAGAACAGCCTGAACGTGTTCGCCTACTACCGCCTCGCCGCGGCCGCAGTCGCGATCGCCTTGTTCGCCGCCGACAAGATCTAACCCGGTCACCGTCGGCGCGCTGGTCGGCTATACGGCAGTTCAACTCCCCGACATCATCATTTCTTCGATGAGCAAGGACACGCCGACGGTGCCGCCGGGCAGGTAGGTGGTGTCGTTGCCGATACCCGTAACGGCGAACAGCATCTTCGGCACAGTCGATGCAATCGTCAACTCGCGCACGGGTTCTTGATACGCGCCGTCGCGGATCATGATGCCTTCGGCACCTACCGAAAAATCGCCACTGATCGGATTCGTTCCCGAATGCAATCCGTGCACGGCCTGGATGTACAACACTTCCGCGAACGGCTGGGCGAGTTCGAGCGGGCTTTGCAAGCCGGGTGTGAGACGCAGTGATCGCACGCCGACGCCGGGCGTCGATCGATATCCACCGCGAACCGCGCTACCGGTCGTCGCGGTTCCTGCACGCCGAGCGGTATACGAATTGTGCAAGAAACCTTGCATGATTCCGTCCGCGATCAAGGTATTCGCACGACACGAAACTCCCTCACCGTCGTAAGGCGACGCGCCCAATGAACGTTGATCGGTTGGATCGTCGACCAGGTGCACGGCCGGTGCGGCGATCGCTTCGCCAAGTCGATCTATAAAAAGCGAACGACCCTTCAACATTGATTCCCCGTTAAACGCAGCGGAAAGCACGCCAAGAAACGATGCAGTCACCATGGGATCGAACAACACCGCAATCCTGCGACCGTTGGGCTGTTGCGCACCCAATAAGCGAGTTGAACGCTCGACCGCCATCGCAAGTATTTCGTCGGAGTTCAGTGCTTCGAACGTGCGCCCCACACTGAATCCGTAACCCGTTTGGGTGTCATCGGTCGTACCCGCAATCGCCACCGAACTCGCCGACGCAATCGTTCGCCGATTGGTCGCGGAGATGCCGTTGGAAGAAACCAACGCGCTCTCCACCAAGCCGTCGCCGTAGCTCGTCGACTCTACGTTGCGAATCCGCGGATCTGCGCCACGAACTCGCCTATCGAGGTCCAACGCGTAGGCAATCTTGGCATCAAGTTCAACGGCATCGAGCCGATCGTCCCATAGCGACAGTTCAGGACGATCGTGCGCGTTTGCAGTTTCGCGATCGACCAACCCGTTGAATTCATCCGGCTCAGCAAACTTGGCATTGTCTCGGGCTTCATTGAGCGCATCAGCAATGACATCGGGATCGAGTGACCCTGCCCACGCGAACCCTTGGCGATAGTCCTGAATCACTCGAATGCCAACGCCACTGGAACCGGCGACAGTCAGCGATGCAATCGCGCCATCGAATACATCAATGTCGGTTTCGCGTGACCGCGATGCGTACGCCTCGATCTCTTCGCCGGGATGGGCGCTCGAAGCAATTTGTTCGCACAGCTCGAGCAGCACCGGCTGCGACGTTTGGATTGCGCTCACGAAGCCGTCCCGCCGACGGTCATGCGGGCCACGCGCAAGGTTGGTTGCCCCGACGACACCGGAACTCCTTGGCCACTCTTGCCACACGTGCCGGTCCAGGTTTCGAAATCGTTACCAACGGCGTCGACGAGCGTCATCGTTTGTGGGCCGTTGCCAACAAGCTGCGCGGCGCGAATCGGCCGTGTTATCTCACCGTTTTCAATGAGGTAACCCTCCGTAACACCAAACACAAAATCTCCCGTGGCGGTATCGACTTGGCCCCCACCGAGCTGTACGCAATAGATGCCGTACTGCGTGTCGCGAATGATCGCGTCCGGGTCCGTATCACCCGCAGGCAGAAACGTGTTCGTCATACGAACCATTGGTAAATGCCGGTACGTTTCCCGTCGGCCATTGCCGCTGGACGCGCGTCCGCTCTTGCGCGCTCGCACCAGATCCCACATGTAGTCAGTGAGTACGCCGTTTTCGATAAGGACATTGCGTTGCGCAGCCTGGCCTTCATCGTCGATGTCGTAGGTGCCCCACTCCCGAGCGAACGTACCGTCGTCGATGACGGTGACCAACTCCGACGCGACCTGCGTACCGATCCGATCTTTAAACACCGACGCGTCACGTTGCACCAAATCGGCTTCTAGACCATGGCCGCATGCTTCGTGGAACAACACGCCGCCCGCGCCACGCTTCAGCACCACGGCCATCTGCCCACTCGGCGCCGGCACCGCGCTCAATAGCGAAACCGAGCGTTCAGCTGCGGTTCGAGCGATCGATTCCACCTCGAAATCATTGAAGAATTCGAAACCCATACCGCGCCCGGGAGCCTCCATTCCTGTTTGCATTCCGGTATCGCCACTGGCAACGCACTGCACCATGAAGCGAGTTCGGACGCGATCATCACCGGTGGAGAGTCCGTCGCTGTTCGCGATCTGGATCTTGCGGCGGCTATCGGCGTACGAGACGCTCACGCTTTGAATCGCGCCGCTAACTTCGCGAGCTGCCGCATCGGCTCGTTGCAATAGGGCGATCTTGGCGCCCTTGTCGATGGTCTCGGGCAAGGTCGCTTTGTTCGTGCTCGAACTCCGATTCGAGGCTCGTTGCTCAACCAGCCGACCAACCGATTTCGTCGCGGCAGCGCCCCGACCGACCGCCGTTGCCGCCCCTTTCGCTGCTTCCAACAACCCAGCTTCGCTGAGATCCGCGGTGTGGGCAAAACCCGTGCTCTCGCCCACGATCACCCGGATGCCCGCACCACGATCTCTTCCCGACGTGAGTTCCTCAACTCGGCCTTCGTCGTAACGGGCTGAGGTTGCACGACGATCTTCTACGAAAATTTCCGCGAACTCGCCTCCGCGTTTCAGCGCTTCGCCCAGCACCCGTTCGCATACTTCGTTATCGACTAACACAATTCCTCAATTCGCGGCGCGGTATCGCGCACGGCTTTGAGATTACGCGGAGGCAGCGGCGGTGCGGCACCGTTCGAGAAACGAATCCAGCGCGGCATTCCAGGCTTGCGGGCCCTCGAACTGCGGGGAGTGGCCAGCATTAGGAATCACAGATAGTTCGGCGCCCGGAATTGTGGCGAGCATGGCTTGGGAGCAGCTCAAAAATGGTGTGTCCTGTTCGCCCACAATGATGAGGGTCGGAAAGGTGATCGCCGCCATCTCTGGCAGTTCATCGACCTGGCTGGCGATCGCGCGGGCAAGCGATGCCCACATGATCTCGGAGAGATCGTTCCACTTCCGGTCACAAAACTCTTTGTATCCAGGTTTCTGCGCCAACATCGCTTGGTAAGCAGGAGTGTCGAGCGGTGCCGCAAGATCCATGGCTGCTTTCAACGCGGCTTTGCCTTCGGTCAGCGCGATTGTGGCACCGAGTTCCATGATCTCCGGATCAAACCCAGGAATCGGCCCGGCCGTCGTATCCATCATGATGAGCGCATCGATGCGCTGCGGATGTTCTACAACGATGCCGCGAACGATCATTCCTCCCATCGAGTGCCCAAGAATCGTGAATGTCTCGATGCCAAGATGATCCGCGACCGCCAGTGTGTCCGCTCGAAGCCGAGCGAATGAGTACGCGTCAAGCTCCGCGGGTTTGTCGCTACTGCCGTGTCCGCGGTGATCGAACGCGACGACGGTGTAGTGCTGCGCGAGTACCGGCGCATGGTCCGCAAAATCTTCCTTGGCTCCACCGAAGCCGTGCACCATGATGAGCGCAGGCCCGGATCCCCACACGGAAACGGCCAGGGCAATTCCGTCATCGGTCACAACCGTGTACGCGGTCGGATGAACGTTGGCTGAGGGAACTTCAGTTTGCATTCCGTTATGTTCGCACGTGGAACTGCATTTCGTCGCTCGGAGCACTTCGAGTGGCCCGGAATGCGAGGCCTTCGCCGCTACGATTCCGAATCCATGGCGTCGCCGGACCACAAAGCCCGATTGTTCTTTTGGCTCCGAATTGTCGTGAGCGTCGGTCTCGTCGCCGTACTCATCCACAACCGGCCGAATCTGCACGACGCGATCCCAAACCAGCATCACACGCGTACCGCGCTCTGGCTCACCGCGGGCGTCTTCATGGCAGCCTTCGGCGTCGTGCTCTCGGCCTGGCGTTGGCAGCGGGTCCTCCATGCGTACGGCGAGCACTGTTCCCTGCTGCGACTTACCAGCCACACGCTCGTAGGCCTCTGTGTCGGCAACGTGCTGCCCTCCACCATCGGTGGCGATGTCGCCAGGATCGCACGGCTCGGCAAGGACATCAGCAACTCAGAGGTGGCATTCGCTTCGGTTGCGCTCGAACGCCTTACCGGTTTCGTCGCGCTGCCGTTGCTGGTACTTACCGGATTCATTGCGGATCCAGAATTGCTGAGCACCGACCAGGGCTGGCTGGCGCTGTTGATCGCGGGAATCACGCTCGGACTACTCAGCACGATTTTGGTGCTTGCGGCCCATCCTAAAGTCGCAGGCCGCTACGCGCAGCGCCAAAGTTGGGTTCGATTCATCGGCGCCATTCACGTCGGGGTCGATCGTCTCCGACGAGATCCCAGGCAAGCATTCGCGGTCTTGAGCGCGTCGGTGTTGTACCAAGCGAGCGTGGTTGTTTCAGTCGCGTGTATTGCCACTGCGATCGACACGCCGGCGCCACTCGCGGCCATCGTTGCGTTTGTTCCCGCAGTTGCGATGGTGCAGGTGTTGCCGATCAGTTTGAACGGCGTGGGAGTTCGTGAAGGGATGTTGATTCGTCTGCTGCACCCGCTACACGTCACGAACGGCCAAGCACTCGCACTCGGACTGTTGTGGTACGGCTCGCTACTGCTCGTAAGCCTCGGCGGAGTTCCGGCCTTCATCGCGGCCAGACGCGTCGTCGCCCCGAAAACCGCAACGACACAAGATGCTGTCGCGTCGTGACGGTGGTGAACTCATCGGGCTCCTATCCTGCGCGATCGAACCGGCGTCAGTGGAAAGCAGCCCAACTGCTCAGCTCGGGCCACGCGCTCTATTGGTGGGCCGAAGTCGCGTGTGTGCTCACGTTTTACTTCGTCTATAGCGCGATCCGAAACTCCACGAATGCCGATCCCGCCGCCGCCTTTCGCCACGCCAAACAGGTCATCTCGTTCGAACGCTCGCTGCACGTGTACCGAGAGCAATCCTTGCACGCTTGGGCGCGCTCAATCCGCCCGTTGATCATTGCCTGCAACTACTTCTACGGTTCACTGCACTTCGTCGTCACAATTGGCATCGGCATCTATTTGTTCCGGAGGTTTCCGGATCACTATCCGCGATGGCGCAACACGCTCGCGATCGCCACTGCGCTCGCGCTCATTGGCTTCTGGACATATCAGCTCATGCCCCCGCGGCTATTGCCCGGCAGCTATCACTACGTCGATACGCTGGCAAAATACCCAACGTTTTGGTCGTTCAATTCCGGCGCGATGCAAAAACTATCGAATCAGTATGCAGCAATGCCCAGCGTGCACTGCTGTTGGGCGCTGTGGTGCACGTGCGCGTTGCGACCAAGGCTGAAGCATTCAGCGACGCGCCTTTTGATCACGCTGTACCCGATCGCGACCGTGACCGTGATCGTGCTCACCGCCAACCACTACTTCATCGACGCCGTCGGCGGCTTCACGATCTTGAGCATCGGGTATCTCATATCTCACCGCGCCACTCGCGCCGGAAGACAGTCCAATCTCAAGCCGTCGAGCTAGTGCACTGAGTCAGAAGTTCACTTGGTAATTCGCCGGTCATGAACGCCGATTCCTGCGTCCTCGTCCTCGACGTAACTACGGCTATGCCAGCGTCCTGCGTCCTTGTACTCGACGCCCATGCCTCGCCGAATTCCACAACGAACTTATGACTCAGAAACACTAGATATACGGTATGTTTATTGAGCTTTTGGCGCCGAAATCCCCGCGCGCGGTTGTTGGACGAGTTCAAGAATGACATCGCGAACCATCTGATCTGCGAGCGACAGATATCCGCCTCGTGCGGTCACGAGCGCGAGGCGTCGAGGGGGCATGTCGGCTATGGCAATCGATTGCATGCCAACCGCCGCGGCATCAACGGGCACTGCAGTTTCGGGAATGATTGTGATGCCCGCGCCCGCTGCTACAAGATCTGCGATAAGCCGCACCCCTTCAACTTCAACTTCCACGGTGATCGACACTTCGGCATTGAGCGCGGCAAGATCGATCTCGGCGCGTAAGGGGTTGCCAACCGGCGGCAAAATTATTCGATGTCCGGCGATTTCCGTCAATGAAATCGGGCCCACTCCCAGCGCAACGTCGCTGCGCGCGAGCACAACCAGATTTTCATTCAACAGGTGCTCGACATTCAAACGAGGGTCATTAAGCGGTTCGGTCACGATCGCTTGTGCGAGTTGTTGTTCGGCGACTTCGAGCGCGAGGCGCTCCGATGCACCTTCATGAACTCGGATGTGCACACCCGCGGCGCGTTGTTGAATCGTGGCCACGACCGCCGGCGCGAGCCAACGCGAAATGGTTCCCACAACACCGATGCTTGCGTGCCCGACCTCAAGGCCCTGGATCATCGCGATATCCTCGCGAAGCGAATCGAGTTCAGATCGGATTCGCCGCGCTCGGTCGAGGACCACTCGGCCGAATTCCGTCGGTTGCGCGCCGCGGCGGCCGCGGACTAACAACACAACATCCAATTCCGCTTCAAGCTGGCGCACCATGTCGGAGACATTCGACTGGACTGTGTGCAAGGCATCGGCCGCCGCCGTGAAACTTCGATAACGATCGATTGCCAGCAGTGCATCTAGATGACGCAATTCCATAAATCGTTTCCTCGTTGACCTCAAACGGTGACAGAATTAGGCCCGAATCACACCCAGAGTGCACAATCGGTCATAGTGATAGATACTATCGCTTTGAACTGTTGGACAGATGGGGTTGTGAAAGGCTTCACTAGTAGGGCAAGAGCAACCCGAAGTGCTAGGCGCAGAACGACCCCAAGGAAATTCCGCTTGCCCGGCACCCACCAAGATCGAACATCCAGACAACGAAGTCTGAAACCGACTTCGGCATCGAAGCAAAGTCCGAGAAAGGACGACCACCAATGGCAGATACAGCAACCACAACCGCAGCCCTCATTTTCAGCGGTGTACTCGAATGGACCACTAACGCCGCGTGCACCGGCCAAAACAAATTGTTCTTCGCGCCCCCCGGCGAACGCCCGGAAGCCCGCGCCGTGCGCGAGTCACAAGCCCGCTCGATCTGTAACACCTGCGAGGTCATGCCCGACTGTCGCAAGTGGGCCCGCGAAAACCGTGAATACGGTTTCTGGGGTGGCGAAAGCGAAGAAGAGCGCGCGGCCGCTGGCTACCGTG
Organism: Actinomycetes bacterium; assembly: GCA_025360585.1. Classification (GTDB taxonomy): domain Bacteria; phylum Actinomycetota; class Acidimicrobiia; order IMCC26256; family PALSA-610; genus F1-120-MAGs023. The sequence goes on along the minus strand of JANYBW010000033.1, from coordinate 35,930 downwards.
TCGACATGCCCGTTGGTCGCGTTGCCCGCTACCCACGCGGCAACGGCGAGCCCGTCGCCCCACGCGACGGACGCGGCATCAAAACCGCCTGACGATTACCTGCACCAGTTATCGAAGGAGCACCGCTGCGGCGGTGCTCCTTTTCGTTGTATTCACTAGTCTCTGAGGGTGACTGATTCTTCGCTCGACGGACTCAACCTTGGCAATCTGCGAACGTTCTTCGCGCAACACGTTGCCGGAGCTACCGGTGGAGAACTCTCCGCGGAGCTGATCTCGGGCGGCCGCTCGAATTTGACGTTCGGTATCCAAGATGGCGAGACCGATTACGTCTTGCGTCGGCCGCCGCTCGGACACGTTCTCGCAACGGCCCACGACATGGCTCGCGAATTCAAAGTCATCACTGCACTGCAAGGATCAGCAGTTCCAGTGCCGAAGGCGTTGGCGTTTTGCGACGACCTCGACGTGAATGGCGCGCCGTTTTACGTGATGGAGCGCGTCGAGGGCCGCATCTTGCGCGGCGGTGGAGATCTCGCCAAGCTAGGACGCGACGACGCCCTGAAGGTCTCCGAGGTCCTCGTGGACGTCCTGGCAGCGCTACACCGCGTCGATTACAACGAAGTGGGGCTCAGCGAGTTTGGACGCCCCGACGGCTTCCTGGAGCGCCAGGTACGCCGCTGGGGCAAACAGTGGGATTCGTCGAAAGCCGCAGGGTGCCCGGACAATCCCGAGATCAACGAGATCGCTCGCCGCTTGACCGCGTACATTCCCCCATCGCCGAACCCGACAATCGTGCATGGCGATTATCGGCTCGACAACACGATGCTCGATTCCGTCGATGCCGGCAAAGTCGTCGCGGTCCTCGACTGGGAAATGTCCACCCTTGGGGATCCCCTGGCCGATCTCGGTTTGTTCTTGCTGTACGAAACCCGCTCCGACGCGCAAGTCGTTGCGACCGGTAGCGCCACACCAACCGATATCGGGACGCTCGATCGCGATGCGATTGTGAAGCGTTACGCCAAGGGCAGCAACATCGACGTGACCTACCTCGACTGGTATGAGGTTTTTGCTTCGTTCAAACTCGCAATCATCGTGGCGGGAATCCATGCTCGATATTTGATGGGCCTGACTCGCGGTGATGGATTCGATCACATGGGTGCGTTGGTCGGCGGCCTCGCACACGGCGCGATCGATTTCGCGAACCGCTCCGAACTGCCGTCGCTGCGCGGTTAGCGACCGAACGAACCTTCGATGGCATTGGACGAACCAGTCGAGCATCCGCAGCCCGATGATGACCTGCGCAATCCAATTGTGATCGCGGCGTTCGAAGGCTGGAACGACGCGGCCGATGCCGCGAGCGACGCATTGCGGTTTCTGCTTCGGAGTCTCAAAGCAGTCGATGTCTTTGAGCTCGAAGCGCAGGAGTACTCCGATTTTCAAGCGGCCCGTCCGCACGTCGAGATGCACAACGGAGTTGTGAAATCGATTCGCTGGCTCAGCACGACGATTGCTGTGGCGCGCGTGCCGGCGACAAATCGCGATGTCATTTTGGTAGTCGGGATCGAGCCCAACTTGAAGTGGCAACAATTCTGCGACGAAATTCTGAGTTACGCGACGATTCACGGCGCGACCACAGTTGTGACCCTCGGAGCATTGCTCGGCGACGCGCCCCACACGCGGCCACTGCCTGTCACCGGGACGGCAAGCGACCCGGCAACGATCGCAAAACTCGGACTACAGCGGTCGCGGTATGAAGGTCCGACTGGCATTGTGGGCGTTCTTTCGGATGCGGCCCGCCGGGCTGGCTTCGAAGCGATCTCCTTGTGGGTGCCCGTGCCCCATTACACCGCGCAAGCTCCGAATCCAAAGGCCACGCTGACCTTGCTCGAACGGCTCAGTGCATTGTGCGATCTACCCCTGGAATTGTCGAACCTCGCGGTGATGGCGCGGGGCTGGGAGACGAGCGTTGACTCCATGGTCGAAGTCGACGGTGACCTCACCGCGTACGTCCATCAGCTCGAAGCCCGCTACGACGAACAAGATCACCTCGACATCGACAACGATGAAGTCGACCCCGAAACCATGCATGAAGACCTGTTCGCGATCAGTTTGTTCGAAAGTGATTTTGACGACGACGAGTTCGACGAAGACGATGCCGAAGATGATGATGATGACGACGACGACATGTTCGACGAAGATGATCTCCCCGATGGCGATTCCCTCGCACAAGATTTCGAGCAGTACCTCAAGAATCAACACCGCGACGATCCGCCACAACCTGCGGGTTGACGCACCCGACACTAAGAACGCGCGCCGACACTGAACATCGCGGCTAGCCGAGGAGGTCGCGCGCCGTCGCTTCCCACAGCGCGGTTGAAAGCGCAAGCGACTCAACGTCGACGCGTTCGTCATTGCCGTGAAACATCGTGGCGTAATCCTCAAAACTCAAACGCCGCGAAAAGAGTCCGAAGCCATAGGCGACTGACCCGGCCCGTCGAAAGAACCGCGCATCAGTTGCACCGACGGTCAGAAACGGTACGAGCGCGCTATCGGCGACCATGTCGGCGCTCACGCGACCGAGCGTGTCCCACAGCGGAGTGTCCGTCGGCGATGACGTGCTTTCGTTGTCGTCGAAAGCTGAGATGGTCACCTTCGCACGGAGATCACCGAGGGCAACATCCAACATCCTTTCGATATCTCGACCAACTTGGCCCGGCAGCGTCCGTACATCGACTTCGATTGAGACTTCATCGGGAATGACGTTGGTTTTCGTACCCCCGTGAATGATCGTGGGCGCAAACGTCGTGTGGGTGCAAGCATGGGCTTGGCGCGCGAGTCCAACTGGTAACTGCCCACAAAAATCCCAGAGCTGGGCTTCATCCGTCAACGGAACACTGAGCTCAGGAGGAAACACTCCTTCAATAAAGCGACGCCACGTTTCGTGAATCTCAGTCTTCGGGCGGAACTCCGCAAGCCGACGCACAACCTCGGCCGCGGTGATCAATGCATTGTCGGTTCGGAACGGTTGACTTGCGTGGCCGGGCGTACCCGCAACCGTGATCCGGCACCAATACGATCCCTTTTCGCCAACAATCACCGGCAAACGCGGCCCAGTATCAGTGGGCAGTTGAAATCCGCCAGCTTCGGTGATGACGTAGTCGGCCATCACCGCATCGCGTTCATGTTCGATGAGGTGCCCAGCACCCCAGCTTCCCAAGGCTTCCTCATCCGCGACCGCCAAATAGATCAACGTGCCTTTGGGAGTAAAGCCACTTTGCGCGAGTCGTTTGAAACCCACCGCCATCGACGCCGTGAGATTCAACATATCGACTGCACCGCGGCCCCAGATTTCGCCGTCGATCAATTCGCCACCAAACGGATCATGGGCCCAGCTGTCGGCGGTCACTGGCACAACATCGGTGTGGCCCATCAGCAACAACGACGGCGCAGTCGGATCGCTTCCTTCGATACGCGCCACGAGATTCGAGCGGCCCGGCGCAGTCTCGAAGGTTTGCATGTCCAGGCCGGTGTCGCCGAGATACTGCGCCAGCGTGTCGACGCTTTTGGCTTCAAACCCCGACTCTTTGGTGCCATCGTTCACGCATTCATTGCGAATGAGGTGCGCAAGAAGGTCGGAGACTTCCGCGGTCGGGTCAGTCATCATGCGTGGGCCTCGTGCATTCGAAATACCAGTTTGCCATCGTGTTCGTAGCGTTCCGCGTCGCCGGAGTGCAAGAGATGTTGGAGATGCGCGAAGGTTTCTGATTCAGCCATAACTCCCCAATGACGCTTCGGAAAGAGTTCATGCGACAACGCCTGGACGGTCGAGGGGCCGAGCGCAACCCCGACCGAACGCAACACTTCCATTCGTTCATGGTGATGTTCTTTGATGGCCTCAACGCGCGCCGGGACGTCATCGAAAGGTTTGCCGTGCGCAGGCAACCCCAGCTTCACGTGCGGCAACCGAGCCACAAGATCGAGGGTTGCTAAATAGCTCTTCAACGAATCCGCTTTATTCACACCCGAAACGTGCGGTGTAATCGTCGGCAACACGTGGTCTCCCGAAAGCAGCGTGCCGTCGGTGGGATCAAACAGGCACAGATGATCAACAGTGTGACCTGGAGTATGAATACACCACCATTCACGCCCAGCCAATTCGATGCGATCAGCGTGGTGCACTCGATGGGTTGGCTCCGGAGAATCGAAGAGAAACCGCATGGCTCGCAACATCACGCGCCGCTTCAATGGCGGCCCAGGGTTTTCTGTGCCCCAAGGCGTCGTTTCTCCCCAACGTTGCGATGTCGGTTCGTGTTCTGTCGTGTCGTCGCGGACCACGTTGGACACTTGGTTGATCGTCGGGATTTCATCCGGGTGCTCATTGCGGGTTTGTGCGACCATCGCGGCTTCAAGTTCGAGCCGCCGTGCGGCTTCTTCACTCAGCGCACCCTGCGCCGAAGTTGGGCCGTTCACCGTCCACGTAGAAAACGCATGGTGGGTGATGAGGCGCGCTCCGCTTTGTTTCGCGAGTCGCCCCGCAGCACCAAAGTGATCGGGATGCGAATGAGTGACGAGCACCGTGTGTACGTCTTTGACGCTGAATCCTGCTGTCTTGAGCCTCAGCTTCAACGCTTTCCAACTTTGGGGCCCCGGCAGCCCAGGGTCGACGACCGCGATCCCTTTGTCATCGATGAGCCCGTACATGTTCACGTGCCCCAAGCCCGGGAGCCAAATCGGCAGCTGCATCCGGATGACGTTGGGAGCTACCTCAACAATTTCGACCGACGCAGATTCCTGTTCGGATTTCTTGGGCCGAGTCGCACCCGAGCCGTGATCAGCATGGCCATGGCCATGGGTGTGCGTATGAGCATGGCCCGAGCCCGACGAGCGCGCAGCAGCAGATTGTTGATCGTCGGGCAGGTTCTCAGCGGCCGTCATTGCTGGAGGCTACCGATTCGCAGCGTTGGGTACACACAACCCACGGTTTCGTATCCTGGGGCCCAATGACCTCAGAACTTGTCGCAACTGCGCTCTGGCCCACCACCACCGAGTTGATTACGGCCCTCGACGAACGGTTTGGGACGCCCGTCGATTGCTACGTCAACGGAACCCAAAGCTGGCTCACCCCCGATGGGCCCAACGAATACACGTTGGAATGGCGGCTGCACCCAATTGGCGGATATCTCACCCCGGTCGGCATATCGCATTACGAAGTCTTGGAGACCGTCATCGCCGCGATCTCTGTCGGCGCCGACGTTCATGCAATCCAACTCGGCGATGAGACCCGATCAATCACAAGCCTCTGGTCCGGGCTCGAATGCTTCGGCGCCTACGGAGACCCAATCACGCCCGACGAGCTCGTGGCACACGCGAGCCAAACGCTTGGGATCGCACCGTTACACCATGGGCTGGTGGACCATCAACAAATCGGCGACCGTTGGGAACAATCCCAACGCAAGGTTTCACTGTTCGATCTCGTCGCGAACGCGCTCGATGCAAGCGGCGAGGCCCAAGGCAGCACCCCGAGCAACGCTCAAAACAATCAGTAACTTCAGTTGCTTACTCGCGCCACATCGGCGAACGCGGCACATCGAAACTGCATGGCTGCGATTCGCCGTTGATCGCGGCGAACGCTAGATCCACCCAACGATGCGCGCCCGCCAACGGTTGCGGAAGATTTTCACGCGAATAAAAACCCACGGTCGAGGTTTCTAGCGGATGCCCGCGCAGTTCGCCGCCAACAATTTTGCAATGAAACAGCAATGAATACAGGGGATGCCGCGAGAACCCGAGTCGGAGTCCATCGAGCACTGCAATCAATGCGACCGGTTCAACTTCAATGCCCGTTTCTTCGAGTGCTTCTTTGACCGCAACTTCCGATGGCGAATACCCAATGTCGGCCCATCCGACTGGATACAACCACCACCCAGAATCGGCACGCTGCGTCAGGAGAATCTCGCCTTGATCATTCCCGACGATCGCGGCCACCGCGGTCTTCGGCGTCTGATAACCGCTCACGCCCATCCCGACCGTGGACAACCATTCTTCGTACATCTGATCCGAAACCGCTTCCGCGATTGCAGCCGCACGAATATCGGAGGCAACTTTCAGCACTTCCTCAAAACGCTCTTGTTCATAAAGGCTCTGGGTAAATCCAAGTCCGGTTCGAGCAATACCAGCGAGCGTTTCGGACCACCGAAGGAGATCCGATGCTTGTGGATGCTGTGGAATCGTTGAGGTCATGGCTCGATACTACGGCGCGATTCCCGAGGCATCGGCGAGCGATTCAATGCGTTGTCGTAAGTCATCGAGCAGCTCTGGATCTTCGACACGGTGGCCGTCGCGGGAAACGTAAAACACATCGATGACTCGATCGGCCAGTGTTGCGACCTTCGCTACCGATACGTCCACGCCACACGCGGCGAAGGTTTGGGCCAGCCGATAGAGCAACCCAACTTGATCGGTCGCATGGACCTCGATCACCGTGGCCCGCTCCGACGCGTCTGCATCGATGATCATCTCGACAGAGTGCGCGACACCGGCGCGCTGATAGTGGCGGCGCCGTTCCTCCACACCGGCCGCAACATCAAGCTCACCGGAAACCGCGCTTTGCAACATTGTGCGCACCCGATCAGCAGCATCGGCATATCGGCCGAAGGTGTCAATCGTGGAAAAGACATCGAGCGCCATTCCGGTATCGCTGGTGAACAGCGAAGCGGTTTCGACTGCGAGCCCACAGCACGTGAGGGCGCCGGCGACGGTTGCCAGTAGCCCGGTACGGTCCGGGGCAGCAACGGTGACGATTATCTTATCGTCGCTGTCGACGTCGTAGGCGATCGCCAACACACCGTCGCGCGCGAGATCGCGCAGAAGATCACGGTGCGTCGACATCACATCAACGTCAAATGCCATTGCGTAGCTGCCTGGCATTGAATTCAGTAGCGCATCCGCCGCCGCTTCGCCGATCCGTTCGGCCAACGCGGCGCGTCGTTCGTCGATCACACGGTCGGAGGAATCCGACTCAACGACCGCGGCAGCTTTCACGAAGAGGTCGCGCAACAAGGCGGCTTTGCTCTTGTTCCATGCGGCTGGTCCCGTGGCGATGGAGTCGCCAATTGTCAATAAGTACAACAAACGCAGGCGTTCTCCGTCGCCGGCCAACGCTTTAGAAAACCGCTCGATCGTTGCCGAGTCCGAGAGATCTCGACGGGTTGCGGTCTCAGCCATCAGTAAATGATCGCGAACCAGCCATTCGAGAATCTCGATGCCTTCGGAATCAAGGCCCAACCGATTGCCTACGTTGCGCGAGATTTCCGCGCCCACCACGGCATGATTTCCCGGAAGGCCTTTGCCAATATCGTGCAGCAGCGCCGACAGCAACAACAAGTCCGTACGTCGGCACGCCCGCGCGGCGACGGCTTCGAGGGGCACGCTCGGGCCTCGCAGGGCTCCGGCGTCGAGCAACGTAGCGCATTGGGAAACCGCTTCCAGCAAATGTCGGTCGACGGTGTGATGGTGATACGCGTTGCGTTGCGGAAGCGATCGCACGTGTTCCCATTCCGGCAACAGCCGCGCGAGGACGCCAACGTGATCCAAAGCTTCAAACACTTCTACGGAACGGCTTCCTTGGCGTAGCAAGTCGAAAAATAGTGTCCGCGCTTCGACGGACCAGCTCTGCGGCGTCGGCATCGATTGCATCGCATGCAATGTGCGCCTCCCAATCGCAACATCATGCTCAGCCGCGGCAACCGCAGTCGATAGCACCAACTCCGGCGTCATTTCACGCGCTTCAACGTCGGGGATCCCGAGCCGATGACCGAACATCGCGACATCGGCAGTGGCTACAACGTTCGGAGTCGATGTTGGCTCGACAATGAAGCTCCAAGCCTCTCGTGCGATCCAAGCAACCGACCGGGCCCGGCGCGCAAGGTCATGAACGAGCACATCCGCACTCGCAACTCCTAGCGCCGCTGCGACGGCGTCTTGATCTTGCAGCGCAAAAACATCACTCTTAGAATTCGTGGTTCGCTGTAGCGCTACTCGAAGTGTCAACAGCTCTTCATTGGCTTCATTGAGCACTTGAATATCGGCATCAGTCAGCGCGCCTCGATTGTGCAACTCGTCGAATTCCGAATCTCCGCCCAAAATCCGGTTCGCCCACCGCAACGCTTGTACATCGCGAAGCGCGCCTCCGCCATCTTTCAAATTGGGTTCCAGCATCTCCGCGACAAGACCCGGCTTGCGTCGACGCAGTTCAGACCCACTCGCCAGTTCGCGCAACGCGCTGAGCTCGCGGCCCGATGCCGCGCGCAATGCAGCCTGCGCAAGCTCACGGGTGATATTTGAGTCACCCGCAATGTGGCGAATGTCCAACAGCGCAGTCAGGGCATCGAGATCATCGCCCATCAGTGCGATCGATTCCTTAACGGTCCGAGCACCATGACCAGTCACGAACCCGGCATCCCACAACGGATACCAAAGCCGTTGAGCCAATGGCCGCCAGTCGACGGCTTTCGAGAATCGAGCGCGCTCGGGGACCACCAACAACACGTCGATGTCCGAACCCGGACACAGTTCCCGCCGGGCGTAGGAACCCAACGCAATGACCGCAGGGCCCGTCTTATTGCCGCGCCCGACCCTGGTCGCTTTCGGGGGCTCAGCCTTCGTATCGTCGAGACGATTGTCCTGAAGGTGATCCAACGAAGGGTCGTAGCGCCCCAGAATTGTCGTCAATACTTGATCGACGAGATCACTCACCTTCGCACCGAATCGCGTGCCACCCAAAGCCGCGTCGGAGACACACGCGTCACGACCTGACCGCAGCTGTGCAGTCAGGTCGTGATCAGATGATTCAGATGGTCTCACTCAGGTATTAGAGCGCGTCGGGTCCGGCCTCGCCGGTACGGATGCGCCAAATCGAATCCACCGATGTCACCCAAACTTTGCCGTCGCCAATTTTTCCGGTGCGCGCGGCATCGATGATTTTCAACGCGATGCCTTCGGCTTCGGAGTCTTCGCAAACGACTTCAAGCTTCACCTTCGGAACAAAGTCGATGGTGTACTCCGCGCCTCGGTATACCTCGGTGTGGCCGCGCTGACGACCGTAGCCCTGCACCTCGGTAATCGTGAGCCCTTGTACGCCGAGTTCTTGCACCGCGGCTTTGACATCATCGAGCTTGAACGGCTTAATGATTGCAACAACTTGTTTCATCACGAACTCCTGATCACGAACGCGCCAGTTGTTTGTCGACTGGCTGGGTTGCCTACTGATTTTGCAGGGAATATCCGACCTCGGAATGTTGGGTGAGGTCCAGCCCTGCTTCTTCGTCTTCTTCGCTCACACGAAGTCCACCGGTGAGCACCATATCCAGAACTTTGGCTATCACGAAGGTCAATACACCAGAAAACACGAGCGTTGCAAGAACCGCGACAGTTTGTTTTCCAAACAACGCGCCTCCGCCACCGAAGAACAACCCGTTCGCGCCAGCCGCGTTCACACTCTTGTCAGCAAACAACCCCAACAACAACGAGCCGACGATTCCGCCAACCAAGTGAACTCCAATGACATCGAGCGAATCATCAAATCCGAATCGATTCTTCAACATGATCCCAAAGAAGCAAGCCACACCGGCAATGGCACCAATAAGAATTGGCGCGAGGCCACCAACAAATCCCGCGCACGGTGTGATCGCAACGAGCCCGGCGACAGCTCCCGATGCTGCGCCGAGCGTTGTGGCATGACCTCCGTGCAGTCGCTCAATCGCGAGCCAGCTCAACATGGCCGCAGCTGCAGCAAGATTTGTATTCACGAATGCCTGAGCCGCAAGCCCATCCGCGTGCAACGCCGAGCCGGCATTGAATCCGAACCAGCCAAACCACAAGATGCCAGTACCCAGCATCGTGAGCGGAAGGCTGTGCGGCGGCATCGGGCGTTGCGGCCATCCGGTGCGTTTACCGAGCATGACAACAAGCACGAGCGCCGCGATACCGGCATTGATATGCACAACCGTTCCACCGGCGAAATCGAGCGCACCCCAGTGGAACAACCAGCCGGCCGGTGAAAAGACCCAGTGCGCCACCGGCGAATACACCAAAATTGACCAGAGTCCGAGAAACCAAACCCACGCCGAGAACCGCATTCGATCCGCGATTGCACCGGTGATCAACGCGGGCGTGATGACTGCAAACATCATTTGGTAGGCCATGAATACCAATGGTGGGATGGTCAATGCCCCAAAAAATACCGTGCCTTTGGGATCCATCGGAAACATCGTCGCGACATCTTTGAGGCCCGCGAATTCGAAGTTGCCAATGAATTTTCCCGTACCCCCGAAGGCCAGCGAATAGCCAACGACGGCCCACAAAATGCTGATGAGCCCCATCGAAAAGAAGTTTTGCATGAGCATGCCCAACACGTGCTTGGCCCGCACCATGCCGCCGTAAAACAGCGCGAGCCCCGGTGTCATGAACAGCACTAGTGCCGCGGCGATCAAAACCCACGCGGTGTCACCGGCGTTGAGCAGCTTGAAGTTGAAGACCATCTGACCGAACCCTTTCGTTAAGATGTCGGTCAGATTTTCAACAGCTTGTTTCGAGCATCAGTCTGAATTGTTTCCAACTGATGAACAAATACACCGGGGAATCGCTACGCAGTTTGGGAATCGCTTCCGCCTTCGGCTTGGACGCCCATGGCAACCCACGCCGGAAATCCACCAGCTGGGCTCGGTACTGCTCGGCTGAACAAGAATCCTTGGGCAAAGGTGCAACCGAGTTGTTGCAACACGCGCTGTTGGGTGGCGTTTTCGACTCCCTCGGCCAACACTGAAAGCCCGAGGGCTTGAGCCATCGAGATAACCGCGGTCACAATCGCAAGATCCTCGGCGTCGGAACCCAACCCGGCGACGAACGAGCGGTCGATCTTGACCGTGTCCACCCGGAATCGTTTGAGATAGGCAAGTGAGGAATAGCCCGTACCAAAATCGTCGATCGCGAGTTTCACGCCCAATGCTTTGAGCCCGTCGATTTTGGAAACCGCGCCGTCGGCATCGGCCATCAACACGCTTTCAGTGATCTCCAGACATATTTGGGCGGGATCAATCCCCGCTCGATCAAGAATCGCCGACACCCTCGCCACCAGATCCGGCAATACCAACTGCCGCCCCGAAAGGTTCACTGACATCACGAAGTCTTTGGGTGCCGAGCGAACAAACTCCGCGGCCTGACTGAGCACCCATTCACCGATCTGGATGATCAAATCCGATTGTTCCGCAAGCCCGATAAAATCAGCCGGGCCGACAAGGCCGCGCTCCGGATGTTGCCAACGCACCAACGCTTCGGCGCCCCGCCACCGACCATCGCGCAATGTCACCAGGGGCTGATAGTGAACTCGCAGTTCGCCACGTTCAAGCGCGTGGTGCAGAGCATTGAACGTTTCGTGTTCGCTCACCGCTCGTTGTCGCAACGTCTCATCAAAGATGATCCAACGACCTTTGCCGAGTTCTTTAGCTTGATACATCGCAGCGTCGGCATCACGCAACAAATCTTCGGTACGACCATCGCCGCTTCCACTCAACGCGATTCCGATACTGGCCCGCAAAAAAACATCGGAGCCATGTAAGGGGAACGACTTCGAGAAAACGTCGAGCAGACGTTCCGCGATTTCGACTGCCATCGACCGACCAAAGCCGAGCGGCAGATCTTCACACAGCACGATAAATTCATCGCCGCCAAACCGCGCAACGGTATCGCCGGGCCGCAGTACGCCAGCAAGACGCTGGGCCAACGCGACCAACAACTGGTCTCCTGCGGCATGCCCCAATGAATCGTTGACAACTTTGAATCCGTCAAGATCCAAAAACAACACCGCAACTTCGCCGCGGGATCGTTGCGCGCGTGCCAACGCAATATTCATGCGATCAATGAGCAGCGTTCGATTGGGTAGACCCGTCAGCGGATCGGTCACCGAATCGTGCGCGAGCCGATCTTCAAATCGTTTTCGTTCAATTGCGATTTCCGCGACCCGACACAGCGACTCCACGAAACGAATATGCTCCGCGGTCGGCGACCCAACGTCGCGGCCGTAGATCGCCAAGGTTCCCAACACCACACCCGTGGCACTCTCCAATAACGGAGTCGACCACACGCTGCGGATCCCGTAGGCCAACGCCAGTTCTCGAAACGCGAGCCACGAGGCATCGACCATGACGTCTTCGGTCATCACGACCTCGCGCCGAGCCGCGGCTGTGCCACACGTGCCTGATCCTTCAGCAATTGGAACTGCTCCGAGCCGATCCGCGAATCCCAAAGGCATGCTCGGTGCCCCAACGGTGACGAGCTGACCCAACTCGTTCACCAGCATCACTGAGCAACGCCAGCTGGTCGATTCCGATTCGGCGATTGCGGCGATCCGCAGCAACGTCTCGTCGAGCGGGCTGCCTTTAGCCACCATCCCGAGGATCTCAGCTTGCAAGGTCAGGGAACGTTCGGCGAGGCGCCGCTCGTGAATGTCGTGCCCAACCGATTGGAACTCGATGACCGTTCCCGCATCATCAAGAAACGCACGGTCCGTCCACTGATACCACCGCCAAGCGCCGTCGTGGCGAGGCTCCCAATCTTCTAGGGTTGTCACCACAAAGTCTTTGCCGAAGCTTTGGAGCCGTGCTAGCTCGGCGGGCCGCTCATGAGGTTCGAAAACGTCAAGTAACTTCGTGCCGACAAGGTCGCTCGCCGATCGCCCGTAGTAACTAGCGAAGGCAGCGTTGACGAACGTGAGGGTTGTGTCTGGGAGATATCGGCACACGAGTTCGGTTTGATCCTCAACAATTCCGCGATACCGAGATTCACTCTCACTCAAGGCAGCTTCGCTCATTGCCAGCGCACTCTGCGAAGCTTTGCGGTCCGTGATGTCGCGCGTGCTCAACACGATGCCGCACACATCGGGATCGCTGAGCAAATTGTTCGCGACGATCTCGACCCAAATTGGGGAACCATCAGCTTTCAGCAAACGCAACTCGGTGGGATTTTGGATCCCGGAATTTTGACGAAACCCTTCAAACATCGCGACCATCGCGTCGCGATCTTGGTGATCGACCAACTCGAATGCGTTAATTCCCAACGGTGACCCGCCGGCTGGATACCCGAGGATTCGATCCGCAACCGGGCTCGAATAGCGCAACGTTCCGTCGGCTTCGACAATCGATATCGCGTCGGAACTCGCAGTCACGAGGAGATTCAACAGCTGTTCGTTGGAGCGCAGCGCCGCCGTCGCCGCGTTGCGAGAAGTCACATCGGCCATAATCGATATCGAAGCAACGACCTCACCAGTTCGATTCCGCAACGGCGCCGCCGCAAGTTCAACTTCAACGACCGTGCCGTCTTGACGAACTCTCGACCCACTCAAACCGCGAATAGTTTCGCCAGTAAAGACCCGACGCAGCCCGTCATTGAACTGCGCTTCGACCTCTGCGGTTCCGAAATGCGGCGGACGACTTCCGATTACTTGGCGCGCGGTATATCCAAATAGCTCTTCGGCGGTCGCATTCCAAAAGAGAACTGCGCCGCTCTCATCGCAGCCGTAAATCGCGATCGGAGCATCACGGACCACGGATAACAACAACGACTCTGAATGGTTCCGCTCGTCGCGAGCGAGTTGAGCTGCGGTGATACCCCGCTCGACTTCCGCGCGTGCTTGCAGCACCGCGGTCATGTCGCGACCAATCGACGCGACATATTTCGGCGCGCCCGCATCGTCAACGAGCAAGACAACTCGTTGCCAAACCGGAAACCGACGGCCGCTGAGCGATTGAAGATAGCTCTCGCCTTCCCAGGAGCCTGCCGATAGGAGCCGTTTCGTGATGGTTTTCAGGAACTCATCGCGTTCGTGTAGCTCGAGAAAATCAACAATGCGAAACTGCTCCAGACCGCCCGTTGCGGGCAATCCCAGCAGATCACGGCCGGCTCGATTTTGGTAGACGAGTGTTCCGTCGAGCATCGAGATGCCAATGAAATCGCCCACTTGTTCACAGAGCGTGACGAGCTGGGCAATGATTTCGGGCGCGACATTCTCAAGATTGTCGCCGCCCAGGGACACCTCTTGGTGGTTCACTGCATCGGTCATCGGCTGATGCCCCCAGTCTCCGAAGCCCAATCATGGCACAAGCATCCGATTGGAGCAGGACAATCGAAATTCGCGGGCCGAAAACTGGCCGGATCTGTTGGAAATATTGCAGACTCACTCGATGCGGATTCTCGCCAACGCAGTCTTTGAGCGAATCGTGTACAACTGCTCGCTCGTGCATGCATCACACCCGGATCATCCAACGTTGGTGGTGGACGCGATGTTGCGGCCGGGCGACGCCGACGGACCGCTCCTCATTGCAATCGCGGATATCAAACGCATGATTGGATTCGAAGCCGCGGCAGCGATGCTTCCTTCATTTCGGCAGCGGGGTCGAACCGAGTTACTCGACGGCGTCGAATACTTGACCTTTCCCATCTGGGAGCGAATCGAACCGTAAGGCAGAAATGCGAGTTCCTGTCAGCGTTCGGGATATCGGGGTTCGGGATATCGGAGTTCGAATGATGCGACGTCGGGGGACGAGCGAATTGGCGTTATCCCGCGACTATGTCACCGGTCATGTCGTCGACGATGCAACCTTCGTTTCGCAAATATTCAAGCGCAGCTTCGCGAGCCGTTGGTTCTCCGCCGAGCTCCATGATGATCCATCCAGTATTGCCCTCGACGTTCGCTCGCCGGATGTTGGGGACAACATCGAAGCGTTTCACGAGGTCATAGACAATCGGTCGAGTCACAAGAGCTTCAGGAAACGAAATGAAATAGCGAGTGTCTGACATAGCTCTACGTTTCTAGCCGATGGTCGTGACGCCGACGTTCACAAAAACCTGTTCTGGCTCATCGACCAGACCAATCACAAACTGACCGAATTCGCCATAACGGGCCGTGACTTCATCGAAACGCATTTCTTGCACGATGTCCTTAATCACCACTGGATCATCGGCGAACAACGTCACGCCCCACTCCCAGTCGTCGAGTCCGGTCGCACCGGTGATCAATTGGAGGACGCGACCGGCGTAGGTACGCCCAGTACGCGCATGGCTGCCCATCAACGCTTTGCGGATGTCGAATGGCAAGGAATACCAATTGTCGACACCAACCCGGCGTTTCAACATTGGGTAGAAACAGATCACCTTCTTGGGCGGCAGCTTCGGATGAACGCGTTGCTCTTGATAGTGCGTCATGCGGTCCGACCACACCCCGAGCTTTTCGGCGATCTCCACCTCATCGGTGATGCCGTCTTCATTTTGTAACCGCAGGGCTTCATCTTGGGCGGTCGATGTATAGGGCGAAAACTCAGTCAGCGAGAGGAACGACGAAGTCAACGTGAACGGCCCTTGTAACAATTCCGCTTGGAACCGTTGCAGCCGAGCCAGATCTGGGCCGAGGGCCATCACCATGACATCAGCTTTGTGGCCGAGCACGGCTGAGGTGATCACCTGATGTCCGTCGTGTTGCAACGAAGCGATGGCGTCGAGCGCCAGCTTCGCCCGGTGGGGATCACTGCTGAGCGCGGGTCGATCGACATGCAACAGCAGATGCAATACGCCCCACCCAACCGAAGGCTCCACAGTCTTTGTCATACGCCGACGTTACCCGGCGATGGCGCGTTTGGTTCCCTGTGGGTCACCGGGCCGCGCCAACGATTGGGAAGCGTCGGGGCGAGACGAAACGTGCGCAACTGACGTCGGTGACCTCAGAACAAGGAACCCATCGAGTCACTCGAAATGACTTCGCTCGCGGGTGGCACGGTGATATCGCTGAGATCGACTCCGTAGTCGCTGAACGACATCGACACCGTTGTCGAAACGTTTCCTGTCGGCGTCTTGACCGTGATTGCCCCGGTACGGAACTGGCGCGGCAAACCTTGTGCATCGAGCCACACATCAACCGTGTACGACGGCACGCCCTTCAACGCGTCGGCACCCTTCAACATCTGAGCCAATAGTTTCGGATCAGCGTTTTGGAACTGCTTTTTGATTTGTTCGCGCGCATTCTTGACATCGATCGTGGCCCGATAGTGCGTGGTCACCACGCCACCGATTGTGTCGGTGCCGATGCGGGTGACACCGTCGCGCGAGGCACCCCGCAACGTATCGAGGTAACCGGTGTACCCCGTCGGATTTTGTCCGGCTGAGCCCGTCTTGACACTCATCCATTTGAGGTGCGCTAACCGCGGCGGCAGCGTCTCGCCCGTGGCGGAGCCCAGCGCTTTCATCAGCGCACCGAAATCCATGTACATCTGGCCGTCGACCATACGCATGCGGATTGCAAGGTCCTTCGGAATGCCAGGAATGGGCAGCAAGGCACCGAGGCCCATCGAGAATTCTCCACGCGAACCGTCGAGCGCAATCCGCCCGGTCATCTTGATCTTCGAATTACTGAGCGCACCCCCTAACGCATTCGCAATTGGATTCGTCGTCACGTTGGGGCCGAGATCGAGTTTGATCGAAATCACAAACGAGATGCGGGCCGACTTTGCTTTCGCGGCCTTGTCGGCCGACGACGCAATCAGCTCAAAACCGTTCGTCGACGCGGACGGCGCCGCGTCGGTTGTCGTGGTGCCGGCATGAGAACTCGAGGTGGCGGGCAGTGCCGACGTCGACGTTGCTCCAACAACCGTGGATTTCGTCGTCGAAGTTCCTGCGCCGATCGGCTTCGTCGACGTACCGCAACTTGCGATCAGACCCGCACTCAGCAGCCCAGCGACCAATGATTTCACTCGCAATGTTTTCCCCTGACGTGAGCATCCCGCCGCGCGTCGCGGTATCGGATCAAACAATTTCCTTGCGCAGATCATCGAGACGGCACCGATCGACCTTGAGCTGCTTCTCGATCGTACGCGAAATGTCCCCTACCCGTCGCGCCACGCAAAACGGGGCGGCCTCATGGCCGCCCCGTCTCGGTACTTCTTAGGTTGTGACGTTCGCCGAAGCGAAGGGAGACTAGAAGTCGCCCATGCCGCCCATGTCGGGCATGCCGCCGCCGCCACCGGCCGCTGCAGCTGGTTCTGGCTTGTCGGCCACAACTGCTTCGGTGGTGAGGAACAGTGCCGCGATCGAAGCTGCGTTTTGCAGCGCCGAACGGGTCACTTTGGCTGCGTCGATCACGCCGACCTTCACGAGGTCTTCGTATTCGCCAGTCGAGGCATTCAGGCCGTTGTTGCCCTTCAGGTTCTTCACCTTTTCGACAATCACGCCACCTTCGAGGCCGGCATTGATCGCGATTTGCTTGAGTGGCTCTTCGAGCGCACGGGCAACCAGCTTGGCGCCAGTAGCTTCATCGCCTTCGAGCGTTGCAGCAAGGTCGAGCACTTTGGCTTGGGCACGAAGCAAGGCAACGCCGCCACCGGCAACGACACCTTCTTCAACCGCAGCTTTGGTGGTTTGCACTGCATCTTCGATGCGGTGCTTCTTTTCCTTGAGCTCAACTTCGGTAGCAGCACCGACCTTGATCACCGCAACACCGCCGGCGAGTTTCGCCAAACGCTCTTGCAGTTTCTCACGGTCATAGTCGCTGTCGGTGTTGTCGATCTCGGCGCGGATCTGATTGATGCGGCCTTGGATATCGATCTTTTTGCCAGAGCCTTCAACGATTGTGGTCTCGTCTTTAGTAACGACGACCTTCTTCGCACGGCCGAGCATTTCAAGACCAACACCGTCGAGCTTCAGACCAACCTCTTCGCTGATCACTTCACCGCCGGTGAGGATCGCGATGTCTTGCAACATCGCTTTGCGACGCTCGCCGAAGCCAGGAGCCTTCACAGCAACCGACTTGAACGTGCCACGGATCTTGTTGACCACGAGGGTCGCAAGCGCTTCGCCTTCGAGGTCTTCGGCGATGAGCACCAACGGGCGCCCGCCTTGCATGACCTTTTCGAGGATCGGCAACAAGTCCTTGACTGCGCTGACCTTGCTCGAAACGAGCAAGATGTACGGGTCGTCCATCGACGCTTCCATGCGCTCCGGGTCCGTGACGAAGTAGGGCGAGATGTAGCCCTTGTCGAAACGCATGCCCTCAACGAGGTCGAGTTCCATACCGAAGGTCTGGCTCTCTTCAACGGTGATAACGCCGTCTTTGCCAACCTTTTCGAGCGATTCAGCGATCATCTCGCCGATGCTCTTGTCTGCAGCGGAAATCGCGGCAACGTTGGCAATGGCAGTCGGGTCGGTGTCGACCTTCTTGGAGTTGGATTTGATCGATTCAACTGCAACGACGACGGCAGCTTCGATACCCTTTTTCAAGGTCATCGGGTTGGCGCCAGCGGCAACATTGCGGAGACCTTCACGGACCATCGCCCAGGCAAGCACCGTGGCAGTGGTGGTGCCGTCGCCGGCAACATCGTCGGTCTTTTTCGCTACTTCTTTGACGAGCTCGGCGCCGATTTTTTCAAATGGGTCTTCGAGATCGATTTCTTTGGCGATTGATACACCGTCGTTGGTGATCGTGGGCGCGCCCCACTTCTTTTCGAGTACGACGTTGCGGCCTTTTGGTCCGAGGGTCACTCGGACGGCATCGGCCAGCTTGTTCATACCCGCTTCGAGCGAACGACGTGCATTTTCGCTGTAGGCAATCTGCTTAGGCATATTCGGAGAAACCCCCTGTGCAGCCACAGTGCTGCAACGGATCGGGAACAATTGGATGAACCCCAGCAGCGCAACCGAATCGAAATTCGAAATGGCACAACACGAACTGGTTAGCACTCACGATAGCAGAGTGCTAACGGTTTCTGGCACTCACCATCGGCGAGTGCCAGAACTTCGCACTTGTAAGGACACCCTTAGTAAGGTAAGGTAACCCTTAGTAATCGTTTCGAGGAGACGCCATGGGTGCGAGCTTATTGATCATGTTGCGAGAAGGCCTCGAGATGGCCATCATCGTCGCGATTTTGTTGGCGTACCTCAACAAAATTGGTCGACACGATCGCGTCAAGGCCGTATGGGTAGGCGTCGGCGCCGCGGCCGCCGTATGCGTTGTCGCGGCAGTGATCTTCAGTCGAGTCGTTGATGAGTTCGCTTCCAGCAGCGCCGAGCCGTGGGTCGAAGGTTTCCTCGCACTCACCGCAGGTTCGGTGTTGACATGGATGATCTTTTGGATGCGTGGGCATGCCCGCGGGATCGCGTCGACCCTCCATTCAAAGGTGGACGCCGCGATCGAGCGCGGGAGTAAAGCGATCGCAATCATGGCATTCGTCGCGGTTGCCCGCGAAGGATTCGAGACGGTGCTGTTCATGATCGGGGCCCAAGAAGCAACGAAACGTTCGGCCATCGACACCATCGTTGGTGGCACCATCGGTCTGGCCATCGCGATTGCAATCGCCATCGTGATCTACGGCTATGGGCACCGCATCAATCTCGCGAAATTCTTTTCGATCACCGGTGGGCTCTTGATCTTGTTCGCCGCGGGCTTACTCGCCAAAGCCGGATTCGAACTCGCCGAGGCAATGAAACTTACTGGACTACAAGGTGATTCATTGTGGACGATCACAAGTGGTCCGTTCGCTAACGGCTGGGTCCACGATTTCTTGCAGGGAATTTTTGGCTGGAGCGCGAACGAAGCATCACCGCTAAGAGTGAGCATTTACGGGCTGTATTTAGTGCCCGTAACATGGCTCTTTTACTTCAGCGGTCGCGTTCCCAAGGCAAGCTCGGATCGATCATCGCCGAGCACAACCACGCCGGCGCCGGCATGATGAACAAGACACCTCGCTAGAGTTGCGATCACATGGCTGACATGCACGACACGACCGAGGAATATCTCGAGAACATTCTCGAAATAGAAGAAGAAGGCACTCGGGTCATGCGGGCTCGTCTCGTCGAGCGGCTCGGTTTGTCGGCGGCAGCGGTATCGGAAACAGTCGGTCGCTTGGCGGATCAAGGCTTCGTGGAATTAGCCGATGACCGTACCGTTTCACTCACCATCAAAGGCCGTGAGCTCGCTACGAAAATCGTCCGCCGGCATCGCCTGGCTGAACGGCTACTCGTCGACATCATCGGGCTGGAATGGGAAAAGGTCCATCGCGAAGCCGACCGTTGGGAGCACGTGATCTCCGACGATGTCGAAGAAAAACTCATTGCATTGCTCGGCGATCCCGCAACGTGCCCACACGGAAATCCGATTCCAGGAACGCTGCGCGACGTCAGCGCACCGTCAAAAATTTCACTAGCCCACGCTCCCGAGGGCCGCTTCACCGTTTCTCGCATTAGCGAGCGGATCGAAATCAACGACGAGTTCATCGCGCTCGTATCTCGCGCCGAACTCACACCCGGAAAATCGGCCACGCTGTTGTCGTCCGACAGCTCCGGCTTCGCGATTCGCAGCGATACCGGTGATTACACAATTCCCAACGCAGTCGCTGATCACCTCTACGTCACGGTTCCGACGCGGTAACCCTTGCGTAACCGATACAACATGCTCGTCTTGCACTAGTGCGCGATTTGCCACTCGGCGAGGTTGATGCTGCGACTCGTGGTGATTCCGAGATCGTCGGTGAAATCGACCCGGCGCATCTGCGGCACGAGCTCACCGCCAACGGGCCAAAACAGATCCCAGTAGCGCTCGCTCATTAAGGGCCGCGCGATCGCATCATCGAAAATTTCCGCTACGAATTGCGCGGGAAGCCAACGACCATCGGGGCGCATATGCCACCGGTCGATCCGCACGGTGTGTCGCAGCTCGCCCTCACGACGGGTCGCGTAGGTGATGCGGTGCTGACGGACACGAAAGGTTGCTTCGTGCGGATCGTTCACCAAGGTAATGCGCGGTCCCATCGGGTGCGGCGAATCATCGAACAACTTCGCGAAGCGACCTTCGTTTGCTTCGAAGTCGTGGCCCCATAGCGTTCGCGCGATCGATCGCAGATCTTGCATCAGCCACTCGAACCGAGGCGTACTGACCCCGAGCGCCGTCACCGCTTGTGCGTCGTACGCACTGGTCATAGCGATCGTGGCGTCGGCTTCGCCTTGTTCATCGCGGAATCGGCATTGTGCACTGAAGGCCCGGCCCGATGATTCGTAGCGGTACTGATGCGCGAACGCATCGGCAAGGAGCTCATGCGCGACACGATGCTCGGTTCCTGGCTGCACCCCATTTCATCGGCCAAAAGGGTGCGTCCCGAAGGGTTGCGGAGCGGGCTGCGGGCAGCGCCGACCGACGAATTCACCCGTTAGCAGCCGCCAGCGACCGCAGGAACGATGCTGAGCACTTGGCCGGCGGTGACTGCCGTATTCACGCCGTCTAAAAATCGGATGTCTTCTTCTGCAAGAAACACATTCACGAACCGCCGCAGCGCACCGGTGTCGTCGAAAAGCCGCTCACCGAAACCGGGGTGCGCAACGTTGAGGTTCTGCAGTACATCCTGGATCGTCGCGCCTTCGAGTTGGACCTCGGCGGCATTGCCCGAAAGGTTGCGAAGTTGCGTGGGGATACGAACGGTGACTGCCATTACTGCTCCTCGATATTGAACGCAGCTTGGAATGCTTCCAAGTTGGGAGAAATTGTTGCGGTCGGCCCAACGACGCCTTCGACAGCGTCCAGAGTCTTCAGGCCATGACCAGTGATGTAGGCGACGACGCGCTCGTCTTGGCGAACGACACCCTGCTGCGCGAGCTTCGCCAGCGTGGCGATCGTGACGCCGCCCGCGGTCTCGGCAAAGATGCCTTCGGTGCGGGCGAGTAGGCGAATACCTTCGACGATTTCATCATCGGTGACTGCGCACATTGCACCGTTGGTGCGGCGCACAACGTCGAGCGCGAAATAGCCGTCGGCAGGGTTACCGATCGCGAGCGATTTCGCGATCGTCTTTGGTTTTACTGGCTTAATTGTGTCGCTGTTGGTGAGATAGGCCTCAGCAACCGGTGAGCATCCAAGCGCCTGTGCGCCGCTGACTCGAACGACCGGTTCTTCGTCGAGCAGACCAACTTTGTAGAGCTCGGCAAATCCTTTGTCGATTTTGGTGAGCAGTGAACCACTCGCGATGGGCACCACAACATGATCCGGCGTTTGCCAGCCGAGTTGCTCGGCAGTCTCATACGCCAAGGTCTTGGAGCCTTCCGCATAAAACGGACGGACATTCACGTTGACGAAGGCCCAGGGATATGTGCCCGCGAGCTCCGCGCAGAGCCGGTTCACGTCGTCGTAGTTGCCATTGACTGCAACCACGTTGCCGCCGTAGACCGAAGTCGTCACGATCTTGCCGGCTTCGAGATCACTCGGCACAAACACGTAACTGTTCAGGCCAGCTCGGGCCGCGTGGGCGGCAACCGAATTGGCGAGGTTGCCCGTCGAGGCACAAGCCACCGTCTTGAAACCAAACTCCAGCGCTTTACTCAACGCCACTGCAACCACGCGGTCTTTGAACGAGTTGGTGGGATTGAGCGTGTCGTTTTTGATCCAGAGTTCGCCCAGGCCAAGCGCTTCCGCAAGCCGATCGCAGCGCACGAGCGGCGTGTACCCGGCACCCAGGTTGATCGCTTCGGCGCTTTCTACTGGGAGTAGATCGCCATAGCGCCAGATATTTTCGGGGCCTGCGGCAATCTTTTCCCGAGAAATATTGGCCCTGATCGCGTCGTAGTCGTACACCACTTCCACCGGACCGAAACACCATTCACAGGTGTAAATCGGAGCGATCTCATATTCGTGGCCGCACTCGCGACAGCGAAGACCTTGCACGTATGCCATAACAGTTATTCCTCTCGTCTCGTTGCGCTCTCCGTCGAGCGCCGCAAGCGGGGTTCCGCTGTTGGCTCTCTCATCGATCAGGCATTGGCACCTGGCTTCCCCCTATATGACGGTTGGTGGAGCCAACCGTCGGGCGTGAAGCTGGTTGCCGCGGCGTCAAAGGGCCTGTCCCTCAGCCGCTCTGGATGAGCGCGTGTTACTGGTAATTGCAAGCCCAGGATACCAAAGCGATGAATCTGGCGGCGAAGCGATTCTGCTGAGACGCAATATTGGGTAGCGGTCGCGGTTAGCGTCGCCAGTATGGCCGCTGCGCACTTCGACCTCCTTGAGGCACGCTTAGCCTCTGGAATGTCGATTTCGGTGTGCTTGCCCGCTCGCAACGAAGAGGCCACCGTGGGCCATATCGTGGGCACCATCCGCCGTGAGCTGATGGAGACTGTTCCGTTCGTCAGTGAGATCGTGGTGATCGACGACGGCTCGACCGACGCAACTGCGGCTGCTGCGCGCGATGAAGGTGCACGCGTGGTGAGCGAAGCATCGATTCTGGCGTCGCAAGGTTCAGGGCGCGGCAAGGGCAACGCGTTATGGAAATCGCTCTACGCGTGCGAGGGCGACATCATCTGCTGGGTCGATGCCGATATCCGCAATTTCGGTTCACACTTCGTCACCCGATTGGTCGCGCCACTGCTGCAAGATCCAAGCACCAAATTCACCAAGGCGTTTTATCGCCGCCCACTACACGGCGAGCCCACCGGCGGCGGACGAGTCACCGAGCTCATGGCCCGCCCGCTGTTATCTCATCTGTTTCCAGATCTCGCCGACATTGTGCAGCCGCTCTCGGGCGAGTATGCCGGCCGCCGCGACGCGCTCGAAACCATTCCGTTTGTACAAGGGTGGGGCGTTGAGTTTGGCCTGCTCGTGGATCTCTGCGCGCGGTTTGGTCGCGCCGCCATCGCGCAAGCCGATCTCGGCGTACGCGTGCACCGCAATCGCCCGATCACTGAACTGGGAGCACCTGCACTCGCGATCTTGATCACCGCGCTACGGCGGGCCGGACTCGAGCGTTTCGACTCCGAATCCGCGGAACTGTTGCGATTCGACGACACCGCAGAATTGATTCGCGCTGACGTTGCCGTTTCGGAACGACCACCGATGATTTCCATCCCGGGTTACGGCACCAAATTCGGGCGCGAACTCACCGCGTAGCGAAATAATTCGCGGCTTCGACCGCAGCTTCTTCGCACAATAATTCTGCCCGTGCCAACGAATCTTCGAGATCCCAAGCCCGTTGCGCCGTCGTCAGTACGAGCACACCATCAGCGACCAAACGCTGTTCGATTTCCGGATCGGCGACGCCACAGATCACGGCCCGATGTTGAATTCCATTGGCGGCTGCGGCTTCGAGCGCACCGCCGACAACTTTGCCGTCGAGACTTGACGCATCAAGTTTGCCTTCGCCGGTGATCAGCCAATCGCAATCGTCCGCAAGCGCGTCGTCGAATCCGACCGCAGTGGCGATCACATCAAAACCCGGTTCGATGCGCGCGCCAATCGCGGCGAGGCCACCCGCGAGGCCGCCAGCCGCGCCCGATCCTGGAATCGCGCGCACATCGATTCCGGTGCGTTCTTGATATATCTGCGCAAGCGTGGCCAAACGGCGAGTCAGCAATGACACTTGTGCCGGAGTCGCACCTTTTTGTGGCGCAAATATTTCGGCCGCATCGATAAAGGTGGTCGTGACATCGCACGCGACATTCACATCAATACCGCGCAGCGTCCAGCGCAGCGCATCGAGCGCGGGCAGCCCACCATCGGTTGTGGCACTCCCACCGACTCCAACAATAATTTTCGTACAGCCACTGCGAATCGCGGCAGCAATAAGCTCTCCGGTTCCGCGACTCGTCGCATGCAACGCATCGCGCTCACCCTGGATGAGCGCATGGCCGCTCGCCTTGGCCATTTCGACGATGGCAGTGCCGCGTTGCAACATCGCCCATTGCGCCGCGACTTGATTCCCCGATGGGCCAGTCACAGTTTCGGTCCGCAGTGATCCGCCAAGGCAAGAAACCAGTGCATCGAGCGTTCCCTCTCCGCCGTCGGCGAGCGGCAACACCGTGCAATCCGCCGCCGCGATCACGCGCTTCAGCCCGCGTTCGATGGCTTGCGCAGCTTGAATACCCGTGAGCGACCCGCGAAATTTGTCTGGGCAGATCAGCACTCGCACCACGACCGTGATGCTAACGAGAGCAGTGCCGCTCTAGAGTTCGTTGGCAATGAGTGCTTTTACGAACCATGTGACTGGGATTTTGGACCAAGCAACACCCTCACTGGTCGCGTTGTCACATCGGATCCACGCGCATCCGGAATTAAAATACCAAGAAACACAATCCAGCGCTTGGACTGCTGGTTTGCTGAGCGACGCAGGCATTGCCGTCGATTTCGGTGTCGCCGATCTTGAAACTGCGTTCGTTGCCCGGGCAGGCCGCGGACCGCTGCACCTTTCCATTTGTGCGGAATACGATGCGCTGCCATACGTAGGCCACGCGTGCGGACACAACATCATCGCGGCCGCGGCTGTTGGCGCCGGCTTGATCTTGGCGCCCATCGCGGATGATCTCGGCATCACAGTTTCGATCATGGGCACGCCCGCCGAAGAAGGCGGCGGCGGCAAAATTCATATGCTCGACCGTGGTGTATTCGACGGCGTTCACGCTTCGATGATGGTGCACCCCGCGCCTGTGAACGCGCTGAAGCCAAGGGTCAGTGCCGTGAGCCATTTCGAAGTTCGCTGCGAAGGCCACGAATCACACGCGGCCGCGGCGCCACAACTCGGGGTCAACGCTGCCGATGCACTCACCATCGCGCAAGTTGCGATCGGTTTGCTGCGTCAACATCTTTCGCCGACCGATCAAGTGCACGGCATCGTGTTAAAGGGTGGCGACGCCGCGAACATCATTCCTGCGCATACCGTCGCCGACTGGATGGTCCGGGCTCGAACCGTTGACGAACTCATTGCGTTGCGCCCAAGAGTGGAACGTTGTTTTGAAGCTGGCGCATTGGCCACCGGCGCAACGGTGATGTTTCACGATGAATGCCCCACGTACACGCACATGGATCACGACGAAGAGTTGGTTGCGTTGTACCGCGAACACGCCGAATCATTTGGGTTGATCTACGACGGTGATATCACATTCTCCACCGACATGGGCAACGTTTCGTTGGCGATGCCATCGATTCATCCAACGATTGCAATCGAAACTGGCGGCGCCGTGAATCATCAACCGGAGTTCGCGGCCGCGTGCATTAACGCTTCTGCCGATCGCGCGGTGCGCAACGGAGCGTTGGGAATGGCAATGACTGCGATCAGTGCGGCAACCGGAGTGACTCGCGAGCGTTTGTTGCAACGCGGCGGCTACTTGAGGCAACAAAACATCGTGTAGATCGTGGTATCCGTCGCAAACACCAGACGGTTTTTGGCCTCGATTACCGTCCGATTACACGGCGACTTGATGACGAGATCACTGAACTGATGGGTCTCGGCGTTTTGGCGCCGCAAGGTTGAATCCGTGAGTTGACACGTGACCAACCTCCCTCGCCATTCGGCAATTGCCGTCGGGATCCGTTCCTTGTCGAACGACACTTGCACTTCCGGCGTTGGAGCCGAGTCAGCACGAGCAAGACGTTCGGGAACTCCATCGGGCGCGTTATCGGCGACGATCACCGCGCCGTCGGCCCGCACAAAGAATGCGAACGGATTGTGCCAACCCGTTGAGAGCACCTGGGGTGTTTGCCTCGCCGGACCCGCGGGATCGAGCTCCAGCATTCTCCCGGAGGTCAAACCCTTCGGTGGCGCACCAAGTTGCACGTCGAGATGTTTGCCTGCAAGTTCGCCGATGCCGATCAGCAACTGGTCGGGGTTGGATTTGTTGGGCTCGCCTCTGGTGCGTTTGCTATTGGTGGGTTTGTTCTTGCCGGATTTGGACGAGTTGGATTGGCGAAACGCGAGGTGGCCGCCGTTGGCAAGGTCTTCGGATTTCGGACCCCGCCACACGACTTGCTCGACCCGACCGAGAATCTTCGAGACGGTCAGCCGCCGATCTCCGCCGCGTTCGGTGTAGGCCACAAAGATTTGATCCTGAGCATCAATAGCGAGCCCCAGTAGACCGCGCTGGCCTTCACTCGTTGTGTCAACTGATGCGACGGGCGTCGGTTCGAGGTGGTCCTGGACATCGATTCTGCGCACGTTTCCGGTTTGGCGTTCGGCATACAAAATGCGTCCGTGACGATCCGTCGCGAATTCCGACGGGTCTTTCGCGTTGGCAACTAAGACGACGGCCGCGCCGGGTTTTGGAGCACCACTCTCCGAGCTACAGGCACCCGCGCCAATCGATAGGCACAACGCGGCGAGCGCGCCGAAGGTTATTTTTTGGTGCCGATAATGATGAGACACTGCACCGTCGGAGAAATCTTTGCGCCTGCTGTTTTCAACGCCGGCAAGGTTGCCGGAAAGGTCTCGACCACAAATCCATTGGCGACTTGCTTCGCTAACGCTTTCGCTTCTCGTTCAAGACCGGCTTTGCATTGCACCGCGTTGCCTTTGCGTGTCGTGGCCAACGTGTCGGCTTTCTGTTGGCTGGTGTAGCCACTCTTTTTGATACCGGTCGATTCGCTGGCGGCAACCCCACTCACGCCGCTGCCATTCAGCACCATCACCTGCAATTTCGCGGGCGCGGTAATCGGGCCGATGGGCTTGGCCGCCGTGGAGGTAGTCGGTTCGGTACCACCATTTGGTTTTTTCTTCGGCACCGTCGTTGTGGGCTTGGTCGCCTTCGCAGCCTTAGTGCCACCATCATCAACCACGTTGAGCATCACTGCGCCGATGATCAGCGCAACGAGCAGGAGACCAACAGTCTTCAGCATCTGGGGGTTCGCACCGCCCATAAGATTCTGTGCACCGGATCCCAGATTTCGGTCGTTCGAATCACTCATAACCGTATTCTGACCTATCGCGAGCCACGATGGCGGGCACCCCAGAACATTTCGGCCGAAACAACCGACCGCGTTTGCAGCAGGCGTGATTTAGGGCCGGCCGCGATCCGCTCGCCGACCTTCGATTCGAGACCGACGGCGATCATCACGGGATTTACGCAACCGCATTGTCGTGAGGGGGTCATACGCAAAAGCCCCAGGGCCATCGATGAGGCCACTCAAGGTTCGGTAGTACTTCGTCGGCGACATTGCCAAACGGCCGCGAATGTTCGCTTCCTTCGAGCCGTCGAATGTCCACGCTTCGCGCTCGAAATCGAGCAAGGCACGTTCGTGCGCAGAAAGTGAGGATTCGCTCGCCATGGGAGCACAGATGCAACCAGACTTTGTGGCCTTGGTGGTGGATGCTGCCCCGCCAGCAACTTCGATTGGAGCCGGGTGTGGGAGTCGAACCCACGACCTACGCATTACAAGTGCGTTGCTCTGGCCAGCTGAGCTAACCCGGCGAGTACTTTGAGATTACTTTCTCAAACGTTTTTTGGCGATTTCGTGCATCGCCACCGCGGCCGCAGCACTGACGTTCATCGATTCAACATTGCCATACATCGGAATCTTCACCAGCACATCGCAACGCTTTTTCGTGAGCGGCGATAACCCTTTGCCTTCCGCACCGAATACCAACACCAACGGTTCGTCAGCAACTTCGAGATCATCGAACGTTTTCGTCGCGTCACCATCGAGGCCAACGATCCAGACTCGCTCGCGCGATAAGCGATCGAGCGCGCCAGGAATCCCCGACGTCAGCGCAATTGGGAGGTATTCAATGGCCCCGGCCGCCGCTTTCGCAACGGTTGGGCTGAGCTGCGCACTGCGTTTTCTCGGCAGCAGCACACCCGTCACACCCGCAGTTTCCGCGGTGCGCAAAATCGCGCCCAGGTTCCCAGGATCCGTAATGCCGTCGAGCGCGATGATGAATGGCCGTTCGTGATCACGTACGAGTTGCAACATTTCTAGATTCGGGATCGGCTCGGCTTGCGCCACCACACCTTGATGCGATTCGGTGCGAGAAACCTCGAAAATCCGTTCGGCCGCGACCATCCGCAACGAGGACCCGGCCAACATCTTGATTTCGTCGACGATGTCGCTCGGGTCGAGTTCGTTCGAAACGAATACGGCCTTCACTTTGCGCCGACCGGCAACCAGAAGCTCACGCACGGCGCGGCGACCTTCAACCTGTTCGCCGTCCAGCGGCAAGGCACTCCGGGGCGACGACGACCGGTTGAAATCATTTCCAGAGCCGCGGTGCGCGCGGTCACTGGTTGCTTCGCTGTTGGCAGATTTCGGTGAATTACCCGGCTTCGCCGCGGGTTTCTTGAGTAACGATTGTTTCGGCATCGGCAATTTCGGTGCCGGCTTTTTAGCTGCCGGCTTTTTCGCCGAACGCTTGCCCGATGGGTTCACGCGCGCCGCCAAAGCGTTCCTTGCGCGGTGTCTTCAAGCACGACTCCAAGCGCCGCAATCTCGTCGCGTAACCGATCGGATTCGGCAAAGTCTTTCGAGAGGCGAGCGGCCGTGCGCGCCGCCACCAACGCATCGATACGAGCATCCCCATGATCGGCACTGCCATCGTCAATCTCGATACCGAGAATCGCCAGCGAATCGCGCACTTGCGCCAACGCAATCGCCGCGTCGTCAAGCCGGCCATCGTCGATCGCCGCATTCGCCGCACTGCGCCAACCATGAATCACCGCGACGGCATTCGGAGTATCGAAATCATTGTCCATGACATTGCAAAACGCGGCAATGTCTGATTCCATAGGAGCAACTACACCGGCGTTGCGGGCGCGGCGCGCCAACGCATTGAAGCCATCGATTTCGGCACCGGCGGCCTTCAGAGCATCGTCGTTGATCTCCATTTGCCGCCGGTAGTGCGTGCGGGCGACAACCCAACGAAACGCTGGCCCCCCGTGGGCATCAATAGCCGTTGCCAAGGACGGGAAATTACCCGAGGATTTACTCATCTTTTCAGCGCCGACCATCACCATCGCGCTGTGCAGCCAGTACCGGGCAAACGCATGCCCCGCGCCAACCGCTTGGGCGATCTCGTTTTCGTGATGGGGAAACACCAGATCATCACCGCCGCCGTGCAGGTCGAAGCCGTCGCCGAGAATCTCCAACGCCATCGCTGAACATTCGATGTGCCAACCCGGTCGGCCCGCGCCCCACGGAGAATCCCAGGTGGGTTCGCCCGGCTTCGCCGCTTTCCACAACGCAAAATCAACCGGAGAACGCTTGTCGTCGTCCACCGATACGCGTGAACCTGCGCTTTCCAACAGCTGCGCGAGATCTCGTCGTGCGAGCGCACCGTAACCGGGCAAGGACTCAACCGAAAAATAGACGCCGCTACCATCGATCACGTAGGCACACCCGTTCGCGATGAGCTCCGAAATCAATTCGTGCATTTGCGCGATGAACTCCGTTGCGCGCGGCAGTGCATCTGGGCGCAGTACTGCGAGCCGATCCATTTGGGTCCAGTATTCATCCTGAAACTGTTGCGCGAGTTCGGGTTCCGAAGTACCGCGGTCGGCCGCGCGCGCAATGATTTTGTCCTCGATGTCGGTGACGTTGGTGACAAAGGTGACCGACAAGCCGCTGCTCGCGAGATATCTACGGATTACATCAAAGACGACTGCCGTCCGGCCGTGGCCGAGGTGCGCGATGTCGTACGGAGTGACCCCACAAACGTACATCGACACCGTCGCAGTATTTCGGGGAACGAAATCAACGATTGCTCGTTGGGCAGTGTCGTAGATCCTCAGCACGGGCGAGAGGCTAGTTGCGGCTCTGCGGACCCCTCGGCTCTGTTTTCATGAGCAGTGCAATTGCCTGGACCGCGATGCCTTCAACCCGCCCGATTGCGCCGATCCCTTCACCGCGTTTCGGTTGGATCGCGACGAAAACATCGTCGTGACCGGACCCTGGTGCCAACGGCCGTAACACCTCGCGCAAGTTCTGCTCCATCCCCGAGATGTGCGGCGCGAGCCGCGGTTGTTCGGCGTTGATCACGATATCCACGTTGCCGACACACCAACGTTCGGTGAGCACCAACTCGACAACCTGAGCGAGCAGCTGCATCGAATTCGCGTCACGGAACCGCTCGTCGGTAGCTGGAAATCGGGAGCCCAGATCACCAAGCCCGGCCGGACTCAACAATGCGTCACTGACCGCATGCGCGACTGCATCCGCGTCGGAATGGCCCACCAGCCCAACGTGATCAAACGTCACGCCGGCCAACACCAGACGTCGAGATGAATTCGATTCCGCAAAGGGGTGCACGTCGTATCCGAGCCCGACGCGCAGGTTGAACGGGTTGTTGCCGCGCGAGTCTTTTTGCATATCGAGGTCGCTCATTGCGTACCTTCCTGAGCGTTGAGCAATCCGTACGCGACGATCAAATCGTCGGGCATCGTGATTTTGAGATTACGCGTCTCGCCGGCAACGATGACCACGGTGCCACCGATTCGTTCAATCAACGCTGCATCATCGGTACCTTCGGGCGCCCCGGCGTGAGCGGAGCGCAGTGTCGCAGCGCGAAAAGCCTGCGGTGTTTGCACAGTCACGACGTTTTCGCGCGAGACCGTTTCCACGACGCGGTTTCCATCGATTCGTTTGATGGTGTCGCTGATTGGCAACGCCGGCACCGCGCAATCGGCACCGTCGCGCACCGTCGCAATAACCGCGCCAAACAGTGTGCCCGAGCACAACGGCCGCGCCGCGTCGTGCACGAGAACGATCTCAACATTTTCGGGAACCTTCGCCAACCCCGAACGCACGGATGCGGAACGGGTAGCGCCACCAATGGCACGGATGACGTTTGCTCGCAATTCCTGCGGTAGCTCCCAGAGCGAATCTTCAGGCAGTACCACGACCACACCATCGCTGTTCGCGAGAGCGGTCGTCACTGATCGGTCCAAAACTGTGCGCCCCGCCAGCGCCGCAAACTGTTTCGGGCCGCCAAATCGAGTCCCTCCCCCGCCGGCAACCACGATTGTCCAGACCAAACCAGCCACCCGTGAACCTTACGACAGCTCTATAGCAGGCCGGCCACACGATCGGTCCGTGGCGCCACTGCCGCCACGAATTGCGTTCCTACACGAGGTAATCACTGTTATCTGACAACAAAGACCTTGACTCAAGGCCACAAGTGGCCGATCGGGAAGTGTGACATTGACTACCGTCGCGCTAGACCGGGTTAGGACCAGACAATGACCAGGAGCCGCGTGCTCGATCAGACCGACCTCTTTGGGCAGATGCCCCCAGACCTACTCAGCGAGCTGAGCGGGCGGACCGAGCTGTCGAAATACCGCCGCAACGAACTCATCGTCGAACAAGGCGCAGTCGCCGATCGGTTGTTCATCGTCTTTTCGGGTCGAGTCGCAATCACGGTCAAAGCAACCGATGGTCGGGAATCTGTCGTTGCCGTACTCGGGCCGGGCGCATTGTTCGGCGAGCTACCACTCTTTGATGGCGGCGACCGAAGCGCCGACGCGCGCGCACTCGGCACGGTGCACCTCATCTCGGTCGGTTACGACGACGTCAAAAAAGTTCTGCACAACCGACCGGAAGTCCTGTGGGCAGTTGTTCGCATTTTGAGTCGCCGTCTGCGCGCCACCGACGAAGCACTCTCGGACGCCATGTTCCTCGACGTCACCGGCCGTACGGCGAAACGCCTCCTGCAAGTTTCGGCGGGCGAAGACGAATTCCGCATGCCACTCACGCAAGAAGAACTCGCCGGCATGGTTGGGGCTTCTCGAGAACGAGTCAACAAGGCCATCGCAACGTTCGTGAAGTTGGGTTGGATCGAAGTCGACGGCCGCACGCGCTATTCGATCAATGATCGCGAAGCGTTAGAGATGCGCGCCACGGCATAGCCGTCAATCATTGTGCCGACGCGCAAAGCGGGTGGCTCCAGAGTTTGCAATCGCTTCCGAGTTGACGAAGCCTAGCGGCGCGTGATCGCATAGCGAGATGACTGCATTTCCTCAAGCTGAAATCGAAGCCGCGTTCCAGAAACAACGAGAGTTCAACGATCAACAACGTTGGTCTGAGTATTGCGAATTGTTCACCGACGACGGCGTCTACGTCGAGCACGAAATGGGCACGTTCGTTGGCCCTGAAGCCATCAAAGCTTGGATTATCCCAACCATGGCTCCACTCGTTGACGCCAAATGGGAATACCCAATGGAGTGGTACACCATCGACGGCAACCGCGTGGTTTTCAAATGGCGCAACGTGCTTCCCAACGTCGATGACCGTGAAGGTGGCTTCGAATTCGCCGGCGTCACCATCCTTGAATACGCGGGCAACGGAAAGTTCTCGCTGCAAGAAGACATCTACAACATGAAAGAAACCGAAATGGTCATGAAAGCATGGTTCGAAGCCGGCGGAACCCTGTGAATACTGAAAAAATCTTCGACCGCCAAGAAGTTGAAACAGCGTGGCTCGCCATCAATGCCGCCGGCGACGCGGGCGACTGGGATCTCTGGGCGGACCTCCATTCACCGGATTGCGAATGGCACGAACACAACTACGGCATTATTCGCGGTCGTGATGCGATCAAGGCCAAGATCAATGAGCTCATGGCCCCCGTACCCATGATGCAATTTCCCGTCGAGTGGCACGTGATCGAGGGGAGCCGCGTGGTGTTTTTTCCGTGGCAAGTCTTCCCCGACCCGACGGGCGGCGACGAGGTATACCGGTTCGGCTGCGTCACGATTTACGACTACTGCGGCGACGGATTGTTCTCACGCCAAGAAGACATCTACAACCCCAACGAAGGCAACGAAGTCGTCATGCGCTGGCTCGCCGCGGGTGGCCAACTCGCCATGGATCCGAGCGCATTGGGATTGGATCTCCCCAGGGCATAGTCACGTTGCGGTGCGCTAGAAAGCGCACATGACCCATCAACCGTTTCGTTTTGGCGTCGAGTTACAGCATCCGTTCGCTGATCAGTCGTGGGTCGAGACGGTACGCCGCGTTGAAGCCATGGGGTACTCGACGATGTTTGTGCCCGATCATTTCGATGAAGGGTTAGGGCCAATCGCGGCAATGGCTTCCGCGGTTGCCGTCACCACAACCCTCAAAGTCGGTCCGCTGGTGCTGGACTGCGACTTTCGCCATCCGGCGATCCTGGCCCGAGAACTCGCTTCGATTGATCTGATTTCCGATGGTCGCCTCGAAGTTGGATTGGGCGCCGGATGGAAACGGCTCGACTACGAACGGTCGGGCATCGCGATGGATACACCCAAGATTCGGGTGGATCGCATGATTGAGCATATGGCCGTATTGAAAGGGCTTTTCGCGCCCGGTCCGTTCAGTTTTGCTGGGGATCACTATCAAATTTCCGAACTCGACGGCACTCCAAAACCAGCCACCGCGACCGGACCGAAGTTTTTGATCGGCGGTGGAGGCCGACGCGTGTTGCGGTTCGCCGCGGCCAACGCCGACATCATCGGGGTCAACGCGTCGATCCACAGCGGCGAAATCGATACCGCCGCGGCCCAAGACGCCTTGCCGTCCAGCATCGATGAAAAGGTCGCGTGGGTCCGCGAGGCTGCCGGCCCCGAAATCGCGAATAAGGAAATCAACGCGTGGCTTTCGGTAGCGTCGATCACCGATGACCGCGACAACTTCGCAGCCGCGCTCGCTGGCGTTTTCGGAACCGACCCGGAATCGGTGGTGCAGGCGCCGCTCGTATTGATTGGATCAGCGAGCCAGGTGATCGAACAACTTCACGCGAGGCGTGAACGTTGGGGCTACAACTACACCGTGATTCCCGGCAACGAAGCGGAATCCTTCGCGTCGATCATTGCCGAACTCACCGGCACCTAATCGGTCACGCGTGCACTAATAGATCGTCTGGCGAACTCGTTCGGGATATCCATCGTCGTAGGCCTTGCCATCAAACTCGCCGTTCGTAATCAACTCATTGATCTCACCGACCGTTGGCAATTCGGATGGATCTCGGAATCCATCGGCGTCCCATAGCTTGGAACGGATCAAGGCCTTCGGGCACTGCGTATAGACAGACGTAATCTCAACCACAATCACTGTTGCCGGAGGTTTGTTCGCGATCGCGAACGATTCGCGTAGCGGTTCATCCGTCGTGAGATGGGCATTGCCATTGACTCGCATCGTCACGCCAATGCCCGGAACTAAAAACAACAAACCGACGCGTTGATCTACGACGATATTGCGCAACGTGTCGAGGCGGTTGTTGCCGCGACGATCAGGAATCAACAGCGTACGTTCATCGGCGACCCGAACAAAACCAGCAGGATCCCCCCGTGGTGAACAATCGAGCCCGCCGGGCCCCGCGGTTGCCATCAATACAAACGGTGATGCATCGATGTAAGCCTTGTGTAACTCGGTGAGGTAGTTGATTTCTTTCGTCAACGACGAAGGCACAGGAATGTCGTAGTGCGCAACAAGTTCCTCAACGGTACGGATCACGTTCACGACGGCAATGTTACTTGCGACCGAGCCACAACAACATGACAATATTTTCAGGGCCTACAGTTGCGCTCCGTGGAGCGCGTCTTGATTCCTTCAACGCTTTGGATCAATTCACGCGGTGATGCCGGATCACGATTTTGATGTCACCGAACGGTTTGAGGATCACCGACGGTATCGTCACGATTCGCGCTGCAAATGCGTCTGACATTCCGACGCTCATCGCTGGCCGCGACGAAGTCTTTCATCGTTGGCTCGGCGAGGGCGCCGAGGCACCGAACCCGTTCGCATTGATTGAGGTGGCAGACGAGGTTGTGGGCTGGCTCGACTATGACCGCGATCGTGAATGGTTGCTGGACTGCGAAGTCAACGTTGGGTACAACATTTTCGCACCGCACCGAGGCAAGGGCTACGCGACCCGATCACTGCAATTGTTGCTACAGCACCTTTCCACCGGCACCGAGATTGCGACGGCGACGTTGCTCATCGACACCGAGAACCATCCCTCGCTAGCAGTCGCGCAGCGCGCAGGCTTTCAACGCGTCGAGCTCATCAGTTCGAATGCATACTACAAACGTTCCGTGCCCGAACGGTCCTGCTCCGACGGTGTCGTCGCGATTCGCCGTCGCGAAATCAGCGACCTCGAAGCCCATCTCGACGCGATCGATGATCAACAGATTCAATG